>JAYUUB010000232.1:0-26627 GCA_043755175.1 Polyangiaceae bacterium | reverse complement strand
TACTTTTGTAGGCTGAGGAGCGGAGAGAGGAGGCCGACCGTCGCAGCGAAGGGATCGGCGGTCGCAGCAGCACTCATTTCGACCGGGCGCCTAAGACGGGAAGCGAGAGGATTTCGCGTCCAATGGCGCTCGGTGGTGCTCCCTCACTCCGGTCGAGCATCATCGAGCCTTCCTGTCTTTTTGATGCATCCTCTCGCTGGAAGCGAAGCTCAACCGGTCGACTCCCCTGTGCCGAGGAGCCGCGCGAGCTCATCGACCGGCGTTGGCGGCGGCGATGATGGCTTCGACGTCGCTGCCTTTCGAGCCGAGCCAGCCAGCGAGAGGCAATGTCGGGCGCTCGTCGTCGGTGGCGGCATCGAGGCGCCCCGCGACGCGCTCGAGGACGTCGGCGCGGACGGCGCGCGGCCCGACCCACGGAAAGCCGATGGCCGAATGGAGGATCCGTTCCAGGCCACGAATGGGCCATAGCGATACCGCCGAGCCTTCGGGAAACCGTACACGCTCGCGCGGCCCGAGGAGCGCCGTGACGAGGGCCTGACGCTCGTTCAACGCGGTCTGCTTCAAGAGTCGCGGAACGTAGACCGCAAAGCTTCCGACGACGATACCCGCCTTGGCGAGCGCCTCACGATCCGATTCGGTGAGCCCTGCGATTTCATTGCGAGCGTCGGCCGCGAGCAACGTTCCGAGCCGCTGCTTCAGGAGATAGACGAGCCCACGCCCCATAGGGGAGAGCTTCGTCGTCGCGTCGTCGAGCTCGGCAAAGAGGCCATGGACGACGTCGCGGGTGAACGCGACGAGGCGCCGATGCGCGCGCAATCGCTCGCTCGGCGACAAGTCGGCTGTGACGAGCACGTCGGGCGTGAGCAGATCGCGACCCGGTATCATCTTGGCCACAGACTGATTCAGAAAACGAATCACGGCCGAGCTATCGAGCGCGATCTCGTCGTGGTCGGCGGCGACGAGCTCTTCGACGAGCGAGCGTTCGGGCTCGCGTGCAGCGCCTGCGACCGTGAGCTTCGCGAGCGCAGCGAAAGGGCCTGCGGGCTCGCGTCGCTCACCCGGGCTCGATTTGGCGGCGGTCTTCCCTGGACTGCTTGGTCGGGCGGTGCGCGAGCGATCGACGAAGCGCGCGACCAACGCTTCGTGGAGTGCATCACCCAAACGGTTCTCGATCTCGGTCGCGCGCGCCTGAAAAATGCCGGCGTCGTCGACCCAACCCGATTGATTGGCCACGTAGTTCCAGGTTCGAATCGCAGCGATCTGTCCCATCAAGCTCTCGAGATCGCCTGCGGGATTCGACAAGCCTTCGAGCTTGGTCGACAAGAAGTCGGGGCTCACCTTGGCGCGCGGGCCGACGAGCTGATCGAGCACGCTCTTCAAGGTCGCGAGGTGATCTTCGAAGAGGATCTGCCGATAGTCGGGGATGCGACACACTTCCCAAGCAATCGTCACCGCTTCTTCTCCGCGAAGACGTCGGTAGTCGTCGTCGTTGCGAAGCGCATTCAGAGCCGCGTGATCGTCGGTCCGGTCGATGCGCCGCAACATGCGAGAGGGCGGCGGCTCTTCGAGTGAGCTCGAGAGCGAGTCGAGCGACGAGAAGTCGAGGTGTGGATTGCGCCATACGAGATGCCGAATGCGATCGAAACGATGCTCTTCGAGATCGCGCGCGACTCGGTCGGGAAGCGGCGCGAGCGGCGCGAGGGTGCCGAATGTCCCATCGCGGGTGTGACGACCCGCGCGTCCTGCGATCTGCGCGATTTCGGCGGGTTCGAGCTCGCGGCCCTCGCGCCCGTCGAATTTGCGCAGATCGGCGAATGCAACGTGATCGATATCGAGGTTGAGCCCCATTCCGATGGCATCGGTCGCCACGAGGTAATCGACTTCACCCGATTGATAGAGCGCAACTTGCGCATTGCGGGCTCGCGGTGAGAGCGCACCGAGAACGATGGCGGCGCCCCCTCGCCGGGCCCGCACGCGCTCGGCGATCTCGTAGACCCGCTGAATGCTGAATGCGACGATCGCGGTCCGCTTCTTGAGTTGGCCGAGCGAGCTCGCTCCGGCCGAGGTCAATCGAGACAAACGCGGGCTCGACGTGGTGCGCGCCGTCGGAACCAGGGCTTCGAGCGCGCCGCGCATCGTATCGGCGCCGAGAAACATCGTCTCGAGCCTGCCGCGCGCGTGGAGCAGTCGCTCGGTGAAGACGTGACCACGCTCGGGGTGCGCCGCGAGCTGAATCTCGTCGACGGCGAGAAAGTCGACCTCGAGAGGGCCCTCGCCCTGCGATCGAAACGCGACCGGCATCGCTTCGACGGTGCAGACCCAATACCGCGGTCTCCGCGGAATACGCTTTTCTTCGCCGGTGACGAGCGCCACTTGGCTCTCGCCGGCGCGCGTCGTGAGCTTGTCGTAGACCTCACGCGCCAAGAGACGCAGCGGCAATCCGATCATCCCGCTCTCGTGCTCGAGCATGCGCTCGATCGCACGATGCGTCTTGCCCGTGTTCGTCGGCCCGAGCAGCGCGACGATCGACGAGCCGGGACTGGGAGCCAGGGACATGAAGAACTTTACTCAGCCGCCCGATTCGCGATCGGCAGGGCTCGAAGAAGGAGTCGCGTCGGAAGAAGCGCTCTTCGAATCGGACTTAGGCGGGCTCACCGAGCCGTCTTCCTCGCCCTCGGGCATTTGTGGGCCTAAGCTCTGTGCAAGATAGAGGAGGCCGATCCCGACGAACAAGGCGCCTGCTGCGCGTTTGATCCACACGAGCGGGATCGCCTTCACCGCGAGCCCTCCGACCAAGACGGCGATGGCGCTCGTCGTGACCAACGCCAAGGCCGAGGCGGTGAACACCGTGATGCGCGAGCCTGCGTTGGCCGAGGCCACCGAGAAGGTCGCGAGCTGCGTTTTGTCGCCGAGCTCGGCCAGAAAAACTGCACCGAAAGTCGACGCCCAGAGCTTCCAATCCATGGTCGAGAGCATGACCCGAAGCTTGCCCCGGAGCCAGAGCGACGCGTCTGATAGACTCGACCGACGAGCGAATGAGGCTCGGTCGCCGCTCATGGCGACGATTGCCGCGTCGAACACGGATCAGACGGACCATCGAACACCATGCGACGACCATTCGGTCTCCAGAACCCCGGCCCGGAGCGCACGAGAACCACGATCGGTTTCTCGCTCGTCGCTTCGTGGGCGCTCGTCGGGGCGGCGATCGCCGGCGCATGCGGCGGCAGCGAGACGGGTGGTGGGGGCAACGCCACGACGACGACCTCCGAAGCTTCGGTTTCGGCGTCGTCGTCGAGCACCGGTGGCGGCCCGCTCCCCGATCAATTCACGGTGACGGGCGTCGTGACCGACGGAATCAATCCTGTTGCGGGTGCCATCGTGATGCAAGGCGGCGGAGAGCCCTCGTTTCTGACAGGTCTCGATGGCACGTTCACGGTGGCTCTCACCAAGGGAAGCTCTGGCACCCCGACGTTGATCGCCGCGAAAGAAGGATATCGCGCCGCGGGTGAAGAGCTCACCGAGCTTCCAACCGCGACGATCACCTTGGTCCTTCGATCGATCGATCCCCCCGACAACGCGCTCGGATACACCTTTGGTGCACCTGGCGTAGGCGATCCGGCCAAAGACAACTCGACGGCCGTGTGCGGGCATTGCCATACGACCTACGTCGCCGACTTTCAAACTTCGGCCCACGCGCGGGCAACCCGCGATCCGCTCGTTCAAGACCTCTATGCAGGCGTCGCTTCGGCGATCGCGCCTGGCGCCGCATGCGGGGCCGCGGGAGGGGTCACGAAGAGCGGCGTCGTCCCTGGCGCCCCAGGGGTCGCGGGCTCGCGGTGTTACATTGGACGTGGCGTCCTCGCCGATCTCAATGCGTGCGGCGCGCAAACCTCCACGGCGTGCGACGATCCGGCATTGTCGGCTACTGAGAAACCGACGCACTTCGGCCATTGCGCCGATTGTCACGCGATCGGCATCGACGGGCCCGCTGGCGGGCGCGATCTCCTCGAGGCCGCCGGGCCGAGCTTCGAAGATGGCAACCACTGCGATGCTTGTCATCACATCCGCGACGTCGATCTCACGAGCAAAGCGCCTGGCAACTCCGGGCGCCTGATCATGCAAAGGCCCTATGAGAAGCTGAATACCCAAATCGGCGCGCCGGTACGGCAGGCGATCTTCGGGCCCGATCCCGACGTGCCCAATCCATTCATGGGCGGGAGCTACCAGCCCAAATACCGCACCTCCGAGCTCTGCGCCGGATGTCACGAATACGACCAAGCTGCGCTCCTTCCGGGCACCATGCTCGATGGGCAGAAGTGGCCAGAGGGTCTGCCGACGCTGTCGACCTATTCGGAGTGGAAGACGAGCAGCTACGACACTCCCGGGACGCAGTGTCAGTTCTGTCACATGCCCGAAAAGGCCAATCTGTGGAACAGCGTCGACGTGTCGACCGCCGACCAATCGGGCATCGCCTTCGGGTTCGGTCGAGCCTCCGACAGGCTTCGATCGCACGTGTTTCGCGATCCGCTCGAAGGAACGACCCGCCTCATCGACGGCACGGTCACCGGCGACGTCGCGCTCGCGCAGGCAGGATCCGAGCTCGACGCGGTCGTGTCGTTGAAGAACGTCGGAGCCGGACACGCGATCCCCACGGGCGAGCCGATGCGTTCGCTCGTGCTCGGTGTTCGCGCCGAAGGATGTGGCCAAGACTTCGTCGCGACCGGTGGAATGACCATCCCCGACTTCGGAGGCTCGAAAGCCACGGGGCTCATCGGTGGCTCGGTGTCTCTCGCGGGGAGCGCGATGACCTGGGTCGAAGGGGTGGCACGAGCCAAGCCAGGTGATCGCATCCGCGTCGTTCGACCCTCGGGTACGTTCGACGATTACCTGGGCATCGGCTACTTCGCGAGCGCGACGCTCTCTCCGCTCGCCAAAGGAATGGAGATCGATGATCCAGTGGGTGAAGCGACGGTCCTCTCGACGCTCGGCAATGTGTTGACGCTCGACGCGCCGATGTCGCTCCAGCCGGGCGATATCGTCTATCTGGGCGGTTCCGCACCCGCTGTCTACGTCGATGGCGACGCCACGCGCGCCCTCGCAGGCGCCCCCGGTTACGCCTACGCGCGCGTCATGGTCGATGCGACCGGCGCGCGCTTTTCGCCCCACTACCGTGCCACCGACATCGCGAGCGATAACCGCCTCCCCCCCGGCGTCGAGACCCTCACCCATCACGCGTTTGCGATCCCGAATGCCTGCCCCAGTGTCACCGTCACTGCCACGCTGCTCTATCGCCCGCTCCCGTACGACCTATCGACCGAGCGCAGCTGGAATGCTCGCGACTACGTGATCCTCGAAACGAAGACCGTCCTCGCATTGCAATGACCTCTTGCCGTTTGCGTTCAAATGGCACCGCGACGGAATGGATGGAACGTTTGGGCGGAAGCCAGGAGAGATGAAACAGATACGCAGGCCCTTCGATTCATCATCGAACCTTTCTGTCTTCCTGTTGCATCTCTCGGTATCGACCGTCGTGCTCCGAGTTGCCCAGTCGAATCCTCCGTGGCGAGGAGCTAGGCCTTTGGAGTCTTGACGCTCTGGTTCTTACGCCATGTATCGACGACCTCACGGGCTTCGGCGGAGAGGCCGAGTAGGTCGGAGACGAGCTCGTCGAGCGCTGCCTGCTCGCTCTCCGAGATACCGCGATTGCTTCGGTCGAGTCTGTCGCCCATGGCGCGCAAGTCCGCTAACCCCGGGTGACCTTCGGGCGGAGATGGGAGAGCGCGGAGGTGCGCGATCTTGAGCTGCGGCATGCCTTGGCGCGCGTCGCGGTGACGCATGTAGTGGTACCAGCGCACCGGCGACGAGTTGAGGTAGGCCACGAGGAGCGCGGCGTCGAAGGTCGCGTCGGCGAAGCCAGCCAAGATCGAGTTGCGAAAAGGTGAACCGTCGGAGCGCGTCGCCATCGGGTAGCGCGCGGTCTGACGAATGAGAATCGCGACCTCACTCCATCCTTCGGCTTTTCGGAATCGACCTCCGAGAAGAGCGGGATCGCAATAGAGGCTGGGCGGCTTGCGCGCGAACGGCGCGACATCGCTTCCTGTTCGGAGCGGCGTCGTCGAGGGCGCGGCGCTCGTCTCGGTGAAGCGGCGAACATCTTCGCTGGTCGATTGAAAGCCTCGCTCACCGAACAAATGCGGAGGCAACGTCGGGAGGGCGCCGAGCTCGGCCAAGAGCGCGCGCGAAGGCGGATCGAGATCGTGGCGCGCGAGCGGCCAGACGCCGGCTTTCTCTACGGGGTAGAGGTCACGACGACGCGTCGAAAAGAGCGCCATACAAGGCTGGAACACACCGGCGAACCCGCCGTCTTCGAGATCGGGCAGCTCGGAGTCGCAAATGGCGAGCTGGTCGTGGGCGCGTCGCGATGGCTCGTAGCCACCGAGATCCGACATCGAGGTCGGCACCACGAACCCGAGGCGTCCGCCCGGGCGAAGCAAGGTGAGCGCACGCTCGACGAAGAGCGCCTGCAGATTGCGGTAGCCGGCGAATGCTGCGTACGTACCTCCATAGTAGGCTCGAATCGCCGGCTCGATCGGCTGGGCGGCGCGACCGGCGTACGAGACCCAAGGAGGATTGCCCACGATGGCGTCGAAGCCACCGCGCTTCATCACGTCTGGAAACACGATGGGCCAATGCAATGGGAGCAGGCTTCCGTCGTGAATCTTCGCCTCGAGCGCCGGATACTCTTCGATCAAGAATCGATCTTCGGCCTTCTTCGAGGTCGCGCCGGGGCGGAGCATTCTCGCACCGACGAGCGCGTCGCCGCGTTGAAGGGCCCGGTCGGCGAAGGCCGGAAGCACGGCGACGTCGGACACGAGCAGCCATAGCGACATGCGCGCCAAGTCGACGGCGCGCGGATCGAGATCGACACCGGAGATGCACCGCTCGGCGACTCGTCGTCGGGCTCTGCTTTCGCTCGTGTGAGGCGAACGTTCGATGAGACGGGCCGCGAGGAAGCGGCACGCCTGAACGAGAAACGCCCCCGAGCCCATCGCTGGATCGCAGACCTTCGAATCGAGCGGATCACGACCGACGAGCGGCCCGAGGGTGCGCTCGACGATGGGACCAGTCAGCGCTTGCGACGTGAAGTGCGCTCCTGCCTTTCGACGAGCGTCACTCGGGCCCAGGGTGAAACCGCCGTCGGTCTTCGCGAGTCGCCACGAAATGAGCTCTTCGTAGACGGAGCCGAGCGCTTCGACATCGAGTGGCTCGGTCGCCGCGCTCGCGATGGGCCCGAAAACGGCCGCGAGCATCGCGTCGTCGGCGCGCATGGCGCGGGTGGCGAGTCTGTCGAAGAGCGGACCCTCGGTCGGGCCACGGAAGGGAAGTCGTCCGCGCCGCGCGAGCGGCCGAAGGACCGAGTCGAGGTCGCTCCACGTCGCGATCGTGGCCGGTCCGTCTTTCAAGAGACCGCGCGCGCGAGCGAGCACGACCGTCGTCATGCTCAGGATGCGTGAAGCGATCTCGTTCTCGATTCCCAGAACCAGATTTTCTGCTGTGTCGGGGTCGATCGCCTCGGCGAGTCGCTTCGCCCCCGCGAGCGCCGCGACGGCAAGGAGTCGTGCGCGGTCTGCCCCGTCTTCGTCGGAGCGACCTTCATCGGGTTCGGAGATCAATCGTTCGGTGGCTAGCACGAGCTTCGCGCGGCCATCGTACCTACGGCGTCACGAGGGCGCGATCAATCCGAAGACTATCTTGTGACGCGTCCGGTTCCTCTGCTCCGAGGACGAGAGGCAGAGGAGCGGGAAGACAGGAAGGGTGGAGGGGACAGGAAGCGAGAAGGGGAATGGGGGCTAGGCGGCGAAGCTCGAGCGCGCTCTCGGTCGCCCCCTTTCATTCTCTCGCCTTACTTCGAGAGGGCTTCGGCTCGATCAGTCGGCGGATTGCTCGGGGAACGTCGGGACGCTGGGCGGAGATGAGGGACGGACCTCTTCGACGGGCGTCGCGGGGGCGAGCCCCAGCGCGTGGCGAATTTGGCGGACGATGCGTGACGCGCCGACCGAGAGATCGTCGAAGAGGGCATAGGCGACCGGGGTCGCAAGCAGCGTGAGGAGCAGCGCGAGGGTCTGCCCACCGATGATGACGTAGCCAGTCGCTCGATTCGTTCCGGCGCCTGCTCCGCTCGACAAGACGAGCGGCAACATGCCGGCGACGAACGCGACAGTCGTCATGAGAATGGGCCTCAATCGATCGCGGTTCGCTTTCAGAATCGCTTCGGTGCGCGGATATCCTTCGGCGCGCAGCGAAATCGTGTGATCGACTTGGAGAATCGAGTTCTTCTTCACGACGCCGAAAAGCACGAGAATGCCGAGCATCGAGAACAGATTCAGCGATTGATGAAAGATGATGAGGCTCAGCAGCGCGAACGGAACCGTCAGCGGCAAGCTCAACAGAATGGTGACCGGGTGGAGCCACGAGTTGAACTGCGCGGCGAGCACCAGGTACATGAAGATGAACGACAAGAGGAACGCGAGCGCGAAGTTCACGAACGCCTTGCCGAGCTCTTTCGATTGACCGACGGGCGCGACCGAATACCCAGGCTCCATGTTGAGCTCTGTGCTCGCCTTGGTCACCGCGTCGAGCACGGTCTGCTGCGAGTTTCCGGGCGCCAGATTGGCCGATAGAATGACGGTCTTCTTGCGGTTGTATCGATCGATGCGCGACGGTCCGGTGCCTTCGCTGAAGCTCACGACGTTGTCGAGCGTGACCGTTCCGAGCTTGGTCGACGGCACCGCGAGGAGCTTCAATGCTTCGATGCTCTGCCGGGCCTCGGGGATCGCGCGCACGAATACATCGTATTGCTCGCCCTTCTCCGAATAGTCACCGACCTGGTAGCCCCCAACCAAGAGACGGAGCGCGCCTGCGATGTCGTTCACGCTGACGCCGAGCTCGGCGGCCTTGTGGCGATCGATGACCGTGCGAAGCTCGGGCTTTCCGACCACGAGCGACGTGTCGGGATCGACGACGCCCGGGGCGCTCTTGATCGCCGACATGAGCTTCGCCGTGTAGACCTCGAGCTTGCGCATGTCGGCGCCCTGGATCTGCATTTGAACGGCGGCGTTCGCTCCACCTCCCGAAAAGGCAGGGACCGGACCCACGGCGGTGCGGAGCTGCTGCTCCTTGGCTAAGCGATTGACGATCTCGCGCGCAGACACCGTGAGCTGCTGCTGCGTGAGCTTTCGCTCCTTCGGCTCTTTGAGCTTCACGTACAGCGACGCGAGGTTCGGCGTCTTCTGCGGATCGTCGCCGATCGTGATGACCGTGTAGCGAACGCCATCGAGCTTTTCGATCTCGGTCGAGAGGCGCGAAGCGATGATGCGGGTCGCGTCGATGGTCATCCCCTCGGGGGCGCGCATCGACACGGCGAATTGCGACTCGTCTTCGTCGGGGAGAAAGTTGATGGTCGACGCCTTGAAGAGCGGAACGATGCTGACGAACGTCCCGATGATCGCGAGGACGATGACCCATCGATGCGCGAGCGACCAATTCAAGATGCGCATGTAAAAGCGCTCGATGAACCCGTAGACGCGCAGAGTCTTCTTGGGCTCGGGCGGAATCTGGCCCTGACGGTAGGCGGTCTGCGCAAGGTCTTTCTTGTGATTGACCGGCTTCAACATGCGCGAGCTCATCATCGGCGTGAGCACGAAGCTCACGATGAGTGAAACTCCGATCGCGAAGGCCATCGTGAGACCGAACGAGTTCAAGAAGCGACCGACGATGCCGGCCATGAACGCGACCGGGAGAAAGACGACGATGAGCGAGAGAGTCGTCGACATGACGGCGAGGCCGATCTCCTTGGTTCCGTCGAGCGCGGCTTGGGTCGGGCTCTTTCCCTTCTCTTCGATGTGCCGGAAGATGTTCTCGAGCACGACGATCGCGTCGTCGATGACGATACCGACCGCGAGGGTGAGCGCGAGCATCGTGATCGAGTTGAGCGTGAACTTGGCGATGCTCATGACGGCGAAGGTCGAGATGATGCTGACCGGGATCGAAACCGCCGAGATGATGGTCGAGCGGGCGTTCGCCAAGAACAGGTAGACGACGATGGCCGCGAGAATCGAGCCGAGCACCAAGTGCTCTTTCACGGCGCCGATGGCGTTGCCGATGAACTCGGATTGATCGCGCGCGACCTCGACCGAGTAGCCGTTTGGAAGGACTTTGCGGAGGTCGATCAAGCGCTCTTTCAGCTTGTTGACGACCTCGAGCGTGTTCGTGCCGCTCTGCTTTCGGACCGACAACAGAATGGCGGGCTTGCCACCCTTGTAACCGACGGTCTCGACCTCTTGCATGCCGTCTTCGACGTTCGCGACGTCTTTGAGGGCGATGGTGACGGTTCCGCGTTGGCTCACCGCGATGTCGCCGAGCGCTTCGACCGACTCGACGCGACCGAGCGTACGGAGCGTGTACTGCTTGGCACCCTGCTGGACCGCGCCGCTCGGGAGCTCGATGTTCTGCACCCGAAGAGCGCGCTCGATGTCGAGGGGCGAAAGGCCGAGCTTCTTCACCTTCTCGGGATCGATCCACACGTTCACCTGGCGCTTGCGACCGCCGATGATGGTGACCTCGCCGACGCCGTTGAGCGACTCGAGCTCGCGCTTGAGCTGCTTGTCGGCGAGCTCGGTGACCTCACGTACGTTGCCGGGACCCGAGACGACGAGCGTCAAGATCGGAGTCGCATCGGGGTCGATCTTCACGACGGTCGGACGCTCGGCCCCTTGCGGGAGCTTTTGGACGACCGCGTTGACCTTCTCGTTGACCTCTTGCGCCGCGATGTTGACGTCTTTTTCGAGGACGAAGGTCACGATGACCTGGCTCAGGCCTTCGACCGACACGCTGCGAAGCTCGTCGATGCCGCTGATCGTGTTGATTGACTCTTCGATCTTGTCGCTGACCTCGGTCTCGACCTGCTCGGGCGCTGCTCCGGGGACGATCGTGGTGACGGTGACGACCGGGAAGTCGACCTTTGGAAAGCGATCGACACCGAGGTTACCGTACGAGAAGAGCCCGATGACGGTGAGCAGGAGAGCGATGACCGTCGCGAAGATCGGGCGCTTGACGCATATGGCGGCGAGCCACTGCATGACCGGAGTTCCTTCCTATGAGCCCGTCGCCGTCGTGGCGGGCGGGCTTGTCGCCCGAGGTGGGCGCACGGCGTCTCGAAAGAGAATCGAAGCGGTCCAACGAAGACACGATTCGAGGAGGGCTCGATGGAGCACACGTCCAAAACGTTCAGCTCATGGCGTGGTGACCAGGGTGCCGTCGGACAGCTTGTCGACACCGTCGATGGCGACCTCATCGCCCGCCTTCACTTGACCCTTCACCTCGATGAGCTCGTCGAGCGAAGCTCCGGTGACGACGAGTCGTTCGACCACGCGATCGCCGCTCTTCACGAAGAGCCTCGACCCGCTCGCACCCGGAAGAAGCGACGTCTTCGGAACGAGGAGGGTCGGGATGGGATCGCCTCCGAGCGCGATGCTGGCGCGCGCGAAGAGACCTGGTTTGAGGGTTCGCTTGGCGTTCGGCACCTCGGCCTCGACCGGCAAGGTACGCGACGAGACCCGCACGCTCGCGCCGACGCGCTTGATGATCCCGTCGAAAGGAACGCCGGGGAACGCCGCAACGTGGAGCTCGACCTTCGCGCCCACGAGCATGCTCGCCATGTTGGCCTCGGCGACCTCGAAGCGAAGCCTGAGCGGATCGTCTTTCACGAGGACGGCGACGACCCGGCCGATGTTGGCGTACTCGCCCGCCGAGACGCGCTTCTCGGCGATGACTCCGTCGAACGGTGCGCGAATTTTCGTGTCGTCGAGCGTCTTGGCGCTGAGGCCGGCTTGCGCATCGGCGCCCGAGAGACCTGCGAAGGTCTGGTCGGTGCTGTTCTTGGCAATGTCGTACTGGGCTGCCGCGCGATCACGGTTGCTCTTGGATTGGTCGTATTGCGCCTTGGGGATGGCTCCGTCTTTCAGGAGCGCCTCTGAACGACCGAGCTCGGTGTTGGCGAGATCGAGCGCATCTTTGGCGGCGCGGACGTCGGCGACCGTCTCGGCGTCGAACTTGTTCTTTCCGTCGAGACCGAGACGCGCGCGCTGTTGCTGAGCGCTCGCGATGGCAGACTGCAGCTTGAGCGAAGCCTCGCGCGGATCGAGCTCGACGATGATGTCGCCCTTCTTCACACGTGTGCCGAGATCGACGTTGACGGTGAGCACCGTACCTGCCGACTGAGCCGCGAGCTCGCTCTGTTGATCGGCGTCGAGCGTGCCGCTCACCTCGAGACGCGGAGGCAGCGTGCGCTCTTCGATCTTCGCGAAGTGAGCCGGCACCGGGGCCGCCTGAGTGTTGGTGTCGGTCTTGTCGCTGGTCGGCTGAGCGTCGGGTTTCTTGCAACCCGACAGACCGAAGCCGAAGAGACCGAGACACGAAACACCCACGAGGCCTACGACGAGCCACGCCTTCATCGAGTCGGGTCCGGGGTGCGATCGTCGCTCCGAGGAAGCTCCGGCGCGGTTTTCACCGACTCTCGAGTCGGGCTTCTCCCGGCCATCGCAAGCGGGCAGAGCTCGGTGCAAACGGGCTTGATTCACCGCCCTCTACCTAACGCGGTGACCTCATTCGGTCAAACTGAGACGCCCTCTCTCGATGGGTGTTTCACACTTATTAACGAAGGGATGGGTCTTTGCGAAAAGCCGAAGAAATGAGTTGCGAGATCAGAGCTGGCTTCGAAATAGAGACCAGAACCAATCGTTGAGCTTTTCCCAAAAGGGCCGGGCCTGCCACATCGCCAATGTGTAGCGCTGGCTGACGGCGAGGTCAGCGTCGTGGAAGCCGACGACGGGCGCCGCGAACTCCTTTCCGAGCACGATCACGCTGAGCTCGTAGTTGAGGTTGAAGCTTCGCTGATCGAGGTTGCTCGAGCCGATGACGGTGACGGCTCCATCGTATATCAACGTCTTTTCGTGGAGGGTCTCGGGGGCGTATCGGTAGACCTCGACGCCGGCCTTGAGGAGACCACCGAGCAGGTGGCGACTCGCGGCCGCGACGATCGGAACGTCGTTGAGCAGCGGGATGAGGACTCTGCACGATCCGACGCGTCGCGCGACTGAGCCGAGAGCGCGACGCCAGCGCGTCGTGGGGACGAAATAGGCACAGCTGATCCGGAGCTCGCGACGCACGGCGCTCGCCATGCGCGAGAGCGACCACTGCAGCAGATTCATGAGTCCCGGTTGGCTGCCGAGCGGAAGGACCGCCAGCGTTCCGACCGGAGGCGAAGTGAACGGCGGCACTTCGAAGTCGGGGCCGTCTGCGTGATCCCACATCGCGCTGAACATCTCGCCGAGCTGGGTCGCGACCGGTCCGAAGAGAAGCACGCCGCAGTCACGCCACTGGCCCTTTCCGAGCGGCCTGTTCAAGTAGTGATTCGCCACGTTGCGTCCGCCGGTGATCGCGACGGCGCTCTCGACGCGCGGCTCGTCGTCTGCGGTGATGGTCGGAGGATCGTGGACGGGCTCGTGGCCAGCCGTGGCTCGGGCCCATGCGATGCTCGTGTCGCAAACGAGAAGCTTTCGGTGGTCGCGTTGGTTCGGCTGCCACGCCTGAATCTTTCCGAGACGGCTCATTCGCAGGCGCCAAGGTCTCACCGGATTGAAATCGGTGACGGCCCCACCGGCATCGGTCAGCTTTCGAAAATAGCTCATTCCTGCATTCACGCCGCCGACGGCATCGTACAAGAGCCGAACCCGGACACCGCGCTTCGCGGCGTCGACGAGCGCCTCGAGGATCACATCGCCGACCTCGTCGGGCTCGTAGATGTAGATCTCGAAGTCGACCCGTTTTCGCGCCTGTGCGATCGCGGCGAGCATCCAGGCGAGCTGCGACTGCCCGTCGTGAATGTAAAAGCCGTGGTTGCCCTCGATGAAACGCGCAGGACCGACGGTCACGCTCCGCCACTGCGTGAGCTTCGCGAGACGCGCGTGCCTCGCGAGCTTTCGCTCGAACGAGCTCCGCCAGGCGGGGGAGCCGAGTATGCCCTCCTGGCCCTTCGCCACGCGCCGCAAGATGCCAAATCGTTCGCGGATACGCAATCCTCGAGAAGTCAGCTGCGTCTTTCGTGTCCCGGGCGGTTGTCTCGCCGGAAGAAAGCCGGCGGCGCATCGATCGTTCCGCGTCGGAGGCCTCGCTCTTTCAGAAGCGGTGTTCCGACGTCGCCACTCGATTGCGCGCGCGGCGTCGGCGCCAAAGGGCTCTTCGCCGGTTTGCTCTGGGCCCCGTTGCCATCCATTGACCGATGCTACCGAAAAGCTTGGCCGCGAGCCGAACGACGTGACAACGCGACCGCGATGCGCATGCTCGTCGTCTCGATCGCTCTCGTCTCTCTCTCGTCGCTCCTCGCTTGCGGCTCGAAGAAGAGCGCACCCGACGCGGGCTCGAGCGCGACGGCTTCGTCGACGAACGCGGCATCGAGAGCCCCCACGGAGAGCGCGGTCGCGAGTGAATCGTCGACGCCTGCGTCATCGGGATCGGCGCTCCCAGCGTCGAGCCCCCCTCGAGTCGCCGAGGGCTGCCAAGAGGGGATGGTCCGGGTCGAGGGCGACTACTGTCCGGCGGTCACGGAGACGTGCAAGAAGCACCACAAAGAATACGATGCGAACAAAGACGATCGGAACATCAGCGAGCGCTGTCTCTCGTACGAACAGCCGTCACGATGCGTCTCGAAGAAACGCAAGCACCTCGCCTTCTGCGTCGACCGCTACGAATACCCGAACAAAGTGGGCGAGCTCCCACGTGTTCTCACGCAATGGACCGAAGCCAAAGCCATTTGCGAGAGCGAAGAGAAGCGTCTCTGCACCGAACAAGAGTTCAACTTCGCCTGTGAAGGACCCGACATGCTGCCTTATGTCTACGGCTTCGAGCGCGACACGACGGCCCAAACTTGCAACGTCGATCGGTCCTATCGATACCCCGATCACAAGCATTCAATGAAGACCTACGAGGCCTGCCAAAAGGACGAGCGCTGCGCCGCCGAGCTTCAGCGGCTCGACCAACGCGAGCCCATTGGGCAGCGGCAGACGTGCGTGTCTTGGTCGGGCGTGCACGACCTCAATGGCAACGTGAACGAATGGGTCGAGATTCCGAAGGCGAAGCCACCCAATCGGAGCGGCCTCAAAGGCGGCTGGTGGGGACCGGTTCGCAGTCGCTGTCGGCCCACAGTCGGCTTTCACAAAGAGAGCGACTACGGCTACGAGGTCGGCTTCCGCTGTTGCGCCGACGCGAAGTAGCGGCCACGGCATCACGCCCCCGGAGAGGGCACGAGAAGCGAGTCGTGACGCAGAAGCTCGATCGTCATCGCGGCGAAAGCGCGCGCGCCTCCGAAAATGGGCGCGACCGAGCGCGCGTCGGGCGACCTGCGACGCCCGCCTTCAACTGCAGTTACACCGTGACGCCAATGGTGTCCGGCGCCGTGTAGCTCTCCGCTCAGTTCGTGATCGGGGCGATCCAGAAGATCACCCCCTTGTTGTCGTCGGCGACGAAGAGGCGCCCGTCGGGGGCGAATTCGACGGCCGAAGGACGACCATGCGAGAGGGTGGTGTCGTCCCAGCCGGTCGCGAAGTCGGTGAGGCTGCCGGTGTTCATGCCGTTCTGGTTGGTGCCGGGAAGGGGCATGCCGGTCGTCGGATCGAGACCGATCGCGACCATGCGCGCGCCGACCCACGAGCCTGCCGCGCCGTGCGTCACGACGAGCGCGTGATTCTGGTAGGCGGCCGGCCAAGAGGGCGGCGTGAAGGCCAAGCCGAACGGAGTGTCGCCTACGAGAAAACCGACGTCTTCGGCGGTGACCGTGGAGCAGTCGGTGCCGACCGGTGACTCCATGTACGGTAGGTCTTTCGTCGCGCAGCACGGAAAGCCCCAATCGTCGCCCGAGCGAATGGGGACCATCTTCTCGCGACCGCCGGTGGTCGCGCTGTAGTCCTTCGCGAGCTCGAGGGCGAAGCAGGTGTCGTGGCCGGCGGAGCAGCGGATGTTGATGGGGTTTCGAAAGCCTTTTGCGACGGGCGTCCCGTTCGGCGAGCCATCGAGCTTGAGAATGCCGCCGTGGAAGGGGTGCGCGGGATCGCAGGTCTCACCTTGGTCGCCGCCGTTTCCGACGTAAATCGTCCCGTCATTGGCGACGTCGATGGGCTTCGGCCAGTGCAGCGACGAGGAGTAGATGGTGATGTCGGCGACGACCTCGCTCGCGGCCGCGGGCGCGCGATTGCCGGGGGCGTAAGGCACCCTCATGATTCTCGTTGCATCTTGATAGTAAAAGAATCCCGGTATGAACAGCATCCCTTGCGTGTTGGGAAGGTTACCGAGAAAGGTGACTTGCTTGTCTGCGAGGCCATCTTTGTTGTCGTCGGGCAGCACGATGATGGCGTTCTTGCCGCCGAAGCCGCCACCGGTCGTCAATCCGGTGGGGGACGCAACGAAGAGCTCTCCACCCGGTGCGAAACGAATTTGGCGCGCATTCGGGACGTTGCCGAACGCGTGGGCGCAGAATCCCTTCGGAAGATTCACGAACGAGATGCTGCTGGTGTCACCGCCTGGAATCACGACCTTCCCGGCGTCGGTGAATTGAATCGACCCTGGGAAAGTGCAGAAAGGCCCCGTCGGGGGGACGCCTGTAGACGACGACGTCGTGCTCGCGGCGCCACCGCCACCCGTGTTGTCGTCGCCGCACGCGGCGAAGAAGGGCAGGCCGAGGGCGACCGAAGCGGTGAGAGAAAAGCAAAGCGCGCGCGACACCCGATAGCTCTAGTCGTGCCCCCCCCCGAGCCGCAAGGGGAAGCTCGTCTTGGAGGCAGAAGCCGTGGCGCAGGGGCAGAGCGGAGAGGCAGAGGAGAGCAGAGGAACGGGAAGTTTGGAAGGGAGAGGAAGGGAGAGAAAGGGAGAGAGGGGTGCAGCGGAGCGGCGAATCGAGGACCCGCTCGCGCTGTCGGGCGCATCGCCCATTGCTCCTCTCGCTTCCTCTCGCTTCCGATCTTCCCGTTCCTCTGCCTCTCGTCTTCGAGGCAGAGCCCGTGGCGCAGAGGCAGAGCGGAGAGGCAGAGGGATGGAAAGTTTGGGAGGAGGAAAGGGGGAGGAAGCGAGAAGGGCCGCAGCCGCTTCCGAGCCCCGTCTACATCGCCTCCGAGCGGGAAAAGAGAAGCATCGCGGCGGGACCTTCGGCATGATGGTTGCTCGGAAGGCAAATCATGCGAGCTCGACAATTTTTAGCAGCGATCAGTCTGGCCCTGGTCCTACCCGGCGTCTCGGGTTGCATGTCGGGCGATCTCGCTGACGGAGCCGGTGGCGGCGGCGCGGGTGGCGCCGCATCTGGCGAGACATCGAGCGGTGCGACCGGTGGAAGCGGTAGCCAATCCACGAGCACCGGCGCGGGCGGCGAAGGCCCCGTGGCGCCGTGCGCCGTCGATGGCGATTGTCCTTCAGGCGATCACTGCAATCTCAGTGCGACCCCCCAGCCCGCGTGTGAACCGACCATCGTTTCGAACGGCTGCCCGGTACTGACCTTTCCTTCGGGAATCCAGATTCAGACCGTGCCGAAAGCGTCGATGACCGCGAGCTACCAAAACCACCTGCTCTCGGGCCAAAAGGCTCCGAAGTGTTTCATCGACGTGGGGCACCTCTACGATCCGTCGACACAGACGACGTACGACCTCAACGTCAAAGTGGCCGCGCACTTCCAGCTCTCCGAGCTCGTCGGCACCGAGGTCAACCAGGGCTACGGCAATTTCGTGTTGCTCAATCCCGATGCGGTGACGGCTCTCGAGAAGTTCCGTGGAGCGGTCGGCGTGGCGGTCGGTGTGAACAGCGGGTTCCGTAGCCCCAAGCACCAAGAAGACGTGTGCAACGGCCTCTGCGGTCATCCATTGGGATGCCCCGGCACCTGCGCCAATGCGTCGAGGCACATGTGGGGCGACGCGTTCGACCTGCCCGTCCAATTCTACACCCAGCACGACACCGACCTCGCTTGCGCTGCTGGGTTCAAGTTCACTTACCTCGAATCGGGAACCCATCTGCACATCGATCAGAACCCTGCCTATGCGCAGTGCGTTCAGCAATGAGCAAGGCACGACGCCGAACGTGACCGACCGCCGCTCGATCTCTGAGCGATCCGTCGCTCGAACCTCGCGCAGCGCTGCTCAAAGCTTGCGCAATGGGCGCTTGCTGGTTCTTCCGAGACCGGTTCTTTCTTCGCGCCCATCGTCGACCCATTCCAAGTCGCGCGAGAACGCCATGGACGCCAGCGACGTTTCGCGCGGACGATGCGTCATGACGATCCGCGTGGTGTTCTTGCACGGCCTCGAGAGCGGCCCGGGTGGCTCCAAAGCACAGCATCTCCGCGCCGACCCTCGACTCGAAGTCACTGCGCCCGAGCTGCCGACGGCAGCAGCGATCGCCTTCCTGAAGATCCGTCGCGAGGTGTTGCCCCCGGAGATTGTGGAGCCGATCGCCGACGCCGCACGGGCTGCTGTCGAGTCGGCCCGCGCCGAAGTCGTGATTGGATCGTCATTCGGAGGGGGCGCCGCGATGCTGCTCGCTGCGCGCCACCATTACGACGGTCCGCTGGTGTTGCTCGCGCCTGCCGGTGAGAAGCTTTTCGGAATCACGAAGTTGCCGCGCCGTGCAGGTCGCGTCGTGGTCATCCACGGTCGGCGCGACGACGTGGTGCCGCCGGCAGATTCGATGCGCTTCACCTCGGCCTCCGAGTGCGATACCGCCTCGTGGCTGGTCGATGACGATCACCGTCTGAAGGCATCGGTCGACGCCGGGCTCCTCGGCGAAGCCATCGACTGGGTGCTCGCAGGCATGCCTCGCGCGTCTGCCGTTTTCGAACAGCGCGATGTTGATGCGCCGTGAGAACGTGGAGAGCGGGTGGTGATGGGGCTCGCTCGATCCTCCCTCGACCCGTGATCTCCGCGCCGTGAAGGTCAGCGGAAGGGAGACGGTCGCGCGCCTCGATACGACGGTGGCGCGCCTCGGTGCGGCGGTCGAGCGTCTCGATCGTCTCGAGCGACGCCAAGTCGAGACCGAGGTCCGCCTCGCTACCGAGCTCGTCTCCGTCGTGGGCGCGATCAACTCGCTCCGCACCACGATCCTCGAGGACCGCGCGCTGAGGCACACCATGGAGGACCATGAAGCGCGTCTCCAGGCTCTGGAAAGCAAGCGCATTGCCTAGCGACCTGCGCGCGTGACGACCTCAGGGGAGAGGCCTGCAGCGCTGCGCGATGAAGTCGCCGTCTTCGTTGGGGTAGCTCAGCGCAGTGCCCTGGAGACGGTCACGTGGCCGAGCTCCTCTGCCTTCCATTCTTCCGACCTTCTGTTTCTCTGTCTCTCGTCTCCTGGGCAGAGCCGATGAGGAGAGGAGAGGCAGGGCAGAGGAACGGGAAGATTGGGAAGGGGGGAAGGCGGAGGAAGGCGAGAGGAGGAATGGGGTGATGTGTTGAGCGAGCTTCAGCAATCGCTCGTCGAGCGGCTACTGCAGTGCGGCCATCGAGGCCTGGGCCTTCGCCACGGCGGGGTTCGCCTTGATGCCGTCGCAATACGCCTGAGCCTCAGCGGAGAGTGTGACGCCGAGGTAGGTCGACCACGACAGCACGATGTACGCGTAGACGTCTGCGGCGCTGAGCGTCTTGCCATTGAGGAACGCCTTCTTGCCTCCGTCGAGCAGGCCGACGAGCAACTCGACTCGACGCATCAGGTTCTTCATCACGGCTTCGCGTGCATCGGGGCTCAAGGCGGGGTTGAACAAGGGGCCATAGGCCTTGTGCAGCTCGCTCGAAACGAAGGCGATGTGGTTCAGGTACTCATAGCGCTCTGGGCTTCCTTCCTTTGGTGCCAGGTGGGCATTGCCGGTGTCTGCGAGGTAGGTGAGCGTGGCGACGTTCTCGTTGAGCAGACGGCCGTCGGGGAACACGATCGCGGGGACGTTGCCCTTCGGATTGATCTTGTAGAAGTCTTCGCCCGACTTGGTCTTGTGGCTCGGGAGGTCGACCGTTTCGGAGTCGAACGTGAGCCCGCCGATCGTTGCAGTGAGGAAGTTGGCGGCGCCACAGCTGGTGGGGGTGTAGTAGAGCTTGAAGGCTGTCATGCGGCGGAGCATCGTCCGGCGAGACGAGGTCTGCCAGCCAATTCGGCGTGGAATCGGAGCCCACGCGCGCGGGTATGCGAAACGGCACTCCGCGGACTCGTGTAGCCTCCTCATCATGCGACTCCATGGGTGGCTCTGCGCAGCGATGGGCGTCGCCGCGTTTTCTCTTTCCGAGGGGGCGTCGGCCGAGAACGTTCACGTCGATCTCGGCGGCGGGATCGATCTCGAGCTCGTCCTCGTCCCCGAGGGGAACTTCATTCAAGGCTCGCACCCACAAGATCCAGGGCACGCCGAAGACGAAGGCCAGCGAACGGTCACGCTCTCGCACGCGTTCCTCGTTGGCAAGACGCCCGTCACGCTGAAGCAGTTTCGGCGCTTCGTCGACGAAACGCACTACGTCACCGAAGCCGACAAGGGCACGAGCGGCGGCTTCGGATGGACAGGGACCGATCTCGTCCAGAAAAAGGAGTTCACCTGGCAGAACCCTGGCTATCCGACGACGCCCGACCACCCGGTCACCATCGTGACGTTCGGCGACGCCAATGCGTTTGCCGGTTGGCTCCAAGGCCGCGCGCAGATGGCCGTGCGCCTGCCGACCGAGGCGGAATACGAGCGCGCCGCTCGTGGCAATGGCACCGCGCGGTTCGTCTGGGGTGACGACTCGATGCTCGCCGAGAAGAATGCCTGGTTCGCCAAAACTGGACCGAAGGGCGCGCAGCCCGTGGGGAAGATGCCGCCGAGCTCTCTCGGGCTCTTCGACATGACCGGCAACGTCTGGGAGTGGTGCTCCGACTACTACGCTCCCATCGACGCGAACGCCGTCATCGATCCGCGCGTCGACTCGCCCACTACTTGGAAGCTCTCCGACAAACCGCGGCGCGTGCTCAAAGGAGGCTCGTGGCATACCGACGACCGAATGAAGCTCCGAATCGCAGCGCGGAACCGTGCGACCGACGGCAGCCGCAATGCCGACTTCGGTTTTCGCGTGGTCGGTCTCCCGGGGGTTCCGCCGAGCTCCGTCGCCCCGCCGACTCCGCCCACGACCCCTCTCGCACCGGACTCGGCGCCCCCGAGCGGACCCCCTACGGCCTCGAAGTCGTCGGGCTCGAGCCTCTTGGTTCCGTTCATCGGCGTCGCAGGGATCGGAGCCATTGCGGCCTACGTCCTCGTGCGAAAAAAGCGCGCGGGCGGCTCGTCGGGAGGCGGAGCGAGGAAGACCTTCTCCACGCGAACGGGCTCCGACGGCTTCTGGATTGAGGCTTTGGGCGACGTCACCGAAGGCGACGAGGTCAATTACGTTGCATTCGTGGGTGGCCAGCGAGTCACTGGGCGTGCGCGACTCACCGCGAGCGACCGAGGGACGTTCGTCTACACCGGCTCATTCCCGAACAGCGTTTCGGTGTCCGAGCTCTTCATCGCCAATCACGGCCAGCGAGGTTTACGCACCACGTCGATGGACGACAGCTCTACCGATTACGATCGTCACCCCACAGGTGGCTCGGGCAGGTCGGGCGGCTGGCCCTCCGCCTATTGAGGAGACTGTGAACCGCGCGATCGTCGTCGATCCGGGAGGTGCACCGTTTCTCGCGCGACGCACCGTGAGGAGCCTGCGCGCGCTCGGCATACACGGCGAGATCGTCCGGGACGTCAGGTCGCTGAAGGCATTGCTGCGTGATGGTCTGCGATGGATCGTTCGGAGCGGCGCCTTTCCGCGGGTCGCACCGAGCGGGCTCGCGCCGAGCGCGACGGGTCGGCCGGTGGTCGCGTTCGGTGCGCCGCTCGCGGCCCCGGGACCGGGGCTCGGCGAGTCGGAGCTCACGCGGACGAGTCGAGCGCTCCTCGCCTTGACCGGCGGAGACCACGACGACTGCGACGAGATCCCATTCGCCTCGCTGCTCGTCGACGACGGTGCGGCCGACGTGATGAGCTCGCTCGCGAGCTGGAATGCCCTGTTCTCAGGGCTCGGGCGCGCGCTCGCAGCCCGTCGCGTGAGGGTCGTGCGGCTCGCCTCGCTCGACGCGGGATATGCCGAAGAGCTTCGGGTGGCCGAGATCGTCACGAGCTTCCAGATTGGTGGCGCCGAGAAGATCGCGCGCGACCTCGCCGAGAGCCTCCCTCGAACCGGAGTGAGCGCGCGACTCGTTGGGCTCGGCAATGCGACTCGCGCTCGCTGGGCTCCGCTCCTCGGCGAGCTCGACCTCGGACGAACGCGACTCGCTCCCGAGGCGCGCGTCGCGCGAATGGTGGAGGAGCTCCTCGATTGGGGCGCCGACGTCGCGCACACTCACCTGTTCGGATCCGACGTGAACGACGCTCTCTCCGAGGCGGGATTCCCGGTCGTGATTACCATTCACAATGCCGTGCAGGGCTTCCCCGAGGGGACGCATGCGTTGTCGAGGCAATCGACCGCGCTCGTCGTCGCCTGTGCCGAAGCCGTGGAGAGAGAGCTGCACGCGAGCGGCGTCGAGGCCTCTACGCGGACGGTTCGCAATGGGGTGTCGTCGCGCGTCTATGTGCCATTCGACGCCGCACGCGCCGCCGCTCTTCGACACCGTTGGGACATTTCGGACGAAGCCATCGTGCTCTTGGTCGTCGCCAATCCGAGGCCTCAGAAGCGTCTCGATCGATTGGCGCCGGTCGCGACGGCGCTCTCGAGCATGACGGGACGTCCGGTCCACGTGATTTGGGCGGGCGCACCCTCTCGCTCCGACGAGTGCGCGCTCGGAATCGAGCGGAGTCTCGTCGCGTCTCTTGCCGAAGCGGGCATTCCGCTGAAGTCACTCGGCGCAGAGCCCGATCTCGGGCACGTGCTCGAGGCGAGCGACGTCGCGCTCTCCCTCAGCGATTGGGAAGGTCTCTCGCTCGCGCAGCTCGAGGCGGTTCGCGCGGGATTGCCCGTCGTCGCGACGCGGGTGGGTGGGGCTTTCGAGATCGCGGCGTCGACGCCGCTCGTTACCCTGGTAGACCGAGACGCGCTTGCTCTCGACATCGCGAAGGCGATCGCGCAGGTGCTCGAGGTCGAGCCACGATCGAGGCGGGCTCTTCTCGCGACGACGCCACTGCCCGAGGGCTTCTGCACCCGATCCATGGTGCGTGCCTATGGTCGGCTCCTGCGACGGGCGGCGGGCGCGGCCAGGCCCGCCGAGCCGCGAGGGCTCGACCTCGTGCTCGTCACCAACAACTTCTCGCCAGGAGGCGCTCAATCGAGCGCGCGGAGGCTCCTCGTGGAGCTCGCCCGTCGTGGGCGGCGCGTCCTCGCCGTCACGATCGAAGAAGATCCGGACCATCCGACGCCGGGCCTCCGCGCTCTCTCGGCGGCGCAGATTCCGATGCTCGTTCTCCCGCGTGTCGGCGCGGCCGAGGCGGCTTCGCGGGCGGTCGATGCAATCGATGGGCTCGGCGCGAAGGCGCTCGTCTTCTGGAATGCGATCGCCGAGCACAAGGTGCTCCTCTCCGAGACGCTCTATGACGTTCCCTCGTTCGACGTGAGCCCTGGTGAGATGTACTTCGCTTCGCTATCGCGCTATTTCGAGCGCCCTCGGGCCGACGTCGCGTGCGACTCTGCGCTCGCATACGGCCGGCGTCTCTCCGGAGTCATCGTCAAATTCGAGGAAGAGCGCGCGCTTGCCGCAGCCACCTGTGGCGCTCCGGTGCACGTCGTGCCCAATGGTGTCCCGGTGACGGGCTTCTCCGAGCGATCACTTCGCGCGAGAGGCTCTCCACCTGTCCCCTTCAGGTTCGGGACGAGCATCCGGATTCATCCGCACAAGAAGGTCGAGATGTTGCTATCGGCATTTCGAGATCTCGTTACGACTACACCCCATGTCGAGCTCCAGATAGCGGGCGCTCCCGACGCAGGTTGCGCTGACTATCTGCGCGAGCTCGAGGCGCTCGCGGCGGGGCTGCCGGTGCAATGGCTCGGTCATCTCGACGACGTCTCGGCGTTCTTGAGCGAGCTCGATGCATTCGTGCTCGTCGCGGAGCCCGCGGGGTGTCCCAATGCGTCGCTCGAGGCCTTGGGTGCGGGCCTCCCCACCATCGCCACCGACGTCGGGGGGATTCGCGAGCAGCTCGGAGAAGGGGCGGGTCTCATTGCCCCGCGTGACGATCCGAAGGCGCTCGCCGAGCTCATGCGTGACGTGGTGACCCGGCCCGCTCTGCGCGCCGATCTCTCGCAGAAAGCGCTTGCCCGCGCTCGGGACCGCTTCTCCATCGGCCGCATGGCCGACGAATACGAGCGAATCTTCTTCGGTCCGCCGACGAGCGCTCGGGGGTAGGTCGGAGGCGAGAGGCGGTGCGCCTCACTCTGTCCGACACGTGGCACTCATGACCGATTTCAGGAGCGCGACATGAGCACGCTACATCGAGCGCTCGACGATGGCTCCTGATCAATCACGGGCGCGGCCAGGTCGGCACGCGCACGTTCAGAGGCACTTCGTCAAGTGAGACGCTCGCCACGAGCAAGCGTCGTGACGACGCGCTCGAACGTCTCGGCGTCTGCGCGCTTCTGGTCGGGCCGTCGCCGTGACTCGGCGTTCATCGGCAACTTCATGCGATCGATCGGGGCGAGCGCCTCACGGTGTCGACCGAGAAATGCCCAATAGAGAGGGGTGAGCGGGCACGTCGTCTTGGGATCGAAGTGACAACCTTTGCAATAGTCACTCATCCTGTCGACATACGCGGAGCCTGCGACGTACGGCTTCGTCGTGAGGAGCGGGCCGACCCCGAACGCGCCCATTCCGTGGACGTTGGGCTCGACGACCCAATCGTACGCGTCGGTGTATGCCACCCAAAACCAGTCGGTGAGCTCTCGAGGCGAGACGTCGAGGAGCATGGCGATGTTCGAGAGCACCATGAGCCGCGTGATGTGGTGGCTGTAGCCCTCGTCCCAGACCGACTTGACGACCTCGTCGAGGCAGCGGAGGCCCGAGGGTCGCTCGCCCCAATACACACCAGGGAGCGGGCGATTCGCACCGAGGAACGAGGCGAGCGAGCCATGCCCGGGGGTCGTCGCACAGGGCTGCGCAACGCCGTCGAGCACGCGAAAGCCATCGGTCGCGTCGTGCACGTGGCGCACGTACTCGCGCCATCCGAGGATCTGGCGCACGAAGCCCTCCTTGCTCGCGAGCGGCAGATCCATCGCGATGACGTCGTCGATGACGGCGCGCGCATCGATTCGCTGCAGATTCAGGAGCGACGAAATTCGCGTGTGAAACAGGTTGCGCGCAGAAGACGACATGGCGTCCTCGAACGGGCCGAAATGCTCGAGACACGCGCTCTTCGCCCATGCCCAGACCCTCGCGGCATCGCTCTGGGTCGCGGGAAGCATCTCGGGCGCGAGGCGCCCCGGGTGATCTCCCATCTTGGTGCGCACGAGCTCGCAGACCTCGGTGGTGATGTCGTCGACGATGAAGCTCGGAAGCGTCGGCTCGGGTGGATCACCACGCCACGCCTTGCGGTTCTCTGCATCGAAGCTGAAGCGACCACCCAGTGGCTTTCCTTTCACCATGAGAATGTCGAGCCGACGCCGGACCTGCCGGTAGAACGCGTCCATTCTCCACGCACGGCCCTCGGTCGCGACGCGAAAGTCCTCGGTCGTCGTGAGCCATCCTTCGTGCGGTATGGCGACGAGCCGCCCCGATTCGAAGAGTGGCTCGAGATCGGCGCGCAGCTCACGCTCCGCAGGCGCCATCACGCGGATGGGGGCGTCGATCGGAGCTGACGCCATGACGCCCGAGAGCGCCTCCGCGTACGAAGAGGCGACCACGTGACGCACGGCGACGCCGCGCGCTGCTTGCTCGAGCGCGAAGTGACGAAGGTTGGTCAACACGAGCGCCAGCTTCTGCTGGTGATAGGGGCGTCGCTCCGCCTTCTCGGGGCACTCGACGACGACGATGCCGAGCTCCCGCGGAGATTCGCGCGCGAGCGGACCTTGCGCATCGGTGAGCTGGTCGTAGGGAACGAAGAGCCAGCGACGACCTTCCTCGGTCACTCGATGTGCGGAGAGCGCGCGCCGAAAGAGGCTCATCGGCGGACGATAGAGCGCCGATCGGGTCGAAACCAGCTCATCTCGTTCGTCGGCATTTCTCATCGGCGGGCACTTGCCGGCGTCGTGAAATGACCCCAGCTACGCAGACCCATGCCTGAAGGGCACACCATTCATCGCGCCGCCCGCGATCACGAGAAAGCGCTTGCCGGGCAAGCGCTCCTCGTGACGTCGCCTCAGGGGCGCTTCGATGCAGAGAAGCTGTTGGGGAGCGGAGAGCGCGTCACGCTGAAGCGCGTCGAAGCGTGGGGGAAGCATCTCTTCTACGTTTTCGCGCGCGAACGAACCGTGCACGTTCACCTGGGTCTCTTCGGGCGCTTCTATCGCCGCAAGAACCCGCCGCCTCCTCCGCGCGAGTCGACGAGAATGCGTCTCGAAGGCGACACGGTCACGATCGATCTC
>JAYUUB010000231.1:0-3277 GCA_043755175.1 Polyangiaceae bacterium | reverse complement strand
GACTTGAAGCACCGCGCCTTCACGATGCTGCTCACCACCTACGACGCGCTCAAAGCAGCCAACGACTTCGTCTACAGGACGCAGCCGAACGAGCTCGCTGCCATTCCGACGCTGCGTGGTCAGGTGGTCTCAATCTCCGGTAAACGCAATACGCCCGTGGAGGCACAACCTGGCAATGGCTCTCCTACGACTCCAGCGACCGACGGAGCCGAGCCTTCGGCCGCGCCGGTAACGGGGCCCTGAAGCCGACCTCTATCCGGCGTAGCCATCGTGGTCGCAAACCGGCCGGCGGAGTCTTCCGTCGGCCGGCCTTTTCGTCGAACGGCGGATTGCGCGACAAGCTCTCGATGCTCGGGTACGCCTCGCGACGATCACGATGGTCGCGATCTCAGGACGGCCGCCACGGAAGTCATGTACCCTCCACCCATGGGTAAGCCGATCGCCAAAGGGGGAGACCGTGTCGTTGGTGTCGACACCCATATCGTCATGATCCCGAGTCCTGGTGGCCCGGTCCCGACCCCGATGCCGCTGCCTTTCAACGGCACGCTCCAGCGCGAGCTGAGTGCGACCGTCTTCATTGCGAACTCGGGCGTTGCTCTCGTCGGAAGCGTTGCGCGAAATCTCCCTCCGCATATTCCAATTGGCGGAAGCTTCCAGTCGCCTCCGTCGAACGAGGCCACGGTGGCAAGCGGGAGCCCGAGTCTGTTCATCGATAACAAACCCGCCGCACGAGCCACGGATACGGCGACCTGCTGCAACGATCCTTCGGATCAGGACACGGGCCACGTCATCGCCAATGGCAACGTTTTCGCAGACTGACCAATTGGAGCCTCGATGATTGCTCGACCCAACCGGCCCGCCGCGATGCTCCTCGGCGGATTGTCGCTCGAACAATACGCGGGTGTCACCGCCGCGCTCGCGGAGCAATTCGATCTCTCGGAGATCCTCGAACAGGAAGGAATCGATCCCTCTGCGTGGCCGGCGGCGTCGAGGGCTTGGAGCCGAGCGATCGTCGAGGCCACGAATCTACAGATTGTTCTCATCGAGAAACGACGGATCGCCGAGGATTGTCTGGCCCGCTCGCTCTCGCCGCTCGACGAGGACCCGGCCGCTTGGATCGGCTTGCTTGGCGCTCTCGCGACGAGCGGAACGTCATCATCGCTCATCGATTCGCTGGGCATCACGATGAGCGACATTGGCCGTCTCGGGCGGCACTGGAAGCGCAAGATGGAGGCGGACCCGAGCCTCGCCAAACAGCTCGAAGATCTGGCTCCGACGGCCAGCCCCCCGTCCCACGTCCAGGCCGGCCCGCTCGAGCTTCGGCCGTTCCCATGGTCACCCCCCGGGCGCAAAAAACAAGATGTCCCCGAGCGGCCGGCGGTCACCACCGCGCCGAATGCGCACAACGAAGTCGCAGCTCCGCGGAGGCAGCATCTTGCGAGCTTTCAGTTGCGCGACCAACGAGTCCCCGTGCCGCAACAGGTCGCCCACGCCTTGGGCCCGGTGGTGGACGAGCAGGCTCCCGCAGTCGTTGCTCAGGTGACCGCCTGGGCCCAGTCCGCGACTTCAACGGAGCCCGCGCTGCCCTTCGAAGCCTTGGAACCAGGCGCTCTAGGCGTTTCGCTTGTGAAGTATGCCCAGCTGCTCACCCTCATTCAGCAGCCTCGAGCCGATGTCGCCGCCATCCTCGCGGCTTGGGGGCTCGACGACCACAAGCGACGTGCAATCGAAGAGCACTACACGAAGAAGTTCTCTCGCGAGGCGCGTTGGGCGACCGAGTTCGTGAAGCTCCTCGCTCAAGCCCAGAAGGCAATGGCGGAGAGCAAGGCGGTCGCCCCAATACCCAGAAGCTTGTCGGCAACGGTCGGACTTCCGCCCCCTTCACCATCGTCTACGGCGACGGCTGCTCCCGAGCTGAGTATCGAGCAATATGCATGGGTGGTCGCGACCCTCCGCAAAACACCCGCCGATCGGTTGAACGAAGTACTCGGTCGCCTTCGATTGACCCCTGAAACACGAGCAACCCTCGATGCCCGGTGGGGAGCACGCATGGCGGCCGAGCCAGGCCTCAGCGTTGCGCTCGGTGCCGCCGTGAAGCGCCATCTGCTTGCCCCGTTGCCCAACCAGGCAGCTGATCCAGTTGTTCCGCGCGGTCCCTTCGTTGCGCCCGTGATTGTCGAAGCTCGAGCAAGCTCTTCGCCAGGCAAGACCCCCGCGGCACTCGTCTCGACGGCGCTGACCGACCCCGCCGTTGATAGGGCGATCGCCGCAGGGCACTTGCCAGCTCTACCCTTCGAAGATTCGGAGGAAGCGCCGCCCTCGAGAAAGCCTTCCGATAGATCACAGAATCACTCCCCCGCAGTCTCGACCGGGACGGCCATGGCAGGTGGTCTCCGCCGTGCGTCTCCTGGAACTCTACCCTTCGCCAAAGACGGACGCTCCCAATCTGGCCGCAACCAGCCAAACTGGACCGTCGAACGCTTTGGCGAGCTCTGTATCGATATGTATGTCTCGGGAAAACCCGAAGCGGACGTTCTCGCATCTGTCGGGCTGACGAGGGAGCAATACGCGGGGCTGGATGCCTATTGGAACGCCGAGATGCAACGTGACCCCTCCCTCCGTGAGCGTTGGACGGCAGCTAGCGCACGAAGGCGCGACCAACTCGAGACCTCGCGGGACAGAAAGCTCTGAGATTTATGGGGCCGCCGCTGATCCGAGCCGACCGCGCGCACAAACATACCAGAGAGGAGAATCGGCGTGATGCCATCCTCCAGCGCACATCCCGCAATTCGGCGCGCGATCTCTTGGCCCATCGAACGAGAAGAGGGACGTCGGGATATCGCTTCACTGCTACCCGCGCGAGCGCGCCTCTGAGTAGGCTGCCGCTCCAGCGGCGATCCGACCGCAGCCGCAACCTCGAACATTCATGACCAAGCCCCGAAGCCTCGTTCTTTTCATCGAGGGTCTCAATCTCGATGGCCTCGAAGTCATTTCACTCAGCGGCATCGAAGAGGTGAATCGCCTTTACGACCTCAAGGTTGATTTTGCGACGAGCGCCACCGACGAGCTGGAAGAAGAGCTGCTCCAGCGTCCACTGACCGTGTCCATGTTCGGGGGCCGCTCGTCCGGTGTCGCGCGCTCGTTCCATGGCATTGTCGCGTCGGTTGAAGTGCTTGGCGTCGAGCGACGCGGCCGCAGCGCCTACCGTCTTCGGATCGTGCCCAAGATGTGGCTCCTGAAGAGGCGTCGAACTCGACGAATCTGGACCGACATGTGC
>JAYUUB010000230.1:0-26659 GCA_043755175.1 Polyangiaceae bacterium | reverse complement strand
ACGCGATGCCATTGCGACAGCATGGCCTGGGTGACCAAGAGCAGGCTGTCGCCGAGCTGAGCCGCCTTGTCGCTGCGCTCGGAGAACGCCGCGAACTTCCGAATCAGGTGCGCCCAGCAGACCTGACGGCGACTTCTTGTGCAGACCCTCCATCCTCTTCAAAACGAGATACACCTTTTGGGTCTGCAGATTGAAGACCGCCGACTTCAGGTCGGCGAGCATCTTGTCACCTCCGAGCTTGATCTCTCGTTTCGAGATACCCGGACCTCGGTTGTAGACGCGGTCGACGATCGCCTCTTGCTGGAGAAGCGGGAGATTGTCGAAGCCAGGGAACGCCGCGCGGGCCGCAGAGATGCCCTTCTGGACGAGGAGCTGGTCTTCGAATACCTGCGTCGCTTCTTTGTAGGTCAGATCGTCCGGCGGGCTCTACCGGACGCGGCCAGCGGCTTTTGCCTTTTTCTGCTCGAGCTTCTCACTGCGGTATCCGAAACCGACGCGCACGAGGACGAACGCGACGGTCGCCGCACCGAGTCCGACGACCCGTGTCGATTCGAACGCGGCGCCCAGCGAAGCGATCACCGCACCGATGCCCACTCCGATGAGCGGGCCTTTTCGCCGCAGGCTCGCGATCGTGCGCTCATCGTCGCGGGCGGCCGCTTCGAAGCACGCGACGCATCGAACGCGATCGGCCGCGATGCATTCGCGACAGAAGAGCCTCGAGCAGAGTGGACACTCGTATTTGGCCGGCACGTCGCGATCGCTCGAGCGGTAGGCGGTGCGAGGCGTTCCGGCCGCGTGACCTTCGCAGAGCGAGCCTTTGGCAGCGCGGAGCTGAGCCAGGGTGTTTTCGGAGTGGGGGATGCGGTGATCGCCGATCCACAGCTCGCTCCGCGCGACGTCGAGGTTGCGAACGCGACGGAGCTTCGCCTCGATCTTGCCGATTCGAATCGGAAACTCCCCGAGCAAACGTGCATCGGCGATCGGCTTCGGAGGCTCGTCGTCGATGACGATCGAGAAGAGCCCGCCCCGGTACTTCTCCTCGACGCGGCTCTTTCCGATGGTCCAGCTCATGAGAGCCCGGAGCGTACTACGTCGGGCACGGACCGCGAGCCAGCGCGCCGGCCGAGGGATCGATCGCCGAGGCTTGCTGGTATCGGTCGCCGCGACGATCGTGGCTGACTTCTCATCGACAGCGACATGCCTTCAGCACGGGGAGAGCGGTGCAATTCGTTCTCGACGACCCCGCTACGCAAGCAATCCCTGCACAGCCCCTCAGTGAACGCAGCCGCCGAGAGCGGGGATCCAATGCGGCTTCGCGAGATCGTCGCAGACGCAGAACAGGCCACCGGGACCCGAATCGTCGTCGGTCCACGTTCCACCGCTGTCGTCGCAGACACTCTCGTTCGGGCCGACGGCGGTCGTCGCCGTCGCGATCTCGTTTCGACCTTTGCCCGTGAGATGCAGCGTGCCGTCGTAGGAAGGGATGGTTCCTTTGAACTGAAGCCCCTTCGTCACGAACGTGATCTGGAGAGGAATATCCATCACCGACTTGCTGGTCCGCCAGATCCCCGACTCCTTCGTGCCATCGTGCTTGACCACCGCGTACTTGCCATTGCGCTTGAGCGTGATCGACGCGACGTCACCGGGGCCACTCGAAACGTAGGTCCCAACGAACTGCAGCGAGAAGGGCGAAGGGGACCAGGTCGTGAGATCGGCCTCGTCTTGGCCCGTCGACTCCACCGAGCACCCCGCGAGCGCGATCGTACCGAGGAGCGCGACCAAGAACGTGCCGGCTGCGGAGATCATGGGAGCCAACTACATCGGCCCCACGTGATGTTCAATAGGCAGCGAAGTCTTTCGGCACCGGGCCAGCCATCGCGACTTTCGGGAGGCACGTGCACGCCCTCTCGGCGGTCGGTCGTCGCCGCGACGATGCTGCTATGTTGGCGCGTGTTTCGCGATCCTTACGCCTCCCCGCTCGGCCACGTCCTCCTCAAGCTCATCAGCGAGACCAACGGCGTCACCCTCTCGAATACGCTCGATCTCGCGCTCCGATCGATGCTCGTCGAAGAGCGGCCCGAGGTTCGGAAAGCGCTCGCCGAGTTCCAAGACCTCGTCTACCGCTACCACCGCGACCCCTCCGACATCGGCCGCCTCCTCGATCACGAGGTCGCCCTGACCCTCGGCGGAATCTTTCGGGCCTTCCCGCTCCGCTTCCGCGAAGAGCACATTCACCTGACCGGATCGCTCACCGCCGATTTCGTCTATCCGCGCCTCGCAGCGCTCCTCGAAGGTCCGCATCGGGCCAGCTACGAGCACAAGATCCGCGAAGCTTATGGCGACGACGCCTTGCCGATCCGGTCCGAGGCCGACGCCGACCGTCTGCTCCGCCTCCAAGACGGAATGGGCTTCTCGCGCTACCTGCAAATCCTCACGCTCGCCAAGCTCGTCTTGATCGATCGCCAGGCGCACGTCGACGCGGCCTATCACATGGCCCACCGGCTCTATCACCAATACAACATCGGTCGCATCCGGCTGAAGTTCACGTTTTCTCGCGCCACGGCGAGCGCCGCCGACGCATTGCCCGGCCCCGAGGTGAGCGCCGAAGACGTGGTGCTCGGTCTCTACGAGGGATTCGAAGCCTTTCGACGCGAGCACGCCGACTTCGATTTCGTCCTCTCACCGAGCTTCCGCAAAGAGAGTGACTTCTTCGATACCGAGCGGTACGCGACCAAAGGCGAGTCGTTCCTCCACCACGCCGACGAGATCCTCGCGCTGATCGCCAAACATCCCTTTTTGCGCGACAAGCTCACCGACGTCGACACGGTCGGCGACGAGCGCCACCACTACCGAAAAGCCCATTTCGAAGAGATGCGCCCCGGGATGCGCAAGCTCGCTAGTCGCGGCTTTCGCATTCGTTCACACCACGGAGAAACGTGGTCTTGCCTCCGTCGCGGCGTCCAGGCCGTCGACAACGCCATGAACATCTGGCACATCGACACCCTCGAGCACGGCGTGAGCTTGGGGGTCAATCCGAACTACTTCTTTCACATGGTGTTCGAGAGCGTCATGGCGCGGAATGCGAAGGGCGTCCCCGTGCCCCAGGGCAGCCCCGAGCGCCTCGAAATCGAAGATATGGATTGGCGCGACCGCCGCGATCTTCTCGACAAGCTCGTTCGCGGAGAGCCGCTCACGCCCGACGAGATCAGGCGATTCATTCGCGTGAAGTTTCATGCAGCGCGCGAGGTCGAGCACTACCAGCACGACGTCCTCAATCGAATGATCAACAAGAACGTCTCGCTCGTGAGCCTGCCCACGTCGAACGTCAAGCTGACGCAGTCTCTAGCCACTTACAAGGCGCACCCATTCACTTGGTGGGAAAAGAAGGGCGTCGAGCTGGGTGTCGGCACCGACAACGACGTGACGCTCAATACGAGCTTCATCCGCGAGCTGCTCATTCTGCTCACGACCGACGCCGATAACCTGAAGATCACGAAGCTTCTCATGATCGTCACCGGTGAGACCCGAAGGCCCTTCATGAGCGACGCCTTGTGGAGCTCGAGACCCGATCTCGCAGGCAACCGAGTCCGCCGCTGAGCCCTGCGGCGTTTGACCGACGCGCCCCTCATGGCTTGCGACACCCATGATCCCATCACGAGCTGCATCAGCTGTGCAGACGGCGGAAGCGGTGGCGGCTCATGTTTCGCACGCTCACAGAGGCCCGTGCCCCGCGTCAACGCTCGCCGGACCGGCTGCGGAGCGCCCTTTGCTTTGCACGCGGCACCGAGGAGCGCCCCTATCTGGCGACAAAAACTAGATTCCTGGCGCAGCGTCGGAGCGGCCCCAAGCCCCGAGCACCACGCCGACCAGCCTGGCGGACATTCACGATGAACACGAGTCCCGTCTCCGGGTTCGCCTGAAGGGTGGAGGCGGGATGATCTTCGCTGAGTCGTCGCTCGAGAGAAGCACCACCACGCCACGGTCGCGTTCCTTCGAACACTCGGTGTGGCCGAGCGGTCGAGGAATGGAGTCATCGAAAGACGAGCAACTCCCCGTCGCGCCACCCCACCAACAGCGGATACGTGACCACGAGCTCATTCGGAAAGGTAATTGTGACGACAGGCAGGTCTTCGTCGTCACGAAGGTCGATGAGGCGCCCATCACCGACGACACGCGGGACCCATCGTTGCCGAGGAGCGATCTGCACCCGCCCACCGTCGCCCACCTCCTTGGCGTACTCCCTGTGGATTCGTTCGAGGTCGCCCCGATCGAGACCGGGGTACGCGCGCAACGCGTCTTCGAGGTAAGGCGCGAGAAGCCTCACGAATCGATCACCATCGCCCTCGGCGAGCGACGACCCCATCGCCCGCAGCGCCTCCTCCGCGCGGTCGAGCGTTTCGTCGTCGAGCACGAGCGGCGAGGCTGCGGACCAGAACGGCACTCCGAAGGCGGGGCCGAGGTCGAGCGAGGCCGTCTCGACCAGCCGTACCTCCGCTTCAGGGCGCCCCAGATCTCCGGCCAGCGGCAGCAGCACCTCGGCGGCCAAGCGCCCAGCCGAATCGCTATCTGCAAACTCCCCTTCCGAGAACCACACGAGCCTCGCCAGGGCTCGCGTCGAGGGTCCGTCGAGCTCGACTCGGAGTCGATTGATGCCCGGAACGACGAGTTGGTGGATGGGCTTCACCTCGCGCGGTGATGGGAGATGAGTCGGCGACCCTAGCGGCGTTCCCGCTCGCGCGATGGGTACGTCGTTGATGTAGACCCGCGCGACCCCGCCTCGGGCGCGCACGTCGAGAAACAGCATTTCTCTGCGCTGCTTCACATCACTCATGACGTTTCCCTCCCCCACGGCACGAGGTCCGTCTCGGGCCACAGCTCTCGGGACCATGGGTACGTCACGCCGAAGCTCGAAAATTGCCCCGTCACCATGCCGCGCGTGGCCTTCACCTTGAAGTCCAACTTCCACGGAGACGCCGGAGGCGCCGACGGAGCCTGCGGCGAACCGTCGTAAATCTTGCCGCTGAGCTTGAGGCCGCTGTTCGCCCCCAACCGGGTACTCACGCTCCAACCGAGGATTCGAACCTCGGCAGTGGCGAAGATCTCCCCGTGGAGGGTGGTCTCGAACTCCCACTTACGCTCGCCACCGGGAATTCGGACATTGACGGTGGTCTTCGCCTCGCCGCCGAGGCTGAGCGCTGCGCGAAGGGTGACCCTCCCCCATGACCCTTCGGCAAAAAAGCCGAAGGAGAGCTCGAGTGCGAGCTTCAGGATGACGATCTCGCCTTGGAGCGAGAGGGTCATTGGCGCGGGGAGCAGACGACCGTCGATCGGAACGTTCGACTCTTCGCGCTCCTGCACGAGACCGAGCGATCCCGAAGGGAACGCGAAGGTGTAGGTCAAGCGCCAGCCAAGTTGCGGAGCATTGCGCACGAGCTCGGCGAATCGATCGACGATGCGCTGCATCCCTAGGTACTTCTCGATGAAGAGGCGGCGCTCACGCATGAGCTCGAGCTCACGCCCATTGATCTTGATGGAGAGCTGTAGATCTTGCTCGATCGACGCAGTGCCTCGGATGGGTGCGCCCGCCACTTCGGGACGATCGCGTACCGAGAAGGGATTGTAGGGGCTCCGACCGCCCTCTCGGGCAGCGGACGCGTCGAGGTTGCCGAGCCCCCGATTGCGAACTTCTTCTCCGGTCGCGAAACCACGCGTCACCCGGGTTTGCGTATCCGACGCCACGGCGACGCCAGCGACGAGCTGGGTGCCCGAGGTGCGGCTCACTTCCCTGTAGGCGGGGATGGTGAGGGTGTATTCCACCTTCACTTTTCTGAAGACGGCGAAGAGGGCACGCAACTCCCCATTAGGAGCACTGCCGAGGCGGACGCCGCAACTCCTCGCGCGGACCACGAATCGCCTCGGTCCTCGCCGTCCAGCCGTGTACATCGCGACAGTCGCGAGGAGCGCCTGAAACAGGTTGCTTCCGGCGGTTGCCGTCTCGAGCTCTGTGATGTTCTCTGCCTGAATGGGGCGCGGTGTCGCAACCTGTGTTGAATGTCGCACGGGGAGCCCCGGTTCCGACCCCTCTCCGTCGGCGTCGAGCTCGATTTGGTGTTCGATCCCTTGCGCGCAAATGGGCTCCCATTCCGTCGTCGCCTCGAGCTGCACCCTCTCGTCGGCCGCTGGTTCGACGTTTCGGTCGCGATACCCCGCGACACACTCGATGATGAGGTCGAATTCGTCGAAGTCTCTGGTCTGCGGATGCGCCGCTCGCAAGGCCGCCGAAACCGGCGTACCGCGCACCTTGCGGGTCGTGGAGAGCGCTCTCGACTCGCGGCCTTTGGCGCTCTTCACAACGAGCTTTGCGCAATCACATGGGGCCGTCGCCTGACAGGCCTGGCAGGCGGTTCGCAGATCCACCGGAGGCTGCGCCGCAGACACGGCGGGAATGCCTACCTGCGCTGGCGCCGGGGAAAGCGTCGGCGCGGCCGTAGGCGTCGGCGCTGCCGGAGTCGGTGGCGAAGGCTCTGGAGCGGTGCGGACCTCCGGTCCGGTCACGACGCCCTCGCTTGAACGAGATCGATTGCGTCGATCGCGACGCCGCGCTCGAGGGCCAGGCGGAGGATGACCCGAAGCTTCCCGACCGGGACGCGTCGCTCGTCAGCGAGCACCTCTGCAGCCCAGGGCCAAACCGCCAGGAGATCGCCGGACACGTGAGCCTCGAGGGCAAGGTACTGGAGCACGTCGAGATCGCCGGAGATCCCGCGTGACAGCGCTCTGTCGACCGAGGCCGTCACGAAAGCTGCGTCCGGAGCGGCGCCGAGGCGTCGACCGAGCGTCTCTCTCGCATCGCGCTCGAAAGCGCCCCTGCGCTGCTCTGCGAATGCTTGGACTTGGTCGGCGTGAATGCGAAACATCAGCTCCTCCTGAGTCGATCGTGGGCGGCATCGGCTTCTTTCGACGTCCTCGGGTGCGCGGGGCGCCGCCCGCTCCGGAGCCGGCCGATCGACCTGCTGTCGATGCGGACATCATCGACGCTGCCACGTGAAGTCGATGACGCCTCGGCCCCCTGTCGTGGTGTTCCGAGCAACGTCGACGACGGGGGTGAGCAAAGTTTGGGCCTCGCCTCGACGAGAGGCGCGCATGATGGGGTCGCGGGCCCGCGCGCAGAGCGCCGGTCGCCAACCGATACGGCAATGTGTCAGTGGCACCGACGAGTATCAAGCCGACGACGCCCCTCAGGTGCGAATCGAAACAAGCGTCATGGGTGCTGTCAAGCGGTGCCCCATGCGCAGCCAATCACATGTGAGCACGCCTGCGTCGCCAGCGTGGCCTACTAGGCGCGCATCGTCGGACATGACAAGCTCCGAAGATGTCCGTGGCGTCGGTCCGAAGGCTCGGCAGGTACGCGCTGCACCGCCAGATCGCCGCTGGAGGGATGGCGTCGGTGCACCTTGGACGCTTGATGGGCCCCGCCGGATTCTCTCGCACGGTCGCCATCAAGCGTCTGCACCCGCAGTTCGCACAAGACGCGCATTTCTTGGCGATGTTCCTCGACGAGGCGAGGGTCACGGGCCGCATCGTCCACCCCAACATCGTCTCGACGATCGACGTCGTGCAAGAGCGCGGTGAGCTCTTCATCGTAATGGACTTCGTCCGCGGTGCGGCGCTGAGCACACTCTTCCAAACCTCCCTCGCGCTCGAGCGCCCCATCGACGTCGACCTCGCGACCGGAATCATCATGGACACGCTCGCGGGGCTGCACGCCGCGCACGAGGCCACCGGAGAAGGCCAGCGCCCTCTCGAGGTCATCCACCGAGACGTCTCTCCGCACAACGTGCTGGTCGGGACCGACGGCCTCGCGCGTATCGCCGATTTCGGGATCGCGAAGGCCGTCGGTCGGATCCAATCGACCGCCGAGGGCCAGCTCAAAGGCAAGCTCACGTACATGGCCCCCGAGGTCATTCGCGGCGAAGACATCGACCGCCGCGTCGACGTTTACGCCGCAGCGGTGGTGTATTGGGAGCTCCTCACTGGGAGAAAGCTCTTCTCGGGCAACGAGGCAAGCGTCCTCTACGACGTGCTCGACGGGACGGTCGATCCGCCGAGCCTCCATCGCCCCGAGCTGCCGATTGGCCTCGACGACGTCATTCTGAAGGGCCTCGCAAAAGATCCCGCTGCGCGATGGGAGTCGGCGGCGGCGATGTCCGAAGCGATCGAGCGCGTCGTCGCCGCCGCCCCCGCGCGACGTATCGGCGCTTGGGTGGCCGAGTTGGCGGCTTCGGATCTAGAGGTGCGCGCTGGGCTGATCGACGATCTCGAGCGCACAGCCGACGCACCGCCTCTCGGCTCCACGTCCACCCCGGCCGACTCCGGTGCGAGAATTGACGCCGCCGCGACGCGAGTCGAGCGCGCCTCGGACGAGTCTCCCCGCCCTTCCCAGCCGAGGACTGCGGAGGAGTCGACGCTCACCGAGGAGCAGGAAGAACCCTCACCCCCCGCGGTCCGCTCTCCCGGTCGCAGGTCCAGGGTCGGGATCGCATTGGTCAGCTTGGGCATTGGTGGCGCGGTTGCCACAGCCGTGTACTTGCCCGGCCGCGTGGGCTCGAGCAACGCGCGCACCTCGACGACAAACGTCTCCGAGGCGAGCACCGCGTCGACCGTCCAAACCACAGCGACCGCGTCCGGACGATCGAGCCCGTCCGGCGCATCGGCGACGCCGGCGTCACTTGCTAGCTCCGAAAGCGATACGGCAGCCACGGTGGCCGTCTTCGCGGGCACGTACGCCAGCAGCCGGGGCTCCGTCGGATCGGGCTCGCTCGGCAAGGGCGCGGTCGACTCGGGCGCCGTCGTCTTGACCCAGAGGGCCAGCGACCCATCGCGAGTCAGCGGACGGTATTCGCGCGGGACGCTCGATTGCGTCGCGCAGATGCACGACCTCGACTGCAACTGGATGGAGCCCACGGCCACGGGCCGCGTGGTGTTCGCGAAGGAAGCGAGTGGCAACCTCGCGGGTCGATGGGGCAATGGGCCGAATCTGACAGGCGGGGTCTGGAACCTCCAGCTCGTCGCCACGGGCAGCGCTCAACCTTCGGTAACGAGTACGGAACGTGCACCATCCATGACGCGTCCCGCTCCGAGCTCGTCGGCGCGCCCCACCGCAACACCTCTGCCCCACGTCGAAGCCCCAGTCCTTTGAACCTCCGCCTGACGAAGATCTTTTTCACTGCGTGCGTTCTCCTCGGGATAGGGCTAGCGAATCGCGCCCTCGCGCTGACTCCAGAGGAGGAAGCCACGGCGACGAAGCTGATGAAGGACGGCATCGGCGCGCGCGATCGGGGCGATTGGGTGGCTGCGGAGAAGGCATTCGCAGCGGCCCACGGTATCGCGAACCTGCCGTCGAGCGGCTATGCCCTCGCCAAGGTTTACGAGAAGCGCGGCAAGCTCCTGCAAGCTCTCCAGGTCGCGCGCGGCGTCACTCGCTTGGTGTCGGTGCCCGAATGGACGAGCGCCTCCGTCGACGGGTTCAAAAGCTCGGCGGCGCTCGTGACCGATCTCGAGCAGCGGCTGCCGGGCATCGTGATCGAGGTGGCGGGCTACGACGACGCGTCAGTCGCGATTGACCTCGACGGCGAGCGAATGAAGCCGCCTGTCATTGGCGTGCCAAGGAAGGTCGACCCTGGTCACCACCGCCTCACCGTGACGGTGGCTGGCACGCTCGGACAGACCGTCGAGGTCGACCTCGACGAGCGACAGGAAAAGCACGTCAAGGTGACGTTGTCACAGCCGTCGCAAGCGGCCACTCGCCCGAAGGCCATTCCACAACTTCCCAAACCTGGCGTCTCGACGATGGACCGCGGGCCGCGCCCTCTGCTCATCACTGGGTTCGCGGCGCTCGGCGTCGGGGTCGTCGGCGCGGGCGTCGGAATCGTCCCCGCAGTGCTCGCGAAACAGAAGTTCGACGAGCTCGAGCCGCACTGCCCCAAGAACGTGTGCCCCCCGCCCTATCACGACGACCTCAAGTCCGCGGGCAACCTCGCGCTCGCGACGAACATCGCGTTCATCGGGGGCGGCGCGCTAGCGGCGGTCGGCTTGACGATGGTCCTCGTCGACGTGACCCGCGCTCCCGCCCCCTCGAGCGCGGCAGCGCCGAGCGCTGCCCTTCGGCTGGGGCCGGGCTACGCCGGGCTCGACGTCCGCTTCTGATCACGACGGGCCTTGGCACCAAGGCATACCAGGGCCACGAGTGGCCGCGGTCGCTCACCTTCGGCAGTCGCTTGTCTTCGATTGGTCCGGCCATTGCTGAAGGCAGGACGTGCACCCGAGCGTCGGCCCGTACGTGATCCTCCAGCAACTCTCGAAAGGCACCACGACCTGCGTCTTTCGCGGAGGTCAGGTCGGCCCGTCTGGGTTCGTCCGCCAGGTCGCGATCAAGCGCCTCGAACCACCGTATGCGAGCGATCCCGATTTCGTGGTCCGCTTCTTCGAGGAGGCCCGTCTCGGCGCGTCGGTCCGCCATCCCAATGTCCTCGCGACGTTCGACTTGGTCGCCGAGTCGCTCGAGGTCCTTTTGGTGATGGCTTATGTGAAGGGAGCCCCGCTCGGGCGGTCGCTCGGCGAGCTCGGCCCGACCTCGCCGCCGGTCGACCCCGCAATCGCCGTCGCGATCGCGGTCGACGTGCTGGAGGGTCTCCATGCGATTCACGAGGCGCGCGACGAGTGGGGGACGCCGCTCGAGATGGTCCACAGAGCCGTGACCCATTCCGACGTTCTGATCGGAACCGACGGGGTGGCGCGCATCGGCGACTTCGGCTTCGTCGACGCGATCGGTCGAACCCCTATCCCTCGAAGTGCGTACGCCGGCCCGGTTCGTCTGCTCGCACCCGAGCTTCTCACCGACAGACCCATCGATCGAAGGGCAGACGTTTACGCCTGCATGGCCATGCTCTGGGAGCTCCTGACCTTTCGCCCTCTGTTTTCAGGCACCGACACCGAGGTCCGTGCGCGCGTGCTTCATTCCTCCCCGCCGTCACCGCACGCACTCCGCGCAGATGTCCCACGCGAGCTCGACGTCGTCATTCAGTCTTGCTTGGCCAAGCGACCAGAAGACCGACCAGCGACCGCTGCGGACGCGGCGAGAGCGCTTTGCCAGTCGTTGGGGCGAGCGTCGGCGCGGCGCGTGGCGGAGTGGGTGGCACCGCTGGTCGAAGCTCAGGCTCTCCGAGCCGCTTTCAGCGACGCTGAGCGCGCGTGGTTCTCGACGCTGGCTCATCGACACGACGAGGAGCCGAGCGCGGAGTGAGCGTCGAACCGGCGCTCACATGCAGGTCACGGCCACAGGCTGCGGCAGGCAAGCATCCATCTTTCCGTTCTCGATCCCGACTTGGAGCTTGTCATTCTTACCCCAGCAATAGCTGCGATCCAAAACGTCTACTGCGCAGGTCGATTGCCCCGCGGCTGCGACGCGCTTGGCCTCGAGCGGGAGGGTCTTCGATGCATCGAGGAAGACCTGTGTGGGCGGTCGAACACCTTGCGTGCAGTAACCAAGTTGCAAATACTGGTTGTTGCCCCAACACCACACCGTGTCGTCGTCGAGGATCGCGCAAGCGTGCTCCCCGCCGGTGGAGAGCTGCTTGACCGGCCGACCGAGCGGCACCTGCACCGCGTCTGGGGAGGGCTCGACCGTCTGCGAGCCGAGCTGACCATAGAAGTTGTCGCCCCAGCACCAAGCCTCGGCGCCCTTCAGTGCGCACATGAAAGACGTGCCCGCGAAAAGCGCGTCGACGCCCGAAAGAGCGAGGTCTGCGACGCTGCCGTAGGGGAGGAATTGAGAGGTGCCGAGGCCCCCGTTTTGGTTCCAGCCCATGCAGCGGACCGCACCGCTCGTCGTCGCGGCGCACGTGACGTAGCTGTTCGCGGCGATGTCGTGGTTGTTACCGCCAAGCTGGGTCAGCTCGATCGGTGTCGGGTGGTCATTCCCATCGGACGTGCCGTTCAGCGCGAGCTGTCCGTAGAGATTGTTTCCCCAACCGAAGGCGCGACCATCCGTCAGCAAGGCGACGGTCGTTCCTGCGTAGGTCGTCGCCACTTCGGTGGCAGGGTTGGGAAGCGCGACCGTCACGAGCTCAGCGGGACACAGCACCTCCCCCGAGCTGAAGGGGGTCTTGCCGCATTCGCCATGTCCATTGCGGCCCCAACAGAGCAAACCAGCGCCGCCACCGAAGGCGCAGACGTGCTCGCCCACGCTTGCTTTCGTGGGGCTGCCTAGACCGGGAATGACCCTCGGCAGATACGGACCTCCCGAGCAATCGAGCGTCCCATTCGCGTTGCTTCCCCAGCACACGATCGCGCCGTCTTTTCGCCGCAGGCACGCTCCGTCCGCCGCTTCACCAGCGAACACGTCGACCGCGCAACCGAGACACGTCCCGGCTTCGCAAGCGAGGGCGGGTGCGTTGCAAACCCCACCGGCACAGCATGCCTCTCCCGTGCCGCCGCAGGGGCCTCCCGTTCCCGTGCTCCCTGAGCCGGTGCCCCCTGTGCCGGCGCCGCCCATTCCGGCGCCGCCTGTCGCGGTGCCGCCCGTACCCGAGGTCCCTTCGCCGGGTTTGAATGGAACGACGCAGCTCCAAAGCACCGACGCGAGCACCAGCCCACCGACCCTCCAGCGGCCGGGACGCCACCCTTCATCCATCGTTGGACCTCTCATTCGTCGAGCGAACGCACTCGCGGCGGCGGGGCGTGAAATCGCCTGGCACCCTCGCGTGAGGCTCGATCGCCCGCCCCAGTTTGCCGTCATGGCGAAGCGACTTCCATCAAGAGTCGCTGCTCGTTGCGCTCGAGAGCCCGAGCTTCTTGAGGTGGGCGCGGACCTGATGACGCGCCAAGCCGACACGCCGCGCGACCTCCGAGATGTTGCCCTCGGAAGCCGAGAGCATTTGCCGGAAGTAGGCTTCCTCGAAATCACGCTTCGCGCGCGCGAAGGACTCGGCGCTCGCGGGCTCGCCGCGCGTCGCGCCTGACGAGGAGGTGAGCTCCGACTCGAGAGGGAGCAAATCGTCCGAGGCGACGTCGCCGAGCGCCGCGAGTACGCTGGCGACATTGACCAGCTCGCGGACGTTGCCTGGCCAGTCGTAGCGACCCAAGCGTCCCCTGATGTACCCCGTCACCCGCTGCGCCGCGGCCGGGTGACCCAGGCGGAGGCAGGCGTCGGCGACGAGATCGGGAATGTCCTCGAGGCGCGCGCGCAGCGGAGGCAGCTCGAGGCGCGTCTGGGCGATGCGGAAGTAGAGATCTTCGCGGAACCTGCGCGCATTGATCTCGCGGCGCAGATCGCGCCGCGTCGCTGCGACGACGCGTACGTCGACGGTATCGTAGCGATTCGCGCCGACGCGCTGCACGGAGCGCTCGGCAACCGCGCGCAGCAGCTTCGGCTGAAGGTCATCGGCAAGCTCACCCAGCTCGTCGAGGAATACGGTCCCGCCGTGCGCCGCTTGGAACGCCCCGTCGGCGCGCGCGGACGCGCCGGTGAACGCACCTTTCTCGTGCCCGAACAGGATCGACTCGGCGAGCGACCCCGGGAGCGCGCTGCAATCGATGACCACGAATGGGCCCTTGGCGCGCGGGCTGCAGTCGTGGATCGCGCGCGCCACAAGCTCCTTGCCCGTGCCGGTCTCGCCGGTGACGAGCACGCTGAGCGGGGTCGGCGCGACCCGACGCAAGCTCTGGTACACACGCCGCATGGCGCTCGAGCCCCCGCGCAGCGCACCGAGCTGCGATGCGTCCTCGTCGGGCGCAGCGATCGACGGCGCCTTCGCCGGGACGAATCGAACCTGCTCGTCGCCCACGCTCAGGGTGCACGGACCCACCAAGATCGCCTCCACCACCAGCAGCGCGTCGACGCGCGTGCCGTTCGTGCTGCCGAGGTCGCGGAGTGCCACGCCCTTCGCGGTGGCGCGTAGCTCGCAGTGCAGCGCGCTGACCGACCGATCGTCGAGCTGAAGGTCAGCCGATGCGTCCCGTCCAATCGTCACCGACTCATGACCGATGTTCACGACGCGTCCACGGGTGTCCTCGATCGCTCCGCCACGGACCAGCTCCGATCGACCTCGAGGGACTGTCGGCTCGTTGACCACGCTGACACGCTACGGCGGCTCGTCAGCGGTGTCATCGGCAGCCTCGTCGGAAGGAGGACGAAGAGCGACGGAGCCCCCCTTCGGTGAGAACGGTTCTGCTCATGGCTTTCACGCTGACCCTCCCCGCCTCTCAATCGACGGAGACGTCCATGGGCTCGGCCTCTTCGGCCTCTTCGGGGGGGACGGGAGCAGCGCCGCTCCCGGAGCCTGCGCTTCCGCCGCTGTTGATGCGGACCATCTCGCCGACGACGTCGACACCCCCTGCATGAATGTCGATGAAGCCCCCTGGTCCCTTCAGCGTGAGCCGCGCGCCAGCCTCGATGACGAGGTGACTTCCGGCTTTGATGTGGATCTCGTTTCCGGCCTCGACGGCCCACTTCGATCCGACTTTCATGTCGGCCGCCACGCCGACCGTCGTGTGGAGGCGCGCGTCGAACTTCTCCCGACGATCGCCGACGACGTGGAGGTGGCTATCCTGCTGCACGAGCTCGCGGCGCACCTGCTTCACGACATGATGCTCGTCGGCGACCGTCGTCATGTGGTGCTTGCGCTCGATGCGCGTTCGACGGTCGCGCCGCACCAACGCGTGGCGATCGCGCTGTGCGCGCGTGTACACCAGCTCTCTGCCCCGTTTGTCCTCGAGCTTCAGCTCGCTGTAGCCACCACTCGCGGGCGACGAGCTCGTCTTCCAGCCGCTGACGGTCTTGTCGTCAGGGAGCTTGTACGGGACGGGATGCGTCTCGTTGTACATTCGCCCCACGACCACGGGCTGATCGGGATCGCCTGCCAAAAATGCGACGAGCACCTCTTGCCCAACCCGCGGCAGCGAGATCATCCCGAAGCTCGTACCAGCCCAGCCGTCGGCCACGCGAGTCCAACAGAAGCTCCGATCGTCCGATGTGCCATCGCGATCCCAGGGAAACAGGAGGCGAACGCGACCGTATTCGTCGACGTGGATCTCCTCGCCGCGGGGACCAGTCACGGTGGCGCTCTGAACGCCGGTGACGACGGGACGCGGAGTGGTGACCGGTGGCCGGTAACCCTCGGCGGCCGAGACAGCCGTGTGCTCGACCCGCATCGTGTCCGGCACGACGCCGTGGACCGCGGTGCGAACCACGAGCAGCTCGTCGGCCACGAGCGGGTGCGGGTGCTGCTCGATTTTGAAGACCGAGCCAGCCGCCAGGTCGACCTGATTCGACTCGAAGACGACCTCGATGCGACCGGCGCGGGCGGCCTCGAGCGCTCGCTGCGACCTGTCGTTCGCGAACGCGGTGTCGACACGCGCGAAGCCACGGTCGTCAGCCACGGGTGTGGTGATCTGGGCGCCGGGGTCGCGCTCGATCAACGCGCCGCCGGGCCGATACTCGTGCACCTCTTGCTCGCCGTTCCCAGGGCGCTCGGCGCGGTGGGAGGCGTGAATCATGAGCGCAGGATTGCGAAAATCGTAGTCGGTGACGACACGACTCCCAGGGCGGTGGCTAGCGACGGCGCGCACGTCTCGCACGCGCGGCTCGTGCATCTGGATCGACGGAGTCATGTCGAAGGAGAGCGCTGGGTGCCGCCGCGCGGGCGTCGAGGTCGGCGCATCGGCCAGCACGAGCCGTGGGCTTTCGTCTTCTTCGACGAGAGCGTAGGAGATCCCCGTCTCCTCCAGCAGGCGGGACGCGAAGGCGAAGTCGGACTCCCCGTACTGCACGCGAATCTCGAGCTTGGGGTGCGCGGCTCGATCGACCTTCCATTCGAGGGTCCCATACTGCCCGAGCACTTGCTCGACGATCTCGGGAACGGTCACGTGCTGGAAGACGCGGTGATTGATCCGCTGGGTAGAGAGCCAAAGGCGGGGCACGACGCGGAAATGGTACTCGGAGAGCTCCTCACCGAAGCCCGCGGTGACGGCGCGCGCCTGCTCTGCACGTACGGCGATGCCCGTCCACGTGCGCCTCTGCGCAGGTCGCTCGAAGGCGACGGTCAGCCTTGCTTCGGCGCCGATGAGCGGCAGCAGATCGAGCGCGGCGTCGCGCGTTCGCACCACGACGTCGATCGCGAAGAGTGAAGAGACGCCCTCGACGACGTCGAAGCGATGCACAGCCAGTGCGCTCTCGTTGCCAACCGTCAGCTCGACAGACCACATCGAAGAACCTCCCGAGAATGGAGACCAGCCAAGCCTCGTCCGTCACTCCTCATTTACTGCACGCACTGCGCCAGCGATTCGGCGGACGCCGTCTGCGCCGTCAGGGACCCAGAAGGCGTCGACCCCCCGCGAGAGATCGGCGCGCTGACGCGGCGTCGCCATGTTCCAAAACGGTGTGAAGACGAACGGATCGTAGAAGCGGAAATACGTACGCGGTCCGATGCCCTCCGCTTCGACGACGAGGAGGCGGCGAAAGTGGCGGCGCAGCGAACGCTCGTCTTCGCCGCTCTCGATGTAGAGCGCGAAGCCCGCCGACCAGCCTTCGACGATCAGCGCGTCGAGCAGGCGCGACTCTGGACTGAAATGAACGAGGTGAGGCGCCACGTCGACGAGGACGTCTCCTCGCAAGCCTTCGTACAAGCTGCGGCCCGCGTCCATGCTCGAGCGCAAGAGCTTCACCACGCCGTCACCTCGCGAAGCGTCGACGATGGCCCATAGCCGGCCGTGGCTCGCGAGCGCGCGGAGACCGTCGCAGGTGCTTCTGAGCGCAGGAGAAACCTCGCGCGGTGCCATTTCGATCTCGAACATGAGGTCGGTCGCGCCCGCGCGAATCCACGAGCGGTGTCGAAGCGGGGCCTCGCCGTTCACGACGACTCCAGCGACCTCGGTGCCACGGCGGCTGTTCTCGTCCCGCAGCGTGCCCCGTTCCCCGTCCCACACGATGGAGAAGTGGCGTCCGGAGACTTCGGCATCGCGCGCGAGCACGACGTCACAATCGTCGTCACGTCCTACGACCAGGCGCCGGTTCGGGCTGAAGACGTGTTTGGTCCGTGCCCCAGAGCCCCAAAGGACACGAAGGGCAGCGCGCGCGGTCACGCGGGTCCGTGCCCTGCCGCGCGAAGGCGCGCGGCCCGTGCAGCTTCGCATTCGGCGCAAAACGGGGCCGTGGTCACCAGCGCGATCGCCTGCGACGTCGTTCCAATCATGACCGTCGGGCAGCCAGCGGCGATCGCGCCGCCCGACGAAGTGGCGTCACCCAACCGCGCTGCGGGCTGAAACTGGAGCAGCACGTTCGAGGCGCCTTCGACGATCGCGTCGCCGCAGCCGATGGTGTCGCCCACACGCGCGGCCGGCCGATTGCCGATGCGAACGTTGCTGGCGCCACTCGCGACCGGTTGGGGCGGGTGAACGGGGCACACATGAGCGTCGGAGATTCGTGCGGCGGGTGGCATCACTCTGTTCCTTCCTCGAAGCACGACGCGTGCCGTGCGAGCGCGACGACGGTTCCTGCGCATCGCTCGTCCAGCGCGAGCTCTTGCGGCGGAACGACCGAGACGATGAGGTCGACGGAAAGGCTTGCGGCGAGCGGCCACTCGCGAGCACAGGCGGGCGGCAGGTAGACCGTGGCAAGCGCGCCGTCACGCGACACGAAGCGTGCGCGCACGTGGGGCTCGCCGTGGAGCTCGATGATCTTGAAGCACCGACGCGCGACGAGGGCGCCTTCGACGCGAAGCGCGAGCTCGTCCTGCGTGAACGAGCGTGTTCCGGCGAAGGCCGCGCGCAGCGACGCGGCGGCGTGCTCGAGATCGACGACGGGCGTCAGCGGGTCGGCCGCGGCGGCGAGGGCCGAAGCCTCCTGCCACTCCGGCTCGAAAGCAGCGTTTGCCCGAGCCAGGGTCTGGGTCGCGGCGCAGAGCGCCTGGAGCGCCGCGAGCTCGTCGAAGACGACGACGACGTTGCCCTGTCCCACGGTCAGCGGTGCGCGGAAGGCTCCTCGTCGTGTGAAGGCTTCCGCGAGCAGCCCGCGCCACGCATGCGCCGATTCGGGCTTCGCGCGTCGCAGGATTTCGAGCACGGATCGTCGGGAGTCGACGCTCGCGGTAGACTCCGACAGCGCCTCGTCGCGGCTCGAATCGTCGCGGCTCGAATCGTCGCTCTCGGCATCGCGCAGCAGCTTGCGCCACGTGGGCTGTGAGCGCAGCCGATCGCTCGCGTCCGGCTCGAACCAAAGGAGGTCGACGGCCTGCGCACGCGCGGCCGTAGCTCCGCGCGCGCCGGTTCCCTGTGCCGGGACCGCCTTGTCCGAGGCACGATTGGACGCCTCGACGGCGCTCTCGGGACCCATGGCCGGAACCACGACGCGCTGAGGCGGCGCCACAGCCGGCAGCGTCACGAGCGGCGCAACGGCGCCACTCAGGGCCGGCATCGGCCTCGCCTCGCTGGCGCCGGCAGCCAGCGGCGTGAACATCTGGGCCTCGTGCTGAAACGGGAGGCCGACGGTCGAGGGGGTTCGGCTCGTGGCTTCGGCTGGCGGCGGACCCCGGAAAGGCAGGGCCTCGGTCGGCTGCGCCCCCGTGGTGGTCAGGGTACCGTCCCGGTCTTCGAGATGGGACTCGTCGTCGATCGCCAGCAAGAAGCGCGTGCGACGCGCGTCTGACCAGCGGAACGAAGCTCGCAAGTCGAGCGCAATGTGGCCGAGTGGGCCCACCCGGCGCAGCGCGACGATCTCCAGGTGGGTGCGTTGCGTCCCGCTCGGCCCCGTACCGATGAGCGTCACCCGACCACTTCGGAGTCGCGTCGTGCGAGCCTCCTTTGACGACGAGCTCACCTCGGCGTCATGGGCAATCGGCCCGCTGACGCCAGCGTCGGTGTCCGGAAGCATCACGTGCGTTCGCAGCTGACTGCCAGCTGACCACGCGGGGAAGTCGGTCGCGCCACGGTCGAGTGGCTCCTGCCTCTCTGCCCGAACCCAGTCGTCACCGCTCAAGCGCAAGGTCATTCGAGCGAGCACGACCCCCTCCGCATCGGCGTCGTTGACAGAGGAGAACCAGGCCCAGCCGCTCACGGGCAGGCCCGAAATCGAGGTCACCACGATGCGCTGAGGCTGCGTGCCATCGGGGGCTCGGGAGTCGGTCGCCATGGCGGATCGGTGAAGGTACACGAGTGGGTTCGTCCCCCCCAGTAGCAACCGGCGCGCCGCGGCGGGGGCCGCGCGTTCTGCGTACCGATCGCGAGCGCAGGCAGCTTGGCACCCATCGGGACCATGGCATCACTCGGTACCACCCTACGCCTCGTCCGAGTCCGCGCTCGACTCGACGTTGCCGGCGAGGCTCCCTCGGAGGCCACCAACCCTCACCTCGCGAGCGCTACGAGGGGCCGCGGCCGCCGGAATGATCCGGTCTTTCTGGCGTATCATTCTCGGCCATCGATTCATGAAGAACGAATCGACCTTTCGACTCTCTCGCGGCGCTCTTGGTGCTGCTCACATCATTGCATTCGGTGATCTGCTCCAATGGAATCCCACTTTGGAGCCAATGGAGACTTCGACCGTGAGGGCCGGCGTATCAACAAGTCGATCGATATTCCGCCTCAACTTTCGAGAGCCTTTTGCCCGAGGAACGAGCACCGGAAGCCTACTTTTGTAGGCTGAGGAGCGGAGAGACGAGGCCGCCTGTCTCACGATGGTATCGGCCGAATAGCACCGAGCTGTTGATACGCAGGCCCTTAGGGTCTTCCCGTTGTATCTCTCGAAATCCCCAGGCGAGCTGCGGGTTGCCCAGCGCGAATCCACTGCGTCGAGGCCGTCGCAACCTGGCATCCGACGCCGCGAATCGGTAGTAGCGAGCGTACGAAGCGATCCCGTCAGCGGAGCGGTCGACCCAGAGCGAAGTCCTCGAGCAGCGTGGGTCTCTGCGTGGTGAGCGCCGCATCGCGCCCTGTCGCGCAAGCAGCGAGCGCCGGCGGTCCTGCGTAGGTGCCGTCGCCCGTGTGCACGACGCCGATTCGCCGTCTGTCGCGTTCGAAGACTTGGAGCGTCACGCTCGCGCCGTCGGTGGTCCGCACGACGCGCGCCTCATCGTGCGTCGTCTCGACGAGAAACGCCCCGTCCGAGCTCCAATTCATCGTCGCCGAAGCCTCGTTCGGATCGACGGGCCCCGACGGAGCAAGCTCTGCGATTCGATGGCTCTTCGACACATCCCAAATCGTGAGCGCCCCCGCCGCGTCGAGCACGGCCAGGTGGTCGCCCTTCGTGTTGAATCGAGCGACGGGCGCGGTCGCCGCGACCTCGCTTCCGGCGGGGGCGAGCTGTCGCTCCGACGGCGCTCCGCGAAGATCCCAGAGATGGATTTCGCCACTGGCACTCACCAGCGCCACCGCCGGACGCGTCGGATCGACGGCGATCGCGGTCGGAAAATGATCGGCCTTCGAGGGCGCTCCGAGCGACTGCGGAGGCTTGTTCCCCTTCGCGCTCCACAGCGACAGATCGCCGCTCGTCTCGAGAACGACGAATCGCTCGGTGTCGATGGGCTCGACCGAAGCCCCTGCGAGCGAGTCGCGCTTGGCTCTCCGTGTCGCGATGAGCGAGCGCGTGTCGAGCACGTCGAGCTCGCCGTCGCCGTGAACCGCCGCTGCCCATTCGCGACTGGGAGACATCGCGAGTGAGGGCGCCGCCCACGTGGAGCGCCGAGCGGGCTTCTTCGTCAACGTCTTCGCGTCGAGGAGCTGAGGTCCTGCCGCGTCGTCGAGGACGAGCAAGCTCTTTCCAGTCGGATCGAACGAGAGGCGCACCCCGACGTCTCCGCCGATATGGGCATCTTGAATGGGCCGTTCTGTCGGGCGCCAGCTCTCTGTGTCGAAAGCCACGATTCGCCCATCTGCACCCGCGACCGCGAGCCTCTCGCCTGCATCGTCGAAGAGAACCGATTGAATGCAATATGCCTCGGTCTTCGCGAGAAGCTTCCACGTGGTCGTGTCGAAGACGCGCACTTCGCCGGCGCCGGTCGTCGGATCGGCGATCGTCGCCACCCGGTGATTCGGGGCAAAGCTCAAGCTCACGCTCGAGAGCCCCGCGTCGAGGCTTCGCGTGAGGCCGCCCTCTTCGAGCTCCCACACATCGACGAAGTGATCGTCGCCGAGGCCCCCCGGCTCGCTCGACCCACCGCAGCTATCGCGCGCTCCGCGGCAGCTCGTCAGAAGGGTGTGCGCGCCCGGAACGACCTCGGCCGTGCCGATCGCGCGACGCGGCGGACACACCCGTGGAGCTGGCTCGGCGGGCGTCGTCTCGGCGCTCGCGATCGGTGCGACCGAATGAACGGCCAACGTCTCAGGCACCGAGACCGGCGACGACGACCGCACCGCCTGCGAGCCGCAGCCCCCCGAGACGAGCCAGAAGGCACCGAGGCAACGCCGCATCACACGCCTGAAACGTCCCACGTGCCGTGAGTCATTCCGCGAACGATGCATGGCCATCGCGTCGGCCGCGCGATGCGACATCAGCCCGAGCCGCAGATGGACAAGCACTTCTTTCCTCGGCAGGTTCGGCTCAAACATTCTTCGTGGGAGCCGCACTCCTCACCGGCCGCTTTGGGAGCGATGCACTTGCCGAAAGCGCAGCCCTCGATGTGGCACGCCTCGGGATCGACGCAATCGCTGTTCTGCATGCATTCGCCACCGACTTCGGCGCGCGCACGACACTTTCCTTGGTAGCACCACGCTCCGTCGACGCAGGTATCGAGGTTCGGCGGGCAAGCTTCACCGATCGCGCGCGCTTTGATGCAACGCCACTTCGGAGTGTTGCCATCGGATTCGCTGCCCATCGACGAGCATCGAAGCCCAGCCACGCACGCAGCGTGATCGTCGGGCTTGCCGAGCTTGCTGCCCGCCGTACCACAATCGGCGTTCTCGGCCGCCGACTTTTGGCATTTCCCGTTGGCGAGCGAGAGCCCCGAGGCACACTCTTCCGCGTTCTTCGCGGGTTGTCCTTCGGCGACGGTGCCAGACAATACCCCGACGCATTCCGGCAGCTGCTCGAGCGTCTGAAAGGTAGCGAATGCTGCCTTCTTTTCACAGGCAGCGAGACACTTCGCGGCCACGTCGCCGTGGAACTCGGCGGCCTTCGACGAAAGGCGAGCCGTGCAATCGGCCGAAGCAGTTTGCTGTGCATTCTTCAAATCGAGATAGCTGACTGCGCTCTGGTCTTCTTTGCTGCACTTCGCGAGGCTCGCCTCACCGAGCTTGACCGCGCGCTCGCAGAAGGCTTCGCGCGTCACGGCCGGCAAATCACCCGCCGTCGAAGCGCTCGCCGAGCCAGCAGGCTGCGCCGATGAGTCGGCCGCAGCAGAGCCGCCCGGCTTGGCCGAGCTCGCGGCCTTCGAGGAACCGGCCTCCTTCGCAGGCGAGCTCGATTGAGGCGTCGCAGAGCTCGCTGCGCCATCGGTCTTGCTGCCGCAAGCGAGCCCGCTGAGCGAAATTCCGAAAGCGCACACCGCTGCGAATCGCGTCGCAATCGTCGTCTTCTGTGTCATCGACTCTCCCTCGGGGCGGGCTACCGATTTTCTGTTCTTTCGCGCCCGACGGGTCGGAGGCTATGGATCCGACCGGGTCGAGTAAAGACGAATGATCTGCGCTCGCGTGACGAACCGTGAGGGCCCGCGTAGGAGTGAGTCGAACGGCCAATCACCTCTTCTTGCGCGCCCCACCGCGCGCGTCGGGCTTGTGACAGGCCGTCACGAAGCCGCAATGCAGTGCGCGACATCCGTCGACCGCGATCGGCGGAAATACCCCGCTCGTTCTCGCGACGGCGAGCCGGAGCCCGAGCACCTCGAGCTCCGCCGCGAAGCCATCGTGGTCAGACTCCGACAAGGCCCCGCCTTCGCCGCTGCCCGAGAGCCACACCGGCTCCTCGCCTCCTTCGAGAAACAGAATGCCCGCGCGAACGCGACTCCCGGGGTGGCTCCTCGAGAGCGCCAGGGCATAAGCCTTGAGCTGGAAGGCGTACCGATCGAGATTGTTCGAGGGGCGAGCGAGCTTGTAGTCGATGACGTCGACGAGACCACCGGGTCGCTCGACGAACAGATCGACCGTTCCGCGAAGGCTCAGCGCAGGGCTTCCGAGCGCGTCCCAAACGAGCTCTTCCTCGCGATGCAACACGATCCCGTCTTCGGAAAGCGTCTGTGCGTAGGCCCCAGAGACGATGCGTGCGAGGTGGGGCGCGAGACGCACGCCCTCTTCTTCGCCCAGCCCCTCGTCCACGAGCGACACTGCGACGCTTTCGGCGGTCACCGCGCTCCCCCAGACGTGATGTGGCAAGAGCTCGAGAACGCGATGCGCCGCGCGACCCAGAACACGTGGGTCGGATCCGAGCCCGATGTCCGCATCTCCGTCGGCGTCGCTCCGCTCGACGCGGTCGTCGACCCGAGGAAGCGCGACCTCGAAGAGCTCGAGCTGCCCCGTTGCGACTGGCTCTTCCAAACCCAAGAGAAAGCGCAATCGAAAGCGGCGCGGGCAACCTCGAAACACACCGAGCGGCGTGGTCGCGATCGGCAAGCGCTCGACAGTGGGGAGACGCCTCGGGAGAGAGGGCGTGGTGATGCGCGACTCCTCGGGCGGGGCGGCGAGTGGCCGGAGACGCATCGCTTCTGCTCCGAATGCGCCGAAGAGAAGGTCGGAAGCGCTCATCTCGACGAGATCGGGAAAGCGCTTCGTCTCACGGCCCACGAGCAACGTCTGGTAGGCCGAGCCCGACTTGGCCGCTCCCACACGACCGACGAGCGCGAGGAGCGTCTTGGCCCGCGTGATTGCCACGTAAGTAAGTCGTTTACGCTCGGCGAGCTCACGGGCTTTGCGCCCTTCGGCCGCCTCGTCCCAGACTCGGCTCGGAATGGCGATACCGCGCTCACCTTTGTGTTGGACCACGAACCTAGGCTCTCCGTCGGGGCCGCGGTCGTAGCCGATCGGGAGAGGTGTCGCGCGCGGCGCCGAGTCGAGATCGAGCAGCACGACAGCCTCGAAGTCGAGGCCTTTGCTCGCATGAATCGTCGTGAGCCGAATGGCATCGTCGTCTTGCGAGAACACCGCCGCCTCGGCCTCGTCGGTCTCGTCGGCTATTTGCCTGTCGAGAAAGCGCGAGAAGCCGATCAACGTCCCTCCGCGCTCGCGCGCGATGCCGACGACGCGGTCGACGTTCCCCAAGCGAGCCTGGGCGCGCGGGAGCGCCGAGATGATGCGATCGAGATCGAACCCGGAGAGCGCGGCGCGCAGCGCTTCGCCTGGAGCGAGACGCAGCAAAGGCTCACGCAGAGCGAGAAAACGATCGCGAAAGTCTCGAAGACGGCCGCCCTCCTCGACGAACAGCTTTGGATCGAGGCGCTTTCCATCGGCCGAGAGGAGCTCACGCGAGAGCCCTTTTGCTTCGCAAAGCGACAAGAGCGCCGCGTCGGAGAGACCCACGAGAGGGCCACGCAGAACGGTCGCGAGCGAGTGCCGATCGCGCGGATCGAGGACCAGTCGAATGAGCGCCGCGAGATCGCGCACCTCGGACGCCTCGTACAGGGCTCGGCCCGCGACGACGTAAGGAAGACCCAAGCGACCGAGCGCGAGCTCGACGAGAGGGATGGTGCTGCGCCGCCGCGCCAAGAGCGCCACGTCGCGATACGCCATTCCGAGGGCGCCGCACATGTGGTCTGCGAAGGCAGCCGCCACGAACGCCTCTCGGAGCGACGGATCGTCACCGATCAAGAGCGGCTCCGACGCTGGCGCCGGATCGCCGTCGTCGCGGAGGAAGTAAACCCTGTCTCCCGAATCACCTTTGAACGAAGTGAGGTGCTCGGCTTCACTGTAAGAGACCTCGAAGTCGCGGGGAGCGGTATGGCCCATTCGGTCGGAGGTGAAGTCCAACTTGGAGAAGGCGTTGACGAACGACACGATCGACGCGCCAGAACGCCGGCTCTCACGGAGCGCCAAGAAGTCGGCCGATGGATCGCCGTTCGCGTGCTCGAGCGAGAGATCGAGCGCCTCGGCGGCGGGCCTTCCGGCGAGCTCGGCGGCCACGCGCGAAAAGACCGCTACGTCGGCGCCGCGAAACCCGTAAATCGACTGTTTGCGATCGCCGACGATGAAGAGGCCAGAGCGCTCGAGCCCCTCGGACGACGGCGCGCATCCGGCCTTTCGTCCCGAGTCGCTTCGCTCGCGTAACAGATAAACCAAATCGCGCTGGACCGAGCTCGTGTCTTGGAGCTCGTCGACCATTAGAACGTCGATCGAAGCTCGCACGACGCGCGAGACGTCGAGATCGTCGCGAAGCCCATTGCGCGCGAGTCTGAGCAGATCGCCGAACGAGAGGACGCCGCGCTGTCGACGCTCGAGGGAGATGGCGGCGCGCACCTGACCGAGCAGCTCGATCATCCCGTTCTCGCGATCTCGTAGCTCGGGAGCCTCGGCGAGGAGGCGGACGAGGCGCATCGCGCGCTTGGGCATCGACGCATCGCCGAATCGGTCTTTGAAGTTGACGAGAGCGTGCTCTCCGGGGCTCATCTTGTCTTCGCCGGCTTTGCGGACCCCGAACAGAGTGACGAGCGCGCGTCGCGCGTCTTCACCGAGCGCGAGACCGGTATTCGAAGCGAGCGCACGTTGAAGCTCGGTCGCCGCGGGAGCGATCTTCTTGTTGCCGTCGTGGGCGCACGTGCGAGCGATGCGCTCGAGTTCTTCTCGAACGCGACGGGCTTCGCCGAGGTGATCGGTGAGCGACAGCTCGCTCGTCGCGACGCCGTCTTCGTCCATGCGCGCGAAGAGCGTCGCGAGGTGGTCCCGCGCCGGCACGACGCCGCCTCCCGACGCCACCAACGAGCGCGCCGCCTCCATGCGCGCTCCGCCTTCGGAGAGGGCTTGTCCGAGCACCTCGTCGACGACGGACGTGATGAGCGCGCGCCCTTCGTCGTCTTCTTCGACACGCGCGCGCGGGCTCACGCCGAGCGCGAGGGCGTGCTCGCGAACGATGTCGGCAGCGACGCCATGGAGCGTGTCGATGCGCGCGCCGTGCCATCCGAGGAGGGCTTTCGAGGCCCGCTCGCGAAGGTCGAACCGCGAGAGATCGGCGCCGAGACGCCGCGCTCGGTCTTCGAGGATCTCGAGAAACGGAGGCCCGTCTGCGGACTCGGCGAGCAAGCGGAGAGCCTTCTCGACGCGCGATCGGATCTCGTTCGCGGCCGCGCGCGAGAAGGTGGTCGCGACGATGCGCGAGGGCTCGATTGCCTCGTGCGCGATGTCGTCGGTCTTCTCGCCCATCGAGGTGAAACCGAGCGAAAGGAGGACGTAGAGCGCCGTCAGTCGATGGGTCTTGCCCGTGCCTGCGCTCGCCGCGATGACGACGTTGCGACGGAACGCGTAGAGCGCGGCCTCTTCGGGCGCGAGCTCGCTCACCGCGAGGACCTCGAAGAGGAGAAGTCCCGAAGGCGCCGCGCTCGGGTCTGGCTCGTCCGCTCCATCGAGGGGGACCCTACCAGGCTTTGCGACCGGCGCGACGCGTGGCCACGGCCTAAGCTCCCAAGCCTCTCAGGCCTTTCGCTTGCCCTTGGCAGCTCCAACTTTCGACGCCTTCGACGCCTTCGCTGCCGATGCGGGC
>JAYUUB010000229.1:0-67349 GCA_043755175.1 Polyangiaceae bacterium | reverse complement strand
GGAGCCGGCGGGTGCGGAGGCAAGGGAGCGGTCGGCGGTGGAGCGGGCGGGGCAAGCATCGCGCTCGTCTTGCTCGGTCAGGCTGCGCCGACGCTCACCAACGTGACGCTGCATGTTGGCAAGGGTGGAGATGGAGGCAGCGGGGCTCCGGGGGAGTTCGCAGGCACCGGGGGAACGGGTGGGGCCAAAGGCTTGGGCGTCGGCACGTCCGACGCATGTCGCGGAGGTGACGGCGGCAAGGGCTCTGGCGGAGCCTCCAGTGGAGGCGGTCGCGGCGGTCACTCGCTCGGTATCGCATCCGTCTCAGCTCCGCCGACCGCTGGCTTCACGGTCGACAAGAAGACCAGTGGCGCCGCAGGCACTACCGCAGGCACCGGTGCTCCTGCCGAAGCGGGAGTGAGTGCGGACGTGCAACAGCTGGCCGGAAATTGAGGTCGGAGCTCCAGTGGGTCTACGACCCTAGGTGGGCTGCAATCCGAGGAGAGACGAGATGACCGAAGAAGAAGAGCGCGAGCTCGAGCTGCTTGCCGAGGAGATTGCCACGGAGTCGGTCCTCGGGTTCAACCGGATCCTCTCGGACGAGGTGGTGGCAGAGATGTGGAGGATGGTCGTCGACGAGCTCATGTGCACCGACGAAGGGCGGAGACGACTGCGGGCCGCGAGAAAAGATCCTGTCGTTCAGAAGAGCACCGAAGTCGCGAGACGCGACGACGCTGAGGACGTGGCAAGGTTCCTTACCCCCGCCGTTCCTGGCAAGGCATCGAACAGGCGATGACCCCGCTCAATCCCGACCAAAGAGCGATGGTCGAGGCGGCGATTCCGCTGATCCGGTTGCATGCAAAGCGACTGGCCCGACACTGGAAGTGGGTCGGCGCAGAGGCCCTCGCATCCGCAGGTTGCGAAGCCGCTGTCCAGGCCGCATCACGGTTCGACTCCGCCCGCGGTGTGCCCTTCGATCGTTTCATCGCCAAGCGAGCGGTGGGCGCCATGCGCGATGAAATTCGAGCACTCACGCCCGGGATCAGTGCAGGCGTCTTGCACGCGTGGAGTGTCGACGAGCGGGACGAGACGGAGGAGCTTTCCGCAGCAGAGCTCTTCGACCGGTCCGTGCCCGAGCCGCTCTCGCCACGGCGAGAACAGGTGGCGTTCATGCGCCATCACACGACGGCCATGCTGGTTGCGCACCTGCTTCATCGCGGCATCGACCCCGAAGCGGAACTTGCCGAGCGCGACCACAGAGCACGGGCGCTCGGTGTCCTCGAGCGCGTGTTGGCCGACCGATCCGTTGACGAGCGACGCCTCATGGAAGGGTTTTTTCGCGACGGGTGGACGCTCGACCAGGCTGCCTTGGAGATCGGCGTGGCGAAGAGAACCGTTCAGCGGATGCACGATCGAATCAAAGAAGACGCTCTGAAGGCATTGATTCGAGACGGCCTACTCGCCGGCTGAGCACGCGTTCGTGGCGACGCCGATCGGTGGTTTTCGAGGCGTGAACCAGCACGGCTAACGACACCACAGAAGGGGTTAAGCGATATCGATCGCGGTCGTCGAGATCCTTTCCGAAGCGGGCTCGCAATCGAAGGCCGAGGGCGAAGCGCAAGGCAGCAACCCTCGCGAGCGCCGTCTCGCAGGCCACGAAGCAGGTCCGCGCCATCTCGCAAGCGAGCGCGCAGGTCGCAGGACAGCAAGCCGCGCAAGCCATGGCGCTCGGCGAGGTCCAACAGGTCGCGCAGCGAGCGCGCAAGCCGCGTCGCGTGCGCGTACCAAGCCATGACGCAAGGCCGAGGGGCAACGATCAAGCGGCCATCACCCTCCCTCCGAGGTCGGAACCAGTTGGTCCGAGCTTCTCAGAGACCACTGCTCGCGTCCTCCGCGTCGTGCTAGTCGGACACCATCATGCGTCCCCGGGTTATCAGCCTTTTCTCCGGTGCGGGTGGACTCGACTACGGCTTCGAGGCCGCCGGCTTCGATACCGCGGTCGCGCTCGAGATGAACGCGGACTGCTGCGCCACGATGCGACTCAGTCGTCCGAAGTGGAGCGTCATCGAAGACGACATCATGCACGTCTCGAGCGAAAGGATCCTCGAGGCGGCGCGCGCGCGGCCCGGTGAAATCGAGCTGCTTGCAGGAGGTCCGCCTTGCCAGCCGTTCTCGAAGGCAGGCTACTGGTCCCGCGGCGACTCGCTGCGCCTGGAGGATCCTCGCGCCAACACGCTGTCCGCCTACATGCGCGTTCTCGAGGACACGCTGCCGGCGGCGTTTCTCCTCGAGAATGTTGAAGGCCTCGCCTACGAGGGCAAGGACGAGGGGCTTCGTTTCCTCCTCGAACGGCTCGAGCAGATCAACCGGAGCACGAAGAGTCATTACACGCCCGTTGTGTCGAAGTTGAACTTCGCGGAGTACGGCGTCCCGCAATTGCGCGAACGCGTCATCGTCGTCGGCGCTCGAGACGGAGCGGCGTTCCGAGCTCCGGCGCCGACGCACGCTGCTGAGCCGGAAACCGGGCTGCTTTCAGGCGTGGCGCTCGGCCCGTTCCGTACGGCGTGGGATGCGATCGCCGATGTTCATCCGTTGGCGTCCGAGGATCTCGCGGCTCGTGGGAAGTGGGCCACGCTGCTTCCGTCGATTCCCGAGGGCGGAAACTACCTACACCACACCGACCGGGGCGAAGGTGTCGAGCTCTTCGGGTGGCGTCGGCGCTTCTGGAGCTTCCTGTTGAAGCTCGCTAAGGCGAAACCCTCGTGGACTCTTCAAGCGCAACCCGGACCCGCGGTAGGGCCGTTCCACTGGGAAAACCGGCGGCTCTCGATGCGCGAGCTCTGCCGGATCCAGACGTTCCCTGATGATGTGGTCATCACCGGTGGTCGTACGGCGGTTCAGCGTCAGGTCGGCAACGCGGTACCTTCGCTGATGGGCGAGGTTCTCGGGCGAGCGATTCGCAGCCAGCTTCTCGGCCTGCCTGCTCTGCGCAAGCCCCTGCGGCTGCTGCCTCCTGATCGCGGAGCTCCTCCTGCCCCAGAGCCCCTTGGTGACGTCCCGCGAGAATTCCGGAAGCTCATCGGAGCGCACGCAGCGCATCCGGGCACAGGAAGGGGCTATGGCGCCGAGGGGCGCGCTCGGGAAGAGGTCGCCTGACCGGTCGTTGATGCCCGTTTCGTGTCGTCGACCATCCGCTTGACAGTTTTCGCGATGGCTTCCGAATCGCGGAGGATGTCGCTCTCCCAGAACCTGAGAACGGTCCATCCAGCGCTCCGAAGCTCGGCGTCGTGACGTCGGTCGCGCTCGAGGTTGCGCTGGATTTTCTCTGTCCAGTAGTGGGCGTTGTGGCCCGCGCTCAGCTTCTTCAGTCGCTCCTCGATGCGGCGACCGTGCCAGAAGTCGCCATCGCAGAAGATCGCGATATGGGCTTTCGAGAACACAACATCGGGATGTCCGGGAAGGTCCGCTCTTGCGATTCGGTAGCGCAGGCCCGCTCGGTGCAGCGCTCTACGAAGAACGAGCTCGCACTTGGTGTCGCGCTTCCTGCTGCTCCCACGCGCCGCTGCCGACGCCCCAACCGAGGCGGGCTTCAGTGCCTTGAAGCTCGGCGTGGTCCGCCTTGTCATTCCGCTCATCCAACCACGCCGGCCCGCGTGAGCCAACGAAGTGGATCCACGAGCAGATGCTGATGCGTTGACCACTGGGGAAGGCTGCGTAGCATCCGGCGCCGTGCCCCAGAACCATGGCCCACGAAGCTACAGCGTGCAGCGGCGCGACCGAGAGCCCCTGATTCGATTCATGCTCGATGCGCTTCGCAACGCTGGCTGCCGGATCATCCACGAGCCAAGCCCCGACGAGGCCCCGTTTCGGATCACGTTCGAGACGCCCTCAGGCGAGCGCATGGGGATCATCGCCTATGCGTTTCTCGCGACCTTCACACCAACCAAGAATCGCCCCGACGACGAGCATTCGTTCCAGATCAAGTACGGGTCCGACGACAAGAAGCCGCACGACCTCTGGCAGGACCCGTACGGCGTCTACGTCACGCTGCTAATTGGAATCAATCCGGAGAAGGGCTTCTTCGTGTCGGCGGATCCGGTGCTCCACAGCCCCACGAAGTTCTTCATTCGAGTCGAGTTCAAGCAAGAGGAAGTCGTCGAGGTTCTGAAGACCGACTGGCACTCCTGGGAGCGGAGGCGGCGCAAAGTCGGAGAGCCCGTCGAGGTCCTCGTTGGAGGAACGGCCACCTCGTTTCTCCGACTCATCGAGTTCGAGCGCGATGCGATGGGCGAGGACCAGGGACACCGACAGCTGCTTGCTGAGCGCGCATCGAGCACAGCGTCGAACCTTCTCGCCACGTCGCCGAGCTCACTCGTGGTGCCAGCGTCACGCATTCACCTCCTGGCTCAGGAGCTTGCCCTCACGGAGAACGAGGTGCTCGATGTGATCGCTGGCGCACGTCGCCTCAAAATGGCAGTCCGTGGTTGGGTGGCCGAGGAGCATCTCGTGCGGACGCTTAGCAAGGTTCCCGGGGTGACCGATTGTATGCGTTCCGATGAGGAAGGTGGCGTCGACGTCCTGCTGCGGTACCGCGGGAGTCGCGAGATCTCAGTCGAGTGCAAAAACGTGCTGCGGAAGAAGGACGCGCAGGGGAATGCACGGCTCGATTTCCAGAGAACGAGGGCCTCGAAAAACAATCCTTGCTCCCGCTATTATCAGACGACCGACTTCGACCTCGTCGCGGCCTGCATGCACGCGGTCACTCTCCAATGGGAGTTCCGCTTCGCGCAGACTGCCAATCTCGATGTCCTCGCCTCATCCCATCCTTGTGCCGGACATCTCTCGAATCGCGTCAAGGTCAACGACCAATGGTCGGACCGTGTCCAGGACGTCTTGCGGATGGCTGCGAACGCTTGACCTGGGAGCGTTCGAATCAGGAGACAACACCGGCCGCGTAGCACTTTTGGAAGTTGCCTCGGACCTCTACGTCGATCCAAACGTGTTCGACGTGTAGAACCCCTTGGTGCCCGGCGCGTGGCTGCTCGTAGGTCCCGGGCGCTGTCACGACCGGACCTTGCATCGATCCTCGTGAAGTGCGGACGTGGGTTCCAATCCGCTCCTAACGCGACGAGCATCTTGGGCAACAGGCTCATTGGCAGATCTCATCTCCCACGCTGGTTTTGCCGTTGCCTATCGAGGCGGTCCGTTCAAATCGCGCGTGGGGAATTCAGAACCCCTCAGACGTCGACGTCGGCCCAAACGCAGTGATGATCCGACGCCTGGTTCCGATCCTTCGTTTCCTTGTTGATACTCTCGAACGACTCCCACTTCGTCGGCGCGTAGAATCCCTTTCGGCAGACATCGACAGCCTTCACGCGAGCCGCGAGCTTCGGCGAGAACAACAGGTAGTCGATTTTCTGGTCCGCGCGCGCCTGCTCGTACGTCCCGGGCAGCCCCGCGTAGACCGGGAGCGACATCGCGTCCCTCAGCTCCGTCTTCAGCAAGGCACCGAGCGACCCGCCCTTCGGGTGATCGTTCAGATCCCCCGCGATGACGACCAGGGGATGGGTCTTTCTCACCTCGGCGTAGATCCGCGCGACGGCTTTCGCCTGCACCTTCCTGCGCGCCCCGGTCTTGTCGCTTCCCTTGCTCGCGAAGTGGTTGGGCATCACGAGGAGCTCATTGCGGGGTGCGATCTCGACGTAGTACTCCGGGCAGTCGCGACTGAAGATGCGCTTACCGTCGACTGCGTCGGTGATGTGCGAGCGCATCCGCCGGATCGGAAAGCGGCTGAGGATCCCGACGTTGATCCCGCGCTCGTCGTTGCCGACGATCGTCATGTCGTCGGTGTAGGGCCGCGCTCCCGGGTGTTGGCGATCCATCATCGGCTTCAACACACCGTCGTAAAATCGTCTGACAGCGGGACGGTCCTCGACCTCGACACAGACGAGGATATCGGGGTTGACCTCGGCAATGACGCGCGCGGTGTTCTCGATGGCTTCGTCTCGGATGGCGTCGGTCTTCAGCGCGATCCAGCCGACCCAGTCGCCGCGCCCATTGGCCACAATGCTGGGCTTGCCGCCGGTTGGGTTGGCGAAGAGTCGACCGCGCACTTTTCGCAGCTCGAGGAGCGCGTTGCTCGGTCGTGTTGCGAGAAGGCCGAACGCATTCAAGAGCTTCAGCATCTCGCGCTTGTCGGCGGCGGAGTACGTTTCCTTGTTGAAGAGCGCGTTGAGGCGACCCGCTGCGTCGAGCGCCGGCTGGCCCTCCTTCCACGTCGGGTTGTTCATCGCCTTGGGGCGACTGAAGAGATTCTCGACGTTGAACGTTGCGATCCGGATCTTCATGTCGTCCCCCTGCGTTTAGATCCGCCGGCGCGCGCACTCGGAGTGACCGCGGCCGCGCTCACGTCGGCACGGCGGGCGGCGACCACGCGCTGACATCGGGACGACGCCTTCCGATGCGCGCGGAAGGTCCACGTCGCCGCTTACGCCGCCACCAGGATCCAGCGACAGGCCGCTCTGGACAGCGCGTCGATGTGCGGTGCGCCTCAGGCGGCAGTAGGGGCGAGAGCCCCACGAGCGCGCTTGATCTCCTGCCGCGTCATGGGCCCGCGGAGGAACGACATCGCCCAACGTGGCTGCAGAAGAATCGAACCAGCGGCATGAGCGTTGCGCACGACGAACCATCTCGGCTTGATCTGTTTGAGAAGCTCGGCGAGCTCTTGTTCGCTCTCGCCGAGACCCGCTTCGTTCGCGAGGCCATCGATGACTCGCGCACGGTCGGCATCGGTCTGCAATCGGCCAAGGCACCAGAGCCCGGCATTGCTCAGCGCCCGGTAGTCGAGGTCCATCGGGTTCTGTGTGGCGACGACGACTCCTACGCCAAAGCCGCGAGCCTGTTTCATCAATGCGACCAGCGGCTTCTTAGTCGGAGGGCACGCCGGGTGTGGCGGGAGGAAGCCGTAGACTTCGTCGAACACAATGAGCGCCTTCAGCCGTTGTGAGCCGGGCAATCCTCTCACCCAGGTCAATACCTCTTCGAGGACGACGCCCAGCACGAGGGCACGTTCGTCGTCGTCGAGGTGGGCGACACTGAGAATCGTTGCCGGTGTGCGCCCGTCGACCGGCTCCATCCAACTGCCGACGTCGAGCGTTGCGCCGCGTCGCCAGCTTGCGAACGTGGGCGCGGCGAGGAGGGTATTCAACGCAGCGGCCAGATCGTTGCGGGCGCGCTTCGACATGAATGCGTTCACGTCGAGCGCGCCTATCGATTGAACCGGTGGATCAGAAATCTCAGGGAGGAGCGAGGCAATGTCGGCATGCTGACCAGCAAGGAGCCTTCGCTCAGCCAGGACCGACAGAAGAACGTGCTCACGGCTGCGTGCCGGATCGGCGTCGCGCCCGAGCAACCTGAGAATGAGCGAGATGGCGGCACTCAGCGCGGAGCGCGCGCCATCGACATCGGTGTCCCAGCGCGAGGAGCGTCGCTCGAGCGAGGAGAGAACATGCAGGAGCTCGCCGGCGTCAGCTCCCGGCGTGATGACGCGAACGTGGCTTTGGGCGACGAACTGAGAGAGCTCGCTTTGACTGAGCCCGAAGGCCGCGAGCCCGCGCTGCCGCTCTTCGGCAAGGCGCGTCGCGTGAATGAGCGGCGATTCCGCCGAGTTTCGCGTCGCGTCGACCCACGGCGCAACGAGCGCAGGATCGAACGACGGGAAGGCGAGAAGAAGATTGGGGAGATCTCCTTTGACGTCGATGACGAGCACCGGAACCGAAGCCCGAAGGGCCTCTTCGACCAGCACGGTCACGAGGCCGGTCTTTCCGCTACCGGTCATTCCCACGACGACGCCGTGGGTGACCAGATGCTGAGCTGGAAGGTGCAATGAGCCCGATTGACCGTTGCGACCCAGAGTACGAGTGAGCCCAAGAAAGAGAGACGGATCCATGACGTGTCCTCTCGGTCGTGGCGACGACGATGCCGATCAAAACGGGTTGTGACCCGGCATTCCCGGACCCGGTGTTCCGGGAGGTGCCCCGTTGGGTGCGCCATCGGTCGCTGTCCCGTGCGCGCCGTTGGTCGGTGCGGTCGCTGGCGAGCCAGCGGGCGCAGCGCCCACAGCTCCCGGCGTGCCTGGCGCGGCAGGCGTCGCAGGATCGGTGACCGCAGGATCTTCTTGGGTGTCGACCTTTCGCTTCGGACCACCACGGCCGGCGTAGAGCGACGGAGCGATGCGGTCGACGTCGCCTTCGTCCCAGCGGAGAAAGCTGATGGCGCGACGAACCTGGTCGTAGGCATTGACGTAGAGCGTGAATGCACGCTGCCGCTGGTCGCTCGCTTCGGTCACCATGTTGGCCTGTTGCTCGCGGATGGCAACGGCGTTGGCCAGCTGATCGGCGAGCTCGGCGGCTTCGGCGAGCTCCGCGGGGGTGACCCCCGTTCGACTTGCCACTTGCGCCCAATGGTCGCGGAGAATCGTGCGAAGGAGCAGCACGTCGTAGGCGACATTCTTGTGGCCAGGAGGCCCTCGAAGCTCAGACAACCTCGAAGCGTCGACCAGCTTGCGCTTGCCGAGGGCGGTCACGTCGGCGACGAGGACATCTCGAATGCGGGCCACCCGGTCGTAGAGTTCTGCGAGGGCCGTGTTGCTCGACGCTGCGGCGAATCGCGTGTGGGCATGCGAGCTGGCGAGGGCGTAGTCGAGGACGTGGCCGAAGACGGCAGAGTCGAAGTTCGGCAGATCTCTTTCGACCTGCTCGCGGTAGCTCGAGATCTCTTCATACCTTCCGAAGAGGATGAGCGACGCGGCGATCACGTCGATGGAGATCGGCACGAGCTGGTCTGGCTTCAGGGCTTCGCGCTGAGGCCGAACCAATTCGTAGGCTGCCTCATAGCGATCGGCAGTAATTCCAGGCGTGGCGGGAGCCGTGTCGGCCAAAGCTGCGTTGGGGTTTCCGGTGTTGGGAGAGCCGGGCGGAATGGGAGGCGTGTTCATGGTGTTCTCGAGCTTCCAAGGTGTTCAAGCCAGGTTTCGCAGACGACGGCAGGCCACGACCATTCGTGGCCGTCGTGTCGCGATTCGTTTGGAGGTCGCGTTTGCGAGGCTCGACCCAGCGCCCATTGCGCCAGCGACCGACCTCCACGCGACCTTCAATATCTATTTCACGTCGACGAGCGAAACCGTCTCACGAAATCGACCGGCGCTCGTTCGATGGCAATCACCCGATGGGATTGCGGCATGAGGGATCGTTGGATGCCGGTGTCGTGCGTTCGAAGAGCAGGTTGAGCTCGTCGAGTCGACGGCGGTCGACCGATCGGACCGAGTTGGACTCACCGGATCGAGGGTGGCCATACCATCGGGCGAGTTAGACTCGCCGGATCGAGGGTGACCATACGATCGGGTGAGTTAGACTCGCCGGATCGAGGGTCGCGATCGGATCGGTCGAGTTAGACTCGGCGGATCGAAGGGTCGCGATCGATCGGGTCGAGTTGAACTCGAAGGATCGAAGGGTCGCGATCGGATCGGTCGAGTGAGACTCGACGGATCGAAGCCCGACGATCGATCAGGTCGAGTTGAACTCGACGGATCGAAGGGTCGAGTTCAAAACCGTTGAGTTGGACTCACCCGATCGAAGGTCGCACCTCGATCTGGTCGAGTTAGACTCGGGACTGGCACTACATGACCCTCCATCCGTCGAGTTGAACTCGGGACTGGCAATACATGACCATCCATCTGTCGAGTTAAACTCACCCGGGGAAGGGACCGGCTCGTCTGGGCGACGCCAATCACTTGGCGTCGAATGGTGCTCGCTGGGTCGCGAAGGAAGCCTTGTTCGGGTCGAGGAGGCGAGCGAGCTCGGCACGGAGCTCAGCGTGATGCCGGTGGAGCGTGGCTCTCGAGATGCCGAGCCGGTTGGCGGCGATGTCGGCGGTTGAGCCGACGACATAGAGCTCGTGCACGAGGGCGCGCGACCGCGGTGACAACACGCTCAGGTGGGCAGCGAGGCCTGCTAGGTGGGTCTTGGTTGCGATCGAGTGGAGCATCTCGTCCTCGCTCCCGTGGCTTGCCTCCGCTGAGCGGAGGATGTGAGCCGCTTTGGCGAGATCCTCCGTCCTCGAGCGCAACCCGTCGCCTTTCGAGGCGGCGTCGGGGTTGTCCGTACCGCGCATTGCTTCGGCGGGCGCGGGGACGTTGCCGACCTTCCGAAGCTCGGTGTCGAGCTGATAGGAGGCCTTCTGGGCCGCTCTGATCATGCTGCCGCGCACGCGCTTGAGGGCGAATGCCTCGAACGGGTGGCCGAGGGAGGCGACTCGGGGAGCGTCGTCGTTGAGCATCGTATCGACGGAGTCGCGGGTGCCAAGACGACGTGGCCAGGTTTCTTTCGAAGAGTAGGCAAATACATGCGGGCCAGTCGTTCGAGCGCTGCTCGACCGATGGGCACGTGCGGTCTTCAGCGCGGAGACTCGGCGCTGCGGCTCACGAATGTTCGTAGGTGCACAAGTTGATTGAGCTCTTCCTGAACCTCTATTTCGGTGCTCCTTCGAAGCGGCCGGGACGGATCGCGTTGCGGCGCTCCGACGTAACTGATTCGCTCGAACGATGAGCGGTGAGCTACCTCCCCTGTATCCAGATCTCGATCCCATATCGACTGACGAGCATCGAGACGCCGTCGTGGAGGAGGTGAGCAAACTCCTAGGGTTCAAAGGAGACGCTCCGGATCACGAGCACCATCGCGTCGCGGCGTTCGCGGAGGCTTGCATGATGGTTTGCGGGATTGCTGCGGACCGCGGCGAACCAGTAGCTGAGCGCCTTCGGGTTCGAAGTCTATCCATGACGTTTCGCGAGCGCATCTCAGTTGTCGCGGGACTGTGCGCGGTCGGGATCTGCGCTTGCCTGGAGGACTTCATTGCGTCGACGGTCCTCGATGGCACGACGATCGAGTGCATCGGAAGCGACCCACTCTTCCGCGGGCGAGGCGACGCGGAGGCCCGCGTCGAAAGCCGGTTGAAACCGTCCGCCCGCCAGCGTTCGGGGGAGTCGTGGGTGGAGTGCCTTGGGTTGGCGTTCGGCGCCCATCCGTCCGAAGCGGGGACGCTCTTGCTGCAGTCGCTCATCGTGCATCGAAACCACTACGCTCATGGCGGTTTCGCCGCTCGCGTCGGGACCGGATACGACTCAGATGGCTCCGTCGCGCCCGGGGTGCTTCACGTTCTACCAAGCAGGGTCGAGGGATGGGCCTTCGCGGCGCACGCGCTTGCGCTCCGCATTGTCAGAGGTCAGGCGGAGGACAGGTTGGGCTTTTGAGTCAGAGGCGCGCGACACACTGTAGCCGCCGCCGGGCGACGACGAGCAGACCGCCGATTCGGATCTCCCGCCTGACGAACCGCCCGCTTACTGGGGGGCGTTACAACCCAAGTCCCCTAACAGACGGCCGAGGGTGTCTGTTTGCGGCCCCGGCCCATCGAAGCTCGACCAAACGAACACGCGGCCTGGAACCGTGGACATGCTCGGGTAGCGAAGCCAGCTCGGCAAGGGAGGGCCGGCCGTAAAGAACGGAAACTCCGACTCTAGTGCGAGCGTCTGTAGGTTCCGAAGTTGCACTCGGTCGGCGACAACGACCATCACCTTGGTGCCGACCACGTCGACCGCGGCAAACTCCCACCGATCTCGAGTTCGACGACCCCGGACCGAGCGCTATCTCAAGGACTCGGACCTGGTACCGGAAAAGGACGCTCACGCGTTGGCAACTGACGTCGAAGATCGCCAAAATGCTGCCGACTCTCTGCGAAGGCGCCTTCGTTGAGCGCGGCGACAACCTCCTCGCCTTCGCACTGCCCGGCCGAGGCAAGACCCACCTCGTCTGCGCCATCGGCTATGAGCTGATCCAGCGCGGCCACCGCGTGCTCTTCACGGCGACCTTCGCGCTCGTTCAGCGCCTCCTCGCCGCCAAGCGCGATCTCCGCCTCGAGAAGGCTCGCCTCGCTCGACAGCTACGACGCGGTAGCAACGTGTCTGGCAGAGGAGCAGTTCCTCGGCCGTAGGCACGTCCCCCAACCGGAACGCGTTGCGCTCCAAAGTCTCAACGTTCATCGATTCCTCTCGCGGCAGCCGTGTCACGAGCGCCTACCGCTTCACCGCAGCAGGAGGGAGCGGGCTTCATGGCGTCTCCCGGGTACTCTCGACTCCACTCGCATGAAGCGCGACGCGAAGTACATCGAGTGCCCGGAGCAAGAAGCGCTGAACGGTCCGCTTCGAAACGCCAAGGTCTGCGGCAATCATGTCGAGGGTGGCTTGGTCTTCGAAGAAGCGCCGAACCGTGGTGCGCTCGGGCTCGCTGAGAGTGAGTAGGGTCGAGTGGATTAGCTCCTTAGCTCGCGTTCTCTCCTCGTGCCGAATGACCAGCGCTTCGGGATCCTCGGGCGAATCTACGGAAGACAACGCGCCAAGGGCCCATTCGGCGACACGGCGACGATAACGCGCGAGCGTGACCACGCGACAAGCCGCTGCGTCCAACTGGGAGAGATTCTCCTCGTCGGTCTCGGACTCTCGCAATTCGGGAGCGTGCTCGGCTGCGTGCCGCATGGCGCGAAAAACGGCGTCTTGACTGAAGACCTGGCCGGTTGCCAGGTCGGTCATCCGTCCCCGGATGCCCTTCTTGGCGTAGGCCCCAAACGGAATGTCGAGCGTCCTGTCGAATTGCCGAGCGGCCACCGTGATGGCCTCGTTGCCGACGGAGCAAAAGTCGTCTTCGCTGGTCTTGGGCCATTGGCGCGCGAAGCTTCGCGCGAAGCGATGCACCATGCCGATCGCGGAGCGGGCAAGAGCCTGCTGCTCACGATTGAGGGGTCCGAGAATCGGCGACTCCGTCACGACCGGCCGCTCCCTGCTTTGCGTGTCGCTGCCGCTTTAGACGTCTGGGCTTCAGCCGCGTCGACTTCACTGCTCTCGGCGACGACAGGATCGGGCAGCAGACGTCGAAGCTGAGCACGACCCTCGTCGGTGCAGAGCAGCTCGTCGACCACCATCTGGCGCATTTCGGCGACCACCTCGGGTTGGAGAAGCTTGTCGTATCCGGCGACGGCTTCGTCGGCGAGATCTTCGGCAGCTCGTTCTAGGTCTTCTTCGGTCATGATGGCCTCGAGACAGGAGTCCGGCCCCGGCAAGCAAGGAGGACAGCTTTGAGCACATTTCAGAAAAATACTTCGGAACGTGTCCATCTTGGCGCGCAGCCACGGAAGCTGATCCCGTGAGCCAAACCAAGACCGAGGAGTTGCCTCTCCCGGCGCCATCCCTCGCGGAAGAGCTGCATACCAGTCCCTACAAACTCGTACGTGAAATGGCTAGGGGAGGCATGGGAGAGGTCTACGAAATCGAGCACAGGGAGCTCGGTCGGCGTCTCGTGATGAAGGTCTTACGCAGCTACCTCTCAGGCAACGCCGACGCGGCTGCAAGGCTCAAGGCCGAAGGGCGCATGCTCACGAAGCTCATCCATCCGAACCTCGTCGAAGTGGTCGACTTCGGACGGACGACTTCGGGTCGCCCCTATCTCGTTACCGAGATGCTTCGTGGAAAGAACCTCCGGGAGGAGCTTCGCGCGCGCGGCCCGCTCGGAGTGAGCGAAGCGATTGAAATCGCCCTGCAAACGCTTCAAGGACTCGAGAAAGTACATCAGGGTCGCCTCGTTCATCGCGACATCAAGCTCGACAATCTCTTCTACTGCGAGCCCGATCTTTCAGGTGCTCGCAGGCTCAAGATCCTCGACTTCGGCATCGCGCGGATCGCGGCTGAAGATCGCGAAGCGATGGGAGGCGTGGCCCCCACCGCAGACGGGATGATTCTCGGCACCCCGAACTTCATGTCTCCCGAGCAAATCGTTTCGGGGAAGGTCGATGCTCGCACTGATCTCTACGCCGTCGGTGCCGTTCTCTACCGGTTGATCGCTGGACGCGGGCCCTTTGAGGGAGCTGACCACATCGAGATCATGCGCGCCCATCTCCTCAATCCACTGGCTCCTCTCTCGGCAACCGCACGACAGCCCATCCCTGAGGGGCTCGACGAGCTCGTCGCGAAAGCCATGGCGAAGCGGCCTGACGACCGGTTCCCCGACGCACCCACGATGGCTTCGGAGTTGCGACAACTCGATCGATCGGTCTCACGCATGTCAGGCCAGCAAGCACTTCGACACGAGGTCACATCAGCAACCATCGAGCTCCGGACGCTCGACGTGACCGGACTCGTCGACACAGAAGATACCATCCGGGATCCGGCGCCCACCGCCACGACGACCACGGCCGACGAGGAAACCATCTACCGAACGGACGTCGGGAAACGCGAGTGAAGGGCTTCTGGTCTTGTCTTGGTGTTCCGAGTTGAGTCGCTCTATTCTGCCCACGCTGCAATGACGCTGACCGCCGAGAACGACACGGAGCCTGATCGGCCCAGCGATGAAGCTGTGGTGCCGAAGGAGAAGCGTCCGCGTTTGGCGCCGGGAACGACGATTGGCCACGCCTACACCATTCGCAGCTTTCACCGACGCGGCGGCATGGCTGAGATCTACCTCGGATACCACGACCACATGATGCGCGAGGTCGCGATCAAGGTTCTCCAAGAGGAGCACGAGAGGAAGCCGCACATCGTTCGTGGGCTTCAGCGCGAGGCGCGCGCCCTGGCGGCGATCCCGAACCATCCGAACCTCGTCCAGATCTTCGACTCCGGCGTGGATCCGGACACCAAGATGCCGTTCGTCGTGATGGAGGTTCTGCTCGGCAAAGATCTCCGCGAGATGATTGTCGCGCGCGGCGAGGCGTACCCCATCGACGAGGCTGTCGCGATCATCATCACTGTGTCTCGGACGCTCACGACCCTCCATGACGTGGGGATTTTTCACCGCGATCTGAAGCCCGAAAACATCTTCATCCAATACAAGGGCAAGGGCCAGGCACCGGTCATCAAGCTCCTCGACCTCGGCGCCGCTCTGACGCCGGCGCGACTCGAGGTGCGCACCGAAGAGGACAACCGCTGTATCGGGACGCCGCTGTACATGTCACCGGAGCAGATCACCCGCGGCGTGATCACGCCGGCGAGCGACATGTACGCGCTTGGGCACATTCTCTACGAGCTACTCCGCGGGAAGCATGCGTTCGGCGAGGTCGATATCGATCCCGGAAACTCGGCCGCTTCGTACGTGCGCGTTCAACTCTTTCGCCAGGTAGAGCCCCTTGCTGAGTGTGTACCCGACATGCCCGAGGAGCTTTCATCGATCGTCGATCGCATGCTCCAAAAGGATCCGAACGATCGCTTTCCATCGATGCCGATGCTCACCGAAGTGCTCGTCGACTTCGTGAAGAGGTTCCGGGCCGGAGGAACCGATCAGCCTGGGTTTCTCGAACGAATGCTCGCGTCACAGGCATCGGCTGAAGAGCGTCATCGAGGTCGTAAGCGATCGGGTGAGGTCGCGACAGGAAAGACGCAAGATCGCTTGGACGCGCAAACGACGGAGCCAGACGGCGCAGCCGGAGCAGTCCATCCGCGCCGCATGTCGAGCCTGCCGTCGGCGAACGCCATCGCACCGAGGCTCATCGCACCGAGCCCCATTGCGTCGATCCCCACCACGCCGAGCACCCACGTCTCGGAGAAGTTGGTGGCCGCGAATGTCACGCTCACCGAGAAGGAACAGCTCACGCGACGAGGAACGGTACGGATCGAGCTCAACTCGACGCCCGTAGCGCTCCCGCCCACCGCGGAGGTGCGTGCTCGGTTGTTGACCGCAGCAGCCTTGCCCGAGTCTGTCGCAAAGGCGTTCGCTGAGGAGGAGCCGGACGTCGACGGGATCTATCCGAGGTTGCTCGTTCATCTCCAGGGCGTTCTTCCGGCGACCGAAGCGGTGTTGGGGGTCGACTCGTTCCTGATTGTCGATGGCCCGCGACCGCTGCTCGGGCTCAGGTACCCGATCGGGTTTGCAGCGCTCAAGCTGGGTCGGGATCCGTTGCAGGTGGACTTGCCGATCCCCCATCGAACCGTAAGCCAACAGCACTGCGGGATCTTCGCCGTCAACGAAGGTCTCTTCGAAGTCATCGACTCGGGATCGAGCTTCGGCATCGAAGTGAACGATCTTCCTGGAACGCGCGGTTTGCTCCGCCCGCGCGGACGGCTTCGGTTGGGGGAGATCGTGCTCGAGTACGTGACCGCAGGAGTGGCCCCTTCGGATCCACGCAAGCCTGCTCGGGGATCCATGTCGAGCATCTCCGCCAGCGTTCATCAGCTACGGTCCGTGGCTCCGTCCACGGAACAGACCTACGCGAGGAAGGCTGGCCGCCCGGGCACGGTGCCCTCCTCGCGGCAAATCGAGCGCATGCAGGCCCAGCGTGCGAGTCAGAGCCAGCTTGCGCCGAGCCCGGCTACCTTGACTGCGCCGCCTGCAGGTGCGCCGCCTGCAGGCGCGCCTCCGTCACCGACACTGCCTGTTCGGGTGGCACCGATTTTCGGCTCGGCACCGGGTGCTCCGATGGTGATTCCGGGACTTGCGGCGCCGACCTTTGGGTCACCTCCCAGCGCCGCGCCCAGTCGCGAAGCGTCGGCGGCCAGCCCGCCAAAGGAGGAAGGCCCCAAGCCGTTCGTTCCTCCCGAGACCGCGTTGCGCCGGGCGGGCAAGGATCCGAGGAGGCTCGAGATGGCGTTACAGACGCATGAATACATCGAGTTGGCCCAGGATTCGCGATCGAATAGAGCGGATCTCGAACGTCTGAGGGTCGCGGTCAGGGGCACAGTTGCCATCGCGTGGGCGAAGATGTGGCGATCGCGAACCCGGCATGAGTTGGCCGAAAACTGGTTCGCGCTCAACGAGCTCACAGCGCGCTTCGAGCTTCTCGGCGGTGGCGACGCGCGAGCAGTGTTCGAACGCCTGCTTGCGACCCCAGCCGACTGGTTCGACGTGGTTCAGTATACGGTGGCCGCCAAGTCCGGGTACGGCTCCAAGGCGAACGAGGAGCGGGCGCGCGCCAGAGAAGAAGAGGAGGCGGGGCTCGTGAAGTCCGAGCGCGAAGCTCGGGATCGGAAGGCGTTCTGGAAGCGTTGGCGACCTTGGGTCGTCGCGGGAGTCATAGTCAGTGTTTTTCTGGTGGGAGCGGCGATCGGTTACACGCTTCTCGCGAAGCTTGGCGTCCTTGCTGTCACGACCACTTCCACGGTGGAGATTGCGGAGCTCTCCAGATGACTGAGAAGCGATTCGACACCCGCGAGCTCGAGCTCGACTCCAGAGCCATCGATGCGATGGTGGAAGGCGAGAAGGCGAGCGCTGAGCATCAGCGATTCGTGCTCGAGGCCGCGGCCAGGCTTGCTGTTGCGGCCCGGGTTGGCGGGGAGAGCGCCGCAAGCGACGGCGAGCGAAGCGCAGTTGTCAGCCCTCCTCAGGCCTCGTCTCCGAGCGAGCTGAACCCATCCCGAACAGATCTCGGTGGCCCTTCACCAGCCGGGGAGGACCTCGGCCCGCGGGAGCAACCTTCTGTGCAGGCCATCGGGGCCGCCGCTTCGATGGCGCCTGTACGACCCGGTGAGCCCGTGCTCCGCGATCCAGGCGATTGGGTTGAGAGTGCGCCGAGTGTCGCCAAGCGATCGCTGGTGGGGATTGGGATCGTTCTCGCGGCGGCAGTGCTGCTTGCGGTGGTGGTTGTGCTTGCCATGCCGCGGTTCAACACTCCGTCGCAACCATCGACGCCGACTGAGCGCGCGGAACGATCGCCGCCGATCCCTACGCAGAGTCTCGCGACGACAGAGACCGCCGTGGTCGGGCCAACGAGCACGGCGAGCGTGGCGCCTCACGCATCGGCGGCCCCATCGGCTTTGCCAGCGCCTTCGTCGCAGAAGATCAAGACCAAGCCGAATCCGACGACGACCAATGAACCGATCTTCGACTTTCCGCCCGAGGACCGAAAGCATCACCCATGACGACTCCTCGATCGACGACGACCATGACAGACCTTCGACTCGGCGTGCTCTTGCCAGTGATCTTGCTTTCGGCCGTTGGGTCGACTTCGTGTCTCAAGGACTGGTGCGACTACGGCAATTGTGACGGCGCGGGCTCGGGGAGCGGGGGCGGCACGGGCGCGACGACGAGTCAGTCCTCATCGAGCACGGGACTGCCGACCAACTGCGACCCCTCCAAGCTGATGCCGGGACAAGGGTTAGCTGCGACGTGCGGCATCTTCGTCGAACCAGGCAAGAGCGGAGGGAACGGCACGCAGGCCACTCCCTTCGGCACACTCGCAGAGGCGCTGTCGGCAACATCGACGAAACCCATCTTCGTCTGCGCCACGGGGGCCACGCTTGACGAGTCTGCGACCTTGACGGGCGGTGCACAGCTGGTTGGCGCGCTTACGTGCGGGACTTGGCAAGCGTCCGCGACGAGGACCGCGTGGACGGCGGCCGCTAACCTTCCCCCTCTCCTGCTTGAAAACCCAGCGAGCGCCCTCATCCAGGGCTTTTCCATCACGGCGCGTGATGCGGCCGGCTTCGATGCCGCGACGCTTCAAGGGCACTCCAGCGTTGCGGTCGTCGTCGATGGGGGCACGGCATCGCTCGTCGATGTCGAAGTCGCATCTGGCAAGGGAGCGGCGGGTGGCGACGGAATGAGTGAGACCGGCCAAGCCCCCGGCAGACAGGGAACCGCGACCGACTTTGATGGGAACATCGGACTTGGCTGCGGATTGGCAGCGGGCGCGGCGAAGGACTTCACGTGCTCCGGTGGCGCAATGACTGAAGGTGGCGCAGGTGGACTCGGCGGGCTCGCAAACGGGGCTGGCGGGTTGGCTGGCACCCCCGCCCTGGGTCTCGGCGTTGCCGGCGTCGGAGATACAGGTGCGATGGGTTGGTCGTGCGTAGCCAACGGTGGCAATGGCGGTTTTGGACAGGACGGCCCCGCTGGCAACGCAGGGCTCAAAGGCAGCGCGCTCGGCTCTCTCGGCGGCGTTCTCTTTTACGCAGGCGCCGCGGGCGGAATGGGGGATCCGGGCCAAGTGGCGCAGGGCGGAGGCGGAGGCGCTGGCCGCAAGGGCAATCTCTTCAACGGGTGTGGCGCGGGCACCAAAGGGGCGAGCGGAGCTAGCGGTGGAGCGGGGGGGTGCGGAGGCCTTGCTGGGCAGGGCGGCGGAGCCGGCGGCGCAAGCATCGCGCTCATCTCTCTGGATGCGGTCCTCACCCTCACGACCGTCAAGGTCACAGCGTCGGTAGGAGGTGCGGGAGGCCACGGCGGAGACAGCCAACTGGGCGGGGCTGGTGGTGTCGGTGCTGTCGGCGGAGGCGGCGTCGCCTGCGCGGGTGGCAACGGCGGCAAGGGTGGGGACGGTGGTCCAGGAGGCGGCGGCCGCGGAGGCGCGTCCATCGGGCTTGCCTCGACTGCCGTCGCGCCATCGCTCGACGACGCTTCCATTACGCTCGGAGCCGCAGCGGCGCTCGGCGGCACCGGCGGCAATGCCAATGCCGCCTCCAACGCGGGCGATGCGGGGCTGCTTATGAAAAAGCAGGGCTTCTGATGCTCAGTGCTGACTCGCGTGCGCCGTCCGTCGCTCAGGATGGGCCGGCCTGCATGGGGATGACCATCGTCGCGGGATGCGCCGCGCTGTCGCTACTGCATGTCGGGTGCGAGAGCGAATTCGGTGGCGTCGCTACCTCGGGCACGACGACGACGGCAAGCTCCTCGACGGGAATTGCCAAAGAGTGCGAGCTCGTCGAAGGAATGCCGATTGGCTCGGACTGCGGGATCTTCGTCAAGGCCAATGCAACCGGAGGCGATGGCTCCCAGGCCAAGCCATTCGGCGAGATGCACAGCGCAGTGGCTGCGGCCGGCGCTGGCTCGCGAATCTATGTTTGCGGGAGCGACACTTTTCAGGGGGCGCTGAGCATATCGAGCGGCGTCTCCATCCTCGGCGGACTCGATTGCGCGACCTGGAGCTTCGGCGCAACTTCGGCGCATCCGAAGATCCAATCCACCCCCGACGTTCCTGCGCTCACGATTGCATCCGGAACGGCGACGACGAAGCTTGCCTCGGTCGATTTCGACGCAGTGGCGGCGACGACGAAAGGGACCTCGAGCGTTGCGATTTTCGCAGACGGTGCGGCGCTCGACCTTCAACGCGTCGCGCTCACCGCAGGCAATGGCGCTCCCGGAGCAGACGGGACCGACGCCCCAGCGCAGGCGACGGCGGCACCTGGTGGAGCAAATGGCGCTGTTGGCTGCGCGATGCCGCCGAGTGGAGGCCCATCGAGTGCGATCAACACGTGCGACGACGGAGCGTCGAATGGTGGCAAGGGCGGCGATGGTGGACTCAAGCCCAGCAGTAGCGGAGGCAATGGGAACAGCGGCGACATGGGAACTGGCGCCGCCGCTGGGCTCGGCGAAGTCAATGTTGGGTGGACCTGTTCGGTCGGTGGCGTGAACGGCGGAACGAACCCGGGCAATCCTGGGACAGATGGGCCCTTCGGGGCAGGTGCCGGTTTGACCGAGCTTGGCACCCTATCGGCGACGGGTCTTCAGAATGCAGCCGGGCACGATGGCACCAACGGCACGAAAGGCGTTGGCGGCGGCGGTGGGGGAGGCTCGAAGGCGACCTTGGGCTGCAACGGTGCCGGTGGTGGTTCCGGAGGCGCGGGTGGATGCGGCGGCAAGCTGGGGCTCGGAGGTCTTGGTGGAGGCTCCACCATCGGACTACTCTCGAAGGGCTCGACCGTGACCCTGTCGGAAGTGACCGTGTCGCTCGGCCAAGGTGGGGCCGGTGGGAAGGGCGGCAATGGGCAGCTCGGACAGGACGCTGGTACCCCGGGCAGCGGTGGAAACGCGGCCTCAGGCGTCAACAAGGCGTGCGGTGGTGGCGACGGCGGTCGAGGTGGCCACGGCGGCTCGGCGGGCGGTGGTCGTGGAGGTCATGCCATTGCGGTGATGTACAGCGGCGCGGCGCCAACTGGGATGCCGGGCGTCGGTGTTGCTGGCACCGGCGGTTCAGGAGGCCCTGGCGGCACGAATGGCTCCGACCAAGGTGGCATGGGCGCCAATGGGGTCGTCGGTCTATTCCAAGAGACCCAGGCGCAGTAGTGGCTCGCAATGCAGGGCAATCCGAGAAAGGAGAGCTAGCAGTGGGAAACCCCGCTATGCCCGCTACGGGTGGGTCCAGCGAAGGACCAACCGCCAAAACGATCCCGCTGGCACCCCGGCCGCAATCCCCAAGCGGATGGCTGCGCTGGGCTGTCGCGAGTTTCTATCGGACCTCGGTAATCCAGCTTCGGTTGCACGAACCCTTTTTGCTCTTCGAGGAAAGGCCGGCGGTACAGGATGATCCGTATTCCGATGGCGGCGGATGGGACGCGACGGTTGCGATTGGGCTCTTCATGACCGTCGTCTCTGTCGCGTGCGCAATCCTGTTCGATTGGAGGCTCTTGCTTCTCCCGCTCGCGAGCTTCAGCGTTCTCGTCTTGGCGGCCGCTCTTGGTCTCATCGACCGGGGCAGAGGCTTGCTCTTCCGCACCGCGTGGGCGCCCGAGCTTGTTCTGATGCTGCGACGGCTCGACGAGTCTGGGGCGCGCTTCACCCTTGCAGCCCGAGGGCTCACTGCCGCGCTCCGCGTGCAGTCTTTGGTGCTGCCGATCGACACCCAAGATCCACCTGGACAGGTCGTTCGAACGACTATCTTTGCGCGTTATTTCTTTCTGGCACCCTCCCAGAGGTGGACCATCGCTTGTGAGGCGTCTTGCGCTGCGCCTGGAGGTGCCTTCGTCAGCTCAGGGGGGCGTGTCGAGGGGCTCGCGGCGCAGTTGCCTCTGACCGAGAGAAACGACCTCATAAGAAAGCTTCACCACCTCGCTCCACGTGGACTCACCCACCTCGGGGTGACGGATCGCAGGATACGAATTGAGGTACATGGACCTCCATTCTCGAGAGCTCTGGTCGAGGCACTCGCCAAGTGCACGATCGATGGCGTTCGAATGTTTGCAACCGCACAGCCCCACGTCTCCGCGTACCGACAATCATCTCCCCACGGAGACGATCTAGTGCAGCCACTCGCAAGGCGTGCATTCTCGACGGAGCAAGAGGGTGAAAGCCTTTATTGGCAATCTCGCGCAAATCTGAGAGCGTGGCGTCGTGAAGACCGGGCGTGGGAAACATCCATGCGCTCCGAAGCGCGGGCCGGAGAGTGAAGACATGAACGTGAATGGGAGAATCCCGCAAACAGAGGCTCAACAGACTGGCGATGCACCTCTCGCTGTCGGACATCAGGCAAATGAGGACCCGGTTATCCTCGATGTCGATTCGCCGTCACCCGGCTTGTTGGCTCTGGAATCGGGGCGGCAGGTACGCGTTGATTCCAGCGACCACAACCGAATCAACGTCTTCAGTCCCGACGGTACGTTCGAGCTCGGAGTCCGCTTTACACCCGACGGGGCGGTCCTGACGCTTTCGGCCGCAAGCCTCGACTTACGTTGTTCGGGCGAGCTCCGGGTGGCGTGCAAGGACCTCAAGATCCACGCGGAACACACCGCAACGCTCGAGGCGGGGACGTGGACCGAGAAAGTCCGCGAGACGCACAGTACTGTCGTAGGCGGGCAGAGCACGCTGGAGGCACACGCGGTGGGTATTCGATCGCGGTTGGGCGACGTAGCAATCGACGCGAACGATCTCGTGCGGGTCACGGGCGAGAAGATTCTCCTCAATCACTGAGCCAAGCGAGAGCCTTGCATGGAATTCGTCAACGAAACTGGCTTCGCCGCGGATCTCGCCCGGACATGTCTCTTCTACCGTGATCTCACGATGGCCGTCGCGATCGTCAAGTGTGGCTTTCGCATCACGGAATCGGGGGACGTCATTCGAGAGGACCAACCATCGCCCATCCTTGAGACGGACGTAAACACGAAATATGGGACGATTGATGCCGACGGCGTTCCACAAAAGCGGGGCTGCGATCTGAGTATCTTCGGGTGCGCGCGGCCTTTTCCTCCGAGCCCGGTTCCCCAACTCGACATCGAGCTGCAAATGGGCGCGCTGAGGCGAACATGGCGCGTGTTCGGCGATCGTGAGTGGCGTGCGGTCGATGGCGGCTTCGCAGCGTCGGCGCCTACTCCTTTTTCAGAGATGTTGATTAGCAATGACAAGGCCTACGGCGGCACGGCGATCGCCCAGGGTCGGTTCACCGTGCGCCATCCGGAGAACCCCGAAGGCAAGGGGTATGGGCTACTCGCTGAGCACATGGCAGGGACTGCGCTACCGAATCTGGAAGACCCGACATCGCCAGTCCGCACGTGGACAGATCGGCCCGCCTCCAAGGGGCTCACGCCCATTTCTCGCGAATCGACGCTTCGCGGAGCTCGCGGGTTAAATGTCGACCTCGAAGCGCGCCGCACCACGCTCGACGCCGCTTTCTTTTGTAGCTCGCACCCGGATCTTTGGCTTGACCACTTCCCAGCCGGCGAGCGGTTCACTCTGAAGGGGATGGGGCATCTTGAGCAATTGTCGTTCGTCGTGCCCGACATCCGTCTCGCGTTGCATCTCGACCTAGGTGGAAGAATTGAAGAGCTCGACCTGCTTGCCGATACGCTGCATGTGTACCCGGACGACGCACGCTTCGAAGTCGTTGTCAGGAGAGCGCTCGTGTATCAATTCATCCCGGAGCGGCGACGCATCTTGACCATCAAGAGTGACACTGCCCGACGCGCCGCCGGAACAACCACCACCATTCGGCGCGCTCAGCAAGACGCGACCCTTGGAGTAGCGATTCTCCCCGAAGATGAAGACTCGCCGATCCCGTTCGAGATCCTGAAGACGTTGAATCCAATCACCGACCTCATCGAGTCGTTACCTCTCTGTCTATCTGCGTAGCCGTTGTAAGCGACTTGGAGACCGACCATGGGCGTTCGAGTTCCCGTTTTGAGTGCAGGATACTGGCAGTTCGGCGTGTCCATTTATACGCAACATGACCAATGCTTTCCTCCGCCGTCGCCCATCCCGGCTGTCCCAGGTCTCATGGAGGGCCCGGCGTTCATGGGCGCGGCGCCGGGCGCCGCCATCGCCCACAAGAAGGCACCGACGGTTCTCGTTGATGGAGCTCCGGGGGTCCAACAGGGGCACGACGTCGGCTACATCATCCCGCATATCGCCGGGCCGCCCAATGCGCTCATGGCTCTCCACACTCTCTTTTCGAAGCATAAGGTCATGCTTCCGGTGGAGTCGGTGCTCCTAGAGGGGCGACCCGTTGGTAGCTATCTGTTTAATACTTTCGGGCTGATCTGTTCGAATCCGATTTCGATTCCGGCGGGCTGTTTGGTTCAGATTAAGGGAACCGTTTTTACTTCAGCGACCTGGTCTGATTTTCTCAAGCTTATTGGCTACTTGGCTTTGGAGGTCGTGACTGATTGGCTGTGGAACAAGCTTAAGAAGGCCATCCCAGCCGTGATGAAACCATCGCCATGGAATGACAGGGTCGAAAAGTGGATCTCGGATCAGGGGGTTAAGGGCATCGGATTGTTCAATATTCACGTGCTCGGGCTCATTGAGCTTGAGCACGGTAGATCGGAATTGTTCAGCCGATTCGTTTATGCGATCTTCAAGGGCTGGGCATTTAGTCCTATCGTGGGCGGGGGCGCTCGCGGAGCTCCTGGCGTCGGGCGAGGCAGTTACAATTGGAAGCCCAAGTTCGAGCTGGAGGTGCCAGCTCCAATGGACGCACCTCTTCTGGCCCCCCCCAACTCTCCGCCTAAGGTGGACATCGACGGGAAGGAGAAATGGTGATCAGGGCTCGGGCTGAGCCCTTCGTCGCGACCGCTCTGCTTGCTGTCGATGGCGATGGCAATCAAATCGTCTCGGTTCATTGCAAGAGGACATACGCCTTCGACGGGCGCGGCCGCTGTCGGCTTTCGGACTACCAGGCGCCGTTCTTCGAGCCCGTCACGCCCCCCGAGGGGCCATGGCATTCGGAATTGGACGTTTGGCCGTCGAAACGGGGAACAGATCTCATCGTGCACGCTCGTGCCTATGGAGGAGGTTCTGGCAGAGCAAGCGCCTCGATCTGCGTCACCGATCGCACTCTAACCTACGCCGTCAGCGGGGATCGGAAGGTGCTCTATCGAGGTCAGGGCGCTGTCGCTTTCAGCGAACCACAGCCGTTTGACGCTATGGCGATCACCTACGAGAATGCTTACGGAGGCAGCGATCGGCTTGTTCCAATTGCCGCCCGAGAGATGCTTCGCGACGTCTTCGGCTGCGATGCCACTTGCTACCCGCGAAACACCGTCGGGAAAGGCTACGTCGTGGTGGAGTCGCGGGATGCCATCGATGGGCTGCCGCTCCCGAACATCGAGCATCCTCAGCAGCTGTTGACCCCGGAAAGATTGATCATACGGGACCCCCTCCTTTGGTGGAGGCAACCGCTCGCCTGGAGCTGCGACTGGTTTGACCGCTCGTGGTACCCGAGGTGCTCATTCTTCGGGACGCTGCCCCAGGGGATGCCTGACGATGACCGCACCCTGAGCGAAGTCGAACTCGGCTGGGTCGAAGCTGGGCAGCGCGCGCGCATAGAAGGTCAGGCCGTGGACGACCTTCTTGACAATCGCTATTTCAGCGCGGCTTCCCCCGGTCTCGTTCTTCCGTTCATGCGCGGCGACGAATCGATCGCGTTTGGCGGAATGACGCCTGACGGCGACTTCGTCCTCACCTTGCCAGGTGTCCGACCGAAGATGAAGGTCCGTTTTGACGGAAGAACCCACGACGTGGATCCTGTGCCGAATCGCATCTTGATCGATGTCGACCAGCGCCATCTTTCGATCGTCTGGCACGGCGCATGGCGTACTCCGCGCCTGTTGCCCGAGCGCTTCCCGACCCTTGGTGACACTGTAGCCATGGAGCTCGAGGACGTTGACGCGTGGGTCGACGGCGTTCCGATCCCTAAGGACGGCGCGGAGTGAGCCGCACAAGCGTCACCCACGCATTGCTACGTCGCACCGTCGCGGGACTCCGCGACTACCTGTCCCCCGGCGCAAACAAGGCATTAGTCGCGGAACCCGCGGTCAACCCGTACGTGCACGTGATCGAAAACGTCGAGGTCGGTCGTCAGTCTGCGATCGAAGGGAAGGTGGTTGTCATCGACAGCAATTCGTCGCCTGGGCCCACAGGCACCCCAGCCGTCTGGATTCGCGAGGCTGGAACGACGCGGACAAGCCATCGCTTCGTCGTCATGGATTCGACAGGCGAGGTGGAAGTGAACCCTCGGGACGCGGAAGTCTTGAGCCACTACGACTGGATAATCCCAGGCGACCTCGTGCGCGTGATCGGCGTTGCTTCTGAGATTCCGGCATCCAAGAGCGACGGGATGTACCGCGTCTCGGCCAACCGAAGGTTGACGTTTGATTCCTGCCAGACGCCCATCCGAATTGTCGACGTTCAATCGATTCCACGCCAGCGAGGCCTCAGCGTTCGGCCAAGTGACCTGAGGTCGTGGGACGATGAAGCTCAGGAGCGTCGTGGCTTTCGAATGACGTTGGTCTCCATCGTCGCGATGGCGCTGGTATGGATCGTCGCAGTGCTCGTCAGCGAGCTACTGTTCCCTACACCCTAGCGATGTCACGTGATGGTCGTTCCGTAGCTTTGGCCTGAAAGAATTCACCCCATGACAACGCTCACCGCCCGCTTTCAATCCGACGCCATCGCAGCAGCAGACTTCGACGTCCTCGCAATCGATGGTCGCGAGGAATTGTCGCGGTCCTACGAGCTTTCGCTGATCTTGGTCGGCCATGTCGACAAGACGCTCGACGAAGACGCCGTCCTCTCCTCGCCCATCGCCATCGTCTTCGACCTCGATGGTACGGTCACAAGACGGGTCCACGGCGTCGTGGATCGCATCGAGAGCGGACTGCACGAGGAGTCTGGGCGCATCCAATGGACCCTTCGGGTGGTGCCACGCTTCGCCCTCCTCGGCCTCACGTCTACGACCGAAGTCGTGATGGACAAGCCCGTTCCCGAGATCGTCGAAGACCGACTCAAGCGCGCTGGTCTCCACGCCGGCGACGACTACGAGCTGAGTCTCCAAGCCGCTTATGCAGCCCGCGAGTTCGTGGTCCAATACAAAGAGAGCCACCTCGACTTTGTTGGCCGCCTGACCGAGCACCTCGGAGTGACCTATTTCTTCAAGCAGACCGAAGAACGTGAAGTCATCGTCTTCTGCGACCAGAACAGCGCCTTCGCGACCGAGGCCGACGGGCTTCGCATTCCGTTCCGCGCTCGTGGCGAGAAGGCCGATGTCTTCGAGCTCAAGAGCGTGACGACGACCCAGCCCGCGAAGGTGCGCGTCCGTGATTACAACTACCGGACTCCGACGGTCGACCTCAGCGCGACGTCGGGTGGGCAAGACGGAGCCACCGAGCAGTCCGAATATGGATCGCACTTCAAGACCCCCACCGAAGCGTCGCGTGCCGCCCAGGTGCGGTACGAAGAGCTGACGTGGCAGCGCAAAGTCTTCCACGGTAAAAGCAGTCGGAGTGAGCTTTCGCCCGGCACGCGCTTCAAGCTCGAAGGACACCCCAGTGGAGACAAGGACCTCTTGGTGGTGGGGGTCGAGCACACTCTGCGGCAGGCAGCGTTTGGCGGCTCCTCGCTCGAACCAAGCTATGAAAATTCGTTTCAAGCGATTGAGGCGACGGTCCCCTTCCGGCCGTTGCGGCGAACGCCAAAGCCCGTCGTGCCGGGAGTGATCACCGGCGTCATCGAGGCAGCTCAAGCTGGCGACTACGCGGAGCTCGACAACGACGGCCGCTACCACGTTCGCTTTGCGTTCGATACTGGGGCGGCGGAGCGCGGCAAGGCGTCGCGCCCCATTCGTATGGCCCAGCCCCACGCGGGCCCAGGCTACGGGATTCACTTTCCGCTCCGCGACGGAGTCGAAGTGGTCCTTTCCTGCGTCAAGGGTGATCCGGATCGGCCCATCATTTCAGGCGCCGTGCCGAATCCAACGACCCCGTCGACGGTCACTTCGAAGAACGGCGCCCGGAACGTAATCCGCACTGGTGGAGGGAACGAGATCAACATCGATGACGTCGCTGGGAGCGAGCGGATTAAGCTCACGGTTCCTTTCGCCAATACCATTCTGCAGTTGGGTGCCCCCAATAGTCCTCATGAGGGTGTTCACCTCGGAACCGACAAGAAGATCCATCTCGATTCGGGCATTGGCATGGACTTCGTTGATGGTGCCGAGATCACTGCAACGGCGCCGGCGGTGAGGCTGAATGGGACGACCGAAGCGACCCTTAACGGTGAAGCCAATGCTTTTGTAACGAGTGACTCGCACGTTACCGTTGCAGCGCCGACCATTTCTAACTTCGCGGGCTCCGTACACGAAGAGAGCGCGCCGGTGATTACCTCGACCGCCTCGGCAGTCTGGGCCGCATCTTCCGGAGCCATCGCCATCCTTCACGGGGGCGCGACTGTCACGATCACCGGCCCCGTCATTGGAATCGAGGGCAGCACGATAAGTCTGCGAGGCGACGCGGTCTCGATTCACGCCACGGGTGACGTGACGATCACAGGCGACGGGTCGGTGACGGTGAGCGGACCGACGGTGAACGTGAAGGGTGATGGAGTGGTCAACGTGAGCGGGCCCACGGTGAACGTCAACGGAGGCGGAGTGGTCAACGTCAAGGCCGGCTCCATCAAGCTCAACTGATGGCATCCAAGCCCGTGACGAGCATGACCCTCGAACGGTTCGCCGAGCTGCTAGCGCTCACAAAGCACTTTCCAGCCGACGCGAGCGAGGCGTTGCTGCGCTCTCACGTCGAGCCGAAGGAATTCAGCGACGCCGAGAAGGTTTGGATGAGCGTGATGGTGGCGTCCGTCACCCGCGAAGAGACTGGCGAGCTCCAGACGTTTGGAGCTCGCTTCGCTGAAGAAAGAGCGCGCCTACGCAAGGTCGATCCAACCCTGGAGTCTCTGGGGCCGCTGCCCGCCATCCCGAAGGCCGATGAGGAGGTGCCGCATACGATTCGGAATCGTGCGCCCGTCCAAGATGTCTGGGCATCGCCCCTACCCGCCGTCGACGTTGCGAACGCGCCGGAGAGAATGCCCGCGGTCGAGGTTCCCTCGTATTTGGTGAAACCAGAGTCAGCTCAGATGACGGCGGCCTCGGTCGGTCGGACCGAGACTTCGAATGCGCCGCCGAACGCGCGCCCGAGCAAGGCCGACGTCACACCCGCCTCCAAGAGGCGCCCTCGCGCGCCCTTCCAACCGATCGCCACCGAGGAGCTGCCGCGACCTGAGGAGATCGAGCGACTCATTCGCGAGTCGGATCCACGTGGCGCCATGTCGCGTGCCGCACGGGCCGAGCCGAAGACCGCCCCCAGCGCGGAACCGTCGAGGTCAGGTCGGAACCCCAACCGATCGTCGCCGGATGCCGACGAGACGCTCATGGTGCGGAGCCCCTTCCTGACCACGCCTGTCGCGACCGGAAGTTTCCGGGATGCGTTGACGCCCGTCGTGGTGCCCACGCTGAGCATTCCAGAGTACGCGCGGTTTCGAGCAGCGCTACGCGTTCACGGCGAGGAACACGAACGCACATTCCGACTCTTCGGAGTTGCCTCCGTGGCGGTCAGAAACACGCTGCAGTCTCAGTTTGCTCTACGCTTTCAGTCTGACCCCGCCGCTCAGGCCGAGTATCTCAAGCTCTTCGAGAAGTTTCTTCGAGCGTTGAATGAAGGAGACCCGTGATGGCAAAGCGGTGCGGTTCAGTGGCCGTTCCCCATCGCGTGAGTGAGGTGCTTCTCGTCGAGCGGACCACCATCACCGACCTCGACGCGCGCCTGAAGGCATAGTGAGAAGATGTTCCGCAACGTGCTTCGCCCCCTTATGACTGTCGTGATCGCCGACGCCGTTGGATGCGCGGCTATCTGGGTGCCGCTTTACTCCGGATGGGCAACCTATTCTTCGGCGTTCCCTCTGCGACTTCTGTCGTCTTTATCCTTGTCGTTTGCGCCGGCAACGTTTCTCGCTGCGTTCATGTTGACGACGATGGGGTTGGATACGTTTCGCTATGGCCGTTGGCGAAAGGCCGCTCCCGCTCATTCGAATGGCAACGTCTATCGCACCAACGCAGCGAGCCGAGCCAATCCAAGCTCAGGCTGCTGGATGTTCAAGGATACTTGGAGCTGGCGGTCGATTTTGCGCCGAAGTGTCGTTGCGACCGTTGTTGCGGGGGTCGCAGCGTTGATTACTTCTCCTATCGTAGAGCTCCTCTTCGGGCTGCCTTGGGTTCTGATCTTTGTTGCATACACCGTCACGGTGGTATCCATCTTGGTATCAGCGCACGTCGGATACATTACTTCGTTCGTCGAGTTGACCATCGACCCCGGCGGTCTCCGCATCACGCGGATCGGTGCTCGAGACATCGGCACTGCGACCAGCGCTGGAGTTGACGCAATTCGCACCATCGCTGGGCTCGTCCTCATTCCCTATGAAGAAACGCTCTGGCTGAACCAACCACTACGCGAGACCAAACGAGGTCGGTACGTGGTCTTGCGTCCGATCGGTCGTGCGCCCCTCGTGCTCGAGGAGATTCGGCGGACAAGAAGGCGAGACGCATGACTGCAGAGGTCGAAGAACGTTTTCTGATCGCCCAGTGGGAACCGAGGCCCTCGCCATGAAGATCTTTGCGAAACGCGCGACGGGGTTCACGGGCTCGATCACGCGCGCCCTTCTTGCCGGGCTGATTCTCGCACCCGCGAGCGTCGCCCTCGGTGCGCCCACGACCGACAAGCAAGCCGAAGAGGCGATGTACGAAGGGATCGACCTCTTCAGGAAGGGCCAATTCAGCGAAGCAGAGGCGAAATACGAGCAGGCCTGGAAGCTGAAGAAGACCAGCGACATTGCAGGCAACCTCGGCACCGTAGAGGTGAAGCTCGGTCAATACCGAGACGCTGCGGAGCACCTCACCTTTTCGCTGGCCAACCTGCCACTCACCGCGACGCAGAAGTCTCGTGCGGCGCTCGCTTCCCAACTCGCTGAAGCAAAGAAGCATGTCGGACAAGTGACGCTCGAGGTCGCGCCCGAGGGCTCGGAGGTGAGGGTCGACGATGCTCGCATCGGCAACGCGCCGCTCTCGGGTCCCTTCTTCGTCGAGCCCGGAACGCATCGAATCGCCGCGACGCGTGAGGGAAGCGTCGCGGAGGAGATCTCCGTCTCGGTGCAGGCTGGGGAGGAGGTGGCCAAGACACTCCACCTTTCGAAGGCAACGACGCAAGGCGCCCCAGGACAGATCCCGACCAGCAGCGCGTCGGCGACGCCCAACGTCTCACCGCCCACGTCGCGACCCGTTTGGCCTTGGATCGTTGGAGGTGGGGTCGCGCTCGTCGGCGCGGGAGTCGGAGCCACGCTTCAGGGTGTTGCGGCGGGGAAGGCGAGCACCGCAGCCCAGGCTTGGAGAAGCGCCGGATCTTGTCCCAAGAATCCCACGGTCAACCCATGCCTGAGTGGCAAGCAGTCCAATGACGCGGCCAATCAACTGAAGGTCGGCAGCTATGTCGCTTTCGGCGTCGCGGGCGCCGGGCTGGCGGTCGGCGCCGTTCTCTACGCGCTCCTCCCCCCGGTGACACAAGGTCCTCGAGCGACGCGCGTGGAGCCCATCGTCGCTCCCGGGTTCGGCGGACTGTCCGTTTCGCGTTCGTTTTGACAGCTTCCAGCCTGCCCGACGAACGAGACGTCCACGGTCATCGCGCATGGGAGGTCAGGTTCTCGGCCGAGACGCGTCCGATCTCGTCAGGGAGACACCCCCGATCGTCGATGTCCCCTAATCTTTGCTTCCTGCGTGTGTCGCGAGCTGCTCGCTTATCCGCGGCTTTCGGTCACACTCAACATTCTTTCCGGAGGGGACCGGGCGGTCCGAACACCATGAGCGCTTTCACTCTCGTGCTTAACAGTTGGATGCTGCCTCAGCGGATCCTCCCCTGGCAGGAGGCGATCACGCTCTGGTATCTCGGCAAGGTCGACGTGCTCGAAGCCTACGGCGACTGGGTTGCATCACCGTCGATCTCGGTGCCGCTTCCAGCCGTGGTGCGTCTGCGACGACACGTCGCGAACACCCGCAAAGGCGTGAGGTTTTCGCGCGCGAACGTCTTCGCGCGCGACGGTTTCTCATGCCAGTATTGCGGCCTCAAGAAGCCGCGGAACGAGCTCTCGTTCGATCACGTCGTTCCGCGCATGCACGGCGGACGGACCGGGTGGGAGAACATCGTGACGGCTTGCCGCCCCTGCAATCACAAGAAGAGAAACCGCACGCCCGACCAAGCCGGGATGAAGCTGCTTCGCAGACCGACCCGGCCCCACAGCCTGCCCATCGAGCCGCTCGGTTTTGGCGAGCGACAGATCCCACCCGAGTGGTCGATGTACTGTCCGCGCGTCACGACGTGACTCCCAGTCCGCGTGCGTGACGACGAACCGGTCGGAATCGAGGAGAGAGACCTGAAGTCTCTCTCCTTTTTTTCGTCGAGCCGAGCGATCGTTCCTGACGAAAAGCGCCAAATACACAGCCTTTCATGGCGCAACGTCAGGCTCTGCGGCACATTGCCGCGGCCCGCGGCACATTGCCATCTTGCCCAGTGACCGCGATTTGCCCCACAACTCGCGGCGCACGATCCCAGAGGGGTCCATCGAGGCAACCAAGCGAATGAGCCGCTTCTTATTCCCGAAATGGGCGAACAAGGTGATTCCGATGGGAATCGTCTTCGGCCTCGGCCCCCTCGGCACGGCCGTGGTGGCGGGCTTCTGGTACTACGGCACCGATAAGAATTTTTCGGTGGGTTACCAGCCGACGCAACCGGTCCCGTACAGCCACAAGCTGCACGCGGGCGACATGGGCATGGACTGCCGGTACTGCCATTGGTCGGTAGAGAAGGGCGCGTTCGCAGCCGTTCCGCCCACGCAGACCTGCATGAACTGCCACTCGAAGGTGCTGACGACGAGTGAGAAGCTCGCGCCCATTCGAGAGAGCTTCGCGACCGACAAGCCGGTGGAGTGGGTCCAAATCCACAACCTCCCTGACTTCGTCTACTTCGATCACAGTGCCCATATCAACATCGGCGTCGGCTGCGAGAGCTGCCACGGGCGCATCGACCAAATGGTGAAGGTCTGGCAGGAGAAGCCGCTCACCATGGGCTGGTGTCTCGAATGCCACCGCAATCCCGAGCCGAGCCTTCGCGACCCGAAGGACGTGACGAAGATGGGCATGGTCGAGGAGTCGGAGAAGTCTGGCAAGCCGATGCCCCGTCCCGCCGACGCTCGCAAGCCCGTTCCCCCGAAGAACTGCTCTGGGTGCCATCGATGAAACGCTTACCGCTCGTGCCGAAGGATGGCGGCGTTCAAGAGGACGGCCGTCCCCGCTACTATCAAACGCTCGCTGAGCGCGATGGCGTCTCTGCCGTGCTCGACGCACAGACCCGCGAGTTCAGCGGGGAGCGCCCGTTCGAGCCGCCTCCTGGCGTCGATCGGCGAACCTTCCTCACGCTGATGGGCGCATCGATGGCGCTCGGCGGTCTCGCGACCGGCTGCCATCGCCCCGAAGAGAAGATCGTTCCTTTCGGTCATCAACCGGAATACATCATCCCGGGCCGCCCCGAGTGGTACGCGACGGCCTTTCCGTTTTACGGAACCGCCATCGGCGTGCTCGTCGAGAGCAACGACGGCCGACCGACCAAGATCGAAGGCAACCCCGGCCATCCCGAGAGCCTCGGCGCCGCCACGGCGTTCATTCAAGGCTCCGTTCTGAACCTCTACGATCCCGATCGCAGCCGAACGCCTCGCAAGGCTGGCAAAGAAGTCTCCGCAGACGAGGCCTGGCAGGCGCTGAAAGATATCGGCGCCGAGATCAACAAGCGTCAAGGTAAAGGCGTCGCGATTCTACTGACCGAGCACCGCTCGGAGACGACCACCGACGCACTGAAGGCCTTGAGCCGCTCCGCCCCCGACGCGGTCGCCCTTCGATACGAGGCGTTCGGTCGTGAGAACGCGCGCACCGGCATCGAGATCGCGACTGGCAAGGCCCTCGAAACGATCCACGACTTCGAGAAAGCCGACGTCATCGTCTCGCTCGACGCCGACTTCCTCGGCCACGAGGGAAGCCCGATCAAGGCCTCTCGAGCGTTCGGTAAACGTCGCCGCGCCGAGGCAGGCAACATGAACCGCGTCTACGTCGCGGAGCCCTGCCCCTCGTCGACCGGCCTCGGAGCCGATCACCGCCTGCGCATCAGCGCCCGTCGAATGCTCGATGTCGCTGCCGCTCTCGGCGCTGGGCTCACGAAGAACGGCGTCAACATTCCCGAAGCGCTCACGGGCGGCGGAAAGCTCGATGAGCGCGAATCCAAGTGGATTGCAGCCGCAGCGAAAGATCTCGCGCACGCTCAAGGCAAGAGTCTCATCGTCGCAGGACGTCGACAACACCCGGCGGTTCACGCGCTCGTCGCTCTCCTGAACGATGCGCTCGGCAACAGCGGCAAGACGCTCCGCTACACGCGGATGCTCGATCCGATGCCTGAAGGCGCGGGCGGTCTCAAGACGCTCGTCGAGTCGATCAACAACGGTCAGATCGATACGCTCATCATTCTCGGCGGCAACCCTGCCTTCAGCGCTCCCGGTGACGTGGCCTTCGGAGAGGCGCTGAAGAAGGTGAAGACGAGCGTGCACCTGTCGTCGCATGTCGACGAGACCAGCACGAACGCAACGTGGCACATCCCGCGAGCTCACGAGCTCGAGAGCTGGAGCGACGCTCGAAGCGAAGACGGCACGGCGGCCATCATCCAGCCGCTCATCGCGCCGCTGTTCGGCGGACGCACCGACGCCGAGGTCCTTCATCGGCTCGTCGGCGGAATGATGAGCGCGTACGAGCTCGTGCGCAGCACCTACGGCGCCATCCTTCCGACAGCCGACTTCGAGAAGTCGTGGCGCCGCGCAGTCCACGACGGCATCGTCGCGGGCTCGGCGTTCCCCGATGCAGCGGCGACCATCGTGCTCGCCCCGATCGTCGAGCAGCTCGCTGCGGTGAAGAAGCCCGAGGGCGCCTTCGAGATTGCGTTCGCGGCCGATCCCCACGCCTTCGACGGTCGATTCGCGAACAACGGCTGGCTCCAAGAGCTACCCGATGCAGCTCACAAGCTGACTTGGAACAACTGCGCCGCAGTGTCGGCGACGACGGCAGCCAAGCTCGGGCTTCGTGATCCGCTGAAAGACGGCATCGACTCGATGTTCGACAACATCACGATCGATGTCGGTGGCACCCAGCTGGTCCTTCCTGCAGTCATCACCTACGGACACGCAGACGACTCGGTCACGGTCTATGTGGGCCAAGGGCGACGGTTCGAAGGCAGCGTCTGCAGAGACGTCGGCACCGACGTCAACCCGATACGCAAAACCTCAGCGTTCGAGCACACCGCTGGAAATGTCACCAAAGCCGGTGGAGAGACGAAGCTCGCGGTCACGCAGGGGCACTTCGTGATGGAAGGTCGCCCGCTCGTTCGTGAGCAAACGGTACACGAGTACCAGGAGCATCCCGACTACGCGAAGGAGCTCGTCGAGCATCCGCCGCTCGACAGCCTCTTCGGCTCGTACGAGTACACGGGGCACAAGTGGGGCATGGCCATCGACCTCACCACCTGCACTGGCTGCGGTGCGTGCGTGACGGCGTGCATGGCCGAGAACAACATCCCCGTCATCGGCGCGGCCGGCGTCGCGCACTCGCGCGAGATGCATTGGCTCCGCATCGATCGCTACTTCGCCGGTCACGAAGGCGTTCCCGACCAGACCGAAGACGACGCGCACGCGGTCGCGATGCCGATGCTCTGTCAGCACTGCGAGAACGCACCGTGCGAGCAGGTCTGCCCGGTCGCGGCGACCACGCACAGCCCGGAAGGCATCAACGAGATGACCTACAACCGGTGCATCGGCACGAAGTACTGCGGCAACAACTGCCCCTTCAAGGTGCGGCGCTTCAACTACTTCAACTACACGAAGGAGATCCCGGAGACGGTGAAGCTCCAGCTCAATCCCGACGTGACCGTCAGGTCGCGAGGCGTGATGGAGAAGTGCACGTTCTGTGTCCAGCGCGTGCAAGAGACCAAGATCGCAGCGAAGAAGCTGACCGATCCGAAGGAGCAGACCGAGCTCTTCCGAAGCCTCCAGTCGGCTTGCCAGCAGACGTGCCCGACGGGCGCCATTTCGTTTGGCGACATGAACGATCCGAGCACACGGGTCGCGAGAGACACTGCGCTACCACGAGCCTACAAAATGCTCGAGGAGCTCAACGTTCGACCCCGTGTTCACTACCTCGGGCGGATAAGAAATCCGAACCCGGAGCTCGAACCACCGAAGCCTTCTGCCGAAAAGGGTGAGCACGCCAAGACTGAAGGCGGATCGCCCTCTGGCAAACCCGCGGGTGAGCACGCGGAGGAAAAGCGATGAGCACCATCTCTCCGATCGTCCCGGGTGACACGCCCGGCACGCGCGCACCTCTCGTCCTCGGCAAGAAAGACTTCAAAAGTCTCACCGACGACGTCGCCGGGATCATCGAGCGCAAGCCGAAGCCGACCTATCTCATCGCCCTGATCGCCGCGATGAGCATCCTCCTCGTCATGGTCAGCTCGCTCGTCAAGCTGGTCTACACGGGCGTCGGCGTCTGGGGTCTCGACAACACGGTTTTCTGGGCCTGGGACATCACGGGCTTCGTTTTCTGGATCGGTATCGGTCACGCCGGGACGCTCATCAGCGCCATCCTCTTCCTCTTCCGACAGAAGTGGAGGACGGCGATCAACCGCGCTGCAGAAGCGATGACGATCTTCGCCGTCATGGCTGCTGGTATTTATCCAGCGTTCCACGTTGGTCGAATCTGGTTCATCTATTGGGTCTTCCCCATTCCGAATCAGATGACGATGTGGCCGAACTTCAAGAGCCCGCTCTTGTGGGACGTTTTCGCGGTCTCGACCTACGCGACCGTGTCGGTCCTGTTCTGGTTCATCGGCCTCGTTCCGGATCTCGCGACCATCCGCGACCGCGCTAAAACCAAGCTCTCGTACTACATTTATGGCGCGCTCTCGCTCGGCTGGCGCGGCTCACACCGCCAGTGGCTCCACTACGAGAGGGCGTACCTGATCTTCGCAGGCCTCGCGACGCCGCTCGTGCTCAGCGTGCACACCGTCGTGTCGTTCGACTTCGCGACGAGCGTCATCCCGGGCTGGCACACCACGATCTTCCCGCCTTACTTCGTCGCCGGCGCCATCTTCTCCGGCTTCGGCATGGTCATCACGCTGATGGTCATCGCGCGCAAAGTTCTCGGCCTCGAGCACATCATCACGCTCCGCCACCTCGAGAACATGTGCAAGGTCATCCTCGCGACCGGCTCCATCGTCGGATACGCGTACGCGATGGAGTTCTTCATCGCTTGGTACTCGGGCAACGACTACGAGCGATTCGCCTTCCTGAACCGCGCCTTCGGTCCTTACAAGTGGGCCTACTGGTCGATGGTCAGCTGCAACGTCATCATCCCGCAGCTCTTCTGGTTCCGAAAGGTGCGCACGAGCATCCCGGCGATGTTCGTCCTCAGCATCGTCGTCAACATCGGCATGTGGTTCGAACGCTTCGTCATCATCGTGACGAGCCTTCACCGCGACTACATCCCGTCGAGCTGGACCTACTTCCGACCGAGCATCTGGGACATCGCCCTGTTCATCGGAACGTTCGGCCTCTTCCTCACGATGTTCCTCTTGTTCTGCAAGTTCCTCCCGGTCATCGCGCTCGGTGAGGTGAAGGCTGTGACCCCGGCAGCCGATCCACATCCGCCCCACGACCACCATGACGACGATCACGGTGACGACGAGGCTCACGCGGAGCGTTTGGCCAACGTCGACGAAGAGGAGTCGCCGAAGGTGAAATCGAAAGCGGACACAGGCAAGAGTGCCTCCAAGAAGGGCACTAAGAAGAACAAGAAGGAGAACCTGTCATGAGTGCTTCCTACGAAGTCGCTCAGGACGACGGCCAAGAGGCCGAAAGCGAGCTCTACGGCGTGATGGGGTATTTCGAATCCCCGGCCGAGCTCTACCACGCGTGCGAAGAGGTTCGCGACGCCGGGTACAAGGCCTTCGACGCTCAGACTCCCTTTCCCGTCCACGGGCTCGAGAAAGCAATGGGCCTCAAGCCGAGCAAGCTGCCTTGGTTCGTTCTTCTCGGCGCCATCGCTGGGCTCTCGAGCGCGATCGCGCTGACCTGGTACGTGAACTACGACTACCCGCTCAACATCAGCGGCAAACCGCCGTTCTCGTATCAAATCTACATTCCGATCTACTTCGAGCTGACGGTGCTCTTCTCGGCCCTCACGTGCTTCTTCGGGCTCTGGATCATCTCGAAGCTCCCGACGTTTTTTCACCCGACGATGACGCACAAGTCGTTTACTCGGACGACAGACGACGCGTTCTTTCTCGTGATCGAAGCGCGCGACCCGAAGTACGGCTCGGCGAAGAGTCTGCTCGAGAAGCTCGGCGCCAAGGGCGTCGAGGAGGTGTTCTCGTGAGCCGAGTCGATTCCGTCAAGACGACCTTACTGGTCGGCGCCGTCGCCCTCGCGGCCCTCGCAGGGTGCCGCGGCGAGAAGAGCAGCGATCCCCCGTTTCACCTCATCGGCGACATGCAATGGCAGGCCCATCGCTTGCCGCAGTCGAAGAGCCCGGTCTTCGCCGATCAGCGATCGAATCGATTGCCCGATCCGCACACCATCGCCGTCGGCCATCTCAAAGAAGACGACGCGTTCTACCGAGGGGTCGACGCCGCGGGCAAGCCCATCAAGCGCATACCTTTCGAGGTCACCGCGAAGACGGTCGAGCGGGGCCACGATCGGTTCAACATCTATTGCACTCCCTGCCACGACAAGACGGGAAGCGGGAACGGGACCGCCGTGCAACGCGGATTCGTCAAGCCCCCGGCGCTCTCTGCCGAACACGCACAAGGGCTCGGCGACGGTGAGATCTTCAACATCATCGGTCACGGCCAGAACAACATGCCTTCGTACGGCGCTCAGGTCCCTGAAGACGATCGCTGGGCGATCGTGACCTGGGTTCGCGTGCTCCAACAGAGCCAAGCAGCGAAGGTCGACGACATCCCCGCAGCAGAGCGCGGGAAAATCGAAGCTCCCGAAAGCGAGGCCAAGTGAGCGCGGCCACCAAACGAATCCCCAAAGGCAACGGGCTCTTGCCCGCGGAGCTCGCGGGCACACTGCAAAAGGCGAGCTACGCGCTCGCGGCGTTGGGCGTGATTCTGGGCGGAGCGGGCTTCGCGACCGATCGGGTTCGCTTCGGCTACTCGTACCTTGCCGGGTTCATGTTCACGGCGACCATCTGTGTCGGAGCGCTCTTCTGGGTCGTCATCCTGCACCTCACGAAGTCGGGTTGGTCCGTCGCCCCGCGACGCATCCTCGAATGGGTGAGCCAGGGCACCGTCGCGCTCTTGCCTCTCTTCATTCCTCTCATCGCGTTGGCTCCCAGCATCTGGAGCCACTGGATGGGCGCGCACGGAATGGCCGACGAGCAGGTTCAGAAGAAAGCGAGCTACCTCAACCCGACATTCTTCTACGCCCGCGCCGCGGTCTTTCTGGTCATCTGGGCCGGACTCGCAACTTGGTTTTACAAGCTGAGCCGCGAGCAAGATCAGAGCGGAGACAAGAGCCTCTCGGAGCGCATGCAGGGCTTCGCCGCTCCCGCGGTGGCGTTGATCGGACTGTCGCTCTCCTTCTCCGGATTCGACTGGATCATGAGCCTCGACCCGCACTGGTACTCGACCATGTTCGGCGTCTACATTTTCGCTGGCGGCGCGGTCTCGTCGCTCGCCGTGCTGTGCCTCGGCATCTTGGCGTTCCGGAAACGTGGAGTCGCGGGCGACCTTCTCACGGTCGAGCACCAGCACGATGCGGGGAAGTTCCTGTTTGGCTTCACGGTCTTCTGGGCCTACATCACGTTCTCCCAGCTCATGCTGATCTGGTACGCGAACATCCCCGAAGAAACGATCTACTACCGAATCCGTTGGTTCAACGGCTGGGAGTACGTCAGCGTCGCTCTCATCTTCGGGCACTTCATTTTGCCGTTTTGCATCCTGCTGTCGCGCACGGCGAAGCGCTCGAGCATTCTCGGAATCGGCGCGGCGCTCATCTTGGTGATGCACTTCGTCGACATGTATTGGGCCGTGATGCCCAACCTCAACCGAGAGGGTGGCGGTACCGGTCTGTCGACCTTTGCGCCATCGTGGATCGATCTCGGTGGGCTTCTGCTTCCGTTCGGTCTGACGGCCGCATGGCTTTCCTACCGCGTGCTGCGTGACCCGGCTCATCCGCTCAAGGATCCGTACATCCCCGAAGCGCTCAAGGCCGAGAACCTGTGACGAACTAGCCGGCGCCAGCGCGCGCCGGCGGAGGACTGAAGGTCGTGGCGAAGGACAAAGACGAAGCCGATCTCGACGACAAGGCCAAGGCCACCGGCGAGAAGGAGACCGAGTCGGAGGAGAAATCCTCTGTTGCGGACTCGTACGACGAGCCCTCGAAAGTCGAAGCCTCGAAGGACGAAGCCTCGAAGGACGAACCCTCGAAAGCCGAGCCGTCGAAGGACGCACCCTCGAAAGTCGAAGCCTCGAAAGCCGAAGCCTCGAAAGACGATCCGTCGAAAGCCGATGAGGACGAGGATTCGGATGACGATGACTCGGACGAGAAGAACTCGGACGACGAGGAAGGCGTTGCCGCCAAGCCCACGGAGGCCATTGCCGCCGAGGACGGCCCTCACGCCGATTCGCAGGCCGACCCTTCGCACCGAAACGAAGACTCGAGCCAAGACCAAGGTCCTGAGCTCGATCTCGAGCGCGACGCACCGCGCATGACGGTCATCACGACGGCTTTCGTCGTGATCGCCGTCCTGGTCATCGGCATCGTGATTGGTACCAAGCAGTACTTCACGAGCGTGATGGAGTCGGAGATGCAAGAGAAGGTCGGCGCGCCCGTGTCGGTTCAGCTTCTCGACCTGCGGAAGGTCGAGGACGCGCACCTCTCGAAGTACCAATGGGTCGATCAGAAGAAGGGGATCGTACGCATCCCGGCCGACAAGGCTCAGGAGCTCGTTTTGGCGCGCTACAAATCAGCGCCCATCGAAGAGCCTCCGCCTCCGCCTCCGCCTCCGCGCACCGATACCGCGGTCCCCGTCGATTCCGCGATCCCTGTCGATACCGCGATCCCCGTTGATTCCGCGGTCCCCGCTGGGTCCGCGGTGCCCGCCGGCTCTGCAAAGCCAGCCCTTTCCGGGCAGCCATCAGCTCCGGGCAACGTGCCAGAGCCGCCGAAGCCGCCGAAGCCTGCCAAGCTCCCTCCCCCGCGTCCTGCGGGCGACCCGTACCCCTGATCAGGGGCCCTGCTCGAGAGACGACGAACCGAATTTCAGTCACTTAACGGGAATGTGTCGCAGGCCCCCTGCGAGACGAGCGAACGAGACCCAAGAGGATCGAGAAGAACGTGAAGAGCTGGTCGCGAATGGCGTGGATGAGTGTGTCGATGGGGCTTTGCCTCGTCGCGCTCGCACGCCCCGCGAGCGCTCAGTACGGGCAGCCTCGCGCCGAGGGTGAGCCGAGCTACAACGTCCTTCCGCCGGCGCTCGAAGACATCGGAATCGAGGACCAAGCGGGCTCATCGGTCCCGCGTGACGTGAAGCTCACGCACTCCGACGGATCGTCTTTCATCGTGGGTGAGTACATGGACGGCGACAAGCCGCTCATCGTCGTTCTCGCCTACTACAAGTGTCCGATGCTCTGCTCACTCGTCCTGAACGGGTTGAACACGGCGATGAAAGGCGTCGGCAAGACGGCCGGTAAAGATTACCGCGTCTTGGTCGTCAGCTTCGACTCTCGCGACACGACCGAGATCGCGCGCGAGAAGCGCGACAATTACGTGCAAGCGTATGGGCGCGACGTCGACCGATCCGGATACGAGTACGCCACCGGTGATGCAGGCGAGGTCAAGCGCCTCGCCGACGCGTTGGGCTTTCGCTACCGCTGGGAAGAGAAGACGCAGCAGTTCGCGCACGCCGCAGGGCTTTTCGTGGTGACGCCGTCGGGAAAGCTGTCGCAGGCCCTTACCGGCATCCAGTTCAAGAGCGAGGAGGTCGAGCACGCGCTCGACGAAGCGGGCCGAGAGGCGTGGCACTCGCCGCTCAAGAGCGCGCTTCTCTACTGCTTCACCTACGATCCGAAGAAGGGCAGCTATGTCCCCATCGTTCGCAACGTGATGAAGGTTGGGGGCGCGATCACGCTCTTGGGAATCGCGTTCCTTCTTTTGACGATGTTCCGACGTGACCGAGCGCGCTTGGCCGGCTCTGCATCCGAGCCAGCATCGGCGCATGACGCCGACCCTGAGACAGCACCCGAGACGGCGACCGCACCCGAGACGGCGACCGCACCCGAGACGGCCTCCGGTTCGAGCTCGGCGATCCTTCGTTCCGATTCAGATTCTGCGACCAGTCCCCCGACCGCCGCCGCGATCGAGGAACAGACTCCCGCGGAAGGGCCTTCCCTCCCCGAGAGAGCCTTCCCCGAAAGAGCAGCCCTCCCCGAGAGAGCACCGTCATGAGCACTGCACCCCACATCGACGTCGATTCGTTTTGGCTGCCGCATGCTTCGTCGACACTCGCCGAGCAGACCGACCAGGCGTTTTACATCACGTATTACATCTGCATCGGGTTCTTCGTCCTCGTGGTCGGCGCGATGCTGTACTTCGCGAAGAAGTACGCCCGCAAGAGCGACGACGAGCGAACCAGCCCCATCGACCACAACTTCCGGCTGGAGATCGTCTGGTCGCTCATCCCTTCGGGGCTCCTCGTCTGGCTGTTCATACTCGGCATCCGCGGCTACGCGAACGCGTCGATTGCGCCCAACGATGCAATGCAGGTCAAGGTCACCGGCCAGATGTACAACTGGTCGTTCGAGTACCCAGACGGGACCGTCACCCAGGAGCTCTACGCTCCGGTCGGCAAGCCCGTGAAGCTTCTCATGAGCTCGAAGGACGTCATCCACTCCTTCTTCGTTCCCGAGTTCCGAGTGAAGCAAGACGTGGTGCCCGGGATGTACTCGACGCTCTGGTTCACGGCGAACCGCGAGGTCGATACCGCCGTCGAATGTGCCGAGTACTGCGGCGACGGCCACTCGAAGATGATGACCGAGGTTCACGCGTTCCCCGTTCAGAAGTTCGACGACTTTTACGCCAACGGCTTCGAGGACCCGACGCACCCGAATCCCCCCGAGGTCCGCGGACAGAAGAAGTACGAAGCGCTCTGTGTCAGCTGCCACTCGATCGACGGCACTCGCCTCGTTGGTCCGAGCTTCCAGAACGCTTGGGGTCGCGCCGAAAAATTCGAAGACGGATCGACTGGCGTCGTGGACGAGAACTACGTCCGCCAGAGCATCCTCGAGCCGCAAGCCAAGATCGTCGACACCTATCCCCACTCGATGCCGAGCTTCGCGGGGCAGCTCAAAGACAAGGACATCGAGGGAATCATCGCCTTCCTCAAGGCCCAGAAGAAGTGAGTGTCTGACATGTCGCGAGCCACCACAGCCGATGCTTCCGACCTGCCGACCGGCGGCGAGAAGAATTACCTCAACGCCGAGCCTGGGATCTTGTCCTGGCTGACGACGGTCGATCACAAACGTATCGGCCTCATGTACCTGGTCAGCACGATCACGATGTTCATCATCGGCGGTCTGCTCGCGCTGCTGCTCCGTCTCGAGCTGCTGCACCCCGGAAAAGACATTCTCACGGCGCCGCAATACAACCAGGTCTTCACCCTGCACGGCGCGATCATGGTGTTCCTCTTCATCATTCCGGGCATTCCTGGAGGGCTCTTCAACTTCATTCTGCCGATCATGATCGGCGCGAAAGACGTCGCCTTCCCGAAGCTCAACTTGATGAGCCTTTACCTCTACTGGATCGGCGCAGCCTTCGCGGTCAGCGCCATCCTCACGACGGGCCTCGACACGGGGTGGACTTTCTACGTTCCGTACTCGACGACGGTCAGCCAGTCGTCCGTCATCGCAGTCACCTTCGGCGCCTTCATTCTCGGGTTCTCGTCGATCCTCACGGGCCTCAACTTCATCGTGACGATCCACAAGCTCCGCTCGCCTGGGCTGACTTGGTACCGACTGCCGCTGGTGCTGTGGGCAGCCTACGCGACGGCGTTGGTGCAGATCCTCGCGACCCCCGTCCTCGCGATCACGCTCCTCCTACTCATCTTCGAGCGAGCCTTCCACGTCGGCATCTTCGATCCGAAGCTCGGCGGCGATCCGGTCCTCTACCAGCACTTCTTCTGGTTTTACAGCCACCCGGCCGTCTACATCATGATTCTCCCGGGCATGGGCATCATCAGTGAGCTCATCAGCGTCCACTGCCATCGCCGCATCTTTGGTTACAAGGCGATCGCCTTCAGCTCGGTGGCGATCGCGATGGTCGGCTTCCTCGTGTGGGGGCACCACCTCTTCACGTCGGGTCAGAGCCGCCTCGCTGCGACCATCTTCTCGTTCCTGACCTTCGCGGTCGCCATCCCGTCGGGCATCAAGGTCTTCAACTGGACCGCGACGATGTGGGGTGGCTCCGTGAGCTTCAAGACGCCGATGCTCTACGCGATGAGCTTTCTCTTTCTGTTCACCATCGGTGGGTTGACCGGCCTCTTCCTCGGGATGATCAACGTCGATCTGCACATGCAGGACACGTATTTCGTCGTCGCCCACTTCCATTACGTCATGGTCGGCGGAACGGTCATCGCGTTCATCGGCGGCATGCATCACTGGTGGCCCAAGATGACGGGCCGGCTCTACAACGAGAAGGTCGGAGCGATCGCGTGCCTCCTCGTGTTCGTCGGATTCAACGTCACCTTCTTCACCCAGTTCTTCCTCGGCTCGCGTGGCATGCCCCGCCGCTACTACACGTACCTCGACCAGTTCCAGCCGCTCCACGCGTTCTCGACTTACGGATCCTGGATCTTGGGTGCGGGGCTCTTCATCGCGCTCGGGAATCTGCTCTACGCCGTCAAGAATGGTGAGAAGGCGGGCCCGAATCCTTGGGGCGGGCTGACGCTCGAGTGGAAGACCGCATCGCCCCCTCCCACCGAGAACTTCCACCGCACGCCGCTCGTCACCCACGGTCCGTACGACTTCCCCTCGACCGGTTCGGCGTCGTCAAAAGCCGGTCACTGAGAGACAGCCATGAGCGCACCCGCTGAGTCCACGAGCCAAGGCTCGCCGCAGTTCCACGTCGCACATCACTTCGACAAGGCCGACACCCAATTCGACGCAGGTCGTATGGGCATCTGGCTCTTCCTGGTGACCGAGGTCTTGTTCTTCGGTGGTCTCTTCTGTGCGTTCTTCGTCTTCCGCAGCTGGTACTTCGACTCCTTCGTCGAAGCGCATCATCACCTCGACAAGGTGATGGGCGGGATCAACACGATCTTCCTCATCACCTCGAGCCTCACGATGGCGCTCGGCGTTCGGTCGGCGCAGACGGGCAACAAGAAGCTCACGACGCTGATGTTGCTCGCCACGCTGGCGTTCGCCGCGGGCTTCCTCGTCATCAAGTACTTCGAGTACGGCCACAAGTTCCACGACGGTCTGTTGCCCGGTCAGTACTTTCACGCGACGGGTTTCCACAGCGCTCATCCGAGCGTGTTCTTCTCGATCTACTTCACGATGACCGGAATCCACGGTCTCCACGTCGTCATCGGCATGGGGCTCATCATGTGGATCCTGCTTCGCAACCAGAAGGGCGAGTTCTCTGGCCGGTTCTACGCTCCCGTCGAAGGCGTCGGGCTCTACTGGCATCTCGTCGATCTCGTCTGGATCTTCCTCTTTCCGCTCCTCTACCTCGTCGGCTGAGCGAACCCCTCGGGGACCCGGAGAACCAAAGTGTCAGACCACACCCACGAAGCCCATCAGCACGGCGGACCAGACCACGTCCCGCACATCACGCCGCTCGCGGTCTACCTGAAGACCTACGGCGCGCTCATCGTGCTCACGGTGCTCACGGTCAGCGTGAGCTACGTGAACCTCGGGTCGAGCGTGAACCTCGGGATCGCGCTCCTCATCGCGACGATCAAGGCATCGGTCGTCGCGGCTCTGTTCATGCATCTCGCGTCGGACCACAAGTTTCATACGGTCATCATGCTGTCGAGCGTGGTGTTCCTCTTCGTGTTCATCACGTTCACGATGTTCGACACCGAATATCGTGGCCGCGTGAACGCCGAAGACGGGCAGCGGGTGAACATGGCGGCTCCGTTCGCAAAAGCGACCGCGACGCCGAGCGTAGCTGCACCGGCCGTCGCACCTGTCGCTCCGCCCGCAGGTGAAAAGAAGCCCTGACCCAAGGTGCAGCGAGATCATCAGCTCCGCCTCGCTTCGACGTGAGGGAGCTACGAGAGGGAGGCTTCGGTCTCCCTCTTCGTTTTTGTTGAAGCCGAAGAGTGTCCGTGACTTCGTGAGGGACGTGACCCGCGACACCCAACCCAAGCTCGATCGACCTTCGGACGAAGGCGCAGGCATCGAAATCGAACGCGGCCAGGCGGTCGTCGTCGCCGGACAAGTGGCCTACGACGACCCGGCCGATCGTTGGCTCGTTTTGCTGCGCTGGGTCGCGATCGGGGGGATGGGTGCGACCATCGTCGTCGCGACGTCGCTGGTGCCAGGCCTGAACGTCGCGGGACTCTTCGCGGTGCTGCTCGTCATCGCCGCGTCGAACCTCTTCTGGATGGGCGCGCTGACCCTCAAAGCACGCAACCGCGCCGCGTTGCTCGACCGCCCCGAAGGACGTCGGTGGGTCGAGGTTCAGCTCGTCGCCGACGTCACGTTGCTCACGGCGATGCTCTGGTTCGCGGGTGGCATCACCAATCCGTTCGTCGCTTTTCTCACGTTCCAAATCGCGCTCTGCGGGCTGCTCTCGAGCCCACGCGCCACCATCGGCATCGCCTGTTTGACCATCGTCGCCGTCGGCCTCTTGTGTCTCGCCCCGCCACTCCCTCCGCTCACGAGCTGGGAAGAGACGATGGCGACGGTCGTGTCGATCACCTCGATCGCCGCGCTGCTCGGAGCGTTCGTCGCGGTCTACGCCCAACGGCTCGATCGCCTGCGCCAGGAGAGCGGGCGCAACGAAAAGCTCGCGGTTCTCGGACGACTGGTCGGTGCGATGTCGCACGAGCTCAACACGCCGCTCGCGACCATTCTTCTATCGAGCCGCGATCTCGAACGTTACGGCGAGCAAATGCCGCCCGCCGAGGCCAAGCAGCTCGTCAGCACCATCGCCGCGGAGGCGGAGCGAGCCAACGAAATCATCGGTTTGGTTCGGGGTCATGTGGGCCCAGACCAGATCGTCGAGGTCGTCGAGCTCGCCTCGTTCGTGGAAAAGATCGCCGCCGAAGAGCTCGACCGCCTCGGTTTTTCGGGTGAGCGACGGTTCGAGCTCGAAGGCCCTTTGCGTGTCCCCGTGATGAAGCGTGCGCTCGTGCAGCTTCTGGTGAACGTGCTCCGCAACGCCACCGAAGCGAGTCTCTTGAGCCGCAGGCGACGCATCACCATCACGGTCAAGCAGCTGGCTGGCCAAGCGGAGGTGTCTGTCGAAGACAAGGGACCGGGCTTCACTCCAGAGATTCTCGCCCGTTTGGGCGAGCCGTTTCAGACCACCAAAGAGAAGCAGGGCGGTATGGGACTTGGTCTTTACGTGAGCGGAATGCTCGCCAAGCAGATGGACTCGGTGCTGCGCGTCCAGTCGGCGCCGGGAGGCGGCGCACGCGTCTCTCTCTCGATCGATCTCGCCTCTCCCACGCGCGTTCCGAAGCGAGCCCCTCGCGTCGACGACGGCGACGCCCGTGACGTCGACGATGCCTGACCGACACGCGGCCGGGTGCCTCGCGGGGGTGCTCGTTTCGCGCTATTCTCCTCGCGAGTGAGAGAACGAACGTGCGCAAGGTGACCTCGGCCCTCCTCGTCGACGACGACGCAGCCTTCCGTTGTGCGCTGCAGGGCGCGCTCCGCAGGCGTGGCGTGAGGGCGCTCACCGCAGCCACCGTCGAGGAGGGGCTCACGCTCGTCGGAGACGAGCCGGTCGATCTCGTCGCGTTGGACTACCGCATGCCGGGCGCCGATGGTCTCGGCGCCATCGCTCGATACCGCAAGCTCTGTCCCGACTCGGTCATCTTGATGCTGACCGGATTCGGTGACATTCCGCTCACCGTCGCGGCGATGCGTGAAGGAGCCGACACGCTTCTCACCAAGCCCGTCGACGCTGACAGGCTGATCCAAGAAGCCGAGCAGCTCAGAGAGCTTCGTGGCGATGCGCCACCAGCGAGCCAACCAGGCCCACGACAGACGTTCCGGCTCGACGAGCTCGAGCGCGAAACGATCGAGGCGGCGTTGCACAACTCCGGAGGGGTCGTGGCGACCGCCGCCAAAATGCTCGGCATCGATCGGCGCACGCTTCAGCGCAAGATGCGCCGCAGCCAATGACGCGCGACGAACGAGGTGTTCGGGAGTCTGGGCGAATCGTGGTTCTCGGCTGCGGCTTCACCGGTGAAGCGATCGCGCGTCGGGCGATGCTCGATGGCTGGGATGTGATGACGACCACCCGGAGCCCTGAAAAAGCCTCGAGACTGCGGGACGAGGGGGTTCCCACCGTCGTCGCCGAGCTGCCCGGAGATCTCGCCGGCGTGCTTCTGATGGGCGATCGGGTGGCGGTCACATTTCCACCCGACGGACACACCGACCACGACGTCGCAGAGCGACTTCGTTCGGCGTCGAGCGTCGTCTACGTCTCTTCGACTGGCGTCTACGGCGACGCGACGGGGCGCATCGACGGAAAGACGCCCACTTCACCGCAAGAGGGGCGAATCGCTTTGAGGCTCGCGGCTGAGCGGAGCTATCTCGACATCGGCGGGCTGGTCCTTCGTGCGCCCGGAATTTACGGCCCGGGCCGAGGCCTGCACGAGCGGATTCGGAGTGGCCAATACCGACTTCCGGGCGACGGCTCTCGCGCAGTCTCCCGCATCCACGTCGACGACCTCGCGCGCTTCGTCTTGGCCGCCCTCGAGCGAGGCCGGCCGGGATCCGTTTTCGCGGTGGGTGATGACGCACCCGTTCCGCAGCGTGAGGTCGTGGCGTGGCTGGTCGAGTTGCTCGGCGTTCCGACGCCCCCATCGGTGCCCATCGATCGAGTCGACGAGACCTTGCGCCACGATCGCCAAGTCGATCCCTCGGAGGCGAAACGCGAGCTCGGAGTCGAGCTCACGTATCCGACCTTTCGGGAAGGGTTCCGGAAGTGCATCGATAGCAAGTGAGTTGCAACGGTACTTGATGTGCGACCGCTCGACGGTCTGCCGAATTGCTCGAGAGTCTCCGAGCCCAGCCCGCTCTCAAGCTCTCGCACACCTGTTCAATGGGCTCTCAACCTTCGGCGATCGCGAGCGCCTCTTCGAGCTTCTTCGTCGCGGCTGCGATCCCCTCGGCGCTCGCGATGTGAATGGCTTCGACGGCCACGAGAGCGGCTTTGTCGGCCCGTCGAGAGGCTGACTCGGCTCGCTCGGCGTCTTGGGCTGCGCGCTGCGCGAGCTCACGCAGTCTGCGCGCTTCGGCGCTCTTCAACGCGGATTCGTCGCGGAGACGCTCCACTTGAATCTGGAGATACTCTGGCGCTAAATCGTGCGTGGAAAGCGGCTGTGTCGATTCGGCGAGAGCTCCTTGCGTCCGAGACGGGTCGTAAGTGGTCGCGGACTCGACGGCTCCTGCCTGGGGCGCTGCGTTTCGAAGGATCTGCGGATCGCGGCCGAACCCGTGACGCGACACCGATGGGGGCGGTGGCGGTGGCGGACGTTGCGGGGCGGGCCCGGGACGGGGCGGAGCCGAGGGGAGGGGAGGGCGTCCACCGGCGGTCGTGCGCGGCGGCGGAGGGGGAGGCGCGCTCGCGCGAGGCTCCGGCGTGATCGTGGAAGGGTCGTCGGTGATCTCGACGACGTCGGCGCTCGAGGCGTCGACCATCATCGAATCGTCGAGCGGAACCGTGATCCTCGAATCAGCCGTGCCGTGCGGCGGACCTGACGTCGAGCCTGACGGCGCCGCGCTCTCGAGCGTCGAGCTAGGAAACGTCGGGTCTTGCGCGCGGCCCCGAACCTGGGGAGTCGGCTCTTTGGACCGAGTCGTCTGGGTCTGTGTCTGCTGCGTCTGAACGGGGCTCGCGTTCTGCGTCTGGCTCGCGGTCGGCGTTGAGCCTTGGTGGCGGCCCTCGATCAGGGCTTTGAACGCGGGATGGTCTCCGCGCTTCATCGCCACCGTCGGGATGTCTTCGCCCTCGTCGCTGTCATCGTCTTGGAGCGCGGCGCGAGGGACGTCGACGACTCCCTCTGGCCGTGTCGGTTCTTGAGCGAACGACTCGCGCCGTCGGCGCGGGAGTGCCGGCGCTGCGTCGGAGGTGCGCGTCTTGCGAACGGGTAGCCGAGGCTTTTTGGCGGCGTCGACCACGGTCGTCTCGGTGTCGCGACTCACTTGCGACGCGTCTTGGGGAGCTTCGTTCGCAGCTCGTGCTGCGGCCGCGGCTTCGGCGGCTCCGACATCGGCTCGGCTGTGAGGAGTCGGCTCCTTCTGACCGGAGATCACGCGCTCGAACCAGCGCATCTGTCGCATCGAGTTGCGACGGACGAAGCGACCGAGGGCCTCGGCATTGTCTTCCCGGTATCCGTGCGTGTAGAGCCATTGATCGAGCTCGCGAGCGACATCGCGGGCCGATCGAAAACGAGCCTCGGGGTTCTTTTCGAGGCAGCGGCGCACGGTGGCTGCGAGCGCCATGTCGATTCGGGGCCGCACGCGGATTGGATCGGGTGTGGGCGCGCTGAGAATGAGGCGCGCCGTGTCGAGCTCGTCTTTGCCGACGAAAGGTTGGCGGCCAGCGAGGAGCTCGTAGAGCATCACGCCGACGCCGTAGAGGTCGGATCGGTTGTCGATTTCTTCTCCGCGAAGCTCTTCGGGGGAGAGGTGGCCAACTGCGCGCGTGGGGAGCGAGCTGGTCGTCTGGGTCATTCGGTTCTTCGCTTTCGCGAGACCGAAGTCGGCGATCTTCACGTCGCCGTTGAAACCCACCAGAACGTTTTGGAGACCCAAATCCCGATGGATGAGCCCGAGCGCTTCACCGCGGTCGCTCGTCAGCTCGTGCGCGGCCTGCAAACCTCGCAAGACGCAGAGCCCGATGTACACGACGAGGCGCTCTGGAAATTCTTCCCGCGTGTCGAACACCGTCTTCATGAGCCGAGCGAGCGAGACACCCTGGACGAGCTCGACGGCGAGGTAGGCACCATGCTCGTCGTTGCCCCATCCGACCACGCCGACTACGTTGGGGTGACGTAGCGCGGAGGTCATCCATACCTCGTCGAGAAATCGGTTCGAGACCGTCGGGTCTGCGGCGATCTCGGGGACGAGCCGTTTGACGGCGACGAGCTGACCCGCGGCGGGTGAGATCGTGCGGCAAAGGTCGACTCGCGCTGTAGTTCCGACGGCGATCTCGGCGAGGGTGTCGAACCTCAACCCGCCAACGGCCGGCTGGACGGCGTGCGGCATGCCGGCGGAGCCTACCATCAGAAGCGTGGTTCCGCGTGAACGTCGTCACGTCTCACGCCGACTTGTCGGCGAACCATCACGAGATCCAAGTTCGCCCTTGACGCTACAAGGCTTCTCACAAAACCTATCCCCTCGTATGTCATCGATCGACGACAACTTGCTCGAGCGGATAGCCAAGGGCATCGCGCGCCCTGCAGACCCTCGGGTCAAGTCCTCCATCCTCACGACGGCCGGTGAGCTCTACGGAGTGCGGCCCGTCGTAGACGACGCGACTCCTCCCACCGGGTTCGATCCCGCCGCGGCGGCGTTGTTCGAAGCCCTGGTCGAGGGGGCCTTCATCGTCGCGAACGCCGACGGCGTGTTCGACGACGACGAGCGGCGGGCGTTCGAGAGCGTCGTTCTCCACGCGACCAAGAAGCAGATCGACCCTTCTCAGCTCGCGGCGCTGCTCGCGGACCTGACCGAGCAGCTCGGCGAAGATGGCACCGAGAAGCGCATCCAATGCGTAGCGAACACGATTTCGAAGCCGGAGCACCAGCGCGAGGTTCTCCGCGTCGCTGCCCTGCTCGGTCACATCTCGGGCGGGGTGAGCGATGTCGAAAAGAAGGCGATGCTCGATTTGGCGGCGGCTTTCAGCATGAGCGAGGGCGACGTCAACACGGCGATCGACGAAGCCAAAGCCGCGCTCACAGTAAGCGAGTAGCGCTCGCGCTTCTCGTCATCCGACGTGGCCATCCCGACGTGGCCATCCCGACGTGGCCATCCCTCGGAAGAAGTCTTCGACGTGAGGCTGCGGCGCTCTTGGCGATGATCGCACGCGCATGTCGTGACGTGTCTGTACGTCCCACCGACACGACGCGTCAGCGCCGCGACTTCGGAACACTAGATTACGACACCCGATTCTTCTCGGTGGCAGCGCCGACCTCCTTTGGTTAGGGTCCGCCCATGAGCACCATGCCCATCTCTCTCGCAGGCAGCTCCACCGCCCCGAGCGCGAGCTCGGGCGCGAGCGCGACCGCCGCCCGACACCCCGACGACGCGCTCGCCGACGACGTCGTTCGCGTCCTGCGTGAAGACAACACCCTCGATCCGAAGACCGATCCAGGCCTCTCGCCAGCCGAGGTGCTCTCGCTCTACCAAGCCATGGTTCGGGTGCGCGTGCTCGACGACCGCCTCGTGGCGCTTCAGCGCCAAGGGCGCATCGGCTTTCACATCGGCTCACTCGGTGAAGAGGCGTCGATTCTCGGGAGCGCCTTCGCGATGCGCGAGCAAGATTGGATGTTCCCCTGCTACCGCGAGTTCGGCGGCGCCATGCTCCGCGGAATGCCGCTCCAGCGCTACATCGACAACATGTTCGGCAACGCGAACGATCCGGCGCAGGGCCGGCAGATGCCCGATCACTACTGCTACCGCGCGGCGAAGGTCACGTCGATCAGCTCGCCGATCGGCACGCAGATCACACAAGCCGTCGGCTTCGCTTGGGCCGCCAAAATCAAGAAAGACGAGCTCGTCTGCATGGCCTACTTCGGCGAGGGTGCGACGAGCTCGAACGAGTTCCACAACGGCATGAATTTCGCGGGGGTGTTCAAGGCGCCAGTCGTCTTCTTCTGCCGCAACAACGGCTGGGCGATCAGCGTTCCGACCGAGCGGCAGACTGCGAGCCGCACGTTCGCAGAGAAGGCGGTCGCCTATGGAATGCCAGGCGTTCGCGTCGATGGAAACGACATCTTCGCGGTCGTGAAGGTCACGCGAGACGCCATCGCACGGGCAGCGCGAGGCGAAGGACCCACCCTCATCGAAGCGATGACCTATCGAATGAGCGGCCACTCGACGAGCGACGATCCGAAAGCTTATCGTCCCGAAATCGGGCTCGACCCGTGGAAGGCGAAGGATCCGATCGCGCGTCTCCGAGAGTACGTCGCGCGCACCGCTGGGTGGACCGAAGCGCAAGAGAAAGAGCTCGAGGCATCGGTCGACGCCGAGCTTCGCGCGGCGATCAAGGTGTCGGAGGCGGCCCCGCTGCCCTCGCTCGACTCGATGTTCGAAGATGTCTACGCGAAGCTACCGTGGCACCTCGAGGAACAGAGGAACGAGCTCAAGAACGGACCTCGCGCCAAGAAGCATTGACCGAACACCGGTCTGAGCTTCACTGGCCTCACCGGTCTTCGTCTTCTCCCGCCGAACGGCGGCGAGGCGCCAACCGGGGCCCCAGGCGGACGCCACCGATGCAGGCCGACAGATTCGAACGCCATTGATGTGTAATCGTAGTGCGATTGTGATGACTCAGGAGAACTCCCGATGCCGCAGATGAACATGGTTCAAGCGATCAACGACGGGCTCCGCTTCGAAATGAGGCGTGACCCCCGCGTGGTGATCCTCGGCGAAGACGTGGGCAAGGTGGGCGGCGTCTTCCGTGTGACGCAGGGGCTGTTCGACGAGTTCGGCGATGACCGGGTGATCGACACACCCCTCTCCGAAGGCGGGATCATCGGCGCAGCCATCGGCATGGCGCTCTACGGCCTCGTCCCCATTCCCGAGATTCAGTTCTCGGACTTCATCTTCCCCGCGTACGACCAGATCGTCAGCGAGCTCGCGAAGTATCGCTATCGCTCTGGAGGCGAGTACTCGGCGAAGTGCGTCATCCGCACCCCGGTCGGCGGTGGAATCCGAGGTGGTCACTACCATTCGCAGTCACCGGAGAGTCAGTTCATCCACGTCGCCGGCCTGAAGGTCGTCTGCCCCGCAACGCCTGCAGATGCAAAAGGATTGCTTCTGTCTTCAATTCGCGATCCCGACCCGGTGCTCTTCTTCGAGCCGAAGCGAGTCTACCGTGCGGCCAAGGGCGAGGTCCCCGAGGGCGACTACACGGTGCCCATCGGCAAGGCGAACATCGTTCGCCCGGGCGAACAGGTGACGATCATCGCGTGGGGCGCCATGCTCTACGAGGCGCTCGATGCCGCCCAGAAGTGTGCAGCCGAAGGCATCGACTGCGAGGTCATCGATCTACGAACCCTCTGGCCCCTCGACATCGACACCATCATCGAGAGCGTGAAGAAGACGGGCCGCGTGGTCATCGTCCACGAGGCGCCCAAGACCTGCGGGCTCGGTGGCGAGATCGTGGCGCTCATCAACGAGAAGGCCTTCGTCCACCTCGAGGCACCTCCCATGCGCGTCGCCGGCTTCGACACGCCGTTCCCCTACACCCTCGAGAACGAGTACCTCCCGCTCTCGCATCGCATCGTTCCCGCAGTCGTCCAAACCGCGAGGTATTGAGATGAGCACGTACGAGTTCAAGCTCCCCGACATCGGCGAGGGAGTCACCGAGGGCGAGATCGTCAAGTGGCTCGTCAACCCTGGTGACTCGGTCTCCGAAGACCAGCCCATGGTCGAGGTCATGACCGACAAAGCGACGGTGACGATCACCTCTCCGAAGACCGGCAAGATCGTCGAGCTACGGGGGCAAGTGGGCGCAGTCGTTCCCGTCCACTCCGTCCTCGTCGTGTTCGATCTCGGCGGCGGCGCCGCGGCGGCTCCAAACGGTGTTCAGTCGACTGGCGCGGCGAATTCGGCGACGGCTGCGGCAGCTCCGCCCGCAGCCGCTCCTCCCGCAGCCACTCCTCCCGCGGTCACCGGCCTCGCGACCAAGACCGATGGTCCTGCGGCGACCGCGGTCGGCGACATCAAAGAAGACCTGCCCGGAATGAACCTGGCCGCCCCGCAGAAGATTGTGGCGACCAATGGCGCACCGTCGAGAGCCGGCTATTTCAACGCAAAGCCACTCGCTACGCCGGCGACGCGGAAGCTCGCTCGTGATGTCGGCGTCGATCTGCGCACGGTCTCGCCAACCGGAACGTCGGGTCGTGTCACGAAAGACGACATCCGCAAGCACCAGGAGCCCGTTCGTTCATCGGCGCCCTCGCTCGCGACGACCACCCAACCGCCTCTGTCTTCGTCTGAGGCGAAAACGCCGCAAGCCATCAAGCCCACCTCGCTCGCCGCCGCCGCGCAAGACGAGCGCATTCCGCTTCGGGGCGTTCGAAAGCGCATCTTCGAGGGGATGAGCCGCTCGGTCCACACGGCGGCCCACTTCACCTTCGTCGAAGAGTGCGAGGCATCGAACCTCAAAGCGCTTCGCGAGCGCCTGCGCCCTGCTGCCGAGAAGGCATCGGTCAAGCTCACCTACCTTCCGTTCATCGTCAAAGCGGTGGTCGCTGCGCTCAAGCGACATCCCATGCTCGGTGCCGCATTCGACGAGAGCACCCAAGAGATCGTCGTTCGCAAATCCCTCCACATCGGTGTCGCGACCTCTACCGAGGCTGGGCTCATCGTCCCGGTGATTCGTGACGCCGACCGTAAGAGCATCCTCGACGTCGCGCGTGACATTCAACGCCTCGGCGAAGACGCGAAGACCGGCAAGGTTCGCGCCGACGATCTGGGAGGCTCGACCTTCACCATCACCTCGCTCGGAGCGCAGGGCGGTCTCTTCGCGACGCCGATCCTGAATTTTCCCGAAGTGGGGATTCTCGGGGTGCATCAGATGAAAGAAAAACCCGTCGTCAAAGATGGCCAGATCGTCATCGGCAACGTGATGCTTTTGTCGCTTTCGTTCGATCACCGCATCATCGACGGCCATGTAGGCGCGGCGTTCGCCTACGACATCATCGGTTTCCTGCAGGATCCCGATCGGCTCTTCCTCGAGATGGTCTAGCGAAACGAAATGGGAGCCGGCCCTACGGGCCGATGGTCGAGCCGGTCAGGTGCATCCGCAATCGGAGGCCCAGGCTGGCCCGTCGGGTTTCCGCCCGTCCGGAGACGAAGACCTGTCCATGAGACACCGAGCGAAGACGACAATTGACGGGGACTCGCACTGTTGGGAAGATCCGGCCCGATGCATCCACCGCTGAGGATCGGCGTCGGGGCGATTGCGCTCGCCCTGACCGTCGCAGCCGTCCATCCGACTGCGGCTCTCGCCGCGCCCGAAACGGACAAGCTCCACAACGCCTCCGACTCGTTCGAGGCTGGCGCGAAGGCGTTCAAAGCCAAGAAGTACGGCGAAGCCGCAGCGTTCTTCGAGGCCGCCGACGACGCCGTCCCGGGGGCGAAGGCCCTTCGATTGGCCATCCGAGCGCGAAACGAGGCCGGCCAGTCGGCGCGCGCCGCGACGCTCGCAGCGCTTGCCCTCGACCTCTACGCGAGCGATTCCGAGACCAGCAAGATCGCGCAAGACATCATCGACAAGCTCGCGTCCTCGCTCCACAAGGTGAAGGTCAGCTGCGTCGCACCGTGCCTGCTTGCTGCGGGAACCACCCCGATTCACGGCCAGCCGTCCACGCATTGGGTCATCTACCTCGAGCCAGGCAAGACCTCGGTCGGAGCGACCTTCTTCGGCAACGTAGCTACACCAGAACAGAAGTTGTTCGCTGCTCCGGGCGGCTCCAGCGACTTTCGATTCGAGCCCCCGAAAGACGGCGTCGTTGCTCCGCCCACGCCGAAGGGCCCCGAGAAGTCCCCCGACCAGCCGCCCGTCAAGGCTCCCGAGAAAGAGCCCGATCCGAACGAGAATCCAGACACGCCACCCCCGAAGAAGCACTTTGGGGCTCACCCGGCGCTGTTCTTCGTAGGCCTCGGTGCCACCGTCGCGCTCGGGGCCACGACCGTGTGGAGCGGGATCGACGCGAAGAACAATCCCGGTGTCGACAAGGTCAAAGCCGATTGCGCGGGCAGGGGGATCACGTGCCCGACGTATCAAGAAGGCATCGCGCACCAAACTCGAACGAACGTGCTCATCGGTGTGACCGCGGGCACGGCTGCAATCACGCTCGTCATCGGAGCGTTTCTCACCAACTGGCACGGCAAAGACAAGCTTGCCGAGACCGACAAGCCACCCTCGGATCCCGAGAGGACCAAGTCCGATCCTTCGAAAGCCCAAATCGCGCCGAAACGAACGCAGGCCATCGTCGACCCCAGGTTGTGGGTCGACGTGCTCGGTGCTAAAGCCGCAGGCGTGGCTGACCTTACTCCCGGGGGCGCAGTAGTGGGCCTTCAGGGGCGTTTCTAGAGGGGATGACGTGGCCAAGGTCAAGCTGCTCGATCCCGCCGATCCGAGGCGCAGACTCGATCGGTACGAGCTCATCGGCGAGATCGCGACCGGCGGCATGGCCACGGTCTTTCTCGCGCGGCTCGGCGGAGTCGGAGGCTTTCAGCGCTTCGTCGCCATCAAGCGGCTGCATCCACACCTCGCGAACGAGCAAGAGTTCGTCGAGATGTTCCTCGACGAGGCGCGGCTCGCAGCGCTGATCCACCATCCACACGTCGTCCCCATCCTCGAGGTGGGCGTCTCCGACAGCGGCTATTACATCGTCATGGAGTACGTCGAGGGCGACACGCTCTCGAAGATCGTCGCGCGCTCGATGTCGGGCGGGAAAATGGTCCCGCGCCACATCTTGATGCGCATCCTACTCGACATGCTCTCGGGGCTGCATGCGGCACACGAGCTCGCCGACGATCGCGGTCAGCTCCTCGGACTCGTCCATCGCGACGTGTCCCCGCAGAACGTGCTCGTCGGCGTCGACGGAAGCTCACGCATCACCGACTTCGGCGTCGCGCGCGCCACCGCGCGCCTCACGTCGACGGGTAGCGGCAAGCTGAAGGGCAAGCTCGCTTACATGGCGCCCGAGCAGACACGCGGCGACGAGCTCGATCGTCGGACCGACCTGTTCGCTGCCGGAATCATTTCTTGGGAGGTGCTCGCGGGCAAACGCCTCTTCAAAGCCGACACCGAAGCTGCCACGTTGAACCGGATTCTCGTCGAGCCCGTTCGTCCCATCAGCGAGGTGAACCCCGAAATCCCGCGTCTCTTCGACGGGATCCTCGCGAAGGCCCTCGACCGCGATCCGCGTCGGCGGTTCCAGACCGCTCAAGAGATGTTCGACGCATTCGAGCAGATCGCCATCGAAGCTGCCAAAGCGGGCGTCAAAGAGGTCGGGATCGCCTCGCCGCGCGAGGTCGCGTCGTACGTGCAGCAAATCCTCGGGCAAGAGATCGGCGCCCAACGTGAGAGCGTCAGGGCGTGGTTGGCGCAGAGCGATTCGAGCGCGCCTCGTGTTTCGATGACGCCCGGCGGTCGCGACGTGTCTCGCTCGAGTGCTCCGCGACGACGACGCGACGAAGACGACTCCCGGTCCGAACGCCTCGAAAGTGGAAGCTACGATGGGCCTCCTGCGATTGCGCCGATGGCCGACGTCACGATGCGCTTCGCTCTCCAGGCAGGCGTTCCGCCGCGCCCCCCGCCGCCCGCGAAGCAAAGTCAGCCCACCCTCATCGGCCAAGGACCTCCCGGACCACCTCCAGAGGCACAGAAGCGCGTCGCACCGCCGCCGGCCGCGGGCACTCCGGCGGGCTACTACGAGGCGCACGAAGAAGTCCCTGGGCTCGCGACGTCTGGTCTCGGCGAAGAGGGCGACGACGCTCCCACCGTGCTCAAGCAGTCGTCACGCCCGCCCACCGCGCACGAAGAAGCGCAATCAAATGCGAGCGTCGCTCCATCGGTGAAGACGGCGCGCGGGCTCTTCGCGTCCGATCTTCTAGAGCGCGCCCGCTTCGAGGCCGAGAAGGCGCAGGCCGCTCGCGCCGCAGCCTCCAACGGCTACGCGACAGGGAACTACAGCTCGGGTGGCGGCGGCGGCGCAGCCAATCACCATGGCGCCTCGGCGAGTGCCGTGGGCGGAGTCGGCAACACTACGGCCAACATGAACACCGCGAGCGGGAGCGCGCGATCGAGCGATCACGCCGGCGACGTCGCAGGCCACTTGCCCGATTCGGGTCGCAGCGAGCCCACTTCGGTCGTTCAACGAACCGCAAGCGCCCCACCTGTCGGAAATCGCTCCGACACGCCAGGCAGCGATGCGACCGGTACTAGCATGACCAATGGGTCGATGACCCTGCCGTCGCAGTACCAGATCTATGCGCAGGGCCCGATTTCGAGCGAAGAGCCGCGAAAGTCGAGCGCGCTTCGCTACGTGCTCGTGGCCTTCGCCGGCTTGGCGCTCGCCGCCGGGGTCGTCGTGTTCCTCCAGATGCGTGCCTCGAAAGTCGATTCGGCCAGCCCGCCCGAGAGCGCTGCATCGCTTCCGTCAGCCCAACCGACGGCAGCGACTCGGCAGCCTAGGCCCGATCCATCGTCGACTTCGGAGCCCGCGGCCAGCAGCTTGCCAGACGCTGCGACCAGCCAACCCAAAGGCAAACCAGGCAGCGCCGTGGTCCCGAAGCCCAAGCCGGCTGTGCCCAAGCCCGACGTGTTGAAGCCCAACGTGTCCAAGCCCAACTTGTCCAAGCCCGACGTGTCCAAGCCCGACGTGTCCAAGCCCAAGCCTGATCCCGTGAAGCCTCCCGATCCGGGCGGCGACGATCTCACCAACCCTTACAAGAAGCCCTGACCGCGACGCCGTTGCGGAGCGTGGCCTCGTTCGTGGTCGACCACGAGCGCTTTCGGGTCTGAAAAGATGCGTCAGGAGCTCGGCCGGTGGAGCGTCTCGAACGAGGCCACGATCACGGCTTGGTCGGGCGGCCGATATCGAATAAAGAGGCTGTCATGCTGAGCGAGACGAAGACCAAGATCCAGGACCTCAAAAGGCGCTATGACGCGCTAAGGGGGCATCTTTGACGTCCCTCGACTAGAGAGGATGCTCGAAGATCTGAACCAGGCGAGCCTGGCTCCCAGCTTCTGGAACGACAACGAGAAGGCGCAGAAGACGTTGCGCAAACGTGCCCAGGTCGAGGCAAAGCTCGACCTTGCCCAAAAGTTGGGCAAAGAGCTCGCCGACCTCGAAGAATACCTCGAGCTCGGGGCTTCCGAGGGCGACGAAGACGTGATGGCCGACGCCGCAGCTCAGGCCGAGGCGATCTCGAAGCGCATGCGCACAGCCGAGCTCGACCGCATGCTCTCGGGGCCTGCCGATCGGGCGAGCGCCATCGTCAGCATTCATCCCGGCGCAGGCGGGACCGACGCCAAAGACTGGGCGGCCATGCTGATGCGCATGTACCTCCGGTGGTGCGAAAAGCGCGGCTACAAGACCGACATCATCGACTACCAAGAGGGCGACGAGGCCGGCATCGACGACGTCTCCTTCACCGTCGAGGGCGACGCTGCGTACGGCTATCTCCGCAGCGAGATCGGCGTCCACCGGCTCGTTCGCATGAGCCCCTTCAACGCCGATCATACGAGGCAGACGGCGTTCGCCGCGGTCGAGGTCACACCCGATATCGAAGACAACATCGACGTCGTCGTGAACGACAAAGACATCGAGATCACCACCATGCGCGCAGGCGGCAAGGGTGGTCAGAACGTCAACAAGGTCGAAACGGCGGTGCGGTTGCGCCACCTTCCGACGGGGCTCAACATCGTCTGTCGTGCAGAACGCAGTCAGCACCAGAACCGCGCCATGGCGATGAAGGTGTTGAAAGCCAAGCTCTACGAGATGGAGCTCCAGAAGCGTGAGGCGAGCGCGGCGGCCTACAATGCGACCAAGAGCGCGATCAACTTCGGAAGCCAGATCAGAAACTACGTCCTAGCGCCCTATCGCTTGGTCAAAGACGTTCGAACGCAACACGAGGCCGGCGATGTCGACTCGGTGCTCGATGGCGATCTAGACGGTTTCATCGAGGACTACCTCATGGCGGCCGCAGGCGGGACGCTCGGCAAGAGCGGCCGAGAGGAAGACGACGCATGACGACCGAAGGTGAAAAGAACCCCAAGGCTCCCGAAGAGCACGTGAGCACCGAAGCCGCTGAGGAGAGCCTCATTTCGGCGCGCAAGGCGAAGGCCGAGCGGGTGCGCGCGAGAGGCGAGAACCCGTTCGCGAACGATCTCGTCGGGGGCGCCGTTGAGCTCACGCCGCTCTCCGACGTTCGTGCCCATCACGAAGGCGCCCGAAACGAAGCCGGTCGCTACGACAAGGACAAGGTGGCTTCGCGGTCCCAACGCTTCCGGATCGCCGGCCGCATCATCTTTCTCCGTTCGTTCGGGGGCGGCGCGTTCATCAGGATCCGTCAGGGCGGTCAGACCGACTCGACCGAGTTTCAACTCTATTGCCAGAGCAAAAAGCCAGATGATGCATCTGCATCGCTCACCGTGCTCGGCAGCGAGATCGAGCGTCTCGACGACCTCGACCTAGGCGACTTCGTCGAAGCCGAAGGCGTCACGATGGCCACCGACAAGGGCGAGCTCAGTCTCAGCCCCGATCGCCTGCGCCTCATCACGAAAGCGCATCGACCCCTTCCCACCAAGACAAGCTTCAAAGACGTCGAGTCGCGCTACCGAATGCGCTACGTCGATCTCGTCGCGAATCACGACGTCGCGACGGTCTTTCGCGCGCGGACCTTCATCGTCGCGGCGCTCCGAGAGTGGCTCGACGGCCGCGATTTTCTCGAGGTCGAGACCCCGACCATGAGCCGGATCGTCGGCGGAGCGCTCGCGAAGCCGTTCAAGACGCATCACAACGCGCTCGATCTCGAGCTCTTCATGCGTATCGCTCCCGAGCTCTATCTGAAGCGCCTCGTCGTCGGCGGTTTCGATCGCGTCTACGAAATCGCGCGCTGCTATCGCAACGAGGGGCTGTCGACCCGACACAACCCCGAGTTCACGATGCTCGAGTATTACCAGGCCTACGCGACCTACGACGTCTTGATGGACCAGACCGAGGCGATGCTGAGGCACGTAGACGCACGTCTGGCCGAGCGCCTTCCCGCAGCTCACGCGGCTTGGATCTCGACCCGAGCGTTCTCGTTCGAGCGCTTCGAGCGAGTCCCGATGAAGGACCTGGTCGCGTGCGCGCTCGACAAGGCCGGCCTTCCGAAAGAGGCGGCGGCGGGCATCGTCGACGACAACGCTCCCATCAAAGAGTGGGCGAAGGCGGCGAAGGCGAAGGGCCGAGTCATCGATTGGTCGAACTTCAAGAAGGGAGCGACCAAATGCGAGAGCGCTGGCGAGCGTCTCTTCTGCGAATATGAATACCTCGCCGAGCCCTTCTTGCCGGTCGACTATCGCAGCGCCGCCGGGACCAAGAGCGTCCCGGTCTTCGTCATCGACTACCCGACAGAGGTCTCACCGCTCGCGCGAAAGAAAGATTCGGACCCCGCTCTCACCGACCGCTTCGAGCTCTTCGTGGAGGGCCGCGAAATCTGCAACGCCTTCAGCGAGCTCAACGATCCCGACGATCAGGCGGCGCGCTTCGAGGCCCAGGTCGAGAAGAAGGCACGTGGCGCTGACGAAACGATGGACTACGACGCCGACTACGTTCGCGCCCTCGAGCACGGCATGCCGCCTGCGGCAGGCTTCGGGATCGGTGTCGATCGCCTGACCATGCTCCTCACTGGAGCGGCGTCGATCCGCGACGTCATCCTGTTCCCCCTGCTCCGCCCGGAGTGAGCCCTGAACCTCCAGCCTTCGACCATCGGCTTTCTCATCGTCGTCTTGACGATCTCTTTCACCCTCGTGGCGCAAGGGATCCGTCGAATGACTCAGGCCGCGGCGCGCGAGGCTGAAGAAGGCGCGAACGTCGAACCCGGCGCGGCTCGTCCTTCGCGCGGAGCTCGCGGCGTCGCGATCAAGCTCCACGCCGACGATCTCGCGCGGCTACGCAAGCTCCGCATCACCGAGATCGACGGTCTCGAGCCCGACGAGCTCTCGCGCGAGATCGAGAAGGGAGGGCGCTTCGTCGTCTTCCCTTACCTGTTCTCCGTCGCGATCATCACCTTCCGGCTGCGCTCGCGCGTCCACTTCATCCCGGCCGGAGAGAGGGGAACGCTGAAGGCGCTTCCGTATCTACTCATCTCGGTGTTCGGCTTTTTGGGCTTCCCGCAAGGGATCTTCTTCACGCCGATCTACATGATCCGCACCGCGCTCGGCGGCATCGACGTCACGGGCAAGATTCTTCCGTTCCTCGAGTCACGCGGCGCCGAAGGGTTCGTCGTCCCGCGCGCACAAGATTGGTCCGCGGGGTTCTGGTGGGTAGGTGGTCTCTTCGGCTTCGCGTTCGCCGCCCTGACGACGCTCTCGCTCTACAAGCCCCGAACGACCACCGAGGTCTTCCAGCTCCGTACCGAGCTCGTTCGCTACGGTGCGCTCGGCGTCGGCGTCGTGTTCCTACTCTGCGTGCTCGTGGCGGCCCTTCCGCTCTTGCTCGATCTCCTCGAGAAGCGAAGCTTCATCACGTTCGTCGGCTCGAGGCACGTTCGCGCGACGACGAGCGGTTTTCTCACGGTCATCTCGATTCTCTCGATTCTCGGCGTGAGCCTCAGCTCGTGCGCGCTCTGCTCGGTGACGAGCATCATGGGTGGCTTCGGCCACGACCTGAAGCGAAAGATCCTCGGCAACAACGCGCACATCGTCATCGACACGACGAAGAACGGTGGCGTGAACGGCTGGGAAGACACGCTCGACAGCGTTCGCCAAGTGGTCGGTCCGCGGGGAGGGGCAGCGACGGCGGTCGTCGCGGGCGACGCCATGGGGTCGAGCAACTCGAACACCGCGGGCGTGCTCGTGCGTGGCATCGATCCCGATACGATCGGCGACGTCATCGACCTTCGCGACAACATTCTGTTCGAGAACGGCGGCGTCGGGAAATGGGACTACCTCCGCGATCCCGAGAAGCTCGTGACCCTGCCACCCGACGAGGTCATCGGACGCACGCCGATTGGTGAGCCCATCAAGCGTGATCCGGGCTTCCAATTCCTCGAGCCCTCGCTGAAAGACCAATCCGTCAAAGACGCGCTCAAGAATCCCCTGCCGGTTCGGCCGGCGATCATTCTCGGCAAGGAGCTGGCGAAGTCGCTCCACGTGTACGTCGGCGAAGAAGTCACCTTGCTGTCGCCGATGGGCGAGCTCGGTCCGATGGGCGTCATGCCGCGTACGCGCAAGTTCCGCGTCGCAGCCATTTTCTACAGCGGCATGTACGAATACGACGCGAGCCACGCGTACATCGACCTGAAGGTCGCGCAAGAGTTCTTCAGTCTCAAAGACCGCATCTCGCAGATCGACGTGCGTGTCCCCGAGCCCGAGCGCGTCGGCGAGATTCGGGGCGACGTCGAGAAGGCCGTGACCGCTTCGCGCAACACGGTTCGGCCAGACGACACGGTGCCCCTCGTGCCGATGCGGACTCGCGATTGGATCGAGATGAACAAGAACCTCTTCAGCGCGCTCAAGCTCGAGAGAATCGCGACGTTCATCATCCTCAGCATCGCCATCGCAGTCGCCAGCTTCTGCATCATCTGCACGCTTCTCTTGATGGTGACCGAGAAGGGCAAACAGATCGCCATCCTCAAAGCCGTGGGCGCATCCGACGGCGCGATCATGCGAATCTTCATGCTCGAGGGCATCATCATCGGCGCCATCGGCACGGTGTTCGGCGTCGGCACGGCGCTCGCCGCATGCACCGGGCTGAAATGGTTCGGTGTTCGACTCGACCCGGAGGTCTATTACATCGATCGCCTGCCCGTAAACGTCGACCTGAAGGACTACGGCCTCGTCGCACTCGCCGCGATGATCATCTGCACCCTCAGCACCATCTACCCCGCCCTCGCCGCGTCGAAGCTGTCGCCGGTCGATGGCCTGCGCCACGAGTAATTCAGATGCCCGAGCCCCTCGTCGTCGTCGAAGACCTGCACAAGACCTTCCTTCATATGGGAAGGGCTCTCGAGGTGTTGCGCGGAATCGATTTGTCGATCGGCGAAGGTGAGATCGTCGCCATCGTCGGCTCGTCGGGCGCTGGCAAGAGCACGCTCCTTCACTGCATCGGGACCCTCGACATTCCCTCGAGCGGTCGACTGAAGCTTGGTCGAGACGATCTCACGGGTCTCAGCGGGGCCAAGCTCGCCTCGATTCGAAACCGGTTCATCGGCTTCGTTTTCCAGTTCCATCACCTTCTGCCCGAGTTCACGGCGCTCGAAAACGTGATGATGCCGGGCCTCATCCAGGGCCGTCGCCATCGCGACATGGAAGGTCCTGCGCTATCACTCCTGCGCGAAGTCGGCCTCGAGCATCGAGCGACGCATCGACCTGGCGAGCTTTCGGGCGGCGAGCAACAGCGGGTCGCGCTCGCGCGCGCCCTCGTCTTACAGCCCAAGCTCATCCTCGCCGACGAGCCGACCGGCAACCTCGACTCCGCGACGAGCGAAGGGATGCAGAACCTCTTCTTCGAGATGAACCAGCGTTACGGGACGACCATCGTCGTGGTCACACACGACGTCGGATTCGCTCGATCGATGCCGCGCGTCGTGACGATGAAAGACGGTCGCGTCGCGAACGACGAGCATCTCGGTGACTCGCGTGGGCGTGCAGCCGCCGCGCGCGCGTCGAGCGCCGAAAAAGATGGAGCGGCTGAGGCACAGGCCGAAGCGTCGAATGATGGCGAAAGCGCCGAACGCCCGGCGAAGAGCGCTCCGCCGAGCGAGCCCGTCGTGGCTGCGGTGAAGCCCGAAACCGCGAGCGCCAAAGAAGGCAGCTGAGCGACCCCGCTTACGATCGTCGAGCGCGCTCGGCGCGGGGTCATGCTGCGGGGCGGCCTAGCTCGAAGCGAAGCGCCGATTCGAGCGTCGCGTGCTCGAACTTGAAACCTGCATCGAGAAGCTTGCGCGGCGTGACCCGCTGGCTCGCCAAGACGGTTTCTCGACCCATCTCGCCGAACGCGATGTCGATCGCAATTTTGGGAACCGGGAAGAACGAGGGCCGACCCAAGACCCGTCCGAGGGTCGAGGCGAGCTCGCGGTTCGTCACCGGGTTCGGAGCCACGACGTTCACGGCGCCGCTCAACCCATCTTCCGACAACGCGAAGCTCGAGGCTCGAATCGCATCGGGCATGCTCACCCAGCTCATGTATTGACGCCCGTCGCCTACGCGGCCTCCGAGGCCCATCTTGAAGATCGGTAGGATCTTCGCGAGCGCGCCACCGCGAACGCTCAGGACGACTCCGAAGCGGAGCTTGACGGTGCGTACCCCCGCGTCCGATGCCTCGGCGGTCGAGGCCTCCCAGCGTCGACAGACCTCGGCGAGAAAGTCGCCGCCCGTGGGGCTGGTCTCATCGAGCAAATCGTCTCCGCGGCTTCCGTAGAAGCCGATCGCAGACGCCGAGACGAACACCGACGGCTTCTTCTTCATCTTCGCGATGGTCCGCGCGATGAGCTCGGTCGTCTGCGTTCGGCTGTCGATGATGCGTTTTCTGCGCTCGTCGGACCAGCGCCCTTCGCTGACGTTTTCGCCGCTCAAGTGAATGAAGGCGTCGGCGCTGGCGACCTCTTCCGAATCGAGCTTTCCAGCGCTCGGGTCCCACGCGACCTCGCCTGCGCCGGGTGGTTTGCCGCGCACGAGCCGAACGACCTCGTGGCCGTTCGCCGACAAGAGCTCCGTCAACGCCGTACCCAGAAGACCGCTCGCGCCGCTCACGACGACCTGCTTCGCGCGAACCTCGCGAGTCGCGCTTCGTCCTTCCGAGACTGCCATCGAATCTGCCTTGGTTTGGGTGACGCTCCGAGGCGATCGCGCGCGGAACTGGTCTAGCGGAGGGCGTCGTTGCATCGAAGAACGACGACCGATGTTCCCTCGGGGACCGCGACCCCACGGCCCCAACCCTCGCCCGGTTCTGTATATAGTCTGTGTAGGAGATGTCCAGTCATGGGGCGCACCTCCAAAACACTTCGCCGTCGTCGAAGCCGGGAGCCGGGGTTGGCTCGAAGCCGG
>JAYUUB010000228.1:0-26822 GCA_043755175.1 Polyangiaceae bacterium | reverse complement strand
CACTCCGTCGGACTTCGCCTCGAAGATCTCGAGGGCACGCTCGTCCCATTGCCAGTCGAACGCGAGAGGACGACAGCCGAACGCGAACGAGCCAACGCCGAACGCGAGAGGGCCGATGCCGAACGCCAAAAGGCGACGGCTCAGCATGAACGAGCCAACGCCGAGCGTGAGAAGCGACGCGCCGACGACGCTCTCGAGCGAGTCGCCGAGCTCGAAGCCGAGCTAGCCCGCCGGGCGAAGTAGCTCCGACCTTTCGTGAGCTCCGGGTGTTTCCCAAGGGTCAGGCTCCACGATCGATACCAGATCGAATCGCCCGATGATCTCGGCAATGTAATGCAGCGAAGCTTTGAGCCACGGGCGTCTTCCGAATTCGCGAATGTTCCAGGTGGCCACCGTCAATGTTTCGTCGATCTTCGACGAAGGGTCTTCGCGAGGTCGATTCGGTGTTGGAGCACCGCGAGACCTCGCGCGATCGCCTGGGCGATCTTTCCGTGAAGCATCGTCTTCTCCAATTCGAATCAACCGGTCCGTGCCCGGCGGATCTCCTGACGCGTCATCGGCCCGCGCATGAACGACATCGCCCACCGCGGTTGCAGCAACCTCGTGGTTCCGCCCTGCGCATCTCTCACCACGAACCATCGGGCCCCGAGACGCTTCAGCACCGCCCCAAGCTCTTCGGCGCTCTCGCCGTCGCCCATTTCATTCGATAGCCCATCGATCACCCGCGCCCGATCGGCGTCGGTCTGCAAACGCCCCAGGCACCAGAGCCCTGCATTGCTGAGCGCCCGATAGTCGAGGTCCATCGGGTTCTGCGTTGCCACGACCACCCCGACGCCATAAGCCCGTGCCTGCTTCATCAGCGCCACCAATGGACGCTTCGTCGGAGGCGACGCCGGATGCGGCGGCAGAAAACCATAGACCTCATCGAATACGATCAAGGCCTTGAGCCGCTGCGATCCAGGAAGCCCCCGCACCCAAGACAAGACCTCCTCCAATACGACGCCGAGCACGAGCGCACGCTCGTCGTCATCGAGGTGCGCCACGCTGATGATCGTCGCCGGCGTGCGCCCGTTGACAGGCTCCATCCAGGCTCCGACATCGAGCGTGACCCCCTGTCGCCAGCTCGCGAACGACGGAGCCGCGAGCAATGTATTGAGCCCGGCGGCCAAATCTTTCCGGGCCTTCTTCGATAAGAACGCATCGACGGTGAGCGCTCCAATCGAGGAGAACGGCGGATCGAGGATCTCTGGGAGCAAGGCCGCAATGTCGGCCGTCTGCCCCGCGAGCAATCGCTTCTCGGCGAGCACCGATAAGAGAACATGCTCCCGACTGCGTGCCGGATCGGCGTCTCTTCCGAGGAGCCGCAGAATGAGAGACAGCGCCGCGCTCAGCGCAGCGCGCGCTCCTTCGACATCGGTGTCCCATCGACTCGAGCGCCGCTCGAGCGACGACAAGACGTGCAATAGCTCGCCCGCATCCGAGCCCGGCGTGATGACACGCACGTGCGTTCGGTTGGCGAAGTCGACGAGCTCGGGCTCACCGAGCGAGAACGCCGCTAGCCCGTGCCTCCGCTCTTCGGCGAGCTTCTGACAGAGCGCTTCTTGCGTCGTGCTCGCGTGGTGCGGCGAAGCCTCCACCCAAGGAGCCAATCGCGCGGCATCGAATGAAGGAAACGCCAACAACAGATTGGGCAGATCCGATTTGATGTCGATCACCAACACGGGCACGGACGCGCGAAGAGCTTCTTCCACGATCACCGTGACCAACCCAGTTTTCCCGCTCCCGGTCATGCCCACCACCACCCCGTGCGTGACGAGGTGGTGGGCGGGCAGGTGGAGCTCTTTGACTTGCGCGCTCCCGTCGAGTGGACGGGACGCGCCGAGGTAGAGCGACGGCGTCATGGTCGATGTCCTTCAGCTCTCAGCCGCGACCGAAGGGATCGTTACCAGGCATTCCTGGCGCCTTCGCCGGATCGCCATTCGGAGGGATGGCCGGTGAAGGGTGCGCCCCTCCGTTCGTGGGCGCGGGGGCGCCCGGTTGAGGCGTCGCGTCGGGAAGAGGCGCAGTCGCCTTCTTCTTCGAGGTGCCCCGGCCAGCGTAGAGAGACGGTGCGATCGTATCGGCGTCTTCCTCGTGGAATCGGAGATACCCGAGCGCACGTCGGAATTCGTCGTACGCATTCACGAGCACCGTGAACGCGCGCTGACGCATGTCGGCCGCGGCGACCGCGGCGTTTTGGCCTTGGTCGCGGAGCGCCACGCCGACGAGCAGCTCATCGGCGAGCTTCTCGGCGCGCGCGAGCTCGCTCTCTTGCAGACCCGTTCGCGTGCTGATCACCGACCAACGACTCCGGAGCGCCTTCGTGATCGTCATCACGTCGGTGGCGAGGTTCTTGAAGCCGGTGCCGCCCTGGAGCTCGTCGAGCACCGCGGCGTCGACGAGCTTTCGTTTGGCGAGCACCGAGAAGTCGGCGGTCATCAGATCGCGCGCGATCGTCAGCTCGTCGACGAGCGGCTGAATCGCCTCGGGAGGCGTCGAGGTCGAGTTGGCGGTCGTGTGGGCAAAGGCCGCTGCGAGCGCGTAGGGCTCGAGCTTGTCGAACGACGCGATGTCGTGCTGCGGAAGCGTCGAGACGATCTCGGCGCGAAACGTTCGGAACGTAGGCACGTGCCGCACGACGGTGACGACGAACTCCATCACGTCGCCGTTGACCTTGAGAAGATCCTTCGGATCGACCTTCTCGAGATCCTTGCGGACGAGCTCGAAAGCTGTGGCCGAGCCCATCGCGCCCACCTGCGCGAGCTCTTCCGTGGTGGCTGTGTGGATCGCGGCGGATTGATTGGTAGTCATGATTTTTCACTCTCAGAGAGAGCGCCTATCGCCCTCCGATAGGTGTGGAGTCGCGGTCCGCAGATCGACGTGGCCAACAATCGTCAGGCGGTCGCTTCTTTTTTTTGCGCGGTCGATCGCGCGGCGGATCCGGGGAGAAGGACGCAGGCGGAGAGCGGTTTTGCGCGCCGAAATTCTCTCGCAACGGGCCGATCGAATCGCGGTCGGGTCGAACGGGCGAGCGACGACGTGGCCCTCGGAACGCGTGGAGCAAGTCGCGGGGGTGTCACCCATGCTCGCGGACTCTGTTACCCGAGCGGTCGGACTCTGTGACCCAGGTCGCCGGACAGCTTCACCCAGGCGTCCGGACAGCGTTACCCAAGCGTCCGGACAGAAGTGCCACTCAGGCCGTTGGTCTGCACCGACGCGGGCTATCCGACCCCTCGCGTCCATCCACCGCTGGATGGACGCGGACCATCCGACCCCTCGCGTCCATCCACCACTGGATGGACGCGGGCTATCCGACCCCTCGCGTCCATCCACCGCTGGATGGACGCGGGGGGAGGCGCGACACAAAGATGAAAGATTGGTGGCCACCTCCGGGGGTGGAAGGCGACTCCACTGGGATGCGACGGCGCGATCGATATCTCCGCATCAAGGATCGGCTTCAACTCCACCGACGGCCGAAGGGGCCCCTGCCCACAGAAGGCTGGCTCCGCCCCGATCTGGCGGCCCTGGCCGGCGTCAGTCTGCGCGCCGTTCGGTACTACCTAGAGCGCGGTCTCCTGCCGGCGCCGGCGTTTCGAGGGACGGCCACGCGGTACGGCCGGGACCATCTTCTTCGGTTGGTCGCGATCGCTCGGATGCGTGGGGAGGAGAAGCTCGGGCTTGCCGCGATCAAGCGGAGGCTGGGGGCGTTCTCGGCCGAGGAGCTCGAGGTGTATGCGACCGCGGGGCTCGGGAGCAGCGCGCTTGCTGCGGCGCTCGGGGTCGAGGTGCGAGCGGAAGAGGCGGCCGGTGTGCGCGCGATGGGGCGCGGAGTCGCGGCGTCGGCGGGGGCGCGGGTTCAGAGCGAGATCTGGGAGAGAATCGCGCTGCTGCCTGGGCTCGATCTGATGGTGAGGGCGGATGCGAGCCCGCTGGTGCGGCGGGTCGTTCAGGAGGTGCACGACCATTGCGTGGGGTCGTCGTAGGCGGTCGGTGTTGGGCCCACGCCTCCCAACTTGGGTGTCTGCGTGTGGCACGAGGCAGCTTCGGGTCCCACAGCCGTGATCTATTCGTCGACTTCCTCGTCGTCGTCTAGGTCTTCGGTCGTCATTCGAAGCTCAACCTCCGCTTCCTTCTCGCCATCGTTCTCGAGCCAAAGCACGACGACCCCCTCCTTCTCCGCGAACGCACTGACGGTGTCTTCAAGGATGTGTTCGCGGTAGTCTCCGTCGAACTTCTTTCCCCTCTGCGCTTTGCCGTATTGCTGTTCCGAGGCCAATCCGACGTTGACCCGTCGGCTCGCCTTCACCTTTACGTAAATGAACTGCCCTTCGTCTAGATCGAAGCGACGCGTCCAATCATCGTCCTCGGGCTCGACCACGACTGTTATCGGGTCGTCGTCGTCGTCGTCGTCGTCGTCGGACGCACTGAGACCATCGCGTGCGATCTTGGCTTCCCAAGTCGTCTTGTGCAGACGAACCTCGCCAGCAGAGTAGCCTCGCCCGTGGCCTTCGTTGCCGCTCACCCTGCTGTGGCAAGCAACACACAGGACGGCGAGATTCGTGGGATTGTTGTTCGCGGGATTCTCATCGATGTGGTGAAACTGAAGTGCAAGTTGTTGATGACAGACGCAACAGCATCGACGATTGGCGACCAAGAGCTGATTGCGAAGCGTATCGGGAACCGCCGGGCGGAGTTTTGCCATGGTCGGAAAACCCTACCCGACGTTTTCGGGCCGTTCGCCTCCAGAAGCGAGTACTAGGACATTATTCGACCTAGCATTGCGCGGACACTAGAATGCCGCGCGAGGCCTGCGCTAGGCTGACCTCGATGAACTATTCCATCCCGGAGCTCTACTGCTTCGCTGCCATCGAGGATCCCAAGCTCGCTGAGCGGGTTCGGCCTGCTTCCGCGATTGAGCAGGCGCAGGGTGTCGGCAAGACCAGGGCGGTGGTGATCACAGGGCCGACGGGTGTCGGAAAATCGACCCTCGCCGGAGCCCTATTGCGCCAAACGCCCGGGGGCCTTTGGCTGAATTGGCACTCCGCATGGGACCTCTTCTCTGACGATGATCCCGCCAGCTGCGTTGAGAGGATCTCCCTCGCTCCCGCTATCGTATTCGACAACCTCGTGCCCCTTGGTGGGGTTCGAGATCTCGAGTACCAGACGGACCGGTCGGGCCACCAGATCGACGATCGGGCCGAACGAGCACGAGCCGAGGATTGGGACCAGTGGGGCGACGTCATTGAACAAATCTTCTGGCGTCGATTCAAAGCCCTGCGACAAACGATCGTAACCACCTGCCTGACAAGGCGAGAAGTCCAGGCGAGCTACAGCATTCCCACAGCCGATGCGGTCTTCGGCGGAGCCATCATCGAGCTCGATCCTACGTACAACTGGCATGACCACCACGTGCCAGTCGAGATGCAACTGTCGGACGATACCGGCATTCCGTTCTAGGCGGAGCAGAGAAGTGCTCGTGCCCGCTTGCAACGGCCGGCCTGAGGTGTCGATCTCAGCACCCGCGCGCAGCCATGTAGATGAGCGCCGCGACCGCAGCCGCGATACCAGCGACCCCAACACCGGCAAGCCTGACGCGCACACCCTCAATGCTGATTTCGAACGCTTCGTCTGTCTTCTGTCGCTTCTCGTCGTTCTTGTCCATGTCGAGACCCCTCCTGGGTCAGAATGAACTTAGCGACTGCGTGCTAGCGACGCTTTAACCATGATATTATGCAGAGACCTTGCTCGCCTTGTCGTATCGGCACGAGCAAAGCTCCGCGGGGGCGAGGCGACGAGCCGGGTCGTAACTCCGCTGAACAACCCACCCCGTTCCCTCGCATTCTTGGCAGCCTTTCAACGCCGGCGCTGCAATCGCGCGCCGCACGCGATCGCGACGAGCGTGCTCGAGCGATGAGGCCTGCGGTGCGGGGCTCCGAGACGTCAGCTCTAGCGACACGAAGAGCAGATCCGCTCGACCGTGTGGTTGTTGGGCGGTCGTGTTCGCTGACCGCCGCCGCCGCGTCGACGGGGAATAGATGAATCCCGAATCGGTCCTTGAGAGTCCTTTCTCAGGAAACTGGCGGTCCCCCCACGCTTCGACGACGAAATCCGCAAGCTCGGAGCGGAGTCCACCTGTCTGGCGCGCGTAGGACCGTTCCCAAGCTCCTTCCTGTCTTCGCCAGAGCTGGATCTCGCCCGGGTGCGGCCAGTATCGAGCGATTCGGAAGAGCGCAGCGGATGCTGATACTTGACACGAGGTCATCACCTCGATGGCCATCGCGGCGGCCGACGAGCTCTTGCTCGCGACGTTGGTCAGGTACCAGTCCGGCATTAGGAACTCCTCCGCGGCGACGTTGCAGAGACGCTCCTCCTCCTCAGGGGCTCGCTCCCTCGTTGCCTGTCGGGCCGCCTTCGCGTTTGGAGCGTGCTTGTAGAAGAGGACGTGACCGAGCTCGTGCGCTAGCGAAAATCGCTTCCGTGAGGGGGCGCTCTCCGCGCGAAGAATGACCTCGAACCCGTCCGCCGTGCGCGTCAACCCTCCCTCGAGAACAGTGTCGACGTGCTTCACTTTTCGGATATTCGCCCACCCAAAGAGCTTCTGGAGCGGAACGGGGACCGACTGCGCCGCTTCGTCGACCAGAACACGCCGTGCCAGCTTGCGAATCGCCAGCTCAGCGTCTCCAACACCAGCCGCTTGAGCTATCTCCCTCGCTTCGGGCGTGGACCATTGACGCTTAGTCATCGAACATCCGGGCCTGAGTCGCCGCCTTCCCGTTGGGTTTCGACTCTCGGTGCCGCTTCTCCCAGTCATTCTCGCTCAGGGGCTCAGTTCGGGCTTCTGCCACCGATTGCCTCTGCGAGGAGTAGAGCTCGACGTGGCTCTTCCAGAGCTGGTTGACGTCGGTATGCGACAAGCCCCGCTTTTCCGCGAACGCGTGCAGCGAGTCTTTGGACTTCCGCAGCACTGGATCCGTTTCCTCAGGACGGGTCGCGACACCCTCGACCAGGTGGGCAACCGACGTTTTAAGCACTGCGGCGAGACGGTGCAGGTGCGTCACCGACGGGTTTCCAAGATCCTCTTCGAACTGCCTTATCGCGTGCGGGGCGAGGCCGACCAGCCTCGCGACCGTGACTTCATCCAGTCTCATTCCACTCCGAATTCGACGGAGTCTGGCGCCCAAGCTCTCATCGCCGTCTGATTTGGATACGAACGCGAATGCCTCGATGCGGTGGAGGTTCGCGAGCTCGGCTACGAGCTCCGTGAATCTTGCGTCGAGGCCCGCATCGAGCTGATCGGCGGACTCGAACTCCACGATGAACAGGCGCGCGAATGTGCCCGTCACCATTCGCGAGACTTTCATGCGCTTGGGCTTCAGCAGCACGATCGGGATCCCGCCATTCATTGCGATCTCGATCTCCTGTCCCGCTCCAAAGCTCGGAAAGCGGGCGTCCAGTACCAGGAAGTGGCTACGGGTGACCTGGGCGTGGTCGATTTCGTAGACTCGCTCCGGTGTGAGGTTCTCGTTCTTGACGGGGTCCGTAAATTCGGCGGGCTCGTACAGATAAGCCTGGATACCTTCGCACGCACGACGGACCGAGACGGCGTCGCGTTGCAGCATCGCTCGCTGGTCGTCCGCGAGCCCCGTGAGTCCGCTCGCGAAGTACGCGAGCCACTTTACGCTGGCATCTCCAGCGATGGTCACCAGACATTCACCAGACACGCTCGCGGCTTCATCCGTGCCCCCGACCAAGCTCCACGTCGAATAACCCAGTGCACCGGCAATCAAATCGATTTGCTAGCGCGTTGGTTTGACTCGGTCCGTTTCGAGCTTGCTCACCCCCGGCTGGTCGAGTCCGAGCGCGTTCCCCAGTCTCTCCTGCTTCCACCCGGCAGCCTCGCGGACCTGCTTAAGCCGTTGTCCAAAAGTGATTCGTCCCATGTCTCCGATCCTCCCGCACCAATCGATCGTGGTGCTTCATCCGGTATGACTCGGTGACCGAAAACGCGCCTTTGGAATGTTATGTAGCCCCCAAAGGACGGCCTCGCAGTCGTTGACCGCGACCGAAACCGAGCGGATTTCCAGGGGCTCGCACGCTCCTCACCAGACGAGGAGATTGGGTGCGACATGTGGTTATCATGGTCAGCCTACCCACCGCCGGTACCTGGAGCCGCTTGCCGAGCGGAACTCTGGTCCTGACGAGCTTGCGCGGGAGCTCCGAAGCCGACGATGCTACGTCGCGAAATCGACAAATGCCCACCACACTCGCCCAGCTCGAACGTCACCTCTTCGCGGCCGCCGACATCCTCCGCGGCAAGATGGATGCGTCGGAGTTCAAGGAGTACATCTTCGGCGCCCTCTTCCTGAAGCGCTGCTCCGACGTCTTCGAAGCGCGCTACGACGAGATCGTCACCTCCGAGAAGGAGAAGGGCCGCACCCTCGCCGAGGCGAAGAAGCGCGCGAACCACCCGAGCTTCTACACGGGCTCGTTCTTCGTTCCGGCAGAGGCGCGGTGGTCGTTCCTGCGCGACGAGGTCCACAAGAACGTCGGTGACGGGCTCAACAAGGCGCTCGCGGCCCTGGAGCACGAGAACACCAGCCTCGAAGGCGTGCTCGGACACATCGACTTCACGAAGAAAGTCGGCCAGTCGACGCTGCCGGACAAGCGGCTGCGCGATCTCATCATGCACTTCTCGGAGGTGCGCCTTCGCAATGAAGACTTCGAGTTCCCCGATCTGCTCGGGGCCGCGTACGAGTACTTGATTCGCGACTTCGCCGACTCGGCCGGCAAGAAGGGCGGCGAGTTCTATACGCCCCGCTCGGTGGTTCGCATGATGGTGCGCATCATCGAGCCGCAGGAGGGGATGAAGATCTACGATCCCTGCGCGGGCTCTGGCGGCATGCTCGTGCTGTCGAAGGAATACCTCGACGAGCACGGCCTCAACTCGAAGAACCTCGGCCTCTACGGTCAGGAGTCGAACGGCGGTGTGTGGTCGATCAGTAAGATGAACATGCTGCTCCACGGCATCCCCGACGCCGACGTTCGGAACGACGACACACTCGCGGCGCCGCAGCACACCGAGGGCGGCGAGCTGATGCGCTTCGACCGCGTGATCACCAATCCGCCCTTCTCGCAGAACTACGAGAAGAAGGATCTCGCGTTCCCCGAACGCTTCCGCTTCGGCTGGTGCCCCGAGGGCGGCAAGAAAGCCGATCTCATGTTCGTGCAACACATGCTCGCGGTGCTCCGGCCCGGCGGCATGGTCACGACGGTCATGCCCCACGGCGTGCTCTTTCGTGGCGGCGCCGAGCGCGAGATCCGCACCGGGATCTTGAACGAGGACATGCGCGACGCCGTGATCGGCCTCGGCGCGAACCTCTTCTACGGCACCGGCATCCCCGCGTGCATCCTCGTGCTGCGCGCACCCGATGCGAAGCCGAAGGCGCGCAAAGGCAAGGTGCTCTTCATCAACGCCGACCGTGAGTTCAGCGAGGGCCGCGCGCAGAACTACCTCTTCCCCGAGCACCTCGAGAAGATCGTCAACGCCTGGCACGCATTCGCAGACATCGACGGCTTCGCTCGCGTCGTCTCGCGCGAGGAGCTGAAGCAGAACGACGACAATCTCAACATCCGTCGCTACGCCGACAACGCTCCGCCTCCCGAGCCGCACGACGTGCGCGCGCACTTGCACGGCGGGATCCCGAAGTCCGAGGTTGCGTCCAAACAGGTCGTCTTCGAAGCCCACGGCTTCGAGCCTGCGCGCCTCTTGAAGAAGCACGCGAAGGCGACTGGCTACTTCGACTTCGCGGCCGCCGTGAAGGACAAGACCGATCTCAAGAAACGCATCGAGACCGACGAGGGCGTCGTCGCGAAGGAGCAGGCGCTCGCCGGTGGCGTCGAAGGCTGGTGGAAGAAGCACAAGAAGGTGCTCGGAGAGCTGCCCGAGACGCAGGAGCTGATGAAGGCCCGCGCGAGCTTGCTGGGCAGCTTCGAGAAGGCCGTCGGCCCGGTCGGGTTACTCGATCGCTTTCAGGTCGCGGGCGTCGTCGCCACGTGGTGGGGCGACAGCCAGAACGATCTGCGCACCATCACGGCGCGCGGCTTCCTCGGGCTCGTCGAGGCGTGGGAGACGAGCATCCTCACTGGGCTCGCCGACGGTAAGAGCAAGGACAACCCGCTCGACCACCGCCTGGTGAAGCGCCTCCTCCCCGCGTACCTCGCCGACCTCGCCGAGCTCGAGGCGAAGAAGGCCGAGACCGAGGCGACCATCAAGGGCGCCAGCGGCGGCGACGAAGAGGAAGGCGAGGAGGCCGAAGAGAGCGAAAACCAGCTCTCAGAGGAAGAGCTTGCGGCGCTCAAGAAGCATCTCGCGACGACGAAGCGAGCGCTCAAGGCCAAGCAAGACGATTTCGCGCAGAAGCTGAAGGAGGCGAGGACCGCGCTCCTGGAGCCGAGCGCCCGCGACCTCGTGCTCGGCATCTTGCGCAGCGATCTCGACGCCATCCTCTGGCGCTACGTCGCGAGCCACCGACAGGAGGTCGTCGTAGCGTTCGAGACCTGGTGGGACAAGTACCGGGTCACGCTGACGAGCATCGAGGACGAGCGCGACGCGGCGGCGGAGAAGCTCCGCGGCTTCTTGGGGGGGCTTGGGTATGTCCGCTGACCTCCCTGCGCAATCGCCGCCCGGGTGGAGTAGGACGCAGCTCGGCGCCCTCGGTGCCTGGTCAAGTGGTGGTACCCCGTCGAAGGCGAGGGCCGACTACTGGCTCGGAACGATTCCCTGGGTGAGTCCGAAGGACATGAAGCGGTTCGTCCTCGACGATGCCGAGGATCATATCTCGGACGCAGCAGCGACAAGCGGGACTCGACTCGTGCCCGCTGGCTCCGTTTTCATCGTTGTTCGTGGGATGATCCTTGTCCACACTTTCCCGGTTTGCGTGGCCGCGAGGCCAATGGCATTCAACCAGGATGTGAAGGCCATCGTGGCCAACGGGACGACGGAGGGCCGCTTCGTCGCCCACTGGTTGAGCGGCCGGTCGGACGCGTTGCTGCGCCTGGTGACCGAGGCTACGCACGGAACGAAGCGACTCGAACAGGCCGAGTTGAAGGCGTTTGGCCTCGACCTACCGCCGCTCCGCGAGCAGCGCCAGATCGCCGCGATCCTCGACACCATCGACGACGCCATCCGCAAGACTGAGCAGATCATCGCCAAGCTGAAGCAGGTCAAGCAGGGCCTGCTCCACGACCTCCTCACGCGCGGCATCGACGACAACGGCGAGTTGCGCGATCCTGAGCACCATCCCGAGCAGTTCAAGGACTCGCGGGTGGGCTGGATTCCCAGGGATTGGGAGGTAAGGTCCCTCGACGCCTGCGTTGATCCTCAGGCACCCATCACGTACGGAATCGTGCAGGCTGGCCCCCACGTCCCAGACGGCATCCCATACATCCGCACCGGCGACATGGCTGGCGACCGTCTCGCGCTCGACGGCCTACTCCGGACGTCCGCTCGGGTTGCGGCCAGCTACACGCGCTCCCGAGTTGGGACTGACGAGATTGTCTGCGCCATCCGTGCAACCGTCGGCAAAGTGCTGCCAGTCCCTCGTGAACTCGATGGTGCGAACCTTACGCAAGGAACCGCGCGCATAGCGCCCGAGCCGGAGATGAATCCAGGGTTCCTGCTCTGGGCGCTGCGAGGTCAGGGAATGCAACGACAGTTCGACCTGAGCGTGAAGGGCACAACCTTCCGGGAGATAACCCTCGCGCAGCTTCGGCTGCTTCTCGTGCCAGTGCCGCTGAGCCGATCGGAGCAGGACCGCATCTCCCTCGTCATGCAGCGCGCTGTCGAGCGAGAGGACACGGAGCTTGCTGACCGCCACAAGCTCCGCTTGATGAAGGCCGGCCTGATGGAAGACCTCCTCACCGGCCGCGTGCGCGTGACCAAGCTGCTGGAGAACGCGGCCCCATGAGCGGCGGCCCCGAGTTGGAGAACGTGGAGAACCCCTTCCTCGACCAGTTCGCGTCGATGAGCTGGAAGCTCATCACCGGCAGCGTCGACCACGCCTCGATGACCGGGCACGAATGGGTACACGATGTGCTCGGACCGAGGTGCACATGAGCGTATTGCCGAACAAGGAATCGCTCACCGTCGAGTTCAAGAGCGACGTCCGTCAACTCCCCGATCACGCGCTGGTCGAGGCCGTCGTGTGCATGACGAACGCCGAGGGGGGCGTAATCTACCTCGGCGTCGAGGACGACGGCCGGGTCACTGGGCTACACGCGAAGCACGAGAATCTCGAAGGTCTGCCGGCAATGATCGCGAATCTGACATCACCGCCGGTCGCGGTTCGAGTCGCATCGACAGAGCACGCGGGTGTGCACGTCGCGGAGATCACCGTGCCCAAAGCAACGCGAATCGTCAGCACGTCTCAGGGCTTGACGAAGCGACGACGGCTTGGATGGGACGGCCGTCCGGAGTGCGTGCCGCTGCTACCTGAAGAGCATCCTTCGCGCCTATCCGATCTCGGCGTCCTTGATTCATCGAGTCTTCCAGTCCCCGGGGCCGAGCTAACCGACCTCGATCCCGTCGAGCGCGGAAGGTTCCGCCAGTTCATCGAACGATTTCGAGGCGACAGAGCACTCCTGGACCTCTCGGACGAGGAGTTGGATGGGGCTATGGGGCTCGTCGTTCGAGACGGGGAGAAACGCACACCGACGCTGGCGGGGCTCCTCCTGTTGGGCCGCGAAGCGCGCTTGCGCGAGCTGGTGCCCACCCATGAAGTGGCGTTTCAGGTGCTCGATGGCGAGGAAGTGCGCGTGAACGAGTTCACGCGTGGGCCCCTCCTACGCGTGTTCGACTGGCTCGACACGTTGTTTACCTCGCTCAACACGGAGCAAGAATTTCTCGTCGGTCTATTTCGCGTGAGTGTGCCGCGCGTGGACCGCACTGCGTATCGGGAGGCGGTCGCGAACGCGCTGACCCACCGCGACTACGCTCGGCTTGGCGCGGTCCATGTGCGGCTCGAATCGAACTCACTGGTGATCAGCAATCCCGGTGGCTTCGTGGCCGGTGTGACCACGCACAACCTGCTCACGACCGAGCCACGCGCGCGCAACTCGACGCTTGCGGATGCTTTCAAGCGTGCGGGCATCGTCGAGCGAACGGGGAGGGGTGTCGACCGCATCTTCCGCGGGCTACTTCGGTACGGTCGCGCATTCCCTGATTACTCGGCCAGCTCGGCAACCTCGGTTGTGCTTCGTTTGGCCGCTTCGCCTGCCGATCTCGACTTCGTTCGTCTCGTCGTGACCGCCGAGAACGCCGCTCAAGCGGCGCTGCCTGTCGACAGCTTGATAGGGCTTTCCTGTCTGCGCGAGCAGCGTCGGATCACGAGCGATGAGCTGGCAATAGCGATTCAGAAGGACCGACCTGCTGCCAAGCGGACTCTCGAGGGGCTGGTCGAAGCCGGACTTGCGGAAGCCCACGGGACGACAAGCGGACGGTCCTACACGTTGTCCAAGAACGTGTACGTGCAAGCGGGTCACAATGCGGAGTACACCCGCCAAGCGGGGTTCGAGCGAGTACAGCAAGAGGAGATGGTGCTGAACTACGCCAGACAACATGGCGCGCTGCAGAGGAGCGATGTGGTGAAGCTCTGCCACATCACCGACGATCAAGCGACGAGGCTCTTGACCAAGCTCGTGAAGAGCGAGCGTCTCAAGGTCAGCGGCACGCGCCGGTGGACCCGGTATCGCGTTCCTGAGGGGTCTTCATGACCGCGCTTAGACCGCGTATAGAAACCGCTCATAGCCGGGTCATTTCGCGGGCAAAAGCCGCAATTTCAGCGCTTTTTCACGGTTTCAAACCATATGCGCATGCGCATAGAAGGCGCTGATGAGCGGCGGTCCTGAGCTCTCCTACGTCGAGAATCCGTTCCTCGACCAGCTTGCCTCGATGGGCTGGAAGCTCATCGCGGGCAGCGTCGACCACGCCTCGGTGACCGGACGCGAGAGCTTCCGTGAGGTCCTGATCAAGGACGACCTCGCGAAGGCGCTTCGCCGGATCAACCTTCGCGACGGCAAGCCATGGCTCGACGCCGCTCGCCTGTCGCAAGCCATCGGAGCCCTCGAACGCATCTCGCACGCACGCCTCATCGAGGCGAACCAGGAGGCGACGAAGCTCCTGCTCGAAGGCGTCACCGTCGAGGGGCTTCCCGATTGGGATCAGGGCCGCGACAAGACAGTGCACTTCATCGACTGGGAGCACCCCGAGCGGAACACGTTCACGGCGGTGAATCAGTACAAGGTCGACTGCCCCGGCGGCATGTCGAAGGGCTCGGTCCGACCCGATATCACGCTCTTCATCAATGGGATCCCGGTCGTGGTCGTGGAGTGCAAGAGCCCGACGATGTCCGAGCCGCTGGCGAGCGCGATCGATCAGCTTCGTCGCTACCACAACGCCCGCAAAGAGGCTGGGGAGGTCGACGAGGCCGAAGGCGCGGAGCGGCTCTTCCACACGAACCAGTTTCTCGTTGCGACGAGCTTCGACGAGGCGCGCGTCGGCACGATCGGCGCCGAGGCGGTGCACTACCTCGAGTGGAAAGACACTGCCCCCGTCGCGCTCGCCGACGTCTTGATCGAGCTCGGCAAGCCGACGCTCTCGAGCCAGAACAAGCTCATCGCCGGCATGCTCCGGCCGGCGCACCTGCTCGACATCATCCGCCACTTTACGATCTACCAGCAGGTCAACAGCCGCACCGTGAAGGTGGTCTGTCGCTATCAGCAGTTCCGCGCGGTGCAATACGCCGTCGAGCGGCTCCGCACCGGCAAGACCAGGAAACAAGATGGCGAGCATGACCGGCGCGGCGGAATCGTCTGGCACACGCAAGGCTCGGGCAAGAGCCTCACCATGGTCTTCCTCGTGCGGAAGATGCGCTCGGTGCCCGAGCTGCGGAAGTTCAAGACGGTCATCGTCACCGATCGAAAAGATCTTCAGCGGCAGCTCTCCGAGACGGCTGGGCTCATCGGCGAAACGGTGAAGGTCGGCAAGAGCATGCGCGAAGTGAAGAGGCTCCTCGCGAAGAAGGGACCCGAGATCGTCTTCGCGACGATCCAAAAGTACGTCGACCGCGATCTGGAGAAGCTCGGGCCTGACGACGAGCTGCGCGACGTCGGCTTGTTGAACGACGACGAAGCCGTCCTCGTGATGGTCGACGAAGCGCACCGGAGCCACGGGAGCGCGCTCCACGCGGCCCTCCTCCAAGCGCTGCCGAACTGTGCGCGCATCGGCTTCACCGGAACGCCCATCATCATGGGCGACAAGAAGCGCACGCACGACATCTTCGGCGCGTTCATCGACCGCTACACCCTCAAGGAGTCGGAGGCCGATGGCGCGACCGTTCCAATTCTGTACGAGGGCCGCTACGCGAAGGGCGCAGTCGCCGATGCCGCCGGGCTCGACGACGAGCTGGCCGAGATGTTCCCGGAGATGACCGCCGAGGAGCGCGACGCCCTGAAGCGCAAGCACGGCACGCTCTACGCCATTCTCGAGGCCGAGGAGGTCATCGCCGACAAGGCGAGCGACATGCTTCGCCACTACGTCGAGAACATCTTGCCGAATGGCCTCAAGGCACAGCTCGTGGCGATCAGTAGGCGGGCAGCGGTTCGCTACCAGGCAGCCATGATCGTCGCGAGGGACGCGCTCGTGAGCGACGCCGAGAAGCTCGACGCAGACACGCGCAAGCTCGACGACCTGGAGCTCATCGGCAAGTCGAAGAAGCTGGGGGCCGCCGTTCGTGCGGCCCGGCAGCTCGAACGCCTTCGCACGCTCGAATTCGCGGCCATCATCTCGCCTGACAACAACGATCCGCCCGAGTGGAGCGAGTGGAGCGACCCTACCAAGATCGAGAGCCGCATCGCGCGGTTCAAGAGGCCGTTCGAGCACAAGGATTCAGAGAAGCGCGATCCGCTCGCATTCCTGATTGTGAAGTCGATGCTCCTCACTGGCTTCGACGCGCCCATCGAAGGCGTGATGTACCTCGACCGTCCCATCCGCGAGGCGGAGCTCCTACAGGCCATCGCTCGCGTGAACCGAACCGGCCACGGCAAGACGGCCGGCATCGTCGTCGACTACTACGGAATCGCGAAGCACCTGAAAGAGGCCCTCACGGCGTACAGCGCCGAAGACATCGAAGGTGCGCTCCAAAGCCTAGCCGACGAGATCCCCAAGCTCCGCGACCGCCACACGCGCGTGATGGCCCTGTTCGAGGCTCGCAACGTCGACGCGGTGCGAGACGCCGAGGCGGCCGTCGAGGCGCTGGGCGACGTGCGCCTTCGGGCCGAGTTCACCGTGAAGCTGAAACAGTTCCTCGCGACGCTCGATCTCGTTCTCCCGCGCCCCGAGGCTCTGCCATTCGTGCGCGACGCCGTGCAGCTTGGAGAGATCTACGCCCGAGCGCGAAACCGCTACCGCGAGGGCCTGCCCCAGCTCGACAAGAGCGTCGGTCGCAAAGTGCAGGCGCTCATCGACGAGCACATCATCTCGCTCGGCATCGATCCCCGCATTCCGCCCATTGCCATCACCGACGCCAAGTTCGCCGCGCAGGTCGGCCGTCAAGTCTCGGATCGCGCGAAGGCATCCGAGATGGAACACGCCATCCGGCACCACATCACGAAGAGGCTCGACGAAGATCCGGTGCACTACCAGAAGCTCTCCGAGCGTCTGGAAGAGATCCTCAGCAAGTTCGGCAACAGCTGGGAGCAGCTCGCCCTCGCGCTCCAAGAGTTCGTCGAGCAGGTCACCAAGGGTCGGAAGCAAGATGAGAGCGTCCCCGGCCTCGACCCGCAGATTCACGCGCCCTTCTTCGACATCCTCAAAGAGGAGCGCGGCAAGACGTCTCCGGTCAGCAAGAAAGACCAGCAATGGTTGGCGGAGCTCACGCTCGACATGGTCGATCGCCTCATCCGCGACGAAGTGAGCAACGTCGGCTTCTGGAAGAGCGCCACGAGGCAAGAAGATCTGCGCGGGAAGATCTTCGTCTTCCTCGACGACAACAACCTCATCGACTTCGATCGGGCCGACGCCGTGGCCGACCGACTGATGGACCTCGCGAAGGCGAACCACGCAAAGCTCACGAGGGGCGCGTGAACCAGCTCACGGTCGACGACCTGCGCTTCGAGGTTCGACGCAGCCCGCGTCGAAGCTCGGTGCAGATCACCGTCGACCGCGGCGGCGAGCTGCTGCTCTCGGCACCGGAAGGCTGCAGCAGCCAGGTGATGGAGCAGTTCGTCCGCGAGAAGCGCTTCTGGATCTACACCAAGCTCGCTGAGAAGGACGCCCTCGCGCCCTCGGTCCCCAAGAAGCACTTCGTGAGCGGCGAGGGCTTCGCGTACCTCGGACGTAGCTACCGACTGCTCCTCGTCGACGAGCAAGACGTACGGGTGAAGCTCGAGCGCGGTCGCTTCAAGATGCTCCGCTCGGCTGCGCAGCAGGGAAGGGACCACATGGTCCGTTGGTACTCCGAGCGCGGACAGGCTTGGCTCGAGAAGCGCGTCGCGAGATTCCAGGGTCGCGTCGGCGTCAAGCCCGAGCGCGTGAACGTTCAGGACCTCGGATATCGCTGGGGCTCATGCGCAAAAGGCGGAACCCTGTTCTTCCATTGGCGCACCGTCCTGCTGCCGCCCTCAATTATCGAGTACGTGGTCGTCCACGAGCTCGTGCATTTGCTGGAGCCCCACCACACGCCTGCGTTCTGGGTACGGGTAGAGAGAGCAATGCCGGACTTCGAAAAGAGGAAGCAGTGGCTCGCCGAGAACGGACAAGCGACGCGACTCTGACAAGCCTGCCAGTGACTCGACCATGACGCTCGATCACAGGCACGGATACTCATCAATGCACGCCGCCCTCGGAGCGGCTCGTGCCCGAATTGAGGGCGCTCTCGGTAATGGACCTTCCCACAGTCTACCCCGAAGCAGCAGGTGGGCTGCGCGCGTGAGGGGCCTGCGCAAGCCTGCTTGCTCAACTTGCGAAAACGTCGCTCAAATTGCGCACGAGTTGCCCAATGCAGCACAGCGAATGCAGGAGTCACCTGGAAGTTCTTGCTGGCACAGAGACTGCTGAGAAGCCGAGAAGACCTTGCTGCAGCAGGGGCTTCACCGCAGATCTTCGACCGTGGGTGCATATGGGCGGCGGGACCGCACTAGTTGGTCACACCAGCGACCTTGCCGTCGTCTGGTTGTAACAACGACTGCAAAGTCTTAACGCCGCGACTCAGGGCATCACCATAGTCGATATTCGAGCTTTTCACAACCCTGGAGGGGACTCAAATGGCAAACAGAGTGGTTTCGGGTCAAAGCATGCCGGTAGATGAGAAATTCAGCGCGGACAACGGGGAGGTGTACTTCGTCTTTCAAGGAGATGGAAACCTGGTTTTATACACAAGTGAACCAAAGCCCATTTGGGCATCTCAGACATGGGGGACTGGCGCTGATAGGTGCGTCATGCAGCCGGACGGAAACCTCGTGATCTACGTGGGTGACCATCCGCGATGGGCCTCAAACACATGGGGTCATGCAGGAGCCGCGCTCGTGGTCCAGGATGATCATAATGTGGTGATCTACGACAATGGAACCCCTATCTGGGATACCAACACCCCGGTAGGCGGCGGCAATCCTGATGTTCGGGTCGCTGCGCAACCTTGGGGTCTCGTCATAACCCTCACTCATACCGGAGCTCAAGCTGTTGCTGCAGGAGGGGGCGCTCTGGCATCGATCGGCGCGCAGATTACAGCCGCTATGACCCTCACAGGGATTGGTGCAATCGCCGCGGGTGTCGTCACCGCCGCTTTGGCCGCTGTTTCTGCGGCGATTGGCGGCGTTGATCATGGGAAAGGAGTTTACCTTACTATGCTCTGGCTCACCCCAGGCATATTCATCCCCACAACCGTGAACTGATCGGGAAGAAGGTGCGTGCAACACGCGTGGTCGTCGTCGTCACGAGGTGCCGGCGAGGGCCCTCCCACGGCTCACGTACCGACGAGTGGTCATTCGGGCCTCGGCGCCTGGTTCGGCACGCATCGTCACCGCAGGCGGGTCGAGAGAGCACGTCGAGGCGCGCGGACGCGTCTCGACGTTCGAAAGTGCGTGCCGCGCTCGTTGCTTCTATGCCACCTGCCCGACCGCTGACTGACGGAGCACAATGGTCCTCGAGTACCGAGGGCCGCGGCTCGGTGCACGTCGCGACACGTTGGTGGGCACGCCGCGATGCTTCAGATAGTTCGCGACCTCCCTCGGGTCCCTGACGATTGCGACGAGCTTCATTCGCCCGTGACATTTCGGCCACTCAACACGTCGACCGCAGACTCGTCTTCCAGGTCTAGCTCTGTCGCTGCGATCACCGATTCCGTCGGCCACAACAAACCACCAGCGCTCGAAATCCTCCACATCGGTTTCCGCGACGCTTCGGTAGTGAACATTCACCGACTCCCCGCTGACCAGCGGATGGCCGGTCGGTTAGCCTGCTAGATTACCATGTCGCTGCTCCTCGTGCCGGACACCAACGTCTTCGTCCAATTTCAGGCGTTCGACGGTTTTCCGTGGAAGGAGATTGCGGGGAACGACGACGTTGTGGTCGTCGTCCTTGCCGCAGTGGTGCGTGAGCTCGACAAGCTCAAGCTCGAGCCTCGCCTTCCGGACCGCGTCCGCGACGTCCTCCCCCGACTCGAAGCCCTGTTTGCGGACGGTGACACTGCGACGCTCCCGGACGGGACACCCGCGAGATTCGAAGTTGGCACAGGGCTCAAGACGATCATGGAGGAGCAGGGGCTCGAATCGCAGCTCGGTGACGATCGGATCCTCGCGTCAGTGCTCAAGCTGCAGCGGGCCGGCGCAGAGATCGTGGTTGTCACTGACGACACCGGTGTCCGACTTCGAGCTCGTGGCCTGGGAGTATCCGTCCGTGCGGTCCCGGACAAGTATCGACGGCCCAGCGCCGATCCTCTCCAGGCCGAGAATGCGAAGCTGAGGAGGGAGCTCGACGAGTTTCGCAACGCCGCACCGCGACTTGAGGTTCGGTTCTCTGAAGGTGGCTCTCGGTTGCGAATCGCGCGCTCGGATCCCGGCTCTCGATCCAGCAACAAGCTGCAAGACACGCTGCGCTTGCGGCCGATGTCGTTAGAGAACCTTCCCGTCATCTACAAGATTGTCCTCGAGAAGCCTACGCAGGCCGAGGTCGACGCCTACAACGAGAAGCTCGAAGGCTTCCGCCCAACATATGAGAAATACATTGCCGAGAGAGACGCATGTGAGCTCTTCCCGCATCAATCGATCGGGCTGGACCTAATCCTCAGGAACACTGGAGGGAGGCCAGCGGAAGGCATGGAGCTGCGACTGTGCCTACCCGAGGACGTGACGGTTGTGGATGAGGACAGCGTCCCGAAGGAGCCGCCCACGCCTGTGGGCCCCGGACTCCCGGGGCGTAAGCGTGGCGTCTACGCAATTGCGGACCAGGTCGAGTCGCTGAGCAAGATGATGGCGCCGTCGCTTGAGGCCGAAGCGCGGTACCGAATGCAGTTGTTGCGACCCACGAGCAGCTCTTCCAACGTCACAGGGCCGGCCTCCTCGTCCGGTGAGGTCAGGTTCGGAGTCCGCTTCCTCTCCAACGGTCGTGTTACCGCGGTGCTTCCTTCGATTCTCCACCCCGGAGGCCGTCCGCAGCTGCGGCCTCAAGTACTCGCTGCGCTCGCACAGCCTGCCTAGACCTTGTCGAAGGTGAGCTTCACCTTGTCGTCGCTCGAAGTGCGCCCGGTGGGGATGACGGCGACCAATAGGCGGATAGGAACTGAATGTTTCGACTCATCCAAGAACCACACCCGGGTTGACCATGAAGACACCCCATCTCCTCCTTTGCACCCTCGCCAGCGCCTCGATGACCGCCAGCGCCTGCGGAGACTCCACCGGCACCGGAGGAGCAGGCGGCAAGGCGCAAGATGTGCACCTCTCGGGCGGCGTCCAGAAGGGCCCCTTCGTTCTCGGCTCCTCCGTCACCATCTCCGAGGTCGACGCCCACGGCGCTCCGACCGGCGTCTCCTTCGCGACCCAGACCCTCGATGATTCAGGCCGCTTCGATCTCGCGTTCGTGCACCACGACAAGATCAGCATCGAGGCCAACGGCTTTTACTTCGACGAAGTGACCGGCGCGCTGTCGACTGCGCAAATCACCCTGCGTGCCTTCGACGAGCTCCCGACGACGGGGACGCACACGACCTTCGTCAACGTCATCACGCATCTCTCTCACGATCGCATCCAGACCCTCGTCGTCGGAGGTGCCACGTTCGCCGACGCGATCGCGCAGGCCGAGAACCAGCTTCGTCTGGCACTTCACGTGGGGCTCCCGACCTTCGATCCGACCGCGCGCGGTGTCGCGATGGACGAGCTCGGCGGCGACATCGATGCCAATGCATTCCTCCTCTCGGTGAGCGCCGTGCTCATGAATCGCGCCGTGCTCGCCGCTCCGTCGCCCGCGCAGATCGACGCGACGCTGCAAGAGCTGTTGAATCAACTCGCGCACGATCTCGCCGACGACGGAGCGCTGACGCCGGGGCTCACTGCACAGCTCCTCGACGCACAGCTGAAGCTCGATCCCATTGCAGTGAAATCGAACCTCGCCGCACGTCTCGCTTCAATCGGCTCGACCGCACCCGTTCCCGACATCGAGCGCGTTCTCGACCGCGATCAAGATGGCATCGTCGACGCTCACGACAATTGCCCCATCACGCCGAATCCCGATCAAGCCGATACCGACGGCGACGGGTTCGGCGATGTCTGCCCTTCCATGACCGGCAACACGACGCGCGCGAAGCTCTTCGGCCATGCGTTTGCCACCGCTACCACCCTCGGCGCATACGGATCCGTCTATGCGGCTGGATGGGGTGGCGCCTCGATTGACTTCGGCGGCGGCTCGCAGTCGTGCCCGAATGGCCAAACCAACTTCGTCGTGAAGCTGATGCCCGACGCCTCGGACGCGTGGTCGAAGCCTCTCTGCACGGTCGGGCCATTGAACGGAAACGTGATCACATTGAATGCTCTCGTCGCCGACGCTTCGGGCAATTTGTTCGTCACCGGAACGTTCTATGGCACCGCCGATGTCGGCACCGGCCCGGTGACGAGCGCGGTTCCGGCAATGTTCGTCTCGAAGTATACCGCGCTCGGCGAGCCCGCCTGGAGCAAGACGTTTCTGCCCGCTTCGAACACCGCCGGAAACGACGTCGAGGGTCGCGACATCGCAGTCGACGCCGCGGGGCACGTGTTCGTGTCGGGCCATGTCTATGGATCCGCCAATCTCGGCGGCGGGCTGATGTCCTCCACAGCGATGAGCAACCCGAATGGGTTTCTCCTCGAGCTCGACGCCTCGGGTGGCTATGTGAATCACAAGAAGCTTCCTGATGGAGTGTTTCCGTCGCACCTCCGCATTGGCAGCGGCGGAGGCGCCGTGCTCACGGGGGTTTACTCCGGCGCGCCGGATCTCGGCGCCGGCCCGCTCCCCTCGACGGTCGCGAGCACCGATGTATTCCTGTTCGTCGCTGGGATCGATGCTTCTGGAACGAGCCTCTGGAGCCAAGGATTCGGAAAGTTCGGCGCCGTCATGCAACCCCAAATCACCATCGACTCCACGGGACAGATCGCCGTCGCCGGAACCTACCAAGGCGTGATCGACTTCGGGACCGGACAGCTCGTGAGCAGTCTGAACGGCACATTGGGGAGCGTCTTCGTCGCGAAGCTCGGGCCGACCGGCCATGGCGAATGGGCGCGAAGCTTCGATCTGACGCAAAGAACCACGAAGTACCGGGCCTCGGAATAGCACCCGATGGTGACGTGGTGGTCGCGGGCGACTTCGTCGACACGATTCGAATCGACGGCACAGATCTCAAAGTCGCCGGTCTCGCGGCCAACAGAGACATCTTTGGATTGAAGCTCGCAGGCGCGACCGGCACGACGCGATGGATGAAAGCATTGGGGGGCCCCGGGCTCGGAACCTCAGGCAATGAGGCGCTCGCCGGTGGAATGGTCGATTCGGTCGGCCACACCCACCTCATCGGCAGCACCGATTCGCCAACGCTCGACGTCGGAACCGGACCTCTGTCGAACCCCGCTCAGTTCTCGATGCTGCTCATCGACCTCGCCCCGTGACGCGTTGGCGAGACGTGCGTGCCATCTAACTGAGGGCGGGCCTCGTTCACCGCTCTCACGCCGACCGCGCTGCGGCCTCGGCCGAATGGGGGTCGGGCCTGGTGCCGCTCCAAAAAATCTCCTCTCGCTTCTCTCGCCTTCCTCTTCCTTCCTTTTCCTCTGCCTCTTCTCTCCTGGGGAGCAGAAAGCAGAGGCAGAGGCAGACTTAAAGGAAGGTTGGAAGGAAGAGGAAGGGAGAGAAGACGAGAGGATAGGGATGGACGCCGGTCATCGCCCAATCCGCGGCTTCTTGCCGGAGGCTCGATCGACCCGCGACGTCTTCGCAGTTAGCGCGGCCACGTCTGCGCGATCTTGGGGACGATCGAAGAAGGTCTTCTCGGCAATCAGCTGTTCACGACCGAGGTAGTGGGCGTCGACCGATCCGAACCGGGCGTCGACCCGCGTCCGCCACGCCTCCGAGAAGGTGAGCGTGCCGAAGTGCGAAAGAACGTCGACGCGCACTGGGGCTACGCCAAGCTGCACAATCAGCTCTGGGTCCAGAAGCGTCTCGACCGTCACGTAGCTGGGGGAGGAGCCGCCGAAGAAATCGCCGAGCGCTCGGATGAAGCGAGCCGCGTTCGCTCGCGTGGGCGCGACGAACAGATCCAAGTCTTTGGTCGCCCTCGGCCGCGCGTGGAAGGCAAGCGCGTGCGCCCCACCGATGAGGTAGCGAACCTTCCTAGCGTTCAACGACGCGAGCAACTCTTCGAAGTCTTGGGACACGAGCCTTCCCCTGTGCCTTCAACGCACTAGCCAGGCAATCCTCAACCGCCATTACTCGCTCCTCTGGCGTCATCGTGAGCCAGAACGCAGCGTCTTCTGCGGGAGCCTCGGCAGTCGTCACGACCGCGACGGACCAAGTCCGCCCTCGCGAATCTCGATGGGTCTGCCGTCGGCCGGGAGCTTTCACATTTGTGAGCGTAGGCCCCGCGAGAGGCTCGAGCCAGCAGATCGTTTGGCGTACCATTGCGTGAATGGCCGCTGACTCCGTGCATAGTGCGAGCGCCTCTTCCACTTTGCCCTGAAGCAGCCGTACGCAATCGAGCCCGTCTCGCCCATTCGCGGAGGAGCCGCACCGGCGCGCTGAGACCCCGCAGCGATATCGCCGAGCAATCCCTTGCTGCCAGACCAACCACGAGATTCATTGCGAGAAGGCCCAGGCCGCTTCACTTTTCGAACCCGCACCCGACGAGAGATCGCGTCGACCCACCGATGCCGACTTGCATTCCAAGAGTCTCGCTTCAGTAGCACGAACGCGACCAGCGGGGCTGGCCGACCGACGGCGCGCCTCACACCGGGCCCAGGTTGAATGTGCACCCCGGCTCGAGCCACGGGGCGCGCGGTCGTGTTCCGCTGGTCGCACACGTCGACTTTCATGGCGACGGAGGACGTGCCCCTGGGCCCGAGATTGCGCGACCACTTGAGATCCGACGGCAGTCGGCGCCCGAGCCTTGCTCGAAAAGAGGGTCCTGGAAAACCCAGCCGCCGTCGGATATTAGGTGGCGAAGATGAATACCGCACGCTTTTGGCTCGGCGTTGGGGCAACAGTCGGCTTCATTTCCGCATGTGGAAGCTCGCTCCCGACAGAGACGTCCGGGACCAGCAGCGGTGGAGCTGGCAGCATGGCGGTGAGCGGCTCCGGCGGCGAGACAAGCAGCGCGGCCACGAGCGGCGCAGGCGGCGCGGCCGCGGCGCCTCTGGCCAATGACGGAGACAAGTTCATCGTCACCTATCCCCCCTACTCCCCAGGTCCAGTCTCGGAATACCGCCTCTACTCCATGCGGAACGCCGCCGATCCCGCGCGGGTGATGGTGGCCAGCACCGAGAGCGGCCTGTCCATGGTCGACCCGTTCGTGTACGACGGCGTGCATGCTTATTATCGCGTTTACGCCGTCGTGAACGGCATGGAACAGCTGGTTCTCTCGGTCGACGGGGTGCAGCCTGACCGCACCTGGAGCGCGCCGCTCACCATTACCGCGCCCGGCACATACTCCGGCAACTGGCGCTCTTCGGATCCGGCCACGGCGGCGGTGACCATCGCGCAGGGCGTCACCGGCGTGATCATCGAGAGCTCGCGCGTCGCCTCGGCGTCCGACGGTATCCGGGCCAACGCGGGTGGCAGCGGCGTCGAGGTGCGCGGCACTCGCGGCTGGGGCCTTCATCCGATGAAGAAAGACTCGGCGCACGGCACGTTTCTCGCGGCATACCAGCCTGTCTCGGTGATCGTCGAGCACAACTACGCCGAAACGTGGCTCTTCGACGTCTACGTCAACGGCGACGCCACCAAGGCGGCGCAGGTGGTGCGCGTTCGCTACAACCGCATGCGAAACCTGCAAGGACGGGCTACCAACGCCGACGGCACTTACCAGGCACTCCGGTACAGCACCGCTGCGCACGCCGTTCAACTCAACCACGTGTACGCGTGCCCGGGTACCGAGATCGCCTGGAACGAGATGTCTCAGGAACCGAACATCGGTGTCGGCGAGGACATCGTCAATCACTACATCTCATCGGGCACCCCGGCGAGCCACGCGACCATCCACGACAACGCCATCTATGGCGGCTTCGCGATCAGCCCCGGCGACACGACCCCGGGTGGACTTGGCTCGTACGCCGGGTGCGGGATCATCAGTGACGGTCCGGAGACGGGCGACATCACCCAGCACGGGTATCTCGACATCTACAACAACATCGTCATCAGTACGACCAACGCCGGGATTGGACTCGCCAATGGGTCCAACGTCGACGTGCACGACAATCGTGCCATCAGTGCGGGGGTGTTGGAAGACGGCACCAAGATCTGGGCGAGCAACGTCGGAATCTACGTGGACGAGCAGGGCGGCCACACCAATGGCCACTACCAGAACAACAAGGCCACCAACAACTACGCGGGCTGGTTGCGCGCGCCGGGCACCCAGTCCAACGCCGGAGCGAACGCCTACAACAACACCTACGACTTTGCCTCGGATATGGTCGGAGGGACTCACGCTTCGTACACGGAGCAGACCTATGCGCCCGATCCGATCACCCTGCAGACCGAGCGGGATGAGTATCAGCTCTTCTGGACCCGAACGCGCACAGCCACGCTCGTCATTGGGCCGTGAGAGCGTGGGCCATGAACGGTCACCCTCTCACTACGGGCTGGGCCCCACGCGAGAGACCATTCCGCACGCTCGCCGAGGTTTACGCATCTGTAGACACGAGCAGCGCCCCGCGATGGGTGCCACGCTCGTCCCCGAAGACTCCCAGAAGGTCTTCAAGAGCGGCAGCGATCGAACCGGGCGTTACCTGGTTTTCTTTGGCGACCGGCACGCTACGTTGTGCACCATGAAGGACACGACGGAGGCCATGCGAAAGCTCGGTATCGAGCACTCTTTCATTCAGGGCCCCTTTGGGGGAGGCCTCTCCTCGGCCGCGCTCGCCGCCGCCGTCGCGAACCGCGGCTCGCTAGGCTCGTTCGGCTGTCAGCTGCTTGACGTCAACTACAAATACCCAGTGACGACAATTACTATTCCCCAACGTTCTCCTTAGCCGAATGCTTCCCCTTCGTAGTTGTCGTTGGCTCC
>JAYUUB010000227.1:0-135030 GCA_043755175.1 Polyangiaceae bacterium | reverse complement strand
GGCCTTGAAGGCCTCGCCTCAGACGATCGAGGCGGGCGTTGACCACGCTGATCCCCGCGAACGCTGCACCGTCCATCGGAGTGTTTCGTTTCGCGCAGAAAGGAGCGATCCCGAGCGCGACGGGGATGGTCTTGGAGAGCCTTCCGACGAACTCCACACACTCGTCGATGTCTTCATCGGTCTCGGTCGGAAGGCCGACCATGAGGTAGAGCTTGAGACGCTTCATCTTGTGCGTCCGCGCGAGGTCGGCCGCGCGCTCGAGGTGCTTGATGCGCGCGCGTCGCTCGAGCGACTCGCGTAGACGCTCGCTCGGGCCATCCATAGCGGTCGTCAAGGTCTTGTAGCCGCCGAGGCGCAGGGCACCGACGAAGTCGTCGGTGAGTCGATCGGGTCTCAGGCTCGAGAGGCCGACCGACGCGCCGCGACCCGCGAGCTCGCGCACGATCTCGGAGATCTTGGGATGGTCGCTGACCGCCGCTCCAACGAGCCCGACGCGCTTCGCGTCTTCGGGGACGAGGCCGAGGATCGTCTCTTTCGGGACGAGGCGCATGCCGCCATTGGTCGAGCGACGCATGACGCAATAAGTGCAAGTGCGGGAGCAGCCACGCTCGGTCTCGATGAGAAACATGTTCGACAGCTCGGTGTCGGGCGTGCGGATGGGCGACCAAGCCGGGAGCAGCGAGACGTCGCACTTCGCGATAGGTGGCATCTCGACACCGTGAAACTCGGGCACGAATACGTGCGGAACGACCGAGAGCGCCTCGAGCGCAGCGCGCTTCGAAGGAGCGTCTCGAATGATGGCGAGGACATCGATCGCCAGCGTGTCGGCCTCCCCCATGACGATCGCGTCGGCGAACGCCGCGAGCGGCAGCGGATTGGAGAACGTGAGCGGACCGCCCGCGAGAATGAACGGCGCGTCGGGCGCGCGCTCCTCGCGAAACGAAGGGATCCCAGAGGCCTCGAGCATCTGGACCAGCCCTGCGATCTCGAGCTCGTAGGCGACGCTGAAGGCCAGCACGGGAAACGCCGACAGAGGCCGCTGCCCTTCGTAGGTCAGGGGCGCGACGTTCGCGCAGTCGGCGGAGTCGGGAAGAAAAGCCCGCTGACACGCCATGTCACTCGTAGCTTGGATGTTCTTGTAAATCTGTAAGAACCCCAGCGAGCTCATCCCCGTGTGGTACGGAGACGGGTACACGAGGGCGACCGTGAACGGTGCTTGCTTGTCGATGCGTCCGACCTCGCGGGCGAGTCGGTCTCGAATTGGGCCCAGGGGCTCGTGTGACATCGGGGGTACGGTTGTGGAGCACATCGCTCGGTCGCCCGCAACCAGGCACCCGATCTCCGACACCGGGCTCGTGGGGGTCGGCGTCGGTCGCGAGGGAAGAAACAGCTTCAATGCGAGGTCGGCGAGCCCATTCCGGTCGCTCGACACCTAGACAAGCGGTCACCCACGATTCGTCGTTCTCGACGAACGCGAGAGCGGCGACCGAGCGAGCCACCGTGGTCGACGTGGCGATCCGAGACGTGAAGAATTCTCCATGGCACGCCGGAGTTGAACAACGCCCGTCGGCTCCGTGTACTCTCTCAATTCACTTAACTCGGGGCTCGACGAGCTCCAGCGAGGACCGACATGAAGCGCGTCTACCTCTTCGGTGTGGGCTTGGTTTCTCTGAATGTCTTGGCGGCCTGCTCGCCGACGAATTCCGACCTTCTCAACACGGGCGGAGCGGGCGGCGGCAATTCGGGGACGGCGCAGAACGGGACCGGATCTTCTCAAGGAGGCAACGCTGCCACCGGCACCGGATCGACCGCCGCCTTCATGACGAGCGGGACCGGAACGGGCGCGGGGACGTGCACCGCGGGCCCAAACGAAGACAAGGATCACGACGGCTACACGATCGCTCAGGGCGATTGCAACGACTGCGATCCGAACGCGAATCCAGGTGCGATCGAGGTCGTCGTGACCACGCCCGATCCGATGACGATGATGATTCCGCCTCCTGCAGACGAGAACTGCGACGGAATGATCGACAACGTCGAGGGGCCTTGCGACACGGGTCTCGCCTTCGACAGCACGAACGCCGGCGACGCGGCGAAGGCGATCGAGCTCTGCAAGCAGGCGGTCGGACCGAAGGACTGGGGCGTCATCTCCGCCGACTTCGTCTCTGCCAATGGCAGTGGCTACACGCATCCCGCGGCCCAGCACGGCATCCTTCCGAACTTCGGACCGAACGTCCCGCCGAAGAACGGAGCCAATCTTCTCGCGCTCTCGTCGGGGCGCGCCCGCCTTCCGAGCGAAGCCGGTGCCTGCGCGACGCAAACGTGTACCGCAGGGGCTGGGACTGCGCCGGCAGGCTTCCCTCAGGATGTTCCTGGTTGCGCCGGCTCGACGAACATCTTCGACGACGTCGGCCTCCAAGTGCAGCTTCGCGCACCCACGAACGCCACCGGCTACAGCTTCGCCTTCAAGTTCCATTCGTGGGAGTTCCCGGAGTGGGTCTGCACCAACTTCAACGATCAGTTCATCGCGCTCGTGAATCCGGCGCCGATGGGATCGATCAACGGCAACATCTCGTTCGATACGAACAACAATCCGGTCAGCGTCAACATCGCGTTCTTTGACGTCTGCGACCCGGCGTTGTGTGGGAGTTTCGCGCAATTCTGCCCGAGCGCCGGCTCGCTCATGTGCCCGCCGCAGAGTCAATGCACCTGCCCAGCGGGCGCCTCGCAGCTCAGCGGAACGGGCTTCGACGACGCGGCCAATGGCAACGCTGGCGGAACCGTGTGGCTCCGAACGCAGGCGCCGATCAAAGGAGGGGACACATTCACGATCCGCTTCGCGATCTGGGACACCGGCGATCAGGCGCTCGACTCGACGACCCTCGTCGACGACTTCAAATGGATCGCGCAAGGCGGAACCGTCACCGTCGGGACGATCCCGGTTCCGAACTGATCGACGCCACCCCCCCGTTCGCCGCGCGGTCACTCGACTGCGCGAGCGAGCGTGACGGTTTCGCCGTCGGTCTCCCAACGCCACTCGCCACCGCGATCGGTTCGCGCGATCTGAATTCCTGCCGTCTCGAGCTTTCGTAGCGTCGCGAGGTGCGGGTGGCCGAATCGATTTCGGACGCCGCACGAGATCACCGCGGCGCTCGGCGAGACGGCGGCCAGAAACGCCGGGGTCGTCGACGTGCGGCTTCCGTGATGTCCGACCTTCAGAAGATCGGCTGCGAGGCGCGACGGATCGTCGGCGACGAGGCCTGCTTCGGCGTCGCTTTCGGCGTCGCCGGTCAACAGCGCGGCGCGCTTGCCGAAGACGATGCGAAGGACGAAGGAGTTGTCGTTCGCGCCGCGTTCGTCTCGGACGCCCGGACAGGGCGCGAGCACCTCGACGATGGCGTCGCCGAAGCGGCGCGGTCGGTTGCAGAGCTCGTTCGGACGTCGAACGGGAATGCCTCGACGCCGAGCGCCATCGACGATGTGTCTCACGCCGTCGGGCCCGCCGCCCCGCCGCTCTGCCTCGCCGGTCTCCCAGAGCTCGCCTACGAGCAGACCGTCGAGCGTCGCTTGGAGTCCGGTGAAGTGGTCGGGGTGTGGATGAGATAGGACTGCTACATCGATTTTGTTGCGACGCCGGGCTCGCAGCGACGGGAGCACGACGCGCGCGCCCGTGTCGACCGGGCTACCGACGAGCCCGCCACCGTCGATGAGCATGACCTCGCCGTCTGGAAAATCGACCACGATCGAGTCGCCCTGACCCACGTCGAGCGCGCTGACTCGCAGGCGATCGAGAGGCCGCAGCTCTGCCCGAACGCGCAGCTCGAGACCGAACAAGAGCGCGATGGCGGTCGCGGCGATCGCGACGCGAAGCGGAAGCGCGCTCGACTGTGCGAGCCACGCGCCGGCGCCGACGACGACGGCGAGCTGCAGCGCCGAAGGTGGCGGAACGGACACGACGAGACCCGTTCGGGCGCCGATTCGCGCGACCTCGAGCACACCGAGCAACGCTCCCGAGGTCACGAACGCAGCGCCCCGTTCAAGCGTCGGCGCGAAGGCGAGCGCGGCATGAGCGAAGCACATTGGCAGCGCGAAGACCTCACCGAGGGGCGCGGCGATCACGTTCGCGGCGAGACCGACGATGGGCAGCGTAGGCGCCATCGTCGCGAGAATGGGCGCGCACGCGAGGCTCGCCCCGAGCGTCGTTCCGAGGGCCTGCGCGATGACCGCCCACCCCCGTCGAAGGATCCCAGCCCCCTCCGACGGAGATCCGCCCATGAGACGGACGAGGGGTCGCGACAAGCCGAGCAGACCCAGCGTCGCCCCGGCCGAAAGCGTGAACGACACATCGAAGATCGCCAGAGGATCGAGAAGGGCGCCGACTACGAGGGCGAACGCGAACGCTCTCCCGCTCGATGCACGCCGACCGAGAGCTCGCGCGAGCATGGCCGCCGTGAGCATGGCGGCTGCGCGATTCACCGAGCCTCCGCCGCCGGCGAAATCGGCGTACAACCACGCCACCGGAATCGCGGCGCCGACCACCCATCGATCGACGTGTGTGCGCTCGGCGAAGGCTGGAATCCGCAGCAGGAGCGCTCGCAGCGCCGCCGAGAACCCCAAGACGACGATCACGAGGTGGGTACCCGAGACGGCAAGCAGATGCGAGAGGCCCGTGACCCGAAACGCAGCGTCGTCGTCTGCAGCGAGATCGGTCTCCCCGAGGACGAGCGCGCGCCCCAAGGCCTCTGCGGCCGGGTGGTAGCTCTGGGTGATTCGACTGCGCACGTGAGCTCTCGCACGATCGACGAGATGCCCCATTCCCGAGCCGGTCGAGACGACGTGGACATCTTCGGCTCCGCCGCTCGCCGCGACGCCCGATCGCGCGATCGCCGGGCGCGCATCACCCGTACCTATGTTGCGAAAGAGATAGACCGGCGAAAGCGTCGCCGCGACCTCGACTCGGTCGCCCCGCCCGAGCGACTCGGGCGCTCCGTGAATCCGGACGCGCATCGGTTGACCCAGCGGAACATCGTTGCAGGTCGCGTCGCGATCAAGCTCGATGTCGGTCTGCACCACCGACCCCCGAACGATGGGCGAGCTCATCACGGTGCCGCTGCCGAAGCAGCGTGAAGGCGCGGGGAGGATGGAGACCGCGCGATCGTACAGGGCCTCTGCGTGCTGCGTCTGCGCGCGGCCTCTCGCGGCACCCACGATGAAGCTCACGACGATCATCGAAAGGAAAGCGACCCGCATGCCACCGAGCCAACGCAGCCCGAAGAGCACGAGGATCAACGCGAGCAGCGATGGCCAGAAGGAGACCGCCGCAGCGGCTCCGCCGAAGAAGGCAATCGAGGTCCACACGATCGGGTCGCGTCGGTTCACACGTCGTTCGATGGCAAAGGCTGGTCCATCTGCCAGACCTTCGAATTTGCGCGTCTGGGCGAGCGTTCGGGCGGCGCCCGCCGATCCTCGCCGGCGGCTCGCCACGCTGCGTCACGCGGTGAAATTCACAAACGATCTCGTTCGTGAGGCAAGCCCGAGAGCGCGTCTCCTGTTAGACTCGGCAGATTCGGAAGCGGCCTTCGCTTCCGTCGGAGGTCGCCACATGCGCATTCGGTCGCCTTGGATTGGACTTGCTTTCGCAACTGCGATGCTGTCGGTTTTGGGATGCAACGTTCCCGACTCGGCCGTGGCGGGCGACCGCTTGGCCGAAGCCGACTCGAGCTCACGCGAAGCGATTCAGGGCGGCTACGTCGACGCCAACGACTCCAACGTGATCGGCATGTTCGACGCGGCGCAGGGAGCAACCTGCTCGGGGTCGTTGTTGGCGCCGAACATGGTGCTCACCGCGCGACACTGCGTCTCCAAGATCTTGAACGATACGAACGGCGTCGACTGCTCCCTGAGCACCGCCGCTCCCGCGGGCAAACCGTCTGGCTTCTTCGTCACCACCAAATCGGCGATGACCATGAACCCGGGTGACTACGTCGGCGTGCGAGAGGTCATCGTCGCGCCAGGAACCGATCAGAAGCTCTGCGGCAACGACCAGGCGATTCTGATCCTATCGTCGAACATCACGACGGTGACGCCGCTCGTGCCGCGCGTCGACTCGGCGCTCGCCGACCACGAAAAATACTACGCGATCGGCTACGGCGTCACGAGCGACCAGGCCAACGATGCCGGGCTACGCAGGCGTCGAGACAACCTTCTCGTGCAATGCGCCGAAACGAGCTGCAAAGGCCTCGGCGATTTCGTCAAGCCGACCGAGTGGGTCGGCGACACGGGAATCTGTTCTGGCGACTCCGGTGGACCTGCGCTCGATCTCCAAGGACGCGTGGTGGGTGTCACGTCTCGCGGAGGCCCGAATTGCTCGAGCCCCGTCTACGGCGCGGTTCACGGCTGGTCGCAATGGATCATGGGCTCGGCCGTTCATGCCGCTTCGCTCGGAGGGTACGAGCCGCCGGCTTGGGCCACGGGCTACCCGACCGATCCAGCCTTCAACTTCCCGATCGGCGGGCCCTGCGGCGACACATGCGCGTCGGGGATTTGCCTCGACGAAGAGTGCACTCGTGAGTGCGACGACGCGGCCGCGTGCCCCAGCAACTACGACTGCACGCCGATCAACGACACACAGAACGCTTGCGAGAAGCAGGCTCCTCCGGTGAAGAAGCCGGGTACGACCACGACCACGACGACGACGACCTGCGCTGCCGCGCCGGGGGCCGATCCGACGAATCCCGTTCCTTGGTTCTGCGGGGTCACCGTCGCGATCGCCCTCGGTGCTTTCGCGCGACGCCGTCGACCCTGAGGCGATTCCACGCGTGATCTTCACGCGTGTCGGGTCCCGTGCCTCCGATCCTGAGCCCACGACCGGTCGAGCACTCGACCGGTCGTTCTGCTTTCGGCGCACTTCGGTTCGGTCGTCGCCCTAGCGCGCAGTAAGCTCCGCCGTCGTCGTTTCCCGAGCGTCGTGATCATGTCTTTGGGTCGAAGGTCGTTCTTGGTCGGAAGCGTGGCTCTGTGGGCCTCGTCGTGCCGACGCGCCACCCCCGAGGCGGCGCGCGATGCGTCGCCCGACGCAGGCCGTCGGTCGCGTGTCGTGAGCGTGTCTCCGAGTATGACCGAGACGCTGTTCGCGATCGGCGCGGGCGAATTCGTCGTCGGCCGCACGCGCTTCTGTGACTACCCACCCGAAGCGGCGAGCGTGCCGGTCGTCGGTGGGTTCACGGATCCGTCGATCGAAGCCATCGTCGCGCTCGCACCTACCCTCGTCGTCGGAGAGCGCCGACCAGGCGGTCGTGACCTCGACACCGACCTGCGCGCGAAAGGGATCGAGACCTACTTCCCGCCGATGTACACGCTCGTGCAGATCGAAGAGATGGTGAAAGCGCTCGGTGACGAGCTCGGGCTAGGCTCGAAAGCCGCGGCAGTCGCGGCGACGATGCACGCGAGCATCGCGACCGTCGAAGCAGATGTCCGTACGCTTCCAAAGCCGCGCGTCCTCTTGCTGTTCGACTTTCATCCGCTGGTCGCTGCAGGGCCGGGCGCGTTTCCAAACGAGCTTCTCGCGCTCGCCGGCGCGGTCAACGTCGTCACCGCGGGCGGCGAGTACCCGACGCTCAGCCCGGAGGGCGTGCTCGCGCTCGATCCCGACATCGTGATCGACGGTTCGGCGGGCGCGTACAGCGAGTCGCCCGAGGTGCTTCTCGGCGCCGTACCGGGGCTCTCGGCGCTGCGCGCCTTGAAGCTTCGCAAGGCCGTTCGGCTCGTCACGAAGACCGCCTTGCGGCCGGGGCCTCGCATCGGCGAGGGCGTGGCCGAGCTCGCGAGCCTGATTCATCCGGGGACGACACGAACGGCGACCTCGACTGGAGCACCATGAACGATTCTCTTCCACGGGCGCGGCGTGTTCGAGCCGACGTGCTGCTCTGCGATCGTGGGCTCGCCGCGACGCGGGCCAAAGCCCAGGCGCTCATCATGGCCGGCGAAGTCTTGTCGGCTGACGTCCGCGTCGACAAGCCCGGATCGTTGCTCGCCGAAGGCGCCGACCTGCGCGTCGTCCCTCGTCGTCGCTTCGTGTCGCGCGGTGGTGACAAGCTCGATGGTGCACTCGATGCGCTCGGCGAATGCTTCGCCGATCTGTCCGGACGCGTCGCGCTCGACGTCGGTGCCTCGACCGGGGGGTTCACCGATTGTCTACTTCAGCGCGGCGCCGCGAGGGTCTATGCGATCGACGTCGGCTACGGACAGCTCGATTCAAAGCTCAGAAACCACCCTCGTGTCGTCTCCCGTGAACGCACGAACGCGCGCGACCTCTCGCCGAAAGACTTCGATCCGCCGGTCGACTTGGTCGTCGTCGACGCGTCGTTCATCGGGATCGACAAGCTCTTGCCGGCGATCGCCCTCGTGCTCCCGAGACATGGCGAGCTCGTCGCGCTGGTGAAGCCGCAATTCGAAGCGGGTCGCGAAGCGGTCAGCCGCGGTCGCGGTGTCATTCGCGAGGGCGCCGTTCGCGACGCTGCCATCGAAGGCGCGCGCGCCGCGATTCGCTCGGCCGGATTCACGATCATCGGCGAGGTCGACAGCCCGCTCGCAGGACCGAAGGGCAACCTCGAGCGCTTCGTGTGGTCGCGCAGAGGAGGGAGCGAAGGCTGAGCGCGAGGACTGAGCCTCGGCCGAGAAGGGGTGACGTGAACGGCCTTTGATGATACTCCCGGCCCTGGAAAAGAGGGGAACATGCTCTCACGACGACGATTTCTCGGGGTGACGCTCGGCACAGCCGGCGCGCTCGGTCTTGGCGCTTGTGGCAACGGCAGCGGAAGCGCGGGTGCCGGCAACGAGTGGATCGTGGGCGCCTACTTGAGCCTCTCGGGCGCGCAAGCCCAGTTCGGCAAAGACACCAAAGAAGGAATCGAGCTCGCCCTCGAAGAGATCAACAAGGAGCCCCCGAAGGGCAAGAAGATCAAGGTCCTCTTCGAAGACGACAAGTCGAACGCGACCGAGGCGAACAACAAGGTTCTCCAGCTCATCGATCGCGACAAAGTCGTCGCGCTCCTCGGCGAAGTCGCCTCGAGCATTTCGCAGCCCTGCGGGATGACGGCGAACTCGAAGAAGATCCCGATGATCTCGCCTTCGTCGACGAACCCCAACGTGACCGAGACGGGGCCGTACGTCTTCCGCGTGTGCTTCATCGACGACTTCCAGGGCCAGATGGGCGCCGAGTTCATCGTGAAGACCCTCGGCAAAAAGAAGATCGGTCTGCTCTTCGCAACCGACGACCTCTACTCGTCAGGGCTCGCCAAAGAGTTCAAGAAGGCCGTCGCCGCGCTCGGCGCCGAGATCGTCCTCGAGAAGAGCTTCCCCAAGACGGAGACGAACTTCACCACGTACCTGCAAGAGATGAAGACGGCCGCACCCGATATCATCTACGCCCCCGTCTATTACACGCAGATGGTGCCGATGGCGCGCCAGGCGAAGGCCGAGAACATCCCGGGCAACATCTTCGTCGGTGGCGACGGTTGGAGCGACGAGGGGCTCTTCAAGGAGCTCGACGGCGCGTACTTCTCGGATCACTACGCTCCCGACATTCCGTGGGAAAAGTCGCGCAAGTTCGTCGCTGCGTACAAGGCGAAGTTCAATCGACCGCCCACGAGCCTCGCGGCAATGGGTTACGACGCGACGCTCGTCCTCGCAGACGCGATGAAGCGCGCGAAGGCCGACACACCCGACGGGATTCGCGACGCCATCGCCGACACGAAGAACTTCGAAGGCGCCACCGGCAAGATCAGCATCGACGCGAAGCGCAACGCCGTGAAGCCAGCGGTCATCGTGCAAATCAAGAGCGGCACGACGACCTACGTTTCGGTGGTCGGGCCTGGAGCAGAGGCGATGCTGGCTGGCGCAAAGCCGGTCGTCCCCGCGGCACCCGAGATGAGCGCATCGGCAGCCCCGAGCGCGTCGGCGGCCCCGAGCGCGTCGGCGGCTCCGAGCGCGTCGACGGCCCCGAGCGCATCGGCGGCCCCGAGCGCATCGGCGGCACCGAAGAAGTGAGCCTGGCGACGCCGCTTTTCTTTTCGTCGCTCACCCACGCTATCGTTCTCAGCCATCGATGCAGCAGCTACTGAGTGCGCTCGAGACCGGTGTTGCCCAAGGCGCGATGATTGCTCTCGTCGCGCTCGGCTACTCGATGGTCTACGGCATCTTGAAGCTCATCAACTTCGCGCACAGCGAGGTGTTCATGATGGGCTCCTTCGCCGGGATCTTCCTCATCGGGATCCTCGGCGGCGAGACGTCTCCCATCGTCGCCGGTGTCTGCGGGACGCTCGGTGCCATGGTGCTCGCGGGGCTACTCGGGACGCTGGTCGAACGCGTCGCGTATGCGCCTCTTCGGGCGCGCTCCAAGGGCGCGAAAGATCCGGCGAGTCGCATCGCGCCGCTCGTCACGGCGCTCGGCATGAGCGTGCTCCTCCAAAACTTGGCGCAGCTGCTCTTCACCGCACAATACCGAAGTTATCCGCAGCTCATGCCTCTCGGTTGGACGCGTCGAATCATCGTAATCACCGCGTTCGCGACGATGATCGCGCTCCAGTTGCTCGTGCAGAAGACCTGGTTCGGCAAGGCGATGCGCGCGCTCAGCATGAACACCGAAGCGGCGCGGCTCATGGGCATTCGCACCGGCAAAGTGATCAGCCTCACCTTCATGACCGGCTCGAGCTTGGCCGCCCTCGGAGCGGTGCTCTTCTGCCTCGATCAGTCGCAGACCTATCCGACCATGGGCGTGGTCATCGGCACGCGGGCTTTCGTGGCCGCGGTCATCGGCGGGATCGGACGCATCCCCGGCGCGATGCTCGGCGGTCTCCTCATCGGAGTGCTCGGCGAGCTCACGAAGCTCACGCCCTATTCGGGGCTTCAAGACGTGCTCATCTTCATCGTGCTCATCGCCGTGCTTCTCGTCAGGCCAGCCGGTCTTCTTGGCCGTGCAGGCATCGAGAAGGTCTGACCCTCTCGTAGTTGGCGGGATGGCATCTTCCGAGCGGGCGCCTACAATGGCCTGGATGGGTCTTCGCTGCGTTTCTATCGCTCTGCTCGCGCCCCTGATGGTCGCCTGCGCCGCGACCACGACTCCGCCGAGTCGGTGGGCCGCGGGCGGCGCGCGGCTCGACTTGCCGAACGCACGGTGGGTCGTCGGTGACGAGACCATCACCATGAGGCCCGACGGGATCGTCCAACGAAACGGCGAGTTCGAGCTCGGCCTCGACCGGGCAGGTCGCGTCTTCGACGAAGACAACGAGCCCATCGCGCTGCTCGACCCCGATGGGATGGTGCATGGCAACAGCGACGCCGACCTCGGCCGGGTGGGCATCATCACCGCCTCGCTGCCGGGGGGCGACGTCGCATGGCTCGCCGTGTTGCCCGACGGTCAGGTCACGCAATTCGGGATCGACGGGGAGCGAATGTCGCTCGGCTCTTGGGTCGGCTGCAACGTGAGCCCGAGCGCCGCGCTCGCCTGCACGCTCGCGACTCACCTCATCACGATGCGCTACCAACAGGCCGCACGCTCGAGCGGGGTCTCGGTGGGCGCCTCCGTCAGCGTGGGCGTGGGCGTGGGCTTTGGTCCGAGCTCGTACGGCGGAGCCACGTGGTCGGCTCGGCCTCCCTTCGCGCCTGGTCCGATGCCGTGACCGATCCCGCTCGTCCGGTCACTCGTTTTCGGCCGCGAGCCGTGGCTCGCTACCTCCTCGCGTTCGCGATGACGGCGATCGGCGTGGATCACTTCGCCAACCCCGGTCCGTTCGTTCACATCGTACCGGCCTTTCTACCAGCACCGCTCGTGCTGGTGTATCTCAGTGGCGTCTGCGAGGTGGCCTTCGGTGTGGGTCTCTTGTTCGCGCGAACGCGGCTTCTTTCGGCGCTCGGGCTCGTCGCGCTCTACCTTGCCGTGTTTCCTGCGAACATCAACATGGCGATTCACCAGATTCAGCTGAGCCCGGAGAGCCCCATTCCAGTTTGGGCGATGTGGGCCCGTCTGCCTTTTCAAGCGCTGTTCATCGCTTGGGCGCTTTACGTTCGGCGGGACGCGCCGATCGCCGTTCGGGCTTCGTAGCGCGCTCTTCTACGGTGATCTCGCGAGCGAGAATTCGTCCGCCGGCGAACCCGTGAGCGTGGGTCGTCCACAGGGGGACATCGGCCGCACCGAGTAGCTCGGTGACATGGGCTTTGCGCTCGGCCATCGCCTGGGCTTCGACGGGGATCTCTGCCGGGAGCTGACTTACCGCGGCCCAAGTGAGCTTGCCGGCGTCGTGCCCGAGCCCGGCCCACCAGCTCGGGGGATCGCTTCCTCGGGCGAAGGACGAAAGAAGATCGGCGTCGAGCTCGTTCGCGATCTTCTCGATCGGATATCGGCCGGCCTTGGCTCGAAATCGAGTGAGGAGGTCGGCCGGCGCGTCGAGGCCGAGCGCGACCGGGAGCTGACTTCCTTCGGTCGCCTCGCGCGCACAGCGAGGACCTCCATCGACGACGACTAGATTCGCGCCTGCGTGGACGGCGAAGTCGAGCGGCGCGCCGCACGGTTGGACCGCGACGACGCCTCCATTCGTATCGGACGGAGGAGCATCGCTCTCGGTGCGCTCGCCGACGAAAAGCGCCAACCGATCTTTGCCGCCACCGAGCGCCGCACGAACGAGAGCCTCACGGGAGGCGAGTGCGGTGTCGCCGACCACGAACACGTGCCCTTTCGGATCGACCACCCGATCGGGCGGTCGCAACAGCACGATCGGGACGCCGGTTCGCTCGGCGTAGTCGAACGCCGCGTTCGCCTCGCGGGGGTCGATGCCAGCGATGATCACCGCCGCGCCGTCGGCGTTGAGCAGGGCCAGCGCCTCGTCGATCTTCGACGCATCGCCCTGGTCGCCTCGCGAAACGAGCCGGGCGCGTGAGCCCGGGATGCCGAGGGCGAGCGCGAGACCGTCGGCGACCTCGAGGCTGCGCCGGCTGAGCTCGCTCGATCGCTGCGAGAGCAAGAGGCCCACCGTGTTCGGTTCGAGACGGATCGCTGCACCTCGTGCCGCGACGCGCGCCACCGCGTCAGCCTGATCGCCGAGAATGGGTCCGGCACGGCTGATGAGCAGACGCGCGAGCGTGACGTCGCGTGTTTCGATCGCGATGGCCGCGAGGCGTTTGGCGGTGATGAAGATGAGCCGTGTCTTCATCTCGTCGGTGCCGTGGGCCGATTCGACGAGCGACACCAGCGAGGGCGTAGGCAAGCGAGCGAGGAGCGCCGAGACCCGACGCTCGACCTCGTCTCTCTCGTCTTCGGTGGCCTGGAGCATCCAACCGCGCACGTACTTCGCCGCGTCGGGGTCACCAGCATCGACCGCAGACAGAGCGAGCTCTTCGTTGAGGACGCCGCGTGCGTACGCGTCGATCACTTTGCCGAAGAGCGGCGCGAGAAGGGCGAACGCGCGCTTCGATTGGCCACGTCGACGGGCTATCGCGCCCATGGTCACCAAGGCCATGTCACGTGTCTCACCATCGGGGCCCGATGAGAGCTTGGTGGCAAACGCGCTCGAGCGGTCGAGCTCGCCCTTTCCGAGAGCGATGAGGCCGAGCATCGCCTGAGCGGTTCGAGAGGTCGGGTCTTGTCCGTGGACGCGCACGTACCTGACGAGCGGGGCTTCGAGCGCGAGCCTTCCCTCCGGGCTCGTGTGCTCCCACTTGCCACGGAGCGGTTGGAACGCTTCTTGGGCGTGAAGACCTTGCGCCAGGTCGGGCGTGGGCGGAGGCTTCGGCGACGCACAGGCGGCGCCACTCACAGCGGCCAGAGCGAGGAGCCAACACGAGAGCGAACGCTTCGAGGACTTCACGCGCTTCGCATCCCGTGACGCTCGAGCATTCGATAGAGCGTGCTTCGAGCCACACCGAGGCGTTTCGCCGTGACGCTCAAGTTACCTCGACCGAAGCGCATGGCCTCTTCGAGTGCAGTGCGTTCGGCGGTGCTCTTGGTCCCTTCGGCGCCGTCATGTGGTCCGTCGTTCTTGTCGGTCATCTCGGGGGGTAAGTGGAACGGATCGAGGCGACCCTGACCGCCGGCGAGGGCGGACGCGTGCTCCATCGCGGTCTCGAGCTCGAGCAGATTGCCCGGAAATGCATAGCGCTCGATGGCGGCGCGCGTTGCGGGAGACAGCGTCGTCGATGGGGCGATGGCACCCAGCACGCGCTCGGCCAACAAGACCTTGTCGCTTCTGTCTCGGAGTCGCGGAAGTGTCACGGTTGCCGATCGGAGGAGCTGGTAGAGAGCGCGGTCGAACCGACCGGCGAGGACGAGCGGCCGAAGCTCGCTTCGAGCAGAGCCTATGAAACGGACGTCACCGAGGCCGCCATGCTCGAGGGCAGAGAGCAGCTCGCTTTGACCTAGTGGCTTCAGATCGTCGATTCCGTCGATGAACAGCGTGCCACCACCCATCGAAAGTGTTGCGACCGAGGGGATCTTCGCGAGCGGTCCGTCTACCGACGCGGCCTCGAGCGTCACGATGGGCCGAGCCCGAAATGCGCTCGCCTGGTGGATCGTTTCGACGAGGTCTCGTGTTCCGGCACCCGCCTCTGCGATGATCAGCACGGGAAGCGCAGTCCTCGCAAAACGTTCGGCGAGAGCCAAGCCGGTCCGCACGGCGGCATCGGTTCCGGCGATCCGATCGAGACCGCGCTTGGGCACGCTCGTCGCCGCCGACGTCGCGGTGCCAGAGGTCAGAGGCCCTTCCGCGCGGACCAAGATGGCGGTCATCCGTCCGACGCGATCGAGCATCGGCTCGGCCCGAACCAACAAGCCGCGCTTCGCTTCGGTTTCTCCGTCGGCCTCGGCGAGCGCAGAGAGCGCGCTCCAATCGAAGCCGAACACGCGCTTGATCGTCGCATGGCCGCGACGACCCGTCGCCTCGCGAATGAACGCGCGGCCCGGATCGTTGCTCGTCGTGATGGCGCCAGGTGGCTCGACCACGAACCAGAGCGCCCTGCCTCGTACCTCCCTCACGCTTTCGAACTATCGCACGAGCCCACCTCGCCCGCTCTCCTTGACGTTTGAACGCCTGTCCCGTAAGCCGGATTGGTGTCACGCGCCGCCCTGGAGCCGAGGCTCTTCGACAAGCATCGCCGTCGATTCTTGCTTCGTAAGCTGCACTCGTTGACCGGCGTCGTTCCGGTCGGGCTCTTCGTGGTGTTTCATCTATTCACGAACGCGAGGGCTCTTCGCGGCGAGGCCTCGTTCTCGAAAGCCGTCGAAGACATTCAGGCGATCCCGTATCTGCCGGTGATCGAGGCCGTCGCGGTTCTCGGACCGCTGCTCTTTCACGCCCTCTATGGCGTGAAGCTCGCCTTCGAGAGCCGACCGAACGTGGGCTCTTATCCGTTCAATCGCAACTGGATGTACACGGCCCAGCGCGTGACGGGGCTTCTCGCGTTCGCCTTCATCGTCTGGCACCTGTCGACCTATTGGTACGCGAGGGTCACCGGGCACCTCGCTCCGGAGCAGTTCTACGGTGCGCTCTGCCAAGACCTGTCGAGCGCGCCTTCGGGGATTCCAGTCGCCGCGCTCGCGTACGTGTTCGGGATCGCCGCCGTCGTTTTTCACTTGGCGAATGGTCTTTGGGGTTTCTGCTTCTCTTGGGGCATCACCGTCAGCCGACGATCGCAGCGGATCAGCGCGACCGTGTTCGGTCTGATCGGGCTCATCGTGTTCCTCCTCGGCGCCAACACCGCCATCTACTTCGCGACGGGATCACGCGTCGCCGTGTTCGGCACGCCCGCCGATTCTCCGATCGCGCGCGCTCGCAGCTGCGCCGACATCCAGGCCGGCTCCGGGCCCTTCGGATCGTCGAAGACCGCGCCCGCGAGTGGCATCGGCGAGCCCGCCGATCGCGCGAAGGGCGCTCCGTCACTCACTTCGGGCGCACCCATTTCGGGCGAGAGGTAGAAAACCGATGGCCAAGACGGTCAGCATGAAGAGTGAGGGCGGCAAGGTTCGCCGCGTCGTCGTCGTCGGTGGTGGTCTCGCCGGGCTCATGACGACCATCAAGCTCGCCGAGGCGGGCGTTCCGGTCGATCTGCTCTCGCTCGTCCCGGTGAAGCGCTCTCACTCGGTGTGTGCCCAAGGTGGAATCAACGCGTCGGTCAACACCAAGGGCGAAGGCGACAGCCCGCGCATCCACCTCGAAGAGACCGCGTACGGAGGCGATTTTCTCGCGAACCAGCCGCTCGTCCTCGGCATGGCCGAAGCCGCTCCAGGGATCGTCCACATGCTCGATCGCATGGGCGTGCCATTCAATCGCACGCCCGAGGGGCTCCTCGACTTTCGCCGCTTCGGAGGGACGCTCTTTCATCGCACGGCGTTCGCTGGCGCGACGACCGGTCAGCAGCTCCTTTACGCGCTCGACGAGCAAGTGCGTCGCTACGAGATGGCCGACGTACGAGACGATCACGGAGTCGGCGTCCCCGGCGAGCGGCTCGTTCGCAAGTACGAGTACTGGGACTTTCTCGGTATGGTTCGCGACGAAGCCGGCACGTGCGTCGGAGCGGTCGCCCAAGATCTGAAGACGATGCAGATCCGGTCGTTTCCTGGCGAGGCGGTCGTGCTCGCCACGGGCGGACCGGGTATCGTCTTCGGGCGCTCCACGCTGAGCGTGATCTGCACCGGAACCGCGGCGAGCGAGGTCTATCAAGAGGGCGCGATCTACGCGAACGGCGAGTTCATTCAGGTGCATCCCACCGCCATTCCGGGCGCCGACAAGCTGCGTCTCATCTCCGAGAGCGCGCGGGGCGAAGGCGGACGCGTCTGGGTCCCGAAAGACGCGAAAGAAAAGCGAATTGCGAAAGACGTGCCCGAGCGCGAGCGCGACTACTTTCTCGAGCGAATGTATCCCGGATACGGAAACCTCGTTCCGCGTGACATCGCTTCACGCGCGATCTTCGAGATTTGCTTTCACGAGGAGCGTGGGATCTTCAACGCCGACACCGCGAAGAACGAGCACGAGGTCTACCTCGACCTCACGCACAAAGACGAGAAAGTCCTTCGCTCGAAGCTCGCTGGCATGCTCGAGATCTACGAAAAATTCGTCGGAGTCGATCCCTACAAGAACCCGATGAAGGTCTTTCCGGCCGTTCATTACTCGATGGGCGGGCTCTGGGTCGACTTCGAGCGCGATGCGCGCGGCGCACCGGTCGTCGGCTCTCCTCGCAATCACGCGACGAGCATTCCAGGGCTCTATGCGGTGGGCGAGGTCGATTACCAGTATCACGGCGCCAACCGACTCGGCGCCAACTCGCTCTTGTCGTGCATCTACGGCGGCATGCTCACTGGCCCCGCCGTCGCGAGCTACCGAGCCAGCATGATGAAGAGCGTGCACGATCTGCCTCGATCGGTGTTCGATCGCGCCGAGAAACGCGCCGAAGAAGACTACGCGCGCATCTTGAAACAGAACCAAGACGACGCGAAGGCCGAGAACCCCTACCGGCTCCATCAAGAGCTCGGTGAGATCATGCTCCGCGACTGCACCATCGAGCGAGACAACGCGGTTCTCGACGGTGTCATCGAAAAGCTCGACGAGCTCGACGAGCGCGTGAAGCGCGTGCGCGCTACCGACTCTTCGCCGCGTGTGAACCAGGGGGCACCGTTCGTGCGCCACCTCGAGAACATGTTGGTCCTCGCGCGCGTGACGGCCAAGGGAGCGCGCGAGCGCGACGAGTCGCGCGGAGCCCACTACAAGAAGGCGTTCCCCAAGCGCGACGACGACAAGTTCCAGCGGACGACGCTAGCTCGGCACAAGCCTTCCACCGGCGGTGGACCGCACGAGGTCACGCTCATTCGCTCGTTCGACTACGCGTGCGCAGGCGTGCCCGTGCACGTCACCGACGCCGTCGATCTCAGTCTGGTAGCGCCGCGCGAGCGCAAGTACGAGGAAGCGGGCGCTGCGAGCACCACGCGAACGGCGGCCTCCGACGACGCTACGGGCCCGAAGGCCTAGCGCTCGAAGGTCTCGCGCGCGAAGGTCCTGACGCTGATGGGCCTCTACCGCGGGAGAGCCCGCTCGACGTTCCGGCGACGGTCTCGGGCTCGGCGCACCCGGCGTCGGGGTGCGCGTCGAGGTAGTGGGTGAACCCGTCCATCAGCGCGTGGTCGAGTCGTCCGGCGATGAACGCTCCGCCCGCATCGGTGAAATGGACGGCGTCGTCGTAAGCGAGCTTCGCGTCGACGAAGCGCTTCATCGAGCTTCGGCCGCCCATGGCCGACCAGAGATCCCAGAAAGCGGCGCCCTCTCTCTTGGCGAGAACGCGACGCTGCTCGACGACCTCGAGCGTGGGAGCGAACGACTTTCCGCGACCGCGATCGGCGGGCGTCAGAATCAAGAATGACACCGAAGGAAGCGCCTCACGCTGAAGCGTCATCAGCTCGTGGAGCGACTCGGGAACGCTATCCATCGTGAACAGGTCGTTGGCGCCGGTCATGTAGACGATGAGGTCGTAGCGCCGATCTCGGAGCATCTCGGTTTGGAGCGTCGGGTCGTACCGCGTCATCGTCTTCGTGTTGAGCGAGCCGACACCGAACGTGTCGATGACGATGCCGGGGGCGTCGCGTTCGAGAGCCACACCGAACAGCCGCACGGTCGCGGGGCTCCGCGCGATCACCTCCAACCGATGCGGAGCGTCGTCGGTCGCGACGTGCGTGACACCCATCGCGTGCGTCTCTCCACCCGTCTCGGTGCGACCGCGCGACGATCCGTCGATGCGGACCTCGAACGCGCCGCCTTTGGGTTTCGTGAGAAAGAACACGTCGAAGAGACCCGCGCGCGTGCCGACCGGAGCGCCCTGCGGTGCGGTCGCGACGAAGGTCGTCGCCCCTTGCCAGCGGTTCTCGACGGCGATGCCAGCGAGCCCGTAGAGGCCGTCTCCAGTCGGTGAGGTCGTGACGGCGTACGCGTGCCAACCGGAGACGACGTCGTGCCGAACGTCCATGTGTCGGTAGTGGCTCCACGGCTTTCCGAGCGCGACGAAGCCGTGTCCGCCGTCGCCGAAGCGGGCTTGGAGCGCACGCCGTAAATGACCGGTCGGAAAGTCCATCGTGAGGTTCGAGTCACCGAATACGGCGATCCGCACGTGATCCTTCGCGCGACCACGCGCGAGCTCTGCCAGTGCCCGGTAAAAACCATCGAGCGCTTCGGGAGAGTCGATCGCCGGCACGGGGGGATCGATCTTCGCTGCCGCCACGACGTCTGGCACGCTCGGGTGAAGCGCTGCGCACGCAGGCACGACGGGCGAGAGGAGCGGATGGTCGATCGCGACCGCCGTCGTGCTCGTCGTCGCGACGGGCGATTTGGGCTCGGCAGCCGTGCACGCGAGCAGCGCGGCGAGAGTGACCGACGCACCGGCGCAGACGAGCTCATGACGAAAGGGAGCTGTCACGGCGTCGGCTCAGGATCGCCTTCGAGACGACCGGCGGCCAAGTTCGAAACGGCCTCGAGGGCGTTCAATTGCCTGTTTCAGCGCGAGCGGCCGCGCTTTCCCGACGAGCGACCGCCCATGCCGCCTTTCCCTCCGTTGCTTCGGATGCCGGCTTTGGGGCGCGCAGGTGCGGCGCCGATGACTTCGGCGGCCGTCGCGTCGCCGCGAAGTCGCTTCAGTTGATCGCGCAGCTTGGCGGCCTTCTCGAAATCGAGGGCCTCGGCGGCCACGAACATCTCTTGCCGAAGGGCCTCGATCGTCTCGGTCAGATCGATTTCGTTCGTTGGCTTCAAGAGATCGTCGAAGCTTCCGATCTTTTGTTTGGGGACGGCGAAGTAGTCGCGCGAGCCGCTCGTCGGCGACATGTCGAGGATGGCCTTGGTGACCGTCGCGGGCGTGATGTCGTGCTCGATGTTGTACGCGCGTTGAATCGCGCGACGCCGATCGGTTTCTTCGATGGCGACCTTCATCGCCGCGGTCATGCGATCGGCGTACATGATCACTTTGCCGTGCAGGTTGCGAGCGGCTCGGCCGGTGGTCTGGATGAGCGAGCGATGGCTGCGGAGAAAGCCTTCTTTGTCGGCGTCGAGGATCGCGACGAGGGAGACCTCGGGCAGATCGAGACCCTCACGTAAGAGGTTGATGCCGACGAGCACGTCGAACTCGCCGCGGCGCAGATCGCGCAGAATCTCGATGCGCTCGAGCGTGTCGACGTCGCTGTGGAGGTAGCGCACGCGAACGCCGAGCTCGGTGTAGTACTCGGTGAGATCTTCGGCCATGCGCTTGGTCAACGTCGTGACCAGCACGCGCTCGCCCGCCGCGACGCGTTCGCGGATGCGCTCGAGCAGATCGTCGACCTGCCCGCCGACAGGCCGGATCTCGATCTCGGGATCGATGAGACCGGTCGGTCGAATGATCTGTTCGACGACTACGCCGTGGCTCTTCTCGAGCTCGTACTCGCCGGGTGTCGCGCTGACGAAGAGGACTTTGTTGCAGTGGTCCTCGAACTCTTCGAATTTGAGGGGTCGGTTGTCGAGGGCGCTCGGCATGCGGAAGCCGTGCTCGACGAGCGTCTCTTTTCGCGCGCGATCGCCGCGGTACATGGCTCCGACCTGAGGAATGGTCTGGTGCGACTCGTCGATGATCAGGAGGAAATCGGCGGGGAAATAGTCGATGAGCGTGGGCGGCGGATCGCCCGGCTTGCGACCCGAGAGGTGGCGCGAATAGTTCTCGATGCCGTTACAGAAACCCATCTGCTCGAGCATCTCGAGGTCGTACATGGTCCGCTGCTCGAGACGCTGCTTCTCGAGAAAGCGACCGGCGTTGTCGTAGTAGTCGAGGCGCTCACGAAGCTCGTCGCGAACCGAGCCGATGGCTTTGCGGAGCTGCTGTTGCTCGGTGACGTAGTGCGAGCCTGGGAAGATCGACGTGCGCGGCAGCGTGCCGATGACTTTGCCGCGGAGCGGATCGACCTCTTTGATGGCCTCGATCTCGTCCCCGAAGAATTCGATGCGGATCGCGATCTGATCTTCGTAGGCGGGAAAGATCTCGACCACGTCACCGCGGACGCGGAACGTCCCGCGGTGGAAGTCGACGTCGTTGCGCTCGTATTGAATGTCGACCAGGCGACGGAGCAGCTCGTCACGCCGGAATTCGGTTCCTTGCTCGAGCTGGATGACGAGGCCCTGGTAGCTCTCCGACGAGCCGATGCCGTAGATGCAGCTCACGCTCGCGACGATGATCACGTCTTCGCGCGAGAGGAGCGCGTGCGTGGCCGCGTGGCGCATTCGATCGATCGCGTCGTTGATGATCGCGTCTTTCTCGATGTACGTGTCGCTCGTCGGGACGTACGCCTCGGGCTGGTAGTAGTCGTAGTAGCTGACGAAGTAGTGCACGCCGTTCTTCGGGAACAGGTCGCGCATCTCGCCGTAGAGCTGGGCGGCCAGCGTCTTGTTCGGGGCGAGGATCAGGGTCGGACGACCGTGGTGCTCGATGACCTTCGCGGCCGTGAACGTTTTGCCGCTTCCGGTGACGCCGAGCAGCGTTTGGTAGCGCTCGTTTCGGTCGATTCCCGCGCAGATCTCCTCAATCGCGCGAGGCTGGTCACCGCGCGGCGTGAACTCCGAAACGAGCTCGAACGGCCTGACCATAAGAGGCGACACCATAGTCCTTGGTCCGTGGCCGTGCCAGCGCGAGTTATCTGATCCGCGAAGGCGCTTGCGTCGCTCATGCCTATCGGTGAACCTCCGCCCGTTCATGCGCATCAAGCCGAATCGACGGAGCCTACGGATGCTCGACGGAGCCCCTTCGATGGGCGATCACGCGCCGCTTCGTGATCTATCGGTGCGCCCCGTGTCTCGCCAGCTCCATCGGGTGACCCGAGCGGCGACGAGCGTGCTCTCCGTCTCGGCGCTGCTCGTGTCGGGATGCACCGCCTTGGCCACCGGCCCCTCGTGGACGCACTCGAGCCTCGCCGACACCGCGCCCGAGCGCATCGCCGCCGAAGACGCGCGGCTCAAGGCCGAGGCTGCGGCGCGTGCCCGCGAGCCGAAGACCATCGGCGCGAGGCACATTCTCATCATGCACGACAAGTCGGAGCGCAAACCGCCCGAGATTCGCCGCACACGAGAAGAAGCGAAGAAGCGCGCAGAAGAGTGCCTCGCGAAGGTTCGCTCTGGGGCCGACTTCGACAAGCTCGTCGTCGAGTACACCGATGAGCCCGGCGGCGCAGAGCGCAAAGGCGATCTGAGCACGTTTGAAAAGAAGACGATGGTGAAGGCCTTCGGTGACGCGGCGTTCGCGCTCGAGGTCGGCCAGGTGAGCAACATCGTCGAGACGCCGTTCGGCTTTCACATCATCAAGCGCACCGAGTAGCCGAACGCATCGGCGCACCGATCGCGGAGCCTGCCGCTTTCGCCCAGTGGCGAACGACCTCCTGGCTTCGGAGGGCGACACGCTCGTCGAGGTCCACCGCGCTTCGGTTCGACCGGAGCCGAACACGTTCTCACTGCCGAGCCGCAATCGACTTTCGCCTGCGACGCTGCTACCTCGTCAATGTGCGACAGGGTTTCTCTCGGCGCTTTCGTTCTCGCCTGGCTCTCGGAGCGGTAGCGGCGCTGATCGTCCTATTCGATGCTTCGGTAGCTCTGTCTCAAGAAGCCGACGGCGGAGCGACCGCAGCTCCCGTGACGGTCGCCGACGCGAAGCCAGCCGTTACGAAGGCAGCCGATACGAAGGCAGCCGATACGAAGGCCGCCGATGCGAAGACCGCCGATACGAGGTCGCGCGCGTCGAAGGTCGTCGATACCGCTGAGAAGCCGCCTGAGAAGTCGCCCCCGCTTTGGGAGACCGCCAAGGCCGAGCGTAGGAGCGGGTTTGCGATGGGGTTGTCGGTCGGTGGCGGCCTCGGCGCCTCGAACGGATACCCGAACGACTCGAAGAAGATCGGCCGCGCGAAGTACTACAACGAGAGCGGTGTCGGCTTCGGCACCGGCTCCGCAATCTGGCTCGGAGGTGCGCTCACCGACTGGCTCAATCTCGGGATTGGCTTCGGCTTCTCGAACCTCTACGCGAAAGGCTCGTCGAGCCCCGCGCCGCTCGCCTTCTTCCACAACGATCTCTACCCGCTCTACCCGTTGAAGGGGCTCTTTCGCGACGTCGGCGCCACGTTCGAGTTCGGTCTCGGCTTTCCGAAGACCGTCGCGACCAAGACGCAGGTGACGCTCATCGATGGCGCCGGGAGCTCGTACCTTTTCGCCGGCGCCTTCTGGGAGCCCCTCAAAGTGTGGAAGCTTCGCATGGGACCGTACGCGGGCGCGCACTACCTCTTCAGTGAATCGGTCCGTCGGCCGCTCGCGCTCGTCGGCTTTCGACTGACGTTGTACGCAGGGCCGTAGCCCCCGACGCTTCGGGTGCGCTCGACCCGCTCAAACACCCGCACCTTTTTCAGCCCTGCAATCGGGCGTTGCAGCAACGCTGCACACTCGACCGATTCCGTAGGTTGTCACCTGAAAATGTGGGGGAATGATGCGCGTTGCTCAATGGCATGGGTCTTGCTGTGAGCAAGAAAACTTCATGCCGTTCCCCGAAGACCCGAAGTCGCGCCGCGGTTGGATGTTGATGGCGGACGACGCGCTCGTCCTCGCAAGCAAGCTCGAGACTTGGGCGATCGATCGCGATCAAGGGACGTTGCTCATCGAGCTTCGGTCGGCGTTTCAGGCACGCGCGCTCGCGCTGCATGCGCGCTTCATTGCGTCGGCGCTCGGCCGCGTCGAACGAGGCCTCGTCTCTCCACGAGAAGGTACCGAGCTCGTCGAAGAGCTGACCGATTTACGCATGAGAGCGCGTCAGCTGTTCGGATCGATGGGCCCCTCATCGGCGCCGCCAGCGTCGCCCCCTCGCGGAACGATCCCCGACTCCTTGTAATCTGCTCCACGGACTGACCGTCTCGATGGCGCGGCGCTACTTGGGCGCGGGCGCGAGATCGAGCTTGATGGGCCAACGGCATTCGTCGCTACCCTTCGCGTCGTGCTTCGAACATCGCTCGACGTCACCGGCTCCGTGGTGCTCTTCGCCCTTGTGCTCGTGGAGCTTGATGATGGCGCTCACCTCGGAGTGCTCGCTCGTCGCGAGCTCGAATGCGCCGACCGAGATGGCGGTCACTACGTGCGTCGCGCCGCTGCATTCGCCGGTGATGTCGGTCGCAGCGGCTTTGGCGACCTGCTGGCCGACGATGGCGTACTCGATCGCTCGCGCGCTCCCGAGACCGGCTTCGGCGCCGATGCGCTTACCGTCGCGCCCGACGACGCCGACCGCGATCGCATTGTCGGCAGAGACCTCGGTCCGATCGCGCGATGGTGAGACGTCGACGAAGTCGTAGCTCCCGCTGCCGTGGCATTTGTCGAGCACCTCGAGCTTGCAGCCCTTGCGCCGAACGACGACGAGGCCGTCTCTCGCGGCCGAGCTGATTCGAGCGGAGACCCCTTCGGGCCAGTCGACGAAGAAGGTGCCGTCGCATCGGCCGTCACCATCGCCATCGACCTTCACCGTCGACATGTCTGTCACGTCGGACACGTTCGTCTGGTGCGTGAGCACGTTGCTCCCACACGCGGTGATCGACGAGAGCAGCAGACAGGCAATGGCGATCCGATCGAGGTGCAGCACGGCGTCAGGCTACGCCAACGGCCATCGGCGCCGGAAGGGGCTCCGTCGATTTCGCACCTCGATGAACCAGCATGCTCGCGAAGAGAAAGCCCGAGACGAGGCCGCTCGCGTGGGCGAGAAAGCTCACCTGCGGCGTGAGCAGGTCGAACGTGGTCTGCAGAACGACGATGAGTCCGAGCGCCATCAGCCGGCGTTTCGCGATGACAGCGCGTTCGCGCAGCACGCCGCGCAAGGTGATGGCGATCGTGGCGCCGACGAGACCCATGATCGATCCCGACGCACCCACGCACTTCTCTTCTTCGACCCAGTGGAGGAGCGGAAGAACCGTGAGCACGACGCTACCGACCAAGCCCGAGGCCAAATAGACGAAGAGCCAACGCGCTCGTCCGAGCGAGTACTCCACGAACGGGCCGAGCACCCAGAGCCCGAGCATGTTCATGACGAGATGAACGGCGCCGAAGTGGAGGAACAGACAGGTGCCCAATCGCCACCATTCGTGATGCTTCACGACGGCCGACGAGAGGAGCGCGCCGACCTTGAAGAGGGTGTGCTCATTCGTCGGATCACCCGCGACCCATTCGATGCCATAGCCGATCACGTTGAGCACGATGAGCGTCAGCACCATCACCGGGCGCGGGCGACATGCCGAAGAGAGACCGAAGCGATCTTCTTCATCGAACGTGCGCATGATCGCTCTGCACTCGATCTCGTCCAACGGAGTGAGTGGCTCGCGTGTGAGCGTCGCGCGATCGGCGAGCCGTCGACGCGCAGCGCGCGACATCTGGACGTCGGTCGAGCGCTCGAGATCTTCGAGCGTTGCCGTCGCCCCATTGTCGCCGCCGGCGGCGAGGTCGGCCGTCGCGCGCCAGAAGCGAACGAGGTGAGGCGTGAACGAGGTGAGCCTGCTCGAGAGGACTCGATCGATGTCGGCTCGTTTTCCAGAGAAAGCGAGAACGATGAGCCACACCACGGCGCGCTGACGAGCGAGCGCGTCTCCATCGAGGCTGTGTGAGAAACGCATGAACGCTCTCCACATTGCGGCGCGCTGCCCGGTCTCACCCAGGGCACGGACGTAGACGCCGACGAGCGAAGGGAGAGCGCGCACGTCGGCGTCGGTGATCGTCTCGTCGAAAGTGGTCACGATCGCCGCCCAATTCGCGACGACCCGAAGGCGCTCGATGACGGCCCACTTTGCCGAGATTCCGCCGAGTGACGAAGCGCGCAGCAAGAGCTCCTCGGAGCCCCGCGCGTCGCCTCGCTGGGTGCACGCAGCGATCTCGCGATCGAGCGCGACGAGACGCGTCGAGGGCGAGGGATGCACGACCGCGAGCAGACGCGCGAGCTTGGCGGCTGTTTCGTGCTGCTGCCGATCGACGGCCAGCTGGAGCCCTTGCGCCACGAGGTTCGGACCGAGCACGAGAAAGGCCCACGCGCCGAACGTGACGAAGCCAGACGCGTCGGGCCAGAGCAGGTAGGCAGCGCCGCCCACCGCGAGCACCAAGAGCCCGACCAGACACCAGCTTCGGCCGCCGAGCGACCAGCTTTTCACTCCTCGGATCGACATCACGAGCCCGCCCATGAGGCCGAGCCAGAGGAGTGGCTGGTTCAGGTCCACGAGACGAACCGAATCATCGACGGCACGGGATCAGGATTCGACCTTCTTCCCGGCCTTCTTCCAGCCGTCGATGCCGGCGGCCATGACGAACACCTTCGAGTAACCGAGCTTTTGCGCCGCGACCGCGGCGGTGTGACAGGCGTTTCAATGTTCGTTGGCGCAGTAGAAGACGAGCGTCGTGCTCTTGTCGCTCGGCAACATGTCGGCCGTGACGGCGTTGAACGGGACCCACTTCGCGCCAGGAACGTGGTTGTTCTGAAAGGTCTCTTTTGCGTTGCAGTCGAAGACCTGGGTTTTGCCGTCGTTCGCTGCGATCCGTTGTTCGACTTCGTCGACCGAGAGCGACATCATGGCGTCGTGCGTCTCGCGGTGCGCGACGTCGGGTGCGGCGGGTGCGGCGGGTGACGACGAGCCGACTCCGTTCTCGCTCTTCTTGTCGCAAGCACCGATCGCGAGCGCCGCAAGTGCGAGCGAGACCGCGTGAGACGCGAGCTTTTGCTGGGTAGTTCTCATCGTCGAGCTCAGGGGGAGGCGAAGTAGATGAAGACCAGGAACGACGCGAGCGCGAGCAGGCCGATCGCGATGAGCTTTTCAGCGGGCCATTCTTGGCTGAAATCGAGTGTCTCGGGGTTGGTCTTCGGTGCCATGCATGCCTCCGGTGGGGCTAAATGCGTCCCACTTCGAGACCTTCCCGTCAAGCTTCAGGGACCAATTGCGCGACGACGTCTGAACCACGCCTCCTGCTGCGTCGCTGTTCAGGGCCTTCGACTTGCTTGACCGCCCCGAACCCCTCTGGAAAAAGGACGCATGCTCGACTCCCGCTTCGTCGCCGACAACCTCGACCAGGTTCGCACCGCCCTCGTGCGTCGCAACCCCGCCTGGGCCTCGGAGCTCGAGCCGGTCGCCGACCTCGTTCGCCGACGTCGAGAGGCGCTCGGCCTCAGCGAAAAGCGAGCGGGCGAGCGCAACGTCGCGTCGACCGAAATGGCGAAAGCCGACAAGAGCACGCCGGCTTTTGCCGAGCAGCGTGAAGCGCTGAAGGCTCTCTCGAACGAGGTGAAGGCGCTCGAGAAGCAGGTCGCCGACATCGAGGCCGAGCTCGAGCAACGCCTCCTCGGCATTCCGAACATGCCGCTTCCGTCGGTCCCCGATGGGAAGGGCGCCGAAGACAACGTGGTCGTGCGCACCTGGGGCGAGCCGAAGACCTACGACTTCGTCCCGAAGCCGCATTGGGAGATCGGCGAAGGCCTCGGGCTCCTCGATTTCGAGCGCGCGGCGAAGCTCTCTGGGCCGCGTTTCACCGTGCTGTTCGGAGATGCAGCGCGCCTCGAGCGAGCGCTCATTCATTTCATGTTGGAGGTTCACACGCGCGAGCACGGTTACACCGAGGTGCTGCCGCCGTTCCTCGTGAAAGACACGGCGCTCCTCGGCACCGGACAGCTCCCGAAGTTCGCCGACGATCTCTTCAAGACGCACAAGGCCGATCCCGAGCGCTCCTACGAGCTCTATCTCATCCCGACCGGCGAGGTCCCGGTCACCAATCTCCACGCAAGCGAGATCCTCGAAGGCGAGAAGCTTCCGATTTCGTACACGGCTTACACGCCGTGTTTCCGCGCCGAGGCCGGGAGCCACGGTCGCGACGTGCGCGGTCTCATTCGCCAGCATCAGTTCGACAAGGTCGAGCTCGTGAAGTTCACGACGCCGGAAGAGAGCGAAGCCGAGCACGAGAAGCTCACGGCGAACGCCGAAGAGATCTTGAAGCGTCTCGGGCTCCACTTCCGAACGGTCCTCCTCTGCGCGGGCGACATGGGTGCAGGCTCTTGCAAGACGTACGATCTCGAGGTGTATCTCCCCAGCGAAAAAGCGTTTCGCGAGATCTCGAGCTGCTCGAACTTCGGCGACTATCAGGCGCGACGCGCGCAGATCCGCTTCCGACCAGCGAAAGAGGGCGACGCCAAGCCCAAGGTCCGACTCGCCCACACGCTGAACGGCTCGGGCCTCGCCGTGGGTCGAACGCTGATCGCGATTTTCGATCAGTACCAACAGGCCGACGGCACCGTCGTCGTGCCCGAGGTGCTCCGATCCTTCATGGGCTGCGACGTGATCAACAAGCGCTGAGCGAGCGTCGCGATCGTTTCACGGCCGGTCAACCTTCGTTGCGACCGCGGTAACGCTGGATGTCGCGGCGATCGCGCTTGGTGGGCCGTCCTTTGAGGGCTCCACCTTCACTGAAGACGAGCTTTCGCTTGGCGATCTCGGCTTCGCGCGCGACGCGGCTCACTTCGGTCTCTCGGTAGAGCTTCACGGCTTCGGTCGCGGGGCCGCGGCGGATCGACAGCGCCGTCACGACGATCTCCCAGACGAGCTGCTCACGGGTGACCGCGATCGTCTCGCCGAGGCTCACGTTGCGGCCGGGCTTCAAGACCTGATCGCCGATCTTCACTTTGCCCGAGGTGCAGGCCTCGATCGCGAGCCTCCTCGTCTTGTAAAAGCGCGCCGCCCACAGCCACTTGTCGAGGCGCGTGCGGCCGAGCTTGTCGTCGTCGTCGTCGTCGTCGTCTGATTTGGCCACCGCCGTTCCTCCGGGTCGACGGAGCGTAGATCAGCGATCTGCTTTCGACCTCGGGAGATTCGCCGAATCGTGCTCGGTTGCTCGGTCTTACGGCGCCCGAGCCCGCTTCGACCATCTCGTGGTAGAAGCGGAGCGGTGATCGAGGAGCGAAAGCAGGGAATGTTGGGCGAGCTGTTCGCGCCCGTTCTCGAGCCGATGCTCTACTGGCTCGACAACATCGGCAACGTCATCACGCTCACCTTTCGGACGGTGACTTGGCTCGTGAGACCGCCGTTTCGCGGCAACCAGATCATCGCCGCGATGGACTTCATCGGCGTGCAGTCGTTCTTCATCGTGACGCTGACCGGTCTCTTCAGCGGAATGGTCGTCACGCTCCAGACCACTTACGCCCTCCGGAGCTTCAGCGCCGAGGGAAGGGTCGGAGGCATCGTCGCGGTCAGCCTCCTTCGAGAGCTCGCGCCCGTCTTCACCGCGATCATGGTGACGGCGCGCGCAGGCAGCTCGATGGCCGCGGAGCTCGGCAACATGCGCGTCACCGAGCAGATCGACGCGATCGCGACGATGGGCGTGAGCCCCGTTCAATACCTGCTCTCCCCGCGCCTGTTCGCGTCGGTGTTCATGGTGCCGCTCCTGACGGCGCTCTACTCGTCGATCGGAATGGGCGGCTCGTACCTCGTCGCCGTGATGTGGCTCGGCGGCGATGCCGGCATCTGGATGCAGAGCATTCGCGACACGGCGGTTCCAAAAGACCTCGTCATGGGCCTCGTGAAATCGATGGTGTTCGGGATCCTCTTAACCTCGATCTCGTGCCGACACGGGTACTTCGCGTCGGGCGGCGCGAGAGGCGTCGGGCTCGCGACGACGCGCGCCGTGGTCGAGAGCTGCGTAGCGATCCTCGTCGCGAACTACGTTCTCACGCAGGCGCTCCTCGACATCTGACGCACCATGCTCGACGAGTGCGAGCTCACTGACAGTCGACGACGTGAAGGGCTTGATCGACGCCTTCACTCGTCGTGACCCAGCCTTTGCCCGATCGGAGCCAAGCGACGGCTTCACCCTGTTTTTCGGTCGCCACCGGCACCGAGCACGGCTTCGCTCCGAGGGCCGCGGCGACGCTCGCTCCGTCGGCGAGCGTGAAGTAGTAGAGCGCTTCGTACGTTCGGAGGAGGACGCCGGTGCCGTCATGGCTCACATCGCCGCCCGTGACGAGCGGCAACGTTTCGTCGATCGGGACGTCGGCGACGTGGCGCGCGACCATCCCCGAAGTCGTGAGCGGCATGGGCAGCTCGTAGGTGGCCGAGCCGCCGCCCGCCTTGGTCACGATGGTCACGACGCCGGTCTTCGGATGTACCAGCAGCGTCTCGGCGTTGTGCGGCCCGTCGTCGTACGTGAACGTGAAGCTCTCGGCCGACACGGTGTGGTTTCCGGCAGCGAGCGTGTCGGGCTCGATCACGCGGTAGATCGTGACCGAGCTGCGCTTCACGCCGTTGTCGCCGATGTCGCCCAAGTAGACGCAACTCTTTTGCGGATCGCTGCAAGGGCCGAGCGCAATGTCTTCCCAGTCGATCGCGCTCGCTCCGCTGACGTCGAACGTCCCGAGATCTTCGCCCATTGCGCCGACGGCGAAGAATCGGGCAGAGTCGCCTGAATCGTTGTGCACATAGAAGACGCCGTCGTGCACCGCGCTCGCGACGAGCCCCGAGGCCTCGACGATCGCCGGGTTCGCCATCACACCGGCCGCGCGCGGAGCACCACACGCGAGGCACGCTCCACGCGACCCCGTCGAGTCGTTGCTGCCGGTCGAGGTCTTCCCCCCGTCGCAGGCGACGAACCCGAGCGTTGCGAAGAGTGCCACCGCGATCGAGGCGCGGACCAGGCACGACGACGCCGTCAGCATCAGCGCCGTACCTTCAATCCTGGTCGGATGATCCCGGGTCGCACCGATGGCTTGGCGTCGTCGTCGGGGAGTGAGTTGCCGGCCTTCACGAAGGCGGGATCGAGGATCTTCACCGAGCCGTACCAGTAGCTCATCGTGATCGTCCCTTTGTCGGTCTTGGTCTCGGCCGTGACGCTCACTTTCTCGAGATTCGTCCCGACGGTCGGATCACCGACCTTGCCGGCCGGACCCTTCATCGAAGCGATGCGCGCCGGCGTGTCGCCGCAAACCTTGAACACGGCGACTTCGGCCCACGGCGTGCCCTTCTTCGAGCGACCCGACCACCGGCCCACCAAGAGCTCTTCGTTGTCGCGTGGATGCCACCGCCAGAGCTTGTCGAACTTCACCGTCGCGTTGTCGACCGTTTGGTGGTCTTTCGGCATCGCGCGCAGCATCGCGTCGGCGAGCGTCGGATCGATCGAAGGATCTTCGGTGAGGGGCGCCGTCTTGACGAGCTTCAGGTCGACGATGGCAGGGTTCTCGGGACCCGAGCAGCAGCGGAAGCCGATGTCTTTGGTGCTCTCGCCCGGCGCGCGGCCCATGCCGCTCGCGCATCGCTCGCGCACGACGTTGCCCGGCCCCGAGCTGCCCCGAACCGTGGTGAGCCCAGATTTGCCGCGACCCCAATCGCTCGAGGTCCACTCGAAGACCAAGCCGTGCGTGTCTTTGACGCCGAAGTCGCTCACGCACTTCGCGCGCGCGTTCGGCATGAAGCTCGCGAGCACTTTGCACGCGTCTTTGTTGTATTGGTTTCCGTACTCGAAGGTCTTGTTGTCGGCGCCTTTGCAGCCTTTTTCCCACTCGAGCTCGCTGCAGAGACGCTTGCCTCGCGCCTGACACAGGGTGCTCGCCTCACTCTGGGTGACGCCGGTGCGCGCGGCTTGCGACGGATCGTTCGGGTACGGGTAAACGTCGATGCCGAACTCGGTCATCGGCACGTTCGGGAACACGAGCTCTTCGTCGGTGACGCGCGGAACCGAGCCGCAAGCGTGTCCGGCTTTGAGGGCACCGGCGTGCACGGCGACCATGGGGCCGGAACCCGCATCGGGGGCGGTGGTCGCGCTCGGTGCGGGCGCTGCGCTCGCCGAAGCGGAAGCCGTGGGCTTCTTGGTGTCGTCGTCTGACTTCTTCTTCTTGGTCGGCTTGTCTTCGTCTTCTTGGTCGGCGGTCTTGTCGCTCGATTTCTTGAAGAGCTTGTCGCAGCCGGTGAGGCCGATTCCAGACGCGAGGAGGGTGAGGACCAGAAGCGCTCGGAGCCTACGCATTGACCGCACTCAACGCCCGACGACGGTCGGCTGCAAGAGGTGCGTCGAGAGGATCTTCGTGCCCTCCTTCGTCGACGCTTCGTCGAACAAGAACGGGAGCCACGTCATCGAAGAATCGGTCTCGGCGAACAGCCTGCGCATGCTCGCGAGCTGGACTTTTTCGCGAACGGCGCGGCGCGCTCCCGCGACGGCCGCCGCTTCGGCCGGCGTGGCCGCACCCGAGGGCGCATCGACGCCGAGGAGCTCTTCGTTCGAGAGGAGCGCGTCGCGCTCGGCCTCGGTGAAGATGGGTGGCAACACCCCGTTCACGAAGATCTGCACGACGGGGAGATGAAGCTCTTCTTTGACCGCAGTGACGAGCTCGACGGTCTCGGTCGCGGGCATTTCTTCGGGTAACGCGACCACCACGACGCCGCTCTTCGTCCGATCGTTGAAGAGCTCCCACGCCTTCTCTGCGTCGCGCCGGAGCGCACCCGGGGGCGCGACTTCCAAAATGATCTTCGGAACGCGAAGCATGTCGAGGCCGTGGCCCGTCGCCGGTGCGTCGAGCAAGACGACGTCGAAGCGATTCTTTCCGTCGGTGCCGAGCTCGGTCGTATGAAACCACGCCTTGCCGAGCATCGCCCACTCGTAGAGACCCGGCACTGCGCGAAAGAACGCGCTGATGTACTGGTTGCCGAACACGGCGTTCGACACGGTCTTCACTTTGATGACCATCTCGCCGTACTCACGAAGGGCCACCTCGGGCACCATGTTCACGGCCCAGATGCCTGGCGCCACCGAGCCGATCTGCTCGGTGATCGGAGGCGTTCCGAGCACGACCGAGAGCCGCTCTTTGGTGTGACACATGGCGATGAGCACACGCTTTCCGCGCGCAGCCATGGCCGTAGCGAGGGCCGCCGAGACGGTCGTCTTGCCTACGCCGCCTTTGCCTGTGACGAACAAAAAGCGATGCTGGCCCAGATCGTCGACGGGGCTCTTCACGTGCGCGGCGCCTACGCTCACGCGCAGATCTTCGAAGCTTGTCATGAGGGAGAGGGTCCGACGAATCGGGCAAAGCGGAGGCTAGTACAAACCGCCAGCGGCTCAAACCTCGACCGCTCAGGCTTCGCACGAGCAACACATCTCGGGAACACCTCGGAGGCCTCTCGCAGACACCGCGCAGAGTCTTGCAGACCCTGCAGAGGTCTTGCAGAGGTCTTGCAGAGGTGAACGGGCCGGCTCATAAGACTTTCGTGCTGATCACCGCCGAGCTTCTTCGAGCTTCGAACGAGCGTCTTCGAGATCTCGAGCCCGTCGCGATCCTTCGAACAGTCCACGCCACGTTCGGCTCGCGCGCAGCGATCTTGTCGAGCATGCAGCGCGCAGGGACGGTGCTCTGTCACATGGCCGATCGTGCGAAGCTCGGCTTCGACGTGCTCTTCGTCGACACCGGCGTCCTCCACCAAGAGACGCTCGCGACACGCGACACGCTCGTTCGCACTCACGAAAATCTGCGCGTCGTCACGCTGTCGCCCACGCGCACGTTCGCCGAACAGACGCGCGACGAAGGGCTCCTCTATCTCACGAAAGAGGGCCAGGAGCGTTGCTGCGAGCTTCGCAAATCGGAGCCGCTCGCGTCGGTGAAGGGGAGGTACCACGTCATCGTCGGCGCGCTCCGTCGAAGCGAAAGCGGTCGGCGCGACGCAGTCGAGATCGTCTCGCTCGATCCCGACATGGGTGCGCTCCGCGTTCATCCATTCGCTTACTTCTCCAACGAAGCGCTCGCCGACTATCTTCGCGACCACGACGACGTCGCGCTCAATCCACTCCACGCGATGGGCTTTCCGACCATAGGATGTTTTCCGTGCACGACACCGGTGCTCCCCGACGAGCCCGAGCGTGCCGGGCGTTGGCGCCATCTCGCGGGCGTCACGTATTGCGGCATCAACCCGACCGATACCGGCCGAGCGACGAGCATCGAAACCGACGATCGATATGAAGTCTTCTTCAGCGGTTCTGCAACACCGTCGTCGAGCTGAAATTGGGGTACGAAAAAGCACGCAATTAGGCTCAATTGTCGATTTCATCGAATGATGAGCCGACAACGAGACCGTCGTGAAGTTGATTGCATGGGGGCGTCCGCTCAGAATCGACCTCGTGAAATCGAGGAGAAGTCGAGCCGCCGTCGTGACCGCTTTGGCCGTGGGCGGCATCTCGTCGTGCACGCCGGGCTATCGGACCCATCCACTCGAGCCTCTCCCCGACGGGTCGACGAGGCGCGTCGGGTGCGTCGAATTCGGCGTGAGCGCAGGCCGCGACGCGAGCTTTCCTTCAACCAGCGTTTACGTCGAAGTGAGCCTCGAGAATCTCTGCAGCGATCCGGCACCGGTCAATCTCGCAGCGCTGCGTATGTGGGCCGATCGCAAGAACGGCGATCGATTCGAGCTCACCTACTTCGATCCAAGTAGCGAAATCGTGCCATTGCACATCGAGATACAGGGCCACGGTGGGGAGAGGTTCCGAGTCGACGGCGCAGGCGAGCCGGGAGCTCTTCGTCAGGTCTGCTTCGATCCGACGGTCATCTCGGGCCCCTACAATCCACGGCAAGGAGCAATTTGTTACCTGTTCGACCACGAGGTCGGGCCGTCTGTGCCCACCCACGATCCGGCATTGAACGAGTGGTCCGAGTCGTCGACCGACCAAGGGCCGGCACGTCTCGCATCGCCGTCGCTCGTCGGGTCGGCGCTTTCATCGTCACCGCGAGAGACCATTCAATGAGGTCTGCATCGATGAGCGGACCCATTCGATGCGGCGCCCTGGGGCTCGGTCTCTTCGCCATCGTCGCGTGTCCGCGCGAAGCCTTCGCGTCGCGAGGCTGCCGTGAAGTCAGCGACGTCGTCGGCTACGAGCATTGCACGCGCTATGGATTCGGGTGGGCCGAGGAGCATTCGGCCCCCATTCTCCTCGAGCTGTCGCTGGGCCCGACCTTTCTCGATACGAAGAACCGCACGATGAGCGGGAGCTTCGGCAAGAACCAGAAAGGATCGTTCGAATACCCCGGCTCGCGCGTCGGCCACGGCGTCTCTGATCGGTCGCTCGGTTTGAGGATCGGCGCTCCCTTCGTGCCGTGGGCCTATGCGGGATTCGAGCTGGGCTTCGGAGGCGGGAGCAACAAGCTCCCCGCCACGACGACGAGCGAGTATTCGGTCTCGGCGTCGACGAGCGGAATCAACGGCTTCGCGTTTCATGGCGGAGCGTATGGCGGGCTTCGCGCGCCGCTCGGTTACCTCTCGATACGTGTCGAAACTTTGTTTGGGGGCCACATGATCGGCACGAGCCAAATCGCGCGTGACGCCAAAGGGTCGAGCCGCTCGGCCACCGTCAACGTCGCGACGTGGGTGATCGAGCCGCGCGTGTACGCCGACGTTTGGGTGGCGCCGTGGATGACGTTGAGCGTGTTCGGCGGCATCAACGCGGTGCACTTCGCCGACAAGACCGCAGGGCTCTCGATTGGCTTTCACGGTCGCAACTACGACGGCGCGTTTCTCTGGTGAGCGCGAAGCCTGCTGAGCGAGCGGTCGGTGATTGCCTCCGCGGCTCGGCCTGAACGCATCGGAGGGTGCCGTCGGGCGAAAGCTGCGCTAGATCAGCCGGCGAAGATGACGAAATCGAAAGAAGTGGCCCTGGCTCGTGTTCTCGTCGCAACCGACCTCGAGCAAACGAGCGTCGAAGCGCTCCGCGAAGCGCACGGGATCGCGCGAGCCGCCGGAGCCATGCTCAGCGTCATCACCGTGGTCGCCCTCAGCCCCTCGGCCGACGCCACGCAGCGCGGCGATGCTGAAAACGAGCGGCGCCGCGAGGCCGAGGCGCAGGTGCGCGAAGCCACGGGACGCGAGCCGAGCGAGTACGCGTTGTTCGTTCGATCAGGGTTGCCTGCCGACGAGATCGTCGTCTGCGCCAACGAAAACTCGGTCGACTTGATCGTCGTCGGCACCCACGATCGCGCGCGCGTCCAGCGCTGGCTCGTCGGGAGCGTCGCGCAGAGAGTCCTTCGCGACGCCCACTGCGCCGTTCTCGTCGCGCGCCCGTCACCGCTCGACGGCTGTGTGCTCGCCGCCTGCCAGCTCGACGAGCTCACCCCCGACGTGGTGCGTTGGGGCAGCAAGCTCGCGGGCACAGGCCGACTCGTGGCGTTGCACACGGTCGTGGTCGCCGTCAGCGATGTCGCTCTCGTCGCGTCGGCCCTCTTCTCGGGCGCCGTTCCACCGACGCCGACGCGCGAAGCCGTCGACAGCATCGAAGAAATGGCGCGCGGCGCGCTCGCGGCCGAGCTGACCTCCGCCTCGGCCAAAGGTGAGGCTCTCGTGCTCGAAGGGGCGCCGGCACCGACCATCATCCATCACGGGCAGACGCTCGGTGCTTCGCTCATCGTGCTCGGCTCGCACGGCCGACGCGGCCTCTCACGGCTCGCGCTCGGCAGCGTGGCCTCGGTCGTCGCGCTCGAAGCCGCATCGAGTGTTCTCGTCGTTCGCTGAAAGCTCGCGTGACAGCTTCGCGAGAAATCCGATCGAGCTGTCACGCGGCTCACGAATTCGCGGCCGTCGGGGCGGATCTCGATTCTCAGCGGAACGCCGTCGCTCGCGACGAACAAGCAGAAGGCGGGCTGGGCGTGGTCGCTGCTTCCCGCCTTTCCAAGACGATACGCGGTGAGTCTGGGGGTCGCGACGGTTCTCGGCCTCGCGGGGCTTTCGGGCGGGTATCTCTGCCTCTAAATCTTGAACGACGCGCCGCTCGTCGCGCGGATGCATCTCGCCACGAACGGGCCGTTCGGCATCGACGCCGCGGTCGGCACCTTGCTCGTCTGGGCAGGCTCGGCGTGTTCGCGATGCGAGCCCGAACGCCGGAGGTCACGTTCGACGCGCTCGACGAGGCTCCGTTCGAGAAGCCTTCGGCCGTGGTTTGGCTGCTGCTCCCGGCCCTGCATCCGCTCGCGCTCGCCATCGGCGCCGCGCTCATGACCGAGGGCTGAGCGACGCCGCCCTGACTGGGTGGTCAGCGTTCGCGTTCCTTCCACGCTCGATCGGGGCGAACTGCTTGACTCTGACGCTGGCAAAGGCGACTGGTGCGCCCGATGGCAGCAAGCTACTTCGACGTCGACGGCACCTTGGTTTCCACGAACCTGGTGCACCCGACCGTCTTCTACATGCTGCATCAGCAGACGCCGCTCCACTCGCTCGCGAAGATCGGAGCGGCGGCCCTGCGTGCACCCTGGCTGGCGATGGCCGAGCTCCAAGACAGGCGCGTCTTCAACGAGATGCTCTTCGCGTCGTACGGCGGAATGAGCGAAGACCGGCTCCTCACGCTGGCCGAAGAGGCCTTCGAGAAGGTCATCAAGGCGAATCTCTTCCCCGGCTCACGCGATCTGGTTCGATCGTGCATCGACCGCGGCCAAGAGGTCGTCATCGTCTCTGGGGCGCTCGATTTCTTGATGCAGCACCTCGCGCGCTACCTCGGAGCCACCGGCGTCATCGCGAATCGCCTCGAAATCAAGCATGGAACAGCCACCGGTAAGCTCCTCCGGCCGGTCGTCGCCGGCCCCGAGAAGGCGCGCCTCGTTCGCGAGCACGCTCAGACTCACGGCCACGACTTGAACGAGTGCTTCGCGTATTCCGACAGCTACTCCGACGTCCCGATGCTCTCGATCGTCGGCAATCCTGCCGCCGTGAACCCCGATCGCAAGCTCCGCTTGCTCGCCAACGCCTACCATTGGCCGATCATTCGCCTCGATCGCGCCGCCTGAACGCGCTCCGCTGGGCGCACCCCGCACCTCCGAGATCGACATGACTCATCCCTGCGTCGTCACCATCGACAGCCGAAGCGCACCGCGCACCCTCTGGAGCGGAGACCGCCTGGTCGACGTCGATCTCCCGACCGGCACGCGCGTCGTTTACCCGAAGCCGCCGCTCGAGCCGCTCAAAGACGTCGACGCCGCGATTCGTTACGCCATCAACCACCCGTACAACTCCGAGCCGCTCTACGCGAAGCTCCGACCGGGCATGAAGGTGACGATCGCCATCGACGACATCTCGATCCCATTGCCTCCGATGCGCCGGCCCGACATCCGTGAGCGCGTCCTCACCATCGTGCTCGACTTGCTCGCCGATCACGCGGTCGACGACATCGAGATCATCATCGCCACCAGCGTTCATCGACGAATGAAAGACTGGGAAGTGCGTCACATGGTCGGCGACAAGATCATGGATCGCTTCTGGCCGAAGAAGCTCTACAACCACGACGCCGAAAAGCCCGACGGTATGAAGTACCTCGGCACCACCGACGAAGGCGAAGACGTCGAGCTGAACCGGCGCGCGGTCGAGAGCGATCTCGTCATCTACGTGAACCTGAACTTCGTCCCGATGGACGGCGGTCACAAGTCGGTCGCGGTCGGGCTATGCGGCTATCGCAGCCTTCGCGCTCACCACAACCCGAAGGTGATGCGCAATTGCCATTCGTACATGGATCCGTCGGCGAGCGAGCTCGCGACGAGCGTGACGCGCATGGGTCGCCTCACGAACAAGAAGCTCAACGTCTTCACGATCGAGACCACGATCAACAACCGCATGTTCGATCGGAGCCTCGATTTCCTTTCGAAGAACGAAGACGATCTCTCGGGCTCCGAGCGCATGGGCCTCCGCGCGCTCAAGTTCTCGCTCGACAAGCTCCCGCAAGAAGCGCGTCAGACGCTGTTCGATCGCTTCCCGGCTCCTTATGGAGTCACGGGCGTGTTCGCCGGTGAGACCGAGGCGGCGCACGAGCACACGCTCCGTCGGGGCTACGAGCAATACCTCGTGCCCGTCTCGGGCCAGGCCGACATTCTCATCACGGGCGTACCGAACATCAGCCCGTACAACGTGCATTCGTACCTGAACCCGCTCCTCGTGCAGGTGCAGGCGAACGGCTACCTCTTCAACCTCTACAAGGGCGCGCCCATGGTGAAGAAGGGCGGCACGATGATCGTGATGCACCCTTGCACCGACAAGTTCGACAACGAGCATCACGCCCCGTACATCGAGTTCGTGCATCGCCTCCTGCCCGAGACGCGCGACGCCTACGAGCTCCACAAGCGCTACGAAAAGAAGTTCTCGGAGAACCCGGCTTACATCGAGATGTACCGCTCGGGTCACGCCTACCACCCGGTTCACCCGTTCTTCATGTGGTATTGGGGCGAGGCCGGACGGCAGCACCTCGGACGCATGATCGTCGTCGGCGCCGACAACGAATACATTCCGCAATTGCTCGGTTGGGAGACGGCGCGAACGATGGACGAGGCGCTGCGAATGGCCCGTACGACGGCGCCGCCGAAGCCCGACATCCTCGCGCTCCACATCGCGCCGATGATGATGGTCGAGATGACCGCCGACAAGCCGCGCACGCTCGCAACCGACCCGCCGCGCCTCACGCCTTGATGGCCATGGTGCGCCACCCTACGTGGAGGCGCTGAGAGCGTCGTGTTCCAAGCGGTTTACGACAGCGCATGGCATCACCCGGGAGTCGCATGGCTATGCGCCGTGCTTCTCCTCGTGGCCATGGCGGGCAGGCACCGCTTTCTTCGAGGGTTCTTCGTGCTGTTCGCGATCGAGATCGCGCTCGACGCATTCACGAGCGGCCCATTCGTGCCCAAGATCGTCCCGAAAACGCCGGCCCTCGAGACGGTGCTGTCGGTGATCTTCGTCATTCTCGGTGACTACCGCTATTTCGTTTTGGTCGAGAGCTTCGCGAAGCGAAGGGTGCCTGCGAACGACGCGCTCTTCGGATCGGCGAGGGCTTGGCTCGCAGCTCTGCCGTTCGCGCTCGTCGTACCCGTCGCGTCGCAGATCGTGCGTGAGCTCGCGCCGAGCCTGTTCGCCGAGATGCGAAAGACGTTTTTGCTCTACGAAGTGATGTTCCTCGCGCTCGCGCTCGCGATGCGGTTCGTCGTCGCTCCGCGAAGGCTCCGCGATGCGCCGAGCGACGTTCGAGCCTGGCTCCTTCGATTGACGAGCTTCGAAGTCGTTCAATATGCGCTCTGGGCGCTCGCCGACGTCGTCATTCTCACGGGCCACGCCGAGCCGGGGTTCTTGCTCAGGCTCGCTCCGAACGTGGCTTACTACGGCGGCTTTCTCTTCTTCGCTTGGCTGACTGCCCCTCGAAGATTGCGCCAGCGCGACTGACGGCCCGGGCCGACGCTTTCGGAATCTCGATCCACCGCCGGGCCCTTTGCTCTAGCCTTGGATTCACGGGTGATGCGATCTTCAGTTGTCATCGTGCTGGCAGCACTCTTCGCGGGATGTGGCACGGCGAAGCCCCAGGCGCAGGGGGGCGGCGGCGCCGGTGGAATGGGCGGAGTGGGCGGGCAGGGTGGTGTCACCTCGAGCACGACCGGCGGCGCAGGCGGCTGCCAAGAGCTGCATCTGGGTAAGCTCCACTCGCTCGGCTCGGCGTACCTCGAGGCCGACATCGTCGAGAACGTCGACGGACCGAAGAGAGACGTTCTGTCGATGTCGTTCTGGTACAGCCCGACCCAAACCACGTGGACCGGCGTGCAAGATCTCGGGTCGCTCGACAACGAGAACTTCTCGACTTGCACGACGTGCTTCAACGTCTATTCCGACGCGATCGACGCCGTCACGCCGGTGAACCCCTATTTTCAAACAGCAGGTACTTTCGACCTCGGATCGACACTCATCGACTTCGACGGTAGCGGGTACGCATTCATCACCAATGGCACCATCGCGAATGCACACTTCGTCGAGGTCACCGTCGATTTGTCGACGCGCATTTCCACGCCCGTTCCGAATGGGAAATGCTTCGACATCGTCATGGGCACCTTCTCGATGCTGCCGCCCCCCGTCGGGTGGACGTGCGAGCCGGCGCTCTACGACAACGACAGCGCCTGCGATTGCAATTGCGGGATCATCGATCAAGATTGCAGTGATCCGTCGCAGGTCGTGAACGGCTGCGAGAATGGTCAGACCTGCGATCCGGTCAAAGCCACCTGTGTCGGTGTTCCACTCACGTGGACTTGTGCGGCATCGGCCTACGGTGGTGGCGCGGCGAATGGATGCGATTGCAACTGTGGCACCCACGATCCCGATTGCTCGATCGTCCCGACGCCGGCGGTGAACCATTGCAATGCAGGCGAGACGTGCAACTCCAACGACAAGTGCCTCCCACCCGGCTTTACGTGCGCCGAAAGTGCTTACGACGACACGTCCGACGTTTGTGATTGTGGCTGTGGCATCCGCGATCCAGATTGCCTCACGCAGAAAAAGTCTTCTTGCAGCTCCTGCAACGATACCGGCTCGTGCGACACCGCCGCGTGCACCGACGCCGCGTCGAAGATCAATGCGACCAACAATGCCGTCTGCAATTGAGCTCGGGCGCCTCGCGCGACGAGCCTTCTCGACGCCGCTGATCCCTCTCTTGGGAGCGCTCTTTGCGCTCGGCGGTTGCAGCTTCATTCTCGACTTTCCGAGAGAGGGCGCGACCAAGAACGCGGGAGGGGCGGGCGGAAGCGGAGGCAACGGAGGCTCGGGAGGTGCGGGCGTTCCGTCGTGTCTCGGAACGGGCAAGGGTCCTGTCGCAGACGACGTCACCTGGCGCGCGATCCCGAAGGTCGTCAGCTACAACAGCTTCGTGAGCTCGACCGGGCTCGTCTACAGCCCCGGCCAACAGGCGTTGCTCATTTACGGTACGTCGAGCGACGGTCTGCAGACGTTCAATCTTCCCACGGGCAACGCGAATCAAATCTTCGTCGTGGGTCGGTTCGACACGGGGATCGTCAATCTGCTCCTGGCAGGACATGCCTGCACCTATCCCTGGTCGAATCGTGCACCCATCACGCGGCACATGGCCGGCGATCCGATGTTCCCATCGATCTACGGAGCGGGAAGCCTCCCCACCGACGAAACCGCGACCGGGACCTGGAGCTTCGCATTCAACGAAAGCGACGGCTGTGGAACGTCTGCGACCGAGACTCCTTATGCCACGATCGGCGGAGACAAGGCGGGAGCCGTTCCATTGGCCATCGACATGCGCGGTGGAATGCCGCCCGCGTCGACGTTCAATTTCTCGGAAGGTACGACTTTGGACGTGGCCGTCGACGGCTTCGCCGACACGAGGCTCTGGATTGGCGGCGCACGTGGGACGGTGAAAGGCACCAGCATCGCCAGCACGTCGGTCTTCATTCGAATGCTCCAGAGCGTGGCCGAAAAGGTCGTCGTCCTTCAAGACCTGTTCATCGATACCCGCGCGCCATTGCGAGCTTGGCCAGGCGCGATCGCGCTCGACAAGACGAACCTCGGCTGGTTCGGCGGCAGCTCGTGCGCCGCTCCCGGTGGCTGCGACGACGCCGAGCTCTACCTCGGTACGTTCGACACGACCGACGGCACGGCCACGGTCCTCGAAAAACGCGGCGGTGGAAAGTCGGCGATCATGAGCATTCGCTATGCCGACGATCGCGTCGTCGTCGGCGGCCAATACGAGGGCATGGCCTCGCTCCGAGGAGTGATGCTCCCGGAGGCAGACACGACCACCCCATTCGTCCAAGCCATCGACGCGGCGACGAAGCAGCCGGTATGGACTTGGCCCGCATCCGATGGACCGTCGGGCGCCGATCCGGCGGCCTATCGAGGTGTCGTCGACATCGCAGTCCTTGGCCAGAAGACGTGCGGAGCCGTCTACGTCTTGGGCTGCTCGAGCCCACTCACCGTCGGCTATCGCGATTGCTCGACCATCGAGCCTGGAAAGACGTCGTTTCTCACCAAGCTCGATCTCGCGACAGGCACCGTCATCTGGTCGAATACGGTGAAGCTCACGACCTACCAAGACATCTTCATGCCCACGGCGATCGCTTCCGCGCCCGATCATGTCTGGGTCGCCGCGACCTATGCAGGGAAGCTCGATCCCTGGGGACAGCACGTCGAATCGGGAATGTCGCGCGAGTCGCTCGTGCTGCACCTCAAGCCCTGAGCTTCAATTCACTCGGAGACGACCGGCTCGGGAGGCCAGACGACCGCGAGCACCATTCGGCATGTCGAAGAGCGCGGGCGACATGAACGATCTGTGATGCTGTCAACGCTGAAAATCGTCGATCACGTTTGCGCAAACGAGCCAATCTGCCGTGCATGAGCGAGCGCCGAAGCGGTCTGGCAGCCGACGATCGCAGGGGCCTCTCGGACCAAAGACGGATTCGTCAGGGCGTCGACCATGAACGACGCGAAGTCGACGCGACGCGTGACGTTGCTCCGAAGGATCGGATCGCCGATGTGCTCACTCCACACGGGCAACCCCTGGCTGACGCCCTCTTCGAGAGCGCTACCGCGCACCACGGTCCATCGTCGGTCGCTCGCGAAGATGCGTCGGCACGCGTCGACCTGATCGTCGATCTGTCCGAAGCGGACGAGCTTGGCGATCCATCCTGCGAGGCTCACCAAGAAGAGGAACAACCACGAGTACACGTCCTTTCCGTCGCGTGTGATGTGCCAGCCACTCGAGAAGATGAGGCGGGCGTGCGCGGGCGCGTGATCGAGGACCGCTTGCGCCGTACCCGACGCGTTGGTCCGAAGAACTTTCCTATCATCAGCAGCAACCATCTGGTGCAGTGGGCGCTCGCCAAAGAGGGCGTCGGGATCTGCATCGTGATGGACGAAGTCGGTGATCGCGAGCCGCGTGTGCGGCGCGTGCTCCCCGATCTTCCACCGATCACGGTGCCCCTCTGGCTCGCGACCCATCGAGAGCTCCACACGAGTCGACGCATCCGGGTCGTCTTCGATTTTCTCGCCGACGAGCTGAGCCGCTCGGGGTCCGCTACCGCTGACTAGAGGGTGAGCGAGGGGCGGGCGACACTTCGTGAGATGAAAATGCTCTACGCCTGCTCCCGATGAGCCCTCTTCGCTTCCTGGTCTTCGGATGCGCCGCGACCACGGTGGCTGCTCAGACCGGCTGCGCCCTCGATCCGCTCGGTGCTGGAGGATCGACGCCGGCGACGAGCACGACAGTCGGCGACACGACGAGCACGGGATCAGAGGGCGGCGCGGGAGGCAGTCCACGACGGTCGGTGGGCTCGAGCCACCTCGGTTGGTCGACGTAGGCGGACCCGTGATGGCGACACCGAAAGTGCTCGCCATCACTCCGTGCGACGCTTCGATTCAAGCTGAGATCGATGGCTTCGTCGGCGCAGTCTTTGGTACGGCCTCGTCGGTAACTGAAGCGGTCGCTCACTTCTTCTTGTAGGTGATGTTGTTCTGCGAGCGAACATCGGGTAGCGAAGAAATCTCTGCCAGATCGGGCTATGCCGCCGTGTTTCGGCCCGGGCTCAGGGCGTACGTCGTTCGGAGCGAGGGGATTCGGTTCGATACGGCATTGCAACCCCGGTTCTTCGAAGCAATCGCTCCAGACGCGCCGACGAAGCTTTCGATCCTCCTCGGTGGGCACCTCGTTCTGCACGGGAACGCTCGAGGCATCTCGCTGGCTCCTGGTGACTACCAATTCCACGGAAGAGGCTGGAGCGAGCGTTGGGAAGGACCAGGGTTTCGTGTCCTGGTGATCGAGTGGGACCGCGACTTCGGCGCTGCGGGCGACGGGGGTGGCGGAAGGCTGTCGCCGACCGACCGAGCTGAGGTGACGCGCCTCGCAGACCAACTCGAGCGCAGACTGCCGAACGAGCTCGCAGCGTGCGTCTTCACCACACACCTCTTTGCCCGATTGCGAGCGATCGGCCTACCGCTCGAGCGTCTGTCGGCCACGCGGCTCCATGCCGCCATGCCGGCCGGCGTCGTTCCGATCGCACACGCGGTCACGAGCGTCATGCGGGATCTTCGAAGACGACCCTCGTGGGTGGATGTCGAGCAGCCGCTCGAGAGAGACGCGCGATCCCTTCGACGATTGACACCGGGTCACGCGGCTTGGTTGGCACCTCTCGGATGGCCCACGCAATGGAGACGCAGGCTTCGAGCGCTACGACTCATCACCGCGATGCGCCTCTTGGGCTCGAAGAACGCCACGGTCGAGATGGTCGCTGCTGCGAGCGGCTACGGGTCGGCTCGGGCCCTCCACCTCGCGTTGCATCAAGAGTCGCTTCCGACACCGGGGAGCATTCGAGCCTTCTATCGTGGCCAATCCATTTAGCTTGCGCGGCGATGAGCGACCCTCGTGACGAGGCGCTCGATGACTGCTCGATCGGAGGCGCTTGCGTCGAACCGAATGCAACAACGGAAAAGACCCGGAGGACGAGCCTCGCGGGTCTTTTTCGCGTTGACGAAACAAGCTTCGATGATCAGTTCGCGACGTCGAGCTTTCCGAACAGCCCATTGTCTTCGCCGTTCGAGCCGGCCGTGAAATAGAGGTCGCCGTCAGGTCCCACGGCTAGCGCCCAAAGGCCGTCGATGGCCAAGGTGTGCTTTGCTTTCGTCGCAAGGGCGCCCTTCGAGACCACCTTTTCGCCGCCTTTGCCGTTCGACGCGTGCACGTCGAAGACGTTGATCTTGCCGTCGCCGAAGTTGCCGACGAGCAGCATGCCGGCGAGGCTCCCGAAGCTGTCAGGAGCGATCGCGAGACCCCAAGGTGAATTCAAGACGCCGCGCGAGACGAGACGACGGATGAGCTGACCCTCGGTGTCGAACACGTCGACGTAGCCGCGGCCGGGGGCGTGGTCGTCGTCTTCGGCGTTCGCATCTTGCTTCGCGAAGGTGACGTAAATTTCACCCTCGAGCTCCTGCGCGTTGAACGGCGCATACCCGGCCGGGATCGCCGGGTCCGCGAACGAGCCGGTCAGCGTGACGGGTTGGTAGTTCCGATCGAGGACCGTGACCTTGCCATTGTGGAAATCGGTGAGATAAAGGTGCTGATCACCGTTTTCATTCGAAGCGATCGCGAGTCCTTTGTAAATGGCGCCAGACGCCGAAAAGTCGGCTCGTGCTTTGGCGCCGAGCGTCGGCTTCCAACCGTAGACGCGACCGTCTTCACCATCGAACACGAATTGGTCGCCTTTGAAGTCGCTCGAGGCTTCATTGAAGACCTGGCCGGTGGGCGCCGCTGGACCAGTCGAGCCCTTCGCGGCAGGGAGCGTGGCGGTCAGGAGAAGCGCGCCCGCGTCGTCGTAGACCGTGGTCGTGCCGCTGTGGTTGTTCGCGATCCACACCGGGCCCGCGGGGTTGAAGGCGATCCCCCACGGATTGACTAGGTTCTTGTCCAACGTCGCGGCGCCAGGGCGATCCGAAACGAGATCGATCTCGGCAACCTTCACTTTGGCTTGCTTGAGATCCTCTGTTTGGGCTTGCTCCGCCGGGGCGGTGGCGCAGGCGGTGGACAGAACGAAGAGGCCGACGAGTCCGAGACGTTGAGCGTTCATGGGAGGTCCTTTCAGTCGCTCGGTGGACTTAGGACGTGAGGCGACATCTTACAATGACCGACCTCGAGACGATCGTTTCCTGGCAGGAAACGATCACCTGGGTCGTAGCGAACGGCGCGAGATAGTCTCCAGGGCGCGCGACGTTGGCGCATTGGAGCGAGATGAAACGGAAAGATGATCCGCGTGACTTGCGCCTCGCCGACATGGCGACGTTTCTCGCCGTGAAACGATATGGCTCGGTGAGCGGGGCCGCGCGCGAGCTCTTGGTCACGCCGTCGCAAGTGAGCAAAGCCGTCGAGCGGCTCAGTGAGGAGCTCAAAAAGCCTCTGCTCGCCCGTACGGGACGCGGCGTGGTGCTCACCGAGGACGGCGAGCGACTCGCTCCGTCGATGCAAGGAATACTCTCCAAGGTCTCGGAGATGCGCGGCGAGGAGGAGACCGAGCCTGAGCTGACGGTCGCGGCGCCCTCGTATCTCGTCTCCCACTTTCTATCGGTGATAGCCGTCGCGCTGCCGAAGGTTCGAGTCCGCGGATTGCAGCTGACTCCAGTGCAGATAAGGGCTTATGCGCCCGAGCGACTCTTCGCGGTCTCGTTGACGATCGGGAGCGCGAAGCTGCCGAGCTCGTGGGCCAGCGAGAGCGTCGGGGAGCTTCGAAAAGGTCTATTCGCCAATCCTCGCCTCGCTGGCGACCTTGGGCCGTTTCCGGTAGCGGTTTCGCGGCTGAAGACGGTCCCATTCGTCAGTCCCATTGCGCTCGCCAACGGACAGACCCTCCCCGCCGACGACGATTGTCCGCTGGGTCGGAGCGAGCGGAGATTGGGCCACGAAGCCCAGAGCATCTCACTCGCGCTCGACCTCGCGGCCCACACCGACCAATTGGCGTTCGGCCCCGTGATCGCGGCGCGGAGCTACCTCGAACGTGGCCTGCTCGTCGAGGTTCCCGTCATCGGTTGGAACAGCGCAGACTCACTCCACGTCGCGAGCCACGCAGACCATGTCTTGGCGCGTGTGCACAAGACGATCGTGCGAGCCGTGGCTTCTGCGCTGGATGGAGTCGCGTCGACGCCACGCCCGAAGGGAGCTCCACGATGTGCGGACGCCTCGGTGGCTCGCGCGAAGCGGCGTTGACCCGGCGGACCGTCTATCGACCGGACGGGAGCTCGTGCGGCTGCGACGAGAGGACCACGGGACAGAACGAGACGGCGACCCTGGCGACGACGAGGTAAATGACTTCGGCAGATTCTACGGTCACACTTTGCAGCTGGGCTCCGATGACCGGTGTTGGCCACGCCCATCTGCCTAGGGACCGTCCTCGCGAGCACGGTTCTCCTCGCAGCCTGCACCGATTCAGGCTCGGAAGGCGTCGTGGTGCCGCGTCCGCCTCGATCCGCCGAGAATGCGAGCCCCCTTGCCTCCGCGCCTCCATCGGCCGCCACCGCGGGGTCCGCGCGCAGCCCTTGCCCGACAGAGATGGCCGAGGTCGATGGGTTCTGCATCGATCGCTATGAAGCGCACCTCGTCACGCGCGCCGCAGGCGGAGAGACGACGGCGCATGCGTACTTCGAAAGGCCGATCGCAGGCGTCGTTTACGAGGCCCAGAGTGAGGCAAGGGCATTCCCTCAAGGCTATGTGAGCCGAATCGAATCGGCGGCAGCTTGCTCGGCAGCCGACAAGAGGCTCTGCACGATGCGCGAATGGAAGCGCGCCTGCGAGGGTACGAAGCAGACCTTCTATCCTTATGGTCCGCGCTGGGAGTCAGGTCGCTGCAACACCGACAAGGCCCATCTTTTGTCATTGCTGTTCGGCTGGGATCCACATCATTGGCACTACGCCGACTTCAACGATCCGTCGCTCGACCGCGAGCCTGGTTTTCTCACCCGCACAGGTGAGCTGCGGGGCTGCGTATCCGACGTGGGCGTCTACGATCTGGTAGGCAATCTGCACGAATGGGTGAGCGACGACGTCGACGGCGCACTGGTCGGAAGGCTCGAGGGGCAAGGGATCACGCGCGCCTATCAACCGTGGGCGTCTGGCAATGGTGTCTTCATGGGCGGATTCTTCAGTACCCACGAACAGCACGGGCCAGGCTGTGAGTTCACCACCCTTGCCCACGAGCCCGGCTATCACGATTACTCGACCGGCTTTCGTTGCTGTGAAGATGAAAGCTCCCAACGCCGAGACGAGCGTTCATCGGCACTCCCTCAATCGAGCCCGGTCACGCGGACGACGAAGCCGTAGCTGCTCTTGTCTTTGTCGTCTGTCGGCGAGTGCGTCATCGACATGTACGCGACGTCTTTGCCGACCGCAAAGCCGACGGGCCACGGATAGCGCAGCCCCGCCATCGCGCCGAGCTTGCCCACCCCGACCCATTTTCCGTCGGTGCTCCACACGCGGAGACTGCGGCAGTTCGAGTCGACGACGCAGACGCCCTGACTGCATGGGACGATGCTGTTGAGCGAGCAGATCTGCTTGTCGGCGTCTGCCTCGCCGATGAGCGCCTTCACCTTTCCGTCGGCGCTCGTGAGCCCAATCTTCGTCGCACTGACTTGGCTGCCGATCACGGCGAAGCCGTCACCGAACGGCAAGATGTCGTTCACTTGAAGCTTCGAATCCAAGCCGAAGAGCTTGATGGTCGGGCCGCGGCACTCCCCCGCTACGACGTCGACCTTCATCTTGTTCAGCGTGCCCGACTTGCCGCTTGCGTCGACGTGGAGCTCGCCAACCTGATCGCAGACCACTCCGACCACTTTGCCTTGGCTCAGTTTGGTCGTCTTGGTGGCATTCAGGTTCCACTCGGTGAAGTAGAGATCGCCACGATCGTCGGCGACGACCTTTGCGAGCTTCACGTCGTCTTTGGCCACGGTGAGTATGCCCTTGTCGCCGAAGGTCGTGTCGAGCGACAGCTCGCATGACTTGGCCCCATTCGCCACGTATTTGCGGAGCTTGTGCTCGTTGTCGACGACATAGATCGCGCCGCTCTCATCGAGCGCGATCTGACCGATGCCGCTCACGAAGCTCTCGTCCTTCATGATGGGCCCGTTCATCTTGCAGACCTCGCCGACGACGAGCTTGTCGCCGATCTTCTGAGGCTCGGCTTTGCCGATGTCGATCGGGGGGAGCTTCGGTCGGTCGTCTGCGCCGAGCGTTTTGGTCGCTGTCCCCGCGATTGTCGCGCTGCCGTTCGGCTTAGCACCGGTGTTCGACTGACGGCTCGCCGACGCCGTGATCGACGGAGCGCCGCTCGACGACGAGGTGCCCTTTTCGCCGCATCCGACAATCGCGACGCTCATGACGACGGACAACAGGCTCGTCTGCCTGGTGAGGGTTCGGTGACGGCTCATCAGCGATCCTTAGCCCAAAGCCGTGGCCCGAGTAGAGAGAGATGTCCATCGAGTCTTAAGCCGCCAGAGCACAGCGCCATGCCCGCGCGACCTTCATCCTCCTCGCCGGGGCCAGCGAGCCGGGGTACGGGAATCTTCGCCCGACTCTCCCATGGTCCTTCCTCCCACTCCCCCCGACGAGCCCGAGCTCGAAATCACCCAGGAGATCGAGCTCGGTCCATTGGCGTCCCAGAGCCCGAGCCGCCAATCATTGGCCGAAGGTCAGGCCGCGCCCGGCTCACCCGTCGCTCCCGGCCGAGGAGCGACTCCCATGTCACGCGTCACCCACGAGCTCGGCGAGCTCAGCAAGCTTGCAGGGCCCATCGTCCTCGGCTTCGCCGGCAATCAGCTCCTCGGTATCGTCGACACCGCCATGGTCGGACGACTGACCGCGGTCGACTTGGCCGGCACCGCCGTCGGTACCGGCGCATTCTTCGCGGTCACTTGCTTCGGGCTCGGCACGCTGCTCGGAATCGATCCGCTCATCACGCAGGCCATGGGTGCGCAAGAAGGCGCGCGTGTCGAAGCGGTACGCAGTCGTTCGGTAAAGCTCGCCTTGTGGCTCACCTTGCCCATCACCTTGGTCGTGGCGCTTCTGCCCACTTTGCTCGCGCGCTTCGGGGTCGAACAGCCAACGACCGACGCGGCGAGTCGCTATCTGTGGGGACGCATCCCCAGCATTCTGCCTCTTCTCCTATTCGCCGCCTCGCGCAGCTATCTGCAAGCGCGCAAAGTGACGACGCCGATCGTCATCGCGTCGATCGTCGGCAACGTGGTCAATCTCGTCTTCAACGTGCTCCTCATTTTCGGGGATCGCGCGCTCGTCGCCATGCACCTGCCGAGCTTGGGATTGCCCCAGCTCGGAGTGTTCGGCTCGGGTCTCGCGTCGAGCATCGCTCAGGTTTCGATGCTCGGTGTGGTGCTCTTGGCCACGCGCCGGCTCGCGATACTCCCTGGCGAAGGCGATGCGCGGGTCGGGCATCGCAACATCTTGCGCGTGGGATTGCCCATTGGGCTCACGCTCATGGCCGAGGTGGGTGCATTCGCCATTGCGGGTGTCTTGGCAGCGCGTCTCGGGCCGCACGCGGCAGCGGGGCATCAGCTCGCGATCACGCTCGCGAGCCTGACGTTCGTGGTGACGCTCGGGCTCGGCTCGGCGACGACGGTGCGCATCGGCCACGCCGTGGGTCGTGGAGATTCGATGCAAGCGCGCCTGACGGGTCTCGTCGGGTTTGCCGCGTCGGCGGCGTTCATGTCGGTGACCGCGCTCGGCTTCATTCTATTCGCGCATCCGCTCGCAGCGATGCTGTCGAATCGCCCCGAGGTCATCGTGGCGGCGGTGCCGCTCATTCACATCGCCGCGTTCTTCCAAATCTCAGACGGCATTCAAGCGGTGGGCGCCGGAGCCTTGCGAGGAATCGGCGACACGCGGTTCATTCAATACGCGAACATCATCGGACATTACGCCGTTGGATTGCCTCTCGCCGCCCTCTTCGCTTTCGCAGCCGGGAAAGCCGAACGAGGCCTGTGGTGGGGTCTCAGCGCCGGGCTGACGTGCGTGGCGATCGCGTTGTTCGTGAGGTTCAATCAGCTCTCGCGCGGCGACCTCGAGCGCGTCCGGTAGTCTGCGGCTCGTGAGAGCGAGCGGTCGAAGCGTTTGGAGCGCGGGTGGCGATCACGAGTCGCTCGCGCTGCCTCGGCCCGCGCTTCATAACCAGACGTTTTCGCTGAACCCGAGGGAGCGCGGGGCTCACCGTCCATCTCACCGACACGTGGCTCGAGCGGGACCCAGGCGCGACTCGAGGGGGTATCGAGCATTCCGACGATTTCAACTCCCTTGGCACCGAACTCGGACAACCCGCCTGTCAGCACACCGCAGACCCGCGCTGGTTGGCGCAATGGTGCGCCCATATCAGCGTGAACGAACGTGACGCGGACGCGCAGCGCCCATCCGTTGGTGCGATCGACCTCCAGGATTGCATCGAGCGAATCGCGCTCGCGAAGCGTTCCGCGCGTGCAGACGATCGTTCCGCGATACCGAGCGGGATCGGCTGCGAGCGCGGCGAGCTTCGTGTCTTGCGGCTTCTCCAAGAGCGACCAACCGACGATGACGGGTCCGACGCTCGCGCTGCGGGCCACCGAAAATGCTCCGCGGCGCGCGAGGCGAGGTGGCGTATCATCGCCCTCTCCATCGATGACACGCCGCCAACATACTCTCTCGGTCTCGACCCATCGACCGCGGTCGATCGTGGCCGCGCTCGCCCTCGGTATCCTGCAAGTCGCCTGCGCAGGTCGTGTGGCAGCGCCCGTGCCGCCGCCGCCCACTGCGGCGAGCCCCACTTTGGCGCCCGACTCGCCCGCGCGTCCGTTCTTGGGGACGTACCAGTTCGCCGGGGGCGACAAAGAGCGAGCGGCCGTGACCAAGGCCATCGACGACGGAGTGACCAAGCTCGAACCGATCATTCGCGGCTTCGCGCGCTGGCGTCTCACGGCAGCGAACGGCGTGCCGCAAGAGCTGGTCTTTCTCGGGGGCGCCGAGTGGTTCGAGGTGCGCGTCGACGGTCGCCGCTACGTGAGTCGCACCGACGGCGGACCCTACAGCGTCGAGACCAGCTCCGGCGACGTGATGGATCTTCGCTACAAGTTCGGTGAGAAGCTCGAGCAGACCTTCTCCGATCCGTCGAAGCAACGCATCAACACGTTCGAGCTGAAAGACGATCGCCTCATCATGCACGTGCGCGTGACCGCCGACGTGCTGCCCCAAGAGATCCACTACGAGCTCACCTTCGAACGCTCGAAGCCCACCAAGACGAGCGGCTCGTACCCACCGGGCCTCGACGAGCGACGCGCCCAGGCCTCGGCCCCGTGACGCCGCCGCGCTCGACGCTCGGGCCTCTCTTTCAATGACGGCGCACATCCACGCCTCGCTGGTCCGCTACGGCGACGATCGTCGCGCTCGTCTCGCTTTTGTCGTGCGGCGCCAGGACCGAGCTCCAACGAGGCGAGGGGACCGGCGGCAAGTCGGCTTCGATCGAGCTCTGCAATGGTCTCGATGACGACGAGAATGGCGCCATCGACGACGGTCTCGGGACCATCAAATGCGGTGTCGGTGCTTGTCGAGTCTCGGTGGCCGCGTGCGATCATGGTCACGTGGCGACGTGCGTACCGAGTCACGGGTCGCCCGAGATCTGCAAAGGCATCGACGATGATTGCAATGGGGCATCGGCTGCCCATAGCCCTGGTCACAACGCCGTCCGACGAATTCGTGCGTCGTTCACAGTCTGTGGCCCGCCGTTCTCACCTCGCCCGAACCAGCCGCGATTCGACGTACGGAGCGCGTCGGTTCCTATGCAGAGTTTCATGCAGAGGATTGGCACGGAGCGTGATGAGGAGCCGCGCATGAGAAACATGCTTTGGGCCGTTCCGGTCCTCTTATGCGCCATTTCGACAGCGGGTTGTCACCGTCACGCGCACATTCATGCGGGCGTCGAATACTATGCACCTCTTGAGCCTGCGGTCGATGGAGCGACGGCCGCGATTCAGCAAGAAAAAGACGCCGACGCCGAGCTCATCGAGGCGCGTGAGCGCGAGGCCGAAGCGAATCAACGCCTCGCAGAGGCCGAAGCTGCGCGAGCCCACGCCGAGAGCGCGCGCGTCATCGCCGAGGCCCGCGCAGCCGAGACCGCACGAGTCAAAGCCTCGGCCAATGCAAATGCGCGCGCCGCCGAGTCGGCGCGCGCGCGGGCCGAGACCGAAGCGAGAGCGCGCGCGAACGATGGACGTCGTGAAGGCTCAGTCGTGATCATCGTCGACCCAGCGCGCACGCCCGACAAGGCGCCGGTGAGAGCGTTGCCACCTGTCGCCGCGCCCAGCGACAACTGGGCCGACAAGAACTGAACGAGGCCGGCTGCCCGTGTCGATCGATCGACATGGGCGGCTCGTCGCGATCAACCGAAATCGGCCGCGACCTCGGTCTCGAGCTCGCGTGCGCTGGCCAGCGCTTCGCTCGCGAGGAGCACTTCGTCCGACTCTTCGTCGTGAACGATTCCGTCGCACGTCGCGGCGAGCACGGCCGCGGCAATGACCGCTGTCACGAGGCTACGCATGTCGGCGTGGGTGACGAACGAAATCGCGACGTCGCGCTCCCCGAGCGACCCGCGCAGCTCGTCGTCGAGCTCGAGACTCGAGGCTTCATCGAACCAGTACTCGAAGCCCGCCTCGTGGCCGCCGTACGTGCACGGAAGAAACCCAGACATCTCCGCGAGGTCGAAATCGGTAGGCAGATCCATTTCGAAACCCGCGGTGCGAATCGAGAGCGCCCAGTCGGTCGACGTGGGGAGCGACGAGCGTCGCAGATAGACCGTTCTTGAAATCGACATGTTTCACTCCGAGCGCTCGAGCCTCGCACGATGGTGAACGCGAGGCGAGGGTGAGGCAGCGCCCATTCACCTCCAAACCGGCCATGTAGGATAGGCGTTCGGCGTGGACCCATCGAAGACCACCCCTCCAAAATGCAAGCGCAACGCGCTTGTGGTTTGAAATGACCGAAGCGACCAAGTCTCGAGAATGGGTCGCTTCGCGCTGCGTGGGTAGAAGCAGATCAGAGGCCGCCGGTGCCGTCCCACCAAATGGGCTTTCCGTTCGCGTCGTCGATGACGAGCGCGCCGTGATCATCGAGTGCGAGCCATGCACCAGGATTGCCGTCGGTCTTGCTCGACCAGATGGCGCCCGAGGGTCCGTAGATGACGAGGTTTCCGTCTTCTTGCATCACGGTCGATTGCACGCTCGAGCCGAAGGTCGAGGTCGACCAGAGGGCCTTCGATCCGTTTTGGTAGAAGACGAGGTTTCCGTCACCCTGCAGAATCAGAGTGAAACGACCGTCGCACGAGGTCACGCCTTGGTCGATTCCCAAGCTCTGATTCGCCACCAGCTTGCCACAGCCGGGCGTCTGGGGAGCGACAGGCTCCATCGGAGGCGACGTCGGGTCGGCGCCTTGCGAAGTGGGTGCGGGAGCATTGGTGGCGCGGATCGCGATGTAGTCGCTGAGTGAGCCTCGCGTGGCCTCGACGATCGCCGTCGGCTTGCCCGGCGAGTATTCGTGAATGAGATACATCGATTGGTGATCGTCGCTCGCCCAACCGACGAACAACATGACGTGTCCGACGAGGTTTCCCTTCTTGTTCTTGATGCGCGTGATTCGGTTGACGGCATCGCCCGGAGCCAGATCGTCGAAGCCACCGAGCGCGAAGGCGTATTCGGTGGTCTTGGCGAAGGGCGGAAAAGCGATCGTGCCGGGATTCGACTTGTACTGCCAGCTCATCGAGATGAAGCCGCTGCAGTCGGTTCGGAACCCCTGAAAGTATTTCGAGTCGTCGTACTTGATTCCGAGGTTCACCCAGTTGAGCGCGCGCTCGACGATCTCGCTCCGGCCCACGGCGCCAGCCTGCGACCGGACACTCGCGATGGCATCCTGACAGGCCTGCCCTCCGAGGGTCGAGACGTCACACTTCATCGACGCGCCGAGGGCGTCCGACTCGTTCGTGGCTTGCTCCGCCGACTCGCCGTCGGTGGGGGCCTCGGGAGCGCATCCCAAGCCTCCGAGAGAGACTGCCGAGACGAAAGAGAGTGCTGCGACCGTCCGAAGCCAGCTGGTTGTGTCCATGGGAGTTCCCAAGAGCAGCCCGCGTGCCAGTGGGCTCACCGAGCGAATGAACGATCGACCGACCTTGTTTTCCAGGCGATTCGTGTCGTGAGCACGACTCCGTGCAGCGTCGTGCGGCTGGTCCAATCGCCATCCGACTAGATCGTCAGGAGACCAGCTCGCTCACACAGAGCCCCATCTGCGTTTTTGTCCGACATGGCAGGCGTCGTGAAGCGGTCGATCACTGCCGTGCAGTCATAGTCTCCGTCGTCCGCCTTCTATTCGTGTGGCCAGAAGGCCGCGGCATCGGCGAAGGATTTCTTCGCGACGGTGCTGGATCGGAGAACGCCCGACACAGGGCCTGATCAGTGACGCTCGATGGGCGATGGACGCAAATGGGGCCTTTCGTGCAACCCCCTGGCCGAATGGCGCATTTCTCCTGCTCCCCACCGGACCCGAAATCGATGACGGTTCCTCGCAAAGCGAGCGCGTCGAGCGCGGAATTGTCTTTTCGGAATTGCGCGAGACCTTCGGCGTCGTCGCACGATGAGCAGTGCCCCAGGCCCGCCCAATGCGCTTCCATTGCCGATCAATTTCATCAGGCCCATGAGCGGGCTCTGGCTCTCTTCAATGGGGCGATGAAGCACGCCGTCGACGAGCACCCTTCCGCTAAACTCGACTCCGCCAGCTCCACCGACGAGCGATGCCTCGGCCACGTCGAGCTCGCCCTAGGGCTAGGCGCCAAATCTCTTCTCATACGACGCGAGCGCGAGCGCTGCCGTATCGAGCGCTTCTTTGCCGGCCTTCTTGTCGCGGCCGCGGTAGGTGCTCGTGACTTTGATGCCGTCGACCGTGGTGGTGGCTCGCTCGAGATCGCGGCCCAGAACCAAGACGAAGTCGCGGACGAACGAGCCCTCGCTCCGGATCACGACATTCTTCGCCGCTGGCTCGGGTGGAGCGTCGACCAGATTCGTCACGATCGATGCGCCTTCGGCAACGGCCGAGCGCACCTTGAATCGCGCGACGCCATTGTAGGCGAGGTTGCCCATCTTGGCGGGGGGATGGGTGTCGAATTTCCCTTCGCTCCATGGGGCGACGACGGGATAGGCGCACGCGAACGTGAGAATGCGGTCGCCCTGTGCGAGAAGGCCATCGTCGCCGGTCCCGCTCCCGGTCAGCGTCCCGAGCGACGCGAAGGCTTGATCGAAGAGATCGTTCGTATCAACGGCGCACAGCCGGAGACGATCCGAAGGGAACGAGCGCGCCGAACGGATCACTCGATGCCAAAGTGGGGATCGCGCTCGAGACGGTGACAGCGACGCTCGATTCGTCCACCCAGCCGATTTCCCGTCGCGCGCGCCGCACGAGCACCCGTAGGTGCACACCAGAAGCGAGAGCGCGACGTCCGGCCCACGTTGTCCGAGCATCGAAGCTCGAAGCGAGTGACCGAACACGCGAAGCGGCGACGAGAACCACGAATTAATGCGGTCATCGTAGCGCTTTTTCACCGAAGACGTCGCGAGGTGCGGGAAGCTATCCGAGAATCAATCCGTACATGGGCGCGTCGCGAGATCGCTGCGTGCTCGTTCCGTGGTGCTCGAGGCGAGAGTTGCTCGCTCGCGCTTTTCGGACTACCGACGCGCTCGCAACCAGAAGAGGATTGATGGCCATGTCGTTCTGCTTTCGCGTCACCGTCGTTTCAGCCGCGCCGCTTTGTGCGGCCGCCCTTCTTCTCGCCTGCGCCAACGGGTCCGACGGGATCGGCGGGGGTGGAAGCGGCGGAACCATCGGCGTGACATCGGGGCACACCGCCACGAGCACGACTGGAAACGCCGGCGGAGCGAACAACACGTCGTCGAGCACCGGCTTCAATACGACCAGCGTCACCACCAACACGGTCAGCTCGTCGGGCTCGTCGTCCTCGAGCGCTTCTTCGACGGCGTCGTCCACGGCTTCCTCGACGGCTTCCTCGACGGCTTCCTCCTCGACGGCTTCCTCCTCGACGGCGTCGTCGACCACCTCTTCGACGGCATCGTCGACGGCTTCTTCATCGGTGAGCAGTACGTCGTCGAGCACCGGCTCGGGAATGGGCACGCCCTGCACGAACGCGGTCGACTGCGGCGACGTCACGACGCAGGTCTGCGACCCGTATACGGCGCTCTGTGAACCGGGGCAATGCGACGCCAACACGGCGGTCTGCCCAGCCGGTCACACCTGCCTCGGTGAGGTGCAGAGCCCGAACGTCGGCGCTTGCTATGTGTCTTGCACGACGTTCACGGCCAACTCCGGGTGCACGGCGTCGCAGTTCTGCGACTCGGTCAATCTCGCGAACCACGAGGGTGCTTGTTTCAACGTCGGAACCGCCACCGTCAACACCACGTGCACCCAGAACGTGATCTCGACGGGCTGCGTGACCGGATCGATCTGCGTCGACGACAACCTGGCCAATCCAGTTTGTCGAAAGGCCTGCGATTACTGGACCGCTCCGGCAGGGTGCGGCGTCGGCCTGCGCTGCGGCGTCGGAAGCCTCTGCAGCTCTGCGACCCCTGACCCGGCCGTGATTCACGGATCGTGCGCCGCTGGAACCACCGTAGGCACTGGATGCGCCGCCAATGCCGACGAAGTCACCGGAGCGTGCATCGACTCTGGATTGGCCAATCTCAAGTGTCTGAAGTGGTGTCGATTGGGCGGTAACGACTGCGTCAATCCCGAGGTCTGCACCGACGTCGGTGTCGCGAACGTCGGCGTCTGCTTCTGATCGGCACGCGCCGCGCTCAATCATCGACGTGACCCCTCGCGACGGCGCGCCCGACGGCAGTCGTCGCGTCGCCATGGGGTCATTCGACTTCGCGATGGATGCGTGACCCGCGGATCGCGGAAGGGTTCAGATCGACGCGCCGACGAGTCAGCTTGCCACGGTGGCCCGTGTACGACGACGCGCGACGACGGTCATCGCGAGCCCGGCGCCCAAGAGCCCGACGAGCGACGCGTCGTCCGAGGAATCGGCGACGCGGCAGCTGCACGAACCCTTCGCTTCGCCGCTCGAGCCACCGCCCGCGCCGCCTGCGTTGCTTCCACCTGCGCCGCTCGTGCTCGCTTGAGCGCTCGAGCTCGTCACGACACCGCCGCCACCCGCTCCGCCCGTCGACGACGTGCTCGGCATCACGGGCACGCAATGGTCTTCGGTGCCGAGGGGCTCGACCACGCACGGCTGCGCGCAATGCTGGATCTCGACCACGCCGTTCACGCATCGATTCATCATCGAGAGATCGTGGACGCAATTCCAAAGCGGGAACGTGTCGTTGCATTTGCAACCCGATCCCGGCGCGTCGCCCCCCACCAGCTCCATGTATTGGCACCACTCCCAGTTCACGCCGGGATCGTCGTGGTGATTCGCTCCGCCGAAGTGCCCGCTCGAGATGCACGCGCCGGGCGACAGCGTGCAAGGCGCCGACGATTGCGGGTATGCACCCGAGCCGTCGGGCACCTCTTGGTGCGCGATGAGGTGCGCGCGGTCGAGCGGAATCGAATTGCGCGCCGCGATGTCTTTCACGAGCGCCGCGCTCTTCTCGTACATGGGTGTGGGGTAATCGTCGTCTGTCGCGACACCGACGTGCTCGATGCCGACCATTCGATTGTTGTAATACGAATTGCCGACGTGCCACCCGTCGTACGATTCAGGAATGAACTGACCGACGCGGCTACCGTCGTGGTCGACGATGTAATGGACGCTCTTGCCCGAGTCGTTCTGCAGCGTGGCGACGCTCGCGTTCCACCCACCTTCGGTGTCGTGAATGGCGATCATGCCGATCTTGCCGGTGCGCGTGGTTCCGCACTTGTTGACGCACGAGGTCTGGAACCAGATGGCTCCGGCGAACTCGGGGGTCCCGAGCGGCTCGAGCTCGGGCGGCGTGAAGGTGAGATCGGCAGGCACTTCTTCGTGCGGCTCGAGCTCGATGGTCTCGCCATTGCGGGCTTGGAGGGTGCCGCCGCTGCGGAGCAATCGAAAGACTTGCGCGCGGTACTCGACGCGCTGCGACGGATCGCGAAACCCCGAAAGCTTCTCGATGACCGAGGCCCAAGCTTCGAGCTTGTCGCCGCTCACCGCCGCTTCTTTGGCGAGATCGGCGAGCACCAACGCGCCGGCCTCGGTGCCCGAAGAGAGGTCTGCCTGAAGCGTCTCTTCGGTGATTCCCATCAGCTCTGCACCACGTGCGAGCGAGTCGTAGGCGCCATGACGGAGCTCGAGAACGCCAGCGACGGGGACGGCGTCGTCGGGGTCGATCTTCCGAATCGTCCGGAGCCGGAGGCCGCCCTCGACCTCGGCGATCGCGAGCATGAGATCGCTCGGAACGCCGTGACGCTCGGCCGCCTGCGTCACCATCTCGCCGGTCGGGCCGAGCTTCTTGTCACCGGGCGCGGCGCAGCCCGAGACGCCGATGGCGCCGGCCGCGAGCGTTGTGAGCAGAAGGGGTCCGAAATGGGCGGTCGGCCGTCGGCGGTGAGCGCGTGCGAAAGACATGACCGACCGTAGATCGGACGACGTCCGGCGAGGAGCGTCGTCTCACGGCCAGGCCGAAATCGGTGAGACCTCGTGCGCGCTCGGCTGGATCTGCGCTGACTCACCTGAGCGACTTCGTTTCGCGCGCGCTTCGTACGCGTTGAAATCGAGTGAATATCCGGTGGTTTCGAACCGATCGGCGCTCTACGCTGCGTCGCGCATGGCGACCAAGAAGAAGTCGAAGACCGCATCGGGCTCGGAGCCCCCCTCCCCCGAGGCCGACGTCGAGGCGAGCGAGCCCGTCGCGGCTCCGGTCGAGACGGCCGAGAGCGCCCCCGACGCCGAGGTGATCGAGGCGAAGCTGCCCGCAGCCTTGGCGGCGAAGGTTGCCGCCAGCAAAGCAGCCAAGAGCGCAGCAGCAATTCCGAGCGGCAAGATCGTGCGCCTCAAGATTCGTCGACAAGACTCACGCGAGCAGCGCGACACGCGGCGTTGGGAGGAGTTCGAGGTCCCGTATCTGCCGCAGATGAACGTGCACAGCGCGCTCGAGCAGATCCGAAAGAGCCCCGTGACCACCGACGGCAAGACCGTCGCGCCGCCCGTCTGGGAAGCGGCTTGTCTCGAAGAGGTCTGCGGATCGTGCACCATGCTCGTGAACGGACGCGTTCGTCAGGCTTGCTCGACGCTCGTCGACGAGATCGCGCCGAAGGGTCAGACGATCGTGCTCGAGCCCATGAGCAAGTTCCCTTGCGAGCGCGATCTCGTGGTCGATCGCAGCCGCATGTTCGAGGCTCTGAAGACGGTGAAAGCGTGGATCGAGCTCGACGGCACCCACGCGCTCGGCCCCGGCCCGCGAGAGTCGCAAGAAGATCAGGAGCGTCGGTATCCTCTGTCGCGCTGCATGACCTGTGGCTGCTGTCTCGAGGCGTGTCCGCAATACGGCGAGTCGAGCGACTTCATCGGAGCGGCCGCGCTCAGCCAAGTCCGCCTCATGAATCTCCATCCGTCGGGCGCGATGCACAAGAGTGAGCGCCTCCAGACGGTCATGGGCGAAGGCGGCGTCGCCGATTGCGGCAAAGCCCAGAACTGCGTCGAGGTCTGCCCAAAAGAGATTCCGCTCGTCGACTCCATCGCGGCCGTAGCGCGCGACACGACCAAAGAGCTCTTGTTCGGATGGCTCTTGAAATAGGCTCGAGGGCGGTGGCAATGGTGCTCTCGGTCGCCCACGGCGCTCATAAAGGGTAGGAAGGGCCGATGCGCTTTCGTCTCGCTGCCGGGCTCGCCTGCGCGTTCTCCCTCGTCTCGCTACCCGCGCTCGCCGACAAAGTCGCGCTCTTGGCACCCACCGGCGGCAACACGCCCCAAGACGACGCGAAGCTCTTGCTCGATCTCTCGAGCGGGATCACTTCGCTCGGTCACACGCTCGTCTCCGACCGCGACGTGAAGGCTGCGATCGCCGCCGATCCCACCCTCGCAGGACGCACGCCCGACGCGCTCCACGCGCTCGGCAAGAAGCTCGGTGTCGACTGGGTCATCTCGGCGACCGACACACCCGCGGTTGCCACCGAGCGCGTCGAGATCGGCGCGAGCTACCTCGTGGTCGACCGCTTCCAGCTCGTCGCGCGCGAAGTGACCCTCGACAAGAGCACGCCCCAAGTCCGCGAGATGCTCGTTGTCTTGCTTCGACCCGAAGGCGTCGGCACCGGTGCGCTTCCTTGGGAGATGGCGCCGGTTGCGCCGCTTGCGAAGCCGAAGGCGCCCGAGCCGCCTGTGAAGGTGACGAAGCCCGAGCCGCCGAAGCCGTCAGCGCCACCGAAGCCGAGCGAGCCCTATGGGGGCCGTCACATGGGCTTCGTGTCGGCGGGACTCGGCGTCGATGGTCTCGTCAAACGCCCGACGGGCGCGACCGGTGGAAAGGCGTCGCTGGTCGGTCTCGTTCGCGGCGGCGTCGCGATCGGCGACACGGGGATCGAGCCCTATGCCCAACTAGGAGGTCATCTCGCGGGCGCCTCGGCGCTTTGGGTCGAGGGCGGTGTTCGATGGATGGGCATTCCCATTCTCCACGATGAAGGAGGCCTCGGTCTCCACGTCGGCCCATCGCTTCACGGCGGCGTGTTCGTCGTGCCAGGTCACACCGCGCAGGGCCCCGACGGCCGCAAGTACGCAACCCCCAGTCAGACCACCGGGACGCTCGCGGGCGCCATCGACGTCGCCTTTCGCTTCGCCGGTCGTGTCCAGCTCGACGCACAGCTCGGCGAGGTGCGCTGGGCGCCGCTGTCTCAGGGCAGCACGGTGACGGTCGGCGCAAATCTAACGGCTGGCGCCCGTTTCTGACGTCAGGTCCGCCCGACACGCTCACCCAAACCCGAGGGCTGCTGGCACGAACTTTCGGGAGGTCGGGCTCTCTTCGACGACGCCGTGGTCGGATGTTCGTCATGTCAGAGCCGACCGCGGTTCACGAACGACGCGCCGCTCACACGCCGCGCTCGGATTGCGGTACCAAGAGCCCGTGTCCAGCGCGACCTTCCGCGTTCCGCTCCCGACCCGTCGAGCCACGATCCGCCTCGCGCGCGTCGTGGCTTCGATCGTGGCCCCGGGCGATCTGTTGGTCTTGAGCGGAGATCTCGGCGCAGGAAAGACCTTCTTCACGCGCGCGCTGTGTCGCGCGCTCGGAGTCGATCGACGAGAACGCATCACCAGCCCGACGTTCTCTCTCGTCCACGAGTACCAGGCGAAGATGGCCATCGCGCACGCCGATCTCTATCGTCTCGAGGCCCTGTCGGAGCTCGACCAGCTCGGACTCCGCGATCGACGCGCCGAAGGAGCGCTGCTCGTCGTCGAATGGGGAGCCCCCTACGCCGGCCTTCTCGGGGGCGATGCTCTGATGCTCTCGTTCGCCCTCTCGAGCCAGGCTGAGTCCGAGAAAGACGACCGCGTCGCGACCCTCGAGCTGCCCGCGTCGTGGGCGACGCGCGTACTGCCGCTCGAAAGCCGTCTGATCGAAGTCAAGCTGCTCTCGTAATCCATTCTCGATGGTCGCGGCGCGCCTTCGGTCGTGTACGGTCTGACTCATGGTCCCGCTCATCACCTCGCGTCGCGCAAGTCGTGATCGCAGTGTCGCGATCCTCGCGCGCGCAGGCTTCGTGCCGGCGCCCTGGCTCCCGCTCCGCGAGCACGGCGCCGCGCTGCGCCCCACGGTGGAGATCGCCGCTCGCTTGATGGCCGTCGGCGCGCTCGCTGCGTGGGTCGACGGTGACGAAGAGAGGACGCCGTCGCCGGCCGTCGAGCTTCACGTTGCGCGAAGCACGCTCCGCGCCGCCCTCACTGCCGACGAGCGCGCGGTCCTCGATCTTCCGCGGCCCGAGGCGCGAGGGGCCTACCGCGAAGCGATGAGCTGGCACACAGACGAGCTGTGGTCGCTCGCGTGGATTCTCGGAATGGACCCGCCTCCCGGCTTCGACGGTCGGGCCCCGTCGCGTGAGCTCGGGACTGCGCTCCGAGTCTTCGCGCTGAGGGGGCTCGACGCCAGCGCCGAAGGATTCGCCGCGCGCGTGACGCTCCGGCCTGCAGCCGAGGTGGTCGTCGTCGAAGATCTGTTTCTGTGCGTCCACAACGCGGCGTTTCGCGCGGCGCTCGGTGAGCCGACGGCGCCCTCGTCTTTCGATCCCGAGACTGCCGGTGCGGCCATCCAAGCGCGTCGTCACGGGTTGACCTGGTCGCTCTCTCCCGGCGTGAGCTGGGAGGAGACCGATCTCGGAATTTGATCCCGAACGTCGAAGCGGTCGGCAGCGCTTCGCTTTCGAGGCCGCTCCACGGCCGCAGCCCTTTCGAAAGCGCGCCCGAACCAAGCGCAACCGTGTTTCCCGCGGAGGTGCACTAGTGGGAGCACGAGAGGAGCGCTAAGGTTCCAGCTGATGAGCCTAAGGGTCCAGAAGAGCGTTTCGGGGCCTCGGTCGCGCCTTTCCGTCACCTTGCTTCGAGGCGGTCGTCGCGAGAAGTCGGCGTCAACGTGAACGGTGCGTGGTGGAAGTCTGCTTCGTTCATCGGCGCATGCATCTGTGCGGTGATCGCGGTCGGGCTCGATCTCGCGCTCCGAAATCCGAGCGGGGCTGGGTTCGACTTCGTCCGTTTCGTCGGACGATTTCACCCGCTCGTCGTCCATCTTCCGATCGGGTTTCTCCTACTCCTCGGGTTCGCCGAGGCGTTGACGCTATCGCCGAAGATGCGGACGCGCATCGACCCAGCCCTCGGAATTCTGCTTCCCCCGCTGCTCGTTTCGGCCGTCGGCGCGTTCGCGCTCGGTCTGCTCCTCGCGCGGGACGGCGGCTTCCCGACGAAGCTCGTCGCCATTCACCGAAACCTCACTCTCGCAGCGGTCGTGGGCACCGCTGTCTGCGTGGCGGCATGGTCGGCCCAAACCACCGAAGGCAATGGCCTCCGCCGCGGGCTCTATCGCGCCGCGCTCGGCGTGACCCTCGGGCTCATCTCGATCGGAGCGCACTTCGGTGGATCGATCACGCGGGGCGAGACCTACCTCACCAAGTACGCGCCACCTTTCGCGCAACGTCTTTTCGGTCGAGCGCCCAAGCCCGCGACGCCTGCCGAGCCGGTGGCCGCCGACGCCGCGTCCGAGCCGCTCCTGTATCGCGATTTGATTGCAAAAGTCATCGAGGCGCGATGTGCCGAGTGCCACGGCGCGACGACCACGAAAGGGAGTCTGCGCCTCGATTCGCTCGAGGCGATCGTGAAGGGCGGCGAGAACGGTCCGGCGTTGGTCGTGGGTCGCTCGGCCGACAGCGCCATCGTCATGCGCATGCTGCTCCCCGTCGACCGCGACGAGCACATGCCTCCCGAAGGAAAGCCCGGACCCACGCCCGAAGAGATCGAGGTCGTTCGCTTTTGGATCGATCGAGGCGCGAGCCCGACCTTGCGAGTGAAAGATGCGCTCCCTCCAGAGGCTGCGCGCACGGTCCTCGCCGCGCTCGTCGCCGCCGATGGCTCCAAAGCGAGCTCTGCGCTCCCTTCGGCTTCTGCAATGCCGTCCAGTCAGCCGAGCGCGACCCCGAGCGCCGAGCCATCGTCCGAGACGTCGACCGGCTCGGCCACACCGGGGTCGGCGTCTTCGGTTCCGTCCTCGACGTCGTCGGGCTCGGGCGTGACGTCGGCCCACTCCGGGCTCGTGTGGCAAGACGCGGTAAAGCCTCTCCTCGCGGCGCGCTGTGGACGTTGTCACGGACCCGAAAGGCAAAAAGGCAAGCTGCGCGTCGACTCGATCGACGCGCTCGTCGTCGGCGGCAAGACGGGCCCAGCCATCGTCGCGGGCAATGCGGCGAGCAGCACCTTGCTCGCGCGCATGGGTCTACCCATCGAGCACACCGACCACATGCCCCCGCGAAAAGAGCCGCAGCTCGACGCGAACGAGATCGCGCTCGTCACGTTTTGGATCGAGCATGGCGCGAACGCCGAGCTGAAGACGGCGTCGCTTCCAGCAAACCTCCGAGCCACACCGGCCCCGGCCCCGAGCGTGACGTCCGAGCCCACGCCAGCCCCCTCGTCTTCGCTCACTCCGAGCCCGGCCGAAAGCAACAAGCCACCTCCTCTGCCGGCTCCCGTCGTCGATCCGACGAAGCTCCCTCCGAACGTGCGTCTCTACGCCGACGTCGTGCGGCCCATCCTCGCTGTTCGCTGCGGTGTGTGTCATTCGGGCCAAGGGCCCTCCGGTGAGCTCGCCGTCGACAACCTCCGCTCGCTGGTCGCGAAAGACGGTGCGGTCGTTCCGGGCGATCCCGACAAGAGCCGGCTCCTCAACCGCATCGCGCTCACCGTGCACGATCCAGATCACATGCCACCCGACGGGATGCCGCAGCTCGAGCGTGGAGAGATCGACGCGGTGAGGCTCTGGATCACCAAGGGCGCGACCGACGATCTCGTCGTGCCCACGAAATCGCTGAGCGCCGACGTGGCCTATGCCGCCGCTGCCACGATCGGTGATGCGGCGCTCACGGCGATACAAGCCTCGGGTGCTGGCGGCGCGGCGCCCGCGAGCTCGGCGGCTCCGGTCGCATCGGCGGCACCCTCGTCGGCGACCCCTTCTGGAGGGCCGCCCTCGCTTGGACCTGGAGGCGGCTGCGCCGCTTGCTCGGTCGGCGGCGACGACACTCCGCTCGCGCTGGCGCTAGGCGCATCGATGCTCGCTTGCGCCGGGTTCGTGGCGCGACGCCGCCACGCGCACGACCGACGCGGCTAGCTCCTAGCTTTCAGGCCTGCCATCGCACATCAGAGGCATCAGCGCGTCGAGAAGCGTGGGACGTCACGTCCGGCGGGCATTTGCATCAAGGTGTCGAGAGCGTCACGCGGTGAGAGACCTTCGTGCAGCACGCGATCGACGTGCTCGAAGAGCGGCATGTCGATGCCGTGCTCTCGGGCGAGCACGCGCGCAGCCTGCGACGCATACACGCCTTCGGCCACCATTCCGAGGCGCGCGACGGCCTCGTCGAGATTCTCCCCACGAGCGAGCGAAACGCCGATCCGGTGGTTGCGCGACAGCGGGCTCGCGCACGTGACCATCAGATCGCCGATGCCCGCGAGTCCCGTCATCGTCATGGGCTCGGCGCCCATGGCGAAGGCGAGGCGCATCAGCTCGGCCAACCCGCGCGTCACCAAGAGCGCTTTGGCGTTGTCGCCGACGGCCATCTCGTCGGCCATTCCGGCTGCGATCGCGACGACGTTCTTGAGGGCGCCGCAGATCTCGATCCCGAGCACGTCGGTGCCCTCGAAGACCATCATCGAAGGCGAAGAGAGAGCGACTCGCCCGGCCTCGACCACGCTCGGAAAATGAGACGCGACGACGGTGCCGGCAGGCTTCCCCGACGAGACTTCGGCGGCGATGTTCGGTCCCGCGACGACACCAATCTGCCGGATGCAGGTCTCCTCGACGAGAAGCTCCGACATGCGGCTTCGCGTCGACGTCTCGAAGCCCTTCGTTCCATGAAGGACCATCTGCTCGGGAAAGAGAGCGCCGGACGCATTGCGACACACCTCGCGGAAGGCCTGCGAAGGAATGACCACCAAGATGAGCTCGGCTCCTCCGAGAGCGACCTCGAGATCGGGGCTGGCGCGAATGCTCGGATCGAGCGAGAGCCCACGGACGGCGCGCTCGTTGGTGTGGCGCTGATTGATCTCGTCGCATTGCTCGCGATCGCGGCTCCAAACGCGCGTCGCGTGACCGTTTCGCGCGATGAGCTGCGCGAGCGTCGTGCCCCAGTTGCCGGCCCCGAGGACGGTGACGTCGAGTCTCGTCACGTCGTTCTCTTCGGGGCAGAGAGCTTGTCTTTCAAGAGCGCCGAGGGCGCACCGAAGAGCCCGTACCCATCGAGTCGGTTGCGATAGAAGAACAGCAGGTTCGGATCACGGACGTGAACGTGACCACCCGTTCTCACGAGCACCGGCGAGGCGCGGTTCGTGCCGAAGGTCTCGAGCGCTTCGTTCATCACCTCGAGCGGCTCCTTCTCGGTGAGCCCGCTCTCGGTCCGAAGCTTCTTGGCTCGCTCGAGGTCGCGAAGCTCGACGAAGAGACGCTCCAAGTCACTGCGCACGACGTCGACGGGGACGTGAGTGTCGCCGTCCATGCCGCGCAAGAATCGGAAGAGATCGGGCTCACCGGCTTCACGTCGCAAACGATCGAAGACGACGAACGCGAGAGCGCTGGTAGGTAACGCGACGGTGTCACGCCGATAGGTCGTGACGAGGCGCGAAGCGAGCATGCGTGTGTGCTCGGCGTCGCGCGCCGCGTCTTCGACGAGTCGCCCGCCCGCGAGGAGATATCGAGCAGGATCGACTTCGCCACCGCGCGGGCCGAGCGAACGACCTTCTTCGTCGACCTCGTTTCCCATCGGGTCGAGCGCGCGTCCAATGCGGAGGTGGATGCGCAGATCGAGCTTGAGCAGATGACGGGTGAACTCGATCCACTTCGTCGGTTGGTCGAATTCGTCGCGGAGCTCGACGTAGTGCGCACCACCTTCGGCGCGGAGGTATTGCTCGATGAGTGACGAGGCCTCGAGTACCAGAGGGTAGGTGAGCGTGCATGGGACGATGAAGATTCGCGGGTGTGGGGCGCCGGTCGCGAGAGCACCGCGGTAGGCGCGGATCGACGTGCCGAGGAGGCCTTTCTTGAGATGGGTCTCGACGGCTCCCGATCGCGCTCGCGTGCCGCCTGGAAAGAAGAGGTTGTGCTGGCCGCGCTCGAGCAAGACCGTCGCGTACTCTTTCAGCGTCGCGCGATAGAGCGGATCGGTCTTCTTTCGATCGACGGTGTAGGCGCCCAGATTGCGCATGAAGAAGCCCATGAGCTGGCTCTGGAAGAGGTTCAGTCCAGCGCCATAGGCGAACGGCGGTAGACTCATGCGATCGATCGCGTGCCCGAGAATCACCGAATCGAGGTTCGAGACATGCGTCGGCGCCAGGATGATCGTGCCCAGGCGCTCGAGTGAGCGCAATTGCCCCACTTCGCCTTCGATGAGCACGCGGTCGTGGACGTCGAACAGCTCTCGACGCGAGAGAATGAGCCCGGGCAACATGCTGTGGAACAGCGCGCCGAGCGCTTTGCGAACGACGCCGGTCGCGAGGCGATACACTCGTGGATCGAAGTGCCCGCTGATCTCTCTCGCGTAGCGCTCGACGATCGTTCGAACGAGCTCGGGCCGCTTCGACTCGCCGGCGTGAGCGAGCTCGTGCCGAAGCCAAGTGACGAATTGGCGATCCGGCACGTCGGAGGCGCCTTTCAGGTGCGCGAGCCGCGTCTGCTCGGCGAAGATCGTCTCGTGAATGATCTCTTCGAGCGTGCGCTTCTCGGTTCGAGTGAGCACCTTCTCGACCACGCGATGAACCACGTCGCCCGCGATCTCGGTGCCTGCCAGCACGAACGTCGGGCTCGTTGATTTGCGTTTCAGTACAGCGTTTGCGCGCGAACGAGACTCCTCAGTCCGTGCGTTCTCGGTCCTCGTGTGCACGCCCCTCTGCGCAGCAAGAGCCAGGCCGCTAGCGGGCTGCGTTCGCGCGCCGCGGCCTCAGGCGCTCCAGCGCAGGGTGATCGGGACGTCGATCGCCGGCAAGAGGCTCAGTCGAACCGGGCACGTCTCGGCGATCTCCAGAAGCTCGGCTCTCCGCGCCGCATCGAGCCGCGTCGCGACCTCGACCGGTACGTCAATCGTCGCTTCGAGCGCCGCGATGCGTCGCGGAAGCGTGCTCGTCATGATTTTCTTCACGTGGACCTTCGTTCCGTCGAGATCGATCCCTTGCTTGCGCGAGAAGATACCCATGACGGTGATCATGCAGGCGCCGAGCGCCGTGGCGACGAGGTCGGTCGGCGAGAAGCTCTCGCCCTTTCCGTGGTTGTCGACGGGGGCGTCGGTCGTCAGATGCGCGCCCGAGGGGCCGTGCTGGGCGCGGCAACGGAGCTCACCGAGGTAGGCGATATCGATGTCGACCATACCTATCGCTTAGCACCATCCGTAGTGAGTGCTTCACCGACGTCGGCGGCGTGCTCGAGTGTTTTCGTGATCGGCTCAGCGCGCGCGCATCCGCTTCGGCGGCGGCTTCGCTCCGGCCTTGGCCTTGGCGGGAGGCGGCGGAGGAGGAGCGGCAGCGGCGCCCGGTTTCTTCCGAACGGGTTTGGCACCCATCGGGGGCGGGCGGAAGCTCGGCGGCGGCGCTGGGTGTCGGCTCACCGGCGGCGGTCGATGGCTCGAGGGGGTTGGCGCGTTCTCACCCGCAAAGCGTTCTTCGCGAATCTGAACCCGCGGATCACGCGGATCGCGGTCTTTCGTGGCCTCGGCGAACGATCCCGACACCAAGCTCGCGACCTCGACGACCGACGAAGTGCGGCCGACGCGAATGGCGCCGACGTCTGCGCCACGGATCCCTCCGCGCCTGCAGACCAACGCGAGCAAGCGTCGAGCATCGGCGCCGTGGAGCTCGCCCCAAGTCACGTGGAACGAGACCCAGCCGCCTTCGGGATCGCGCGAGTCGCGGTTGCTCCGCCCCTCGGACGAGACGAAGGCGCCCGGTACACGGTCGGCATCGCGTGTCGGTCGTGTCGCCTCGGTCGCGCGCGGACGGCTCGGACGCGCCTTCTCGATCGGGGCTTCGTCGCTCGAAGCCGCACGCGGACGGCTCGGACGTGCCTTCTCGATCGGGGCTTCGTCGCTCGAAGCCGCGCGCGGGCGGCTCGGACGTGCCTTCGGCATCGCATCTCGGAGCGCAGCGTCGGGAGCGCGCTTCTTCGGCGGCTCGGTGATGAGGGCACGCGTCGCTTCGACCGCCTGAGCGAAGCTCGGCTCGACGTACGGGCCACGATCGATGTCGCGTCTCCGTCCGCGCGCATCACGAAGAACGCGCCCGGGCACGGCGCGAGGCGCCTCGGTCGGAACTTGGATCCGCCTGACTTCGCGTGGCTCGACCTGTTGTGCTGCGCCGATGCGCACGAGGAGGCGCGTGATCGTTCGCTCGACCTCACCCACTTCGACGAGCCTCCGCGCGAGGTTCGCCATGCGCGTGTCGTCGGCCACGGCCTCGGGCTCGGCGCCTTCGACCAGGTCGGGCTCTTCACGGGTGAGCGTCGCGACGATTCGTTCGTCGACCGAGCTCCGAATCTCGTCGGCCGAAGGAACTGGCTCGAAGCGGAACGAGACGCCCGCGCGCTTGAGGATTCGTGCGGCTTGGGGTAGCTCGCGGAGCGACGCCAAGATCGCGCTGCGACCTTTTTTACCAGCGCGACCCGTGCGACCGCTGCGATGCGTGTAGGCGTCGGCGTCGTTCGGTGCTTCGACGTGAATGACCTCGGAGACGTCTTGAACGTCGATGCCGCGCGCTGCGACGTCGGTCGCCACGAGCGCGCGGAGCTTTCCACGCTTGAAGGCGGTGAGCGCCCGAGTTCTCTCGGGCTGCTCCATGTCACCCGAGAGCGTGCTCACCGCGAAGCCGGCGTCGGCGAGCTCGGTCGCGATTCGATTCACGTCGGCGCGGGTTCGAGCGAACACGAGGGTTCGAGCGTCGGGCGCGAGACAGAGTAGGTTCACGATGGCGTCGATTCGTTCGTCGGGCGCCACGAGATGAATCACGTGATCGATGTCGGCGTTCGCCTCGCCGAGCCGCGTTCCCTCGAGATTGAGGGGGTTGCGCTGCACACGATCGGCGAGCGCGCGGACGTCGCGAGGGAAGGTCGCCGACGCGAGGTGGGTCAGATGACTTTCGGGCGCATGGCCGAGAATGGCCAACAGCTCCTCGCGAAAACCGAGATCGAGCATGCGATCGGCTTCGTCGAGAACGACCACGGCCACCGTCGAGGGATCGATCGATCCGCGCTCGAGATGATCGAGCAGTCGACCCGGGGTGCCGACCACGACCGCTGGGCTTGCTCCGAGCGCGCGCCGCTCGTCTCGGTAGCTCGCGCCGCCGATCACCGACGCGACCTTCACTCCGAGACCGGCGAAGAGCCAGCTGAGCTCGCCCTCGACCTGCTTGGCGAGCTCGCGGGTGGGCGTGACGACCAGAGCGCGAGGACGCGCGATGCCGGGCTTTCCCGTCCCTTCAGGCTCGAGGACTCCTCGGAGCGTGAAGCCGATGGCGACCGTCTTGCCCGACCCCGTCTGCGAGGTGATGCGCAGATCGCGTCCTTCGATGGCCGGATCGAGCACGGCGAGCTGGACGGACGTGAGCTGGGTGTACCCCTTGTTCTCGAGTGCGCCCGAAAGGGCCGGCCCGAGAACAACCATAGGGTCGGCGTTGGTCATTGTGCGGCTCCCCTAGCAGGTGAGGGGTGTGCCCTCAAGATCGATGGCCAAAATCCGGCCGAATTTGCCCGACTCTTTCTTCGATGCGCAGAAACGAGCTCTCGAGCGCTCGTGCGAAGCTCGGAGCACGCTTCCTCGCGCGTCGGCCTCGCGTCGAGGTCTGGCGGGCCACCGTTCGAGGTCACCCGCGTCAGAAACCTGCTCGGTTTCATGATCCGAAGCGGGCCACCCCAAGGTGGCGGCGATGGGGAAAACGAGACTCTCGGTCCCTCGACGCCGGCGAGTCGGTTCGGCGAGGATGCGCCGCGAAGACCTGCTGCCGGTCGCGTAGAGTGAGCTGTCGATTTTCTTACGTGACGGATCCTCGTGGCCTGCCGTCTTTGGATCTTCGAGAAGGCGGCGCTTCGATCGGGGCCTCGTCGCGGAGGCCTGCCGTTTGGATGCGCTGATCCACAGAGTCGTCGATGGGGACACGAGCGCGTGGCATGCGCTCTGGTCGGCGATCGAGCCGACGATCTGGCATGTCACAGGCCAATGGAGGCTGGTGGGACCGCTCAGTCGCAGCGACGACGATCGGCGCAACATCTTGGTCGAGGTCATGCACCTCTTGCGAGAGGGAGAGCATCGCCGTCTTCGCATCTATCTCCAATCGGCAGGAAACCGACCCACCTCCTCTTTCAAAACATGGCTCGCGACCGTCACCGCGCGTGCGGCCATCGACTATCTGCGCGCCCACCCCGAGTTCGACGACGCGCGTGGACGTGCGAGCGAAGAGCCTCGCTGGGTCCGCCTTTTACCCATGGCCGAGATCGAGCTCGGCACGATCGAGAGCGACGCGGCGACCCGTGCATCGGCCGCTCAGCTGGTCGAGCGGGCGCGTCGCGATCTCAAGCCCGACCAGCTCCGCGCGCTCTCTCTCTGGCTCGAGGGATCGAGTCACGACGACATCCGAATGGAGCTCGGTCTCGCTCATTCGATCGAGGCAGAACGACTGGTGCGTGCGGCGCTGAAGCGACTCCGTGATCGATTCGCGAGCCCGCACGATCTCGACGCAGAACCGTTGGAGACGCGGACGTGACCACAGATTGTCCTGATATCGAAGCGCTGCTGACGAACGATTCGTCGGCCGAGAAACCGCACGCGAGGAGCGAGGCGCTCGTGCACGCCGAGACTTGCGAGGCCTGCCGAGCGGTTCGCCTGCTCGCGATCGCGCGACGCTCTTCGTTCACGAAGTCCCGAAGGGTGGCGTCGACAGCCCCCAAAGATCGAGCCGACGCCTCGCGCAGCAGACGAAGCGAGATCGATCCGGTCTCGTGTGCGCGGGTCGAGGCGCAGATCGCCGGCGTCGCAGAAGGACGCATCGACGCCGGAAGAGAGCGCGAGCTGTCGCTGCATCTGGCCGCATGCGAGACGTGCTCGCAGCTCATGGCGCGGGTGACGTCGGCGAAAGACGCGCTCGACCTCGTGCCAGATCCAGTGTGGCCCGAAGAGGCCTTGCCGAAACGCAGGAGCGTCGGCCGTGAGCACGACGCTGCGAGAGAGTGGTCGAACGAAGGAGCGCAAATGGCATCAACAGGATTGCATTCGCAACTTGTAATCGAAAAAGGTCCGACAGCGAATCGAGGGTGGCTCGCTCGAATCGTGCCGCCACGGTCGCATCGCGTGGCGTGGATCATCGAGCTCGCCGTGGCCGCTGCGGCGGCGGGGCTCTTCATTCACGCCTTCGAGCGACCGACGGCGCGTGGCCCGTCGGAGGGGCAGCGCTCCGCTCTCGACTCGGAGGAGCCTCTCGGTCGGTCCACGACACCGACTCCCGGTGCCGGATCGTCGGCCGGCCTCGGAGACGAAGCACAGACGCTCGCGACGCGAGAAAAGAAGCTGGGTGAGACACGCGAGCGCGTCACCGCAGCCGAAGAGCGCATTCGTTCTCTCGAAGATTCGCTGCGTCTGCTCAACCAAAAAGGGAACGAGGCATCGACGGTGCCTCCGGTCCCTCTCCACGACGACGCGGCACCGAAGCCGCCTCCGGTTCCGACTCCACCGATCCTGGTCGTACCGCCGGTGTCGGTCGCGTCGACGGGCTCATTGAGCGTCGTGTGCGACTCGTTCTGCGACGACGTGGTGGTCGACGGACAGAGCTGGGGGCCGACACCCATCATCAGGCACGTCGCGTCGGAAGGGCAGCACCGGGTGAGCCTTCGCAAGAATGGCGCGACGCCGCGGACTTTATCGATTCAAGTGAAGCGCGGCGAGCTGTCGATGGTCCGAGTCGACATGTCACCCGACACACCGGTCGATCCCTTTCAGTCTCCGAGACCCATCCCCCCCGTGCCCGCGCCGAAGCCGCAAGACCCAGTGTTTTGATCGGGAGACGCTCAGAGCGCAACAGCCGTGCGCGCAGAGACGCTGGCGTTCAGCCACAGAGAAACCTCGAGGCCCTCTTCGATGACGATTCGGCTCGAGAGATACCCATTGTCGACCGCGCGAACGTACGACGTGTACGCAAATGCCAAGTCTTGCATGTCGACGTTGTCGGCGACTATCACGGCAGCGTCGCTCAATCGAGGCTCGAGCAATCGCAGCACGTCGCGATAGAGCGTCTTCGCGCCGTCGAGATAGACGAGTGAGACTCCATCGGAGACGTCGACCAGGGTTCGAAGCGCGTCACCCTCGCGGATTTCCACGAGATCGGCGAGACCGGCGCGTTCGAGGTGCGCACGGGCGAGCAGCGCCTTCGAAGGCTCCATTTCGGTGGTGACGAGGGTTCCGCCGCCGTTGTCACGAAGCGCCGCCGCGAGAAAGATCGTCGAGATTCCGAACGATGTTCCAAACTCGACGATGTGCCTTGCTCGGCGGGCGCGCGCGAGCACGTAGAGGTGCGTTCCTACCTCGCGCGAGACGGCGAGGTAGGCCTCTTTGGCAGCGCCGTAAAGCTTCTGATAATCCGCGAAGAGCGCCGTACGCTCGTCGGGTGCGAGCGCGCGCAAGCGATCGACGATTGGCGCGTCGGCCTTCGCGGCGTTGGCGAAGAGCTCGTCCAAGAGAGAGACGACTTTGGGCTCGAGAAGAGTCGACATCGGGAGGAACCTTTCGCTCGGCGCACACGGTGCGTGCGTGCCATCAGGTCCAATCTGCTCTCTCGAATGGCTAACGACTAGAGCAATGAATGGCAATGTATAGTTGTCGCTGATGACAACCATCGACTTCAACCTTCTCCCCGCGCTCAACGCCCTGCTCGAAGAATCGAGCGTGACGCGGGCCGCGGTGCGCGTCGGAGTGACGACGCCGTCGATGAGCCGTACGCTCTCCTGACATCGGGCGGGAGCGTCGCATTCCAGTGCGTCACTTCGCCCTTGTGAGCCGCACCCTCCTCGGGCGTCCCCATCGAGCCCGGCGCGCAGAAGAGAGCGACGAACGCCGCACAGATCGGGGGCGCCGCCCCCGGGGGATAAGCTTGCCGAGAGGGCGAGCGGCGTAGACGAGCGGGCTTCCCCCTTCACCGAGGAGGCCTTCGATGGTGAAGTCGCCGAGCACCTCCGGAATCAAGAGAGCCTCGGAGGTCTCCTCGAGGCAGAGCCGCTCTCGAGACCGAAGAACTCTTCGATCGTCGACAAGAGTCGGGTCTCTTCGGCAGCGAGCTTCTGCTTCTTCGTCTCTTCGTCGAGATCTTCGCGCGCAGCCAAGAGCTCTACCTTGCGTGCGGCAAGCATGGCCGAGATCTCAGCGGCCACCGTCGGGCGCTCGTTCAAGATTCGAACGAAGATGTCTTTGTCGAGTCGATAGCAAATGACGTCGGTCGCGGCCACCACGGTGGCGGTTCGAGGCTCTCCCGTGAGGAGACCCATTTCACCGAAGAAGCCGGGAGCGGCGATGCGAGCGACGACTTTGTCGGCCCTCCCCGAGACGACGCGCACCTCGACCGTGCCCTCGTTCACGACGTAGAGCCAATGAGCGACGGCGCCTTGTTTGGTGATTGTCTCACCAGACGAGAAAGGCGCATAACGAAGGCTGCGAGCCGCGTCTTCGAGCTCGTTCTCGTTGAGCCCGGAGAGAAAGCTGAGGCTCCGAACCGCGAGGAGGCGTCGGTCGTGCTCGCGCTGCTCTCGGTGCGCGCGATGCTCGGCGTCGTCTTTCTCGATCGTGTAGCGGGCCGACGGCAGCGCGAACGGGATTTGTGCTCGTTCGAGCGCCGTATGGATGCGCGCGCGAACCAAGGAGCTCGTGGGATCGTCGCGCGCCAGATCGGTGAGCCAGTACCGAACTGCGTAGTAGGCGAAGCTGTCGCGCTGGTCTTTCGCAAAATCATAACAGATGCAATTGGGAGGCGGTTTTGTGGCCACTCCGAGAATCGGCGCAGCGCACAGCGCATCTTCGACCGCGCAGATGACCTCGCCCGGTCGGTGCTGGAAGGGGACGTTGAAGTAAACCCACATCCGATGCTGGATGGGCTCGCCTTCGCGCTTGCCCAAGATGGTGATCGTGGCTGCGAGGAGCGACGAATTGGGGACGATGAGCGTGTCCCAGTCGCGGGTCTCGATGACGGTGTGGCGCCAGCGGATCTGCCGCACGCGGCCTTGTTTTCCGCTCTCGAGCTGCACCCAGTCGCCCACGTGAATCGAGTCGTCGATCTGGAGGGCGACGCCGCCAATGACGTTGCCGAGGGTGCTCTGGAGCGACAGCGCGAGGATGCCGGTGACGACCGCCGAGGTCGTGACGATCCCCGACAGATCGACGCCCGTGTGACGCAAGACGATGATCGTCGTCACGACGTAGCCTAGGCCCATCGCGAGATCGGTGATGATGATGGCCGGCTCGACGCCGACCGCCGGGAGCCCGAGATCGAAGATGACGACGCCCGCGATGTTGATGGCGAGCAGGATGCCGAGCGCCGTGGCGAGCGCGTGGATGTTCGCGGCCCAAGGCCCAGAGCCCAGGAACGTGAGGAGCCATCCAGCGCCGAGGGCTGCGAGGTAGGCGAGCAGAACGAAGAACGTGCGTCGGACGTGCTTGCGCTTCTTCGGCGCGAAGCGATTCACCAGAAACGCGACGACGACGACCGAGGCGGCGAGCGCGATCATGGCGGGGACGGTGCCGAAATCGTCGACGACTCCGTGCGCCTCGCGCTCACCAGCGGTCGCGGTCTTCGGGAAAAAGACGGCGATAGTCGCCACGACAATCGTGAGAAAGCGGCGGAAACGCAGGAAGCCGAGCATGTGCCGGCGATGCTATCACTCGCGTCGGCCTCCGGCTTTGGCCTCACCGAGAGGCACCTCACCGAGAGGCACCTCACCGGGCGCGAGATCGTCGCGAGCGGACCTCGCGATCAGCGAGGACGACCGCCGCGCGGCCCGAACGAGCGACGACCCTGGTTGGGACGCTCGAAGCCGGGGCGTTGCCCGCCGTTCGAACCGACGGGATTGACCGGAGGCGCGAAGCCCTTGGGCTCGACGGGGAGCTCGCCCGTGGACGGCAGGCGGCGTCGAATGAGCCGCTCGATGTCGGCCAAGAGCTCGCGCTCTTCGCCGTCGCAGAACGAGATGGCGCGACCTAGCGCACCGGCTCGCCCCGCGCGCCCGATGCGGTGAACGTAGCTCTCGGCGACGTTCGGTAGCTCGAAGTTGATGACGTGCGAGATGCCGTCGACGTCGATGCCGCGGGCTGCGAGATCGGTCGCCACGAGCACCTTGGTGGTTCCTGCTCGGAACGCCTCGAGCGCTCGCTCGCGCGCGCCCTGCGATTTGTTTCCGTGAATCGCCGCTGCTCCGATGCCTGCACGCTCGAGCTGCTCGGTGAGACGGTTTGCGCCGTGCTTGGTTCGCGTGAACACGATGGCTCGCTCGACGCCCTTCTCGGAGAGCACACGCTCGAGCAGGGCGCGCTTGTCGGCTTTGGCGACGAACATGACCGATTGCTCGACCGTCTCGGCGGTGGTGACGGCGGGCGTGACCGACACGCGGACCGGGTTGGTGAGCATGCTGCGCGCGAGCGACTCGATCGCGTTCGGAATGGTCGCCGAGAAGAAGAGCGTCTGACGAACGGTCGGCAGAACCGCGGTGACGCGCTTCACATCGTGGACGAACCCCATGTCGAGCATGCGGTCGGCTTCGTCGAGCACGTAGTGCTTGATGCCCGAGAGTTTCACGAAGCCTTGTTGCATCAGATCGAGGAGACGCCCTGGGGTCGCGATCAGAATGTCGGGGTTTGCTCGCAGCGCATCTTCTTGTTTGCGCTGGCTGACGCCGCCGTACACGACCGTGTGCGTGAGGTTTCCGAAGTGACCGTACGCGCCGACGCGCTCACCGATCTGCGCGGCGAGCTCGCGCGTGGGCGTGAGGACGAGCGCTCGGATGCATCGCGTGGGTGACGGCTCGGCAGCGAGACGCTGGAGCATCGGCAACACGAATGCAGCCGTTTTTCCGGTGCCGGTTTGGGCGCACGCGAGGACGTCGCGGCCGAGGATGGCGCTCGGGATTACTTCGACCTGAACCGGCGAAGGCTCTTTGTAGCCTTCTTCGAGGAGGGCACGAACGAGGATCGGATGAATGCCCAGTGCCGAGAACGGCGACGCCGTGATGGCCTCGAGCATCTCTTCGGTGGCGGGGAGGCGCGGACGCGGTGGCGGAGGCGGAGCAGAATTGAGCTGCGCACCCGAACGATGGGCGGAGCCGTTGGGGGGAGAGGACTGATTGGAGCTACGGTTGTCGGAGCTACGGTTGTCGGAGCCCGTCGAGCCCTGATTCGGGCCTTGCGGACGTCCACGACGCCGGGAGCGGTAAGTGGTCACGATCGATCTCTTCTCTGGACGCGCTCACTCACCGGAAAAAAAAAGCCGCAAGAAAACTTGCTGCACGGCACGCGCCAGGGGCCCCTCGGAGTGAGACGTCGGATTTGCGGAGGGGATCGGTGGCTCTCCGTCGACATGTGCCGAGGATGAAGCCGCTGCTTCGCGCCGCACCTTAGTCGAGTCGCGCGCTTCTGCCACCGACTTCGGCCGACGCTGCTTTCGATTCGGTCGAAGACGCGATGGGGCTGGGCCGCTTTCTTCGAAAAAAGGCGATCGCGTCGGCGTACGCGCCGAAAGCGAGCGCGGCGATGACGCCGTCGTAGGGCGTGCGGAGACGGATCTCGCCGAAGAAAAGAATCGCGGTGAAAAAGAGGCCGAGGAGCTGGGCGACGAGACAAAGCTCGCGCGCACGTTCTCTCTTCCACGCGAGCGCGAGCGCGGCGATCAGGCCCGGAAGAAAGACCACGCTCGTCACGGTCGTGGCCACGACGACCTCGGGGCCACGCGTCGGCCACGGGAGGTTATAGGCCCACAACAGGATCAAGTGCGTCACGCCATACTTGGCCTGGACCGCGAGCCCGGTCTTCTCGACGCATCGTCGGGCGAGGGCGTAAGCCGGCTCGGCGTCCCACACCTTGCCGTCGAAGCTGAGCTCGGTGCCCATCGCCGGATCGAGATCGACGATGGGGCGGATGCCGTGCTTCGCTTCGTGTCCTGCGAGCGACTTGAGCGACGGAGGCTCGAAGCGACTTCCACGGGTCTCCGATGCCGAGAGACCGATGCAATGGCATCGGCCGAACACGAAGTTGAAGGGTCCGTTGGTCGATACGGTTCCCCATCGACCCGTGTCGTAATGAATGCGCGCCGACGACGCCCCGAGGACGAGCGCGATCGGGACGACGACCGCGCCGAGCGACGTGAGCCCGAGCTTCGCTCCGCCGAGATGCCCGCGTCGAAGGGTCTTCAAGACGAGAAGAAAGCAGAGCGAAAGGAGCACTTGCGGGCGAAACGTGGCGCCGACCGCGAGGGTCGCGCCGAGCCACCACGCGTCGCGCGTCTTGCCTTCGTCGACGAGGCGGAGCGAGAAGAACGTCGAGGCCGCGATCGCGAGCGCGGTCGGAGTCTCGCTGAGAACGTAGCTACCGAGCTCTACCCACGCGACTTCGGTCGCGAGCCACGACGCCACGATTCGAGCGACCCAGGGTCGGGCTGGCCAGAGACGGAGGGCCGTCCAATACGAGAAGAGCACGGCGAACGTGCCCATCAGCGCGAACGCGAGGCCCACTCCGAACGTCGCGCCGCCCCGAAAGATGAATTTCAGCGCGAAGACGAGCGCGTGCGTTCCATAAGGAAAGAAGGTCGCGTTCGGATCGGGCCCCCAGTCACCTCGGAGAAGGGCGTCGGCGCGATGGATGTAGCCGCCCATATCGGAGTGCTCGTCGAGAAGCGGCGGATGGATCCAAAAGTTCTGGACCGCCCGGATCGCGAACGCGAAGGCGCCGAGCGCAATGACCTCTCGCTGCGCGGTCCTGTTCGAGGCGCCGATCTGCATTTCCGAGTCTGAAGCTTCAGCGAACGGCGAAACGCTTGATCGAGCGCGCCTTCGCCTTCGCCGCTTCTTCGTCGCGGTCTTTCGGTGGCGCATGCACCTCGAGGCCCGCGAGCAGATCGTGGGTGAGACGCGTGAGGTCTTCGACTGCGCGGGCGAAGCGCGCTTCGTTGGCCTTCGACGGGCGCTGCGTTCCGCTCACCTTCCGAAAATACTGGAGCGCGGCGGCGCGCATCTCTTCTTCGGTCGCGGGAGGCTCGAAATTGTGGAGGACTCGGATGTTCCGGCACATACGGGCATCATAGCCCAAACGCCGCCACGGCCCTCGACGCCGACATGAAAGGAGTGGCGAGTCGTGCGAAGATTCGCTCGATGCGTCGCATCGCTTACCTCACCGACGTCGAAGGCCGCTGGGACAAGCTCGTCGATTTTTGCGAAGCCACGCCGCTCGTGACGCTCGATGCTGCGGGGAGCTTGCGCGTCGCCGACGGTGCGCGCTTCGTGTTCGGCGGCGACGCGGTCGATCGTGGTTCTTCGGGGCGCAAGATCGTCGCGACCTTGCTCGCCGCGAAAGAAGCCCAGCCCGACAGCGTCGTGCTCATCGCAGGCAATCGCGACATCAACAAGCTCCGACTCGTCCGTGAGCTCGACGGCCATCCCCCCGCGAAGGCACCCGTCGAAATACGAGACGGCAGACGCGCCGATCTGCTCCGCTTCATCTTCTCGCAGACGATGGGCGCCCGAGAGGCGTTCGAGCACCGCCGAACCGAGCTCGCCTCGGAAGGGCGAGCGGCCGACGACGAGGCGGTCGCCCAGAGTTATCTCGACGATCTCGCGCCGAACGGCTCGCTCGTGCGCTACCTCGCATCGGCCGTCTTGGCGCATCGCGAAGGCGACACGTTGTTCCTCCACGGCGGCGTGACCGACGAGAACCTCGGCGTCGTCCCAGGGCGCACCGGGCGCGTCACCGGCGTCGATGCGTGGGTGAACGAGCTCGACGACTTCTACGCCCAATCGATGGACGACTTTGCTGCGCGCCGGCTCTCGCCCACGGGCGAGCCGATGTGGTCGATGCTCATCGCCTACCAAGCGCCGCTCTCAGGGAGCCGACTCAATCAGACGAGCGTCGTGTACGCCCGCCCGACGAACGATCGGGGCGAGCCCGTTCTTCCGTCCGAAGCCGTGGTCGCCGAGCTCCGCGCATCCGATGTGAGACGGGTCATCGTGGGTCACACGCCGAGCGGCGATTGTCCCACCCTCCTGCGCGACGGGAGCGGCTTCGAGCTTTTGCTCGCCGACAATTCCTACGGGCGAATCGAGCGCGGATCGTCGATCACGATCGACGATCGAATTCTCGCCGTCGCTGGCGAAACGCGTCTCGACTCGGGAGAGCGTGAGGGGGTCGGTTACGAGCTCGAGTTGGGAGCCGCGTCGATTCTGGGCTTGCGCGAAGCGTCGTCGGGCAGGCTGGTGAAGGCGCGCTTGCGACGCGGTGACTACCTCACGTTTCGCGCGACCGAAGGGCATTCTCCAGAGCAGAAAGCCATGAGCGCCGAAGAGCTCTCGAAGAGCGAGCTCGTCGTTCCTCGTTGAGACCGACTCGATCTCGACGACGCGGCGTCACCGCTCGACGGCCATCACCGAGGAGAGCGCACGCCGAATCTCGTCGGGGATCGCGACGGCTTTGCGCGTCGCGCGGTCGACGAAGACATGCACGAGGTATCCGTGCGCGGCGGCATCGTCGTCGCCTTCGCGAAAGACACCGATCCCGTAGGTCACCGACCGGTCGCCGAGCTTGTCGACGCGCACACCCGCCTTCAACGCGTCGGGGTAGGCGAGCGGCTTTCGGTACGAGCATTTCGATTCGCCCACGAGCCCAATCACGGTGGATCGTTCGATATCGAGCTTTCCCGCATGAATGAGCAGATGGTTCGCTGCTGTATCGAAGTAACTATAGTAATGAACGTTGTTGATGTGCCCGTACACGTCGTTGTCCATCCATCGAGTGGTGATGGGGACGAAGGTCCGATAGTCGGAGACGCGTTGGAGCACCGTGCTCATGGGAGCTCTTCCGAGAGCGTCGGCTACCAACGCCGACGCGAGGAGATCTTCGATTCGGTGCTGCCCGCTCTTGCCGGCGTCGGCGCCGTCACGTGGTCTCGGCCTTGTGAGCGCCCTTGATGGCGCGCTTCACTTCGGGGGTGAGCGACGTTTCGTCGAGCACCACCTTGCCGTCGTGGACCGCCCTCACGGAAGCTGCGCCGATGCGCACGTCGCCGAAATTCTCGATGTCGACCACCAGCTCGTGGGCGTCGACGAATCGAACCGAGCCGAACGATTCGCCCCCTTCGACCACGAACACCTGATCACCGATCGAAACCGAAACACGCGTCGTCATCGTTGGCTTCCTTTCACCCAAGCCGCGGTGATCGCGCCTTCTGTGGCTCGAAAATGTAGCACTCGATTCGGGTCGCGACCCGAAGATCACGCTCCCCCGGCGAGATGGGGGATGTCGGACGCTCGCGCGGCGCGCGCGGGCCAGTCCGCATCCATGATGGAAACGATTCAGCGCCGAAGACGCCGCGGAAGCGAGGTGCGTCGTCGCGAGCTTCTCAGCCGCCGCCGAAGAGGCCCTTGATTCGCTGCCAGACGCCCTTCTTCGCGACGGGCTCGGCGACGCTCTCTTCTCGAACCTTGCGCTCCTTCGGTCGAGACTCTTCGCGTGCCGTGCGGTTGGTCGAGCTCCCGACGTTGGCTTCGCCCTCGGCCTCGGCCGCGCCACCTCGGTCGCGCTTGTCGTTCTTGCTCGCCTTCTTCGCAGGTCGCTGCGCGCGCAGCTGCTCGGCGCGGGCGCGCAGTGCTTCTTTCGCCGTCTTGGGCTTGTCTTTCTCTTTGGGCTTCTTCTTCTCGGAGACTGGACGCGCGCCGATCACCGAGAGCTCTTCGGCCGGTGCGCTCGCGGTGCGCGTCGCGACGACCGGAGCTTGCGGCGCGCTCGTCACGACCGGTCGTTCACGGGGTGTCTCGACGTCGCGTTTCACTTCGCGTCGCGGCTCGCGCCTGCCTGCGTCGGAGGGCCGTGCGTCGCTCGGTCGGCGTTCGTCGTCACGCCTGCGCGGACGTGATTCGACGCCCATGGGCTCCTCGGGGGGCCGAGGGCGGCGCTGCTCGCGCGTGACGGGGCCGAGACGAGCATCGGTCTGCACCGGCGCGCCGCCGTTGGGAGAAGCCGGACGGCGGTCGCTTTGATCGGGACGCGCTTCGCGGTGTTCGGGGCGAGCTGCGCTGCTCGACCCTTCGTTCGGACGGCTGTCGTCTCGTCGAGGGCGGGCACCCGAGTGAGACTGCATCGGTCCGCGATCGCGACGCGGCTCCGACGCAGGCACGTCGCGGAACTGTGGCGAGTCTTTGGTCGAGCGCGATACCCGCGGAGCGCGGACGTCGTGCGTTCGTTGCTCACCGCCACGTCGGCTCGCGTCCGTGCTTCGTTCGCCGCTCGGACCCTCGTTTCGCGAGCGCGCCCCCGGTGCGATCATCGAAACAGAAGCGGTCGATGCTGCGGTGCTCGGCGACACGGCTCCGGGCTGCGCTGCGACAACGGGACGTGGTGACGCTGCGGAGACGACCGGCGACGAGACAGCTCCGGCCACGCCCTTGGCGATCGCCGCGGTCGGCGCATCGGCGTGTCTCGCCTCGGCGGGCGCACCCTCGGGTGAGGTCGAGCCCTCGGGGCTCACGTCGTCCCAACCGTCGTCGACTGCCTTCGACTCGGCATCGACCGCAGGAAAGAGCAGCGCTTGCCCCTCGCTCGGCGCGGCTGCGGCGGTTCGTCGCCTCCGAATCGGAGGGACTGCCGTGCTCTTTTCCTCGACCTTTTTGCTTTCGTCGTCGCTCACGAGGGCTCATTGCCACGGGGCGAGGCGCGCGACCATGTGCTTGTCGGCGATCGAGTGGCGGAGCCGGCTGCGCTCGCCTCGGGCGCGGTCTATGATGGCCCCATGAATCATTGCCTCGGCGTTCCGCTGCTCCTCGCGCTGACCGCCTGCGGGGTCCCGGAGGCGCAGTACCAAGCCGCACGCTCCGACGCTGCGAAGGAGAAGGCTGCGCGTTCCAAAGACGAAGCCGAGATCGCCGCGGCTCAAAAAGAGATCGGCCTTCTTCGGACGAAGGTCGCCCAAACCCAAGGTCCGGCGACGCCGAACGGCAATGCTTGTGACGCCGGCGATGCCGACGAGCTCAAGCGTCAGAAAGAGGCCGCCGAAGCGAGGGGGAAGCTCTTCGACGAGTTCGTGAAGAAGTTTCAGAAGATGATCGACGCCGGCAAGCTCGACATCACCACCCGGCGCGGACAGATCGTTCTCGCGCTCGACACCGACGTCCTCTTCGACGAAGGCAAGACCGACGTCAAAGCCGACGGAAAGACGGCGCTCACCGAGGTCGCCGACGCACTGCGCGGCCTCAAGAACCGTCGCTTCCAGGTCGCTGGCCACACCGACGCCGCCCCCATCAAGACCAAGGAGTTTCCGTCGAATTGGGAGCTGTCATCGGCGCGCGCCATCGCCGTGGTCAAGCTCCTGATCTCGAAAGGGGTGAGGCCCGAGGTGCTCTCCGCCGCCGCACACGCCGAGTTCGATCCGGCCGAGAGCAACGCTTCGAACAAGGGGCGGGCGAAAAATCGCCGCATCGAGATCGTGCTCGTGCCCAACGTCGAAGAGCTCATCAAGGTCGCCGAAAAGAAGCCGGCAAAATAGACGTCGAATCCCCCTCGACGGGCCTCTGCCTCTGCCTCTGCCTCTGCCTTTGCGATAGCCCTCGCGCATCACGCCGATGAACGCGGGGTCGTCGTCTCTCAGTCCCCGAGCTGCCAGACCGGGCGCAATCCTCGGCTCGCGCGCCAAGCCTCTTCTTTGGCGGCCAGTCGCGGCGCGACCCAACCCGCGAACGAGGAGAGCGCAAGCCCGGCGAAGACGTCGATCGCGTAGTGCCAGCGCAGGAGCACCGTCGAGACCACGATGTTGCAGGCGAAGAACAAAGTGATGTTTCGCGGCCAACGCCATCGGGGATCGGTCTTGGCGCGCTCGGTTGCGAACCACGCGAACCACGTCGGGACTGCTGTGTGCAGTGACGGGAACACGTCTTTCATTGCGCTTCCGGCCTCGACGGTACGAAGCACGCAGTGCCAGAAGAACCCGCCTTGGACCGGGCCGTGGAACGATGAACGCAAGAACGAGGTGGGCCCCGTCGCAGGCACGGCCATGTACCCGAGCTGCCCGATGCAGAAGACGATGAACGTTCCGATCGCGAACTCGCTCGTCCCGCGGCCACCCGGCGTCGCGAAGACGACCATGAGCAGATAGAGACCGCAGATGAAGAAGTAACTGAAGTAGAAGAACGCGAACCACTCGACCACGTTCACGCGGTTGAAGCGCTCGAGCCAGAGCGCGGGCTCGACGTGGAACAGGCGCAAATCGATTGCCAAAAGATCGGCGTCGACATTGTCGGGTCGTAGTGTCGGCAGCACGTCACGTAACATCAGGTAGTTCTCGAGCAGAACGCTCGCGAGCCCGAAGCGGTAGACGAATGCGCGGACGCGTCGCGGAAGAATCGTGTTCGCCCGCGCTCCGTAACAGCTGAGAACGATCACCGCAGCGCCGATGTAGAGCCGTCGCGTGCAGTTGTCGCCGTGAGCACCGGTTCCGAACAGCAACAAGAGGCACGTGACGACGAACAGGTAGGCGAGCATCAGCACGTCGTGGACGGCAAACACCTCGCAGCAGAGACGAACCAACGACGAGTCGCTCTTCGCCTTGGCGAACGCTTTCGCTTCGCCGGACGAAATCCGCGTCGTCTCGGCGATGTTCTTCGGCGTCATGGCGTGTGCGAAGCCAGGTGACGAAGCTCCGACGAGCGAACGACCCCAGAGGCGATGCCTGTGGCGGCGGTGCTTCTCGAAGAACCGGGGAGGATCGTGCGGTGACGGCTCGCCAGAACGGCGCGAGAGTGGAACATCGACGTTTCTCTTCTTGCCAGACTTCCGGCCAGGCCTTCAAAAATCTTGCTGGCCAGGGATCATTATTTCGAGCTGCACGAACGCTCCCCCTCGGCTTTGCGGCTCTCGAATCGGTCTGAGACCCATGGGCCTCAGGCCTCGGCTGGAGCTCGCAGGACGATGAAGCCTGCGTCATCGAGCGTGATGGTGCCCCGCTTCAGCAGGGTTCCCACGGCCCGCTTGAAGGCTTTTTTGCTGAGCCCGAAAAGAGCCCGAATCTGCTCGGGGCTCGAACGATCGCCAACCCGCGGCGCTCTCGGAAGCGCGAGCCCGTCGAGAATCTTCTCCACGTCGTTCTCGACCTCGTCGCGTGGAAGACCGCGCAACGACAGCTCCACCTTGCCATCTGGGAGAACCGTTGCAACGCGAAACCGAGCCGTCTCCCCGCGTGTCAGCGTGTTCGGCTCGCTCGCGGGCAAGAGGCCCACGAAGCGCCGCTCGAGGATCACGAAGACCCCGATTCGTGGATCGTTGCGCCATGCCTCACCCATCACCCACTCGTCGCGCTCGAACTCGCCGAGCTCGCGAAGCATCTCGCTCACGCGCATCGTTCCGGCGAGCCGGCCGCTGTTGTCGACGTAGAGGCCGATGGGCTCCATCTCCCCGACGTGCAGATCGCGTGTCTGCTCCGCTTTCGGGACCAGGAGCTCTTTCATGAGCCCCCAATCGAAGAACGCGCCGAACTGCGTGAGCTGACTCACCTGCAGGAACGCGACCTCGCGACGCTCGAGCAACGGGGCCTTGGTCGAAGCGATCGGCCGATCGTCGGAGTCGAGGTAGACGAACACATCGATCGCGTCGCCCGCTTTCGCGCCCTCGGGCACCTCGAGCTTCGGCAAGAGAAGCGTGGCTTGGTTCGCGTCGAGCGCTAGGAACGCGCCCTGAGGAGCGAGCCGTTGCACCGTGAGCGTCACCACGCGCCCGAGAAGCTCCGCAAACGACATGTTCGCCCAGTCTTACACGATTGGACGCGCGCAGCGGTCGCTACGGACCGAGGTCACCGAAGCCGACGCTGTTCAGCGCAGGGGTGCCGGGATCGCCGCTCCACACCTTGTTCCAAGCGAAGCCGTTGCTGGAGGTCCAGATGTTCGACTCCCAAGTGATCGAGAAGAACAGACCCTTTCCGAACGCCATCGGTCCGTTCGGTGGGCTCGTCGCGTCGTGCGGTATCCACGTCGCGCCGTCGTCGCTCGTCTGGCACTTCGATCCTGCACAGAACAGAAACGTCGAATTGCCGAACGCGAGATTGCCGATGTCGCCAAGGCTCGGATTCGAGTGGTCTTGCCACGTCACGCCGTCGGTCGTGGTCTTGATCAGCCCCTGGTCGCCGACCGCGACGAAAACGCCGTGACCGTACGCGAGCGCGCGGTACGCGGTGCCGCCCTCGACGTAATCGTGCCAGGTCACGCCGTCTTCCGAGGCTTTGCGATCGCCTCCCGCGGAGTTCGAGTCCCCGACCGAGACGAAGTGACCACCTCCGTGCGCGAGACCATTCCAATGCGTCGCACCTGCCGCCGACGAGCTCTTGGTCCACGTCACTCCGTCGGTCGACGCGTAGCTGTCGCTGCCCGCGACGGCGAGGAAGGCGTCGCCAGTGAAGACGATCTTTCCACCACCGAGACCAGGCCACTGCTGAGGGAGCGGCGCGCCGACCTTGTTCCAGGTGGTTCCATCATGGCTCGTCACGAGCCCGGAGTGCGCGACGACGGCCACGAGCCCGCGACCGAAGGCGATTCCATCGCCGATGTTATCGAGCCCATTCGGATCGGGAGGGTCCGAGATGTCGTGCTGCCAGTTGGTTCCATCGGTCGAGATGGCGCGTCGCAGGTCGTAGCCTGCGACGACGAACGTCGGCGTGCCGGTCGGCGCATTGCCGCCCGCTCCGGCGCTGCTGCTCGACGCCGAAGTCGATCCGCTCGCAGCCGCGGGGGTGGCGGTCGCTCCGTTCGTCACGCTGGTGCCCGAAGCCCCGCCGCTGCCCGTCGTGTTCGTCGACGAGCAGCCGAGCGCGAGCAGCGAGAGCCCCCACGCGACAGGGAGGGTCGTGCAAAGACGAGAGGTCGACCCGAGAGCTCGTGCACGCATCGCCCGTAGGTACCTCGGGCCTCTCAAAACGGCTCGTCGAGCCGTCGTTTCGGCTCGGGAGCACGCGCGAACACTAATCTCATCTGCATGTTCGACACACACCCCGTGCCTCGCGCACCTACCCGAGATGGGTCTGGTTGAGCCGATCGCCGCGCTGAGGGTACGTAAACCCATGACCTTCCGCGGCCCGCCGACCTTGCTCGTCTCGAGCTTCGCTGGCTTCGTCGCTCTTTTCATCGGCGCGGGGTGTGGAAGCGGCACGAGCGCCGATGGCTCCAGTGGCTCCGGTGGCTCCGGTGGCTCGAGCACTGGCGGCGCGGGCTCCTCGAACGGACATGGCACGGGGGTCACGGTGGGGGTCGGCGGCGGTGGCGGAATGCCCCCTCAACTCTGCTCGCCGCCCGCGGAAGCAGCTCCCGCCGACGTCACCCATCCGACGACCAAAATCGGCGACGGCACGGCGCCGAGCTGCACCGCCGCCGCGTTCGATGCGGCCGTTCAGGCGGGAGGCGTCGTCACCTTCGACTGCGGACCCGATCCGGTGACGATCAACCTCCCGCAACAGGTTCGCATCAACAACACAGCTGGAGCCGATGGTCTCGGCGACACGGTCATCGACGGCGGCGGCAAAGTCACGCTGAACGGTGGCGGCGCGTCGCGCGTGCTCTATCTCGACGCCTGCGAGCCGCCGTACAACAGCCCGCATTGCGACACGTTCGATCACCCCCGGCTCACCGTCCAGAACCTGACCTTCACGGGCGGAAGCGTGAGCGATCCCGACAAGGGCGGAGCCGCGATCTTCGCGAACGGCGGTGTCTTGAAGGTCGTCGGATCGAAGTTTTTCAACAACCACTGCGCGATGACCGGGCAAGACGTCGGTGGAGGAGCGATCGCGACCTATCTCCAGAGCCAGCCGGTCTTCATCGTCGGAAGCACCTTCGGCGGCTCCGGCGGCAAAGCCAACTCGTGCAGCAACGGGGGCGCGATCGCGAGCATCGGCACCTCGTATTCGATCTTCAACAGCGTCATCGACGGCAACGAAGCGACCGGCAACGGGGGCAACCCAGGCAATGGGGGCAACGGCGGCGGCATCGTCAACGACGGCAACACCTACACGCTGTCTCTCTGTGGGGTGACCGTGTCGAACAACCACGCCAACGCGTTCGGTGGCGCAATCTTCTACGTGAGCAACGACCACACCGGCACGACGGTGATCGATCAGTCGACGATTCATGCGAACGTGAACCCAGCGGGGATGGAGACGCAGCCAGGCGGGCTCTTCCTTTTGGGCACCCAGATCGACATCACCCACACGCCCATCGACTGAGCCGTTTTCGACGCCGGAGGTACCTATCCCCATGACTCGACTCCGCGAGCTTTCGGTCCTTCTCGCCAACGGCGCTCTCTTCACGGGCGCGCTCGTGGCCACTGGGCTCGGAGCTGTCTCCATCGGAATCACCGGGTGCACCGGCATCATCGGCGGAGGCGACTCATCGTCCGAGCCGGGAAGCACGCCGACGCACTTCGTCTGCAACACGGCGGCTCTGCCCGACGCGCTCCCCCTCCGGAGAATGTCGCGGCTCCAATACACCAACACGGTCCAAGACCTGATCGGAGCGGTCGGAGGCGCCGAATCGGCCACCATCTCCTCCGAAATGGCGAAGAGCCTCGCGGGTCTCCCCGCCGACACACCGACCGGGACCGACAAGCACTACGCGGGATTCACGAACCTCGATCAAGCCATTCAACAAGAGCATGCCGACGCCATTTATGCCGTCGCGGGTCAGCTCGGCGCGCGTCTCACGTTGACGCCTGCGCGATTGAACGCCGTCGTCGGAACGTGCGCCACCGCGACCGACGGATCGAACGACGACACGTGTCTCACGAGCTTCATTCGCAGCTTCGGTGAACGCGCGCTTCGCCGAGCCATCACCGACGAAGACGTCGCCTTCTACAAACAACCGGCTGTCGCAGCGCCTTACAAGCCTGCCGACTACGCCGACGTGATCGCATTGCTCCTCACGGCGCCCGAGTCGCTCTTCTTCGTCGAGCACGGCAACGACGCGGCACCTGCGAGCGCTAGCGCGACGCCGCTCAGCGCGTACGAGCTCGCGTCGCGCATCTCGTATCACTTTTGGCAGACGATGCCCGACGGAGAGCTCTTCGCCAAAGCTCGTTCGGGTGAGCTCTTGACCGATGCGGGATACAAAGCAGAGGTCGAAAGAGCGTTCGCCGACCCGCGCACGAGCCGAGCGCTCTCGGCGTTCTTCGCGGAGTGGCTTTCGAACACCACTTTGAACCCACTCGACGCGCGCATCGGGACACCGACCTACGACGCCATTCGTGGCAGCTTCGCACCGGGGCCCGACACGCGTCAGCACGTCCTCGACGAGGTCGTCGATGCGGCCCGCTATTATGCATTCGACGGGGCCCCCGCAGGAGCGCGCAGCTTCGACGCCTTCTTCACGAGCACCAAGTCTTTCGCTCGCACCGACGACGTCGCGCAAATCTATGGCGTCGCTCCTTGGGATGGCCAGAGCGAGCCTCCCGATGCCCCTGGCCGGGTCGGTCTTCTCACGAGACCCGCCTACGTCGCGACGGGGTCGATCAGCACGCGTCCGATCACGAAGGGCGTATTCATTCGCAAAGCGCTTCTGTGCGACAGCATCGATCCGCCTCCGGGCAATGCCGCGGCCAATCCGCCGCCGCTCAGCGCCGACGCATCGACGCGTCAGGTCATCGAGAATCTCACGCAGACGGGCATTTGTGCGGGATGCCATCAAGTGCAGATCAACCCGCTCGGATTCGCGACCGAGAACTTCGATCCGCTCGGACGCTTGCGGACCGAAGAGACCTTGTTCGACGACAAAGGCAATCCGGTGGGCCAAGCACCGCTCGACACGTCGAGCGTGCCCATCGTCGACGACGGTGATCAGGCCGCTTCGACGGGCGCGGGCGATCTCACCAAGCTCATCTCGGCGAGCCCCAAGCTCCACGCGTGCTTCGCACGCCAATACTTTCGATTCACGTTCGCGCGCGCCGAAGACATCGACAAAGACGGCTGCGCGCTCTCCGACGTGCAAAAGGCGCTCGATGCTGATGCGCCCCTTGCCGAAGTGCTCCGCGCCATTGCATTGAACCCCGGCTTCAAGACCCGTTCCTTCGAGTAGGAGATTTCATGAGCGAAGGAATGAGCCGTCGGAGTTGGTTGCGAGGTGCCCTCGGGTTCACGCTCGCCCTCCCGTTTCTCCCGTCGGTCGCGCCGCGTACGGCGAGCGCCGGACCGACCTCCACCACCCGCAAGCGATTCATCGCCATCGGCACCGAGCATGGCGGTATCTGGCAATCGAACATGTACCCCGCCGAGGCCACGCTCACGCAGACGATGAGCTACGCGGGTCGAACCATTCGTCGCGGTGATCTCGCGCTCGGAATGTCGAACGGCAAAGCGAGCCTCTCTCCGGTGCTCTCGGGCGCCGCCACCCGCCTCACGCCCGCGCTCGCAGCGAAGATGAATGTGCTCCGCGGGCTCGACGTCACCTTCTACCTCGCCCACAACCGCGGCGGTCATCTCGGTAACTATGCCGACAACGACGCCAATCTCAACAACGAACTGAACCTCGCGCACATCCCGACGATCGATCAGGTGCTCGCGTGGTCGCCGAGCTTCTATGGCAGCCTCGGCTCGATCAAAGAGCGCTCGCTCGTCATCGGTGGCGACCGCATGAGCTGGGGTTACTCCAATCCTTCGACGCAGAGCGGAACGGTCCAGGCGCTCACGTCGGAGTTCGACTCGCTCGCGCTCTTCAACAAGATCTTCGTTCCGCCTCAAGACCCTGCGACGAAGCGAGCGCCGGTCGTCGATCTGGTGCTCGAAGACTACAAGCGGCTTCGAAGCTCGAACCGTCGTCTCTCGACGGGCGACAAGCATCGCCTCGACGACTACCTCGATCGATTGGCCGAGCTGCAGCGCAAGCTCGAGGTGCAAGCGTCGTGTGGCAACGTCCAGCCGCCGACCGTCTCGACCTACGACATCATCTCGGGCGACCCGGCCTTCTCGCTCGATCCGGTCGGCCAGACGAAGGCGTATCAGCTCTTCAACGACGTCATCGTCGCGGCCTTCACCTGCGACACCTCGCGCATCGCTACGCTCCGCATCACCGACATCTTCTCGAGCGATCCCGAAGACTGGCACCACGGCGTGGCGCACGAAGCTTCGGTCCCCGATGGCATCAAGCAAAAAATTCTCTCCGACTCGTACCAGAGCGTCTTCGAAAACGTCTATCTCGATCTCATCTCGAAGCTCGATGCAGTCGACGACGTCAGCGGCACCCTGCTCGACAACTCGCTCGTGCAATGGACCCACGAATGCGGTCCGAACACGCACACGCCCATCGAGCTGCCCGTGGTCACCGCAGGGAGCGCGGGCGGGTTCTTCAAGACGGGGCAACACGCCGATTACCGCGATCTGACCAAGACCGGCGACGTGGCCAATTCGACGTCGGCGATCAACTCGAACATCGGGCTCGTCTACAACCAATGGCTCGGAACCGCCCTCCAATCGATGGGCCTCGCGCCCGCCGACTACGAGAAGGGCGGCAATGGGGGTTATGGCTTGATTCGCATGAGCCCCGATGCCGAGTCTTGGTACGCGGGTTACCAAAAGTACGACAGCTCCGAGCTCTCGGTCATGAGCGACGTCTTGCCGTTCTTGAAGGCCTGACGACCCCCGGTTACGCGCTTCCAATGGCCATTCCGACCTCACAATCGACACAATCGAGCATGCATTCGACCTTCTTTTTTTCGAACCGGCACCCTTACTCCGAACGACAGTCTTTGCTCGCGGGTTCGAAAGGGGGCGGTTGTTTCGCCGCGGGTCGTTTTGCGTCCGCTCGCTTCCCGTCCGCTCGCTTTGCGGCCGGCGTGCTCGCGTTGGGTGTCGTCGTCACCGGTTGCGGAAGCAGCTCGACCGATGGGTCGGGAGGCGCGGCAAGCAGCACGGGCGCGAGCCCGACGAGCACCAGCCCGACGAGCACCAGCCCGACGAGCACCGGTCCGTCGAGCACCGGCAATGGCACAGGCAATGGAGCTACCGGAGCGACAGGATCGGCTTCGACGGGTCAGGGCGGTGGAGAGCCTCTCGGTAATCCACTCTTCGTCGCGGTCGGCTATGGAGGGCGACGCATGTCGTCACCCGACGCTCTCGTCTGGACGAACGACATCGTCGTCGATCCGAACGGGGGCGACGACGACAACCTCTTTCGTGGGGTGGGCTACGCCAACGGGCAATTCGTGGGCGTCGGCGGATCGGCCAAAGGCCAAATTGCCACGACCCTCAATGGCAAAGATTGGACCTTTCGAGAGCCCGGAACGAGCTGGCTCGCCGATGTGGTCTCGCTGCCGGTGGGTCTCGTCACCGCGGGGGGCAATGGCCTACGCGAACGTTCGCTCGACGACGGAGCGACGTGGGTCGATTCGGCTCCCTATTACGCCGGTCACTTTCGCGGCATCGCTGCAGGCAACGGGATCGCCGTCGCCGCAGGTCACACTTACGGCGGCGCTGGCATGACGAGCATCTCGACCGATGGAAAGACCTGGACCGCCGAAGCTACGTCGGGGACCGCCTACTCGGCGGTCGCGTTCGGTCAAGGCGCGTTCGTCGCCGTCGGAGATACTCGCTGCTCGACCTCGACCGATGGGCTCGCTTGGAGCGACTGCGTCGACGTGTCGGGCAGCGGCCTCGACGGCGTGGTCTTCGTCAATGGCGCCTTCGTCGTCGGAAACGCGAGCGGATACTTCACCTCGACCGACGGCACGACCTTCCAACACCAAGCCGCCGAGCATCATTCGGTGGCCGCCTTCGGTGGAGGTCTCTACGTGGCGCTCGACTGGCCTGATCGCATTCTCACCTCCCCCGATTTGACGACGTGGACGGTGCGACAAGAAAACACAGGACCGGCATTCGTTCAGGTCGCTTACGGGACAGTCGCACCTTGAGCCCCAGAGTCGCCCGATCCGCTCCGTGACAGGCAAGCATTCGCGAACTACGCTGTTTTACCGCTCCTATGGAACCATCCCCCAAGCTTCGTGACTGGCTCGAGCCCAAAACCGACGCGCATCGCGCGAATCAGCAATGGGCAGTCATCGAGCGTGGGCTCCATTCACGGCGCTCCTTCTGGGGCCGACCCGCCGAAGGCGTGTTCTCTTCTTTGGGGCTATCGCGCGGCGTGCTGGCGCTCGCTTTCGCCGCTGCGATGCTGGTGATCGGCGGCGGGGCCTATGGCTTCTCCGCATTTCGGTCGCACGCGGGTTCGCAGACGGCGAGCGATCAGGTTCAGAGCTCCGACGTGACGCTCGCCGACGGCTCCCGCGTCTCGCTCGATCCAGGGGCGAGCTTCGCCGTGCCGACCAACGAGCCGATGCACATCGAGACCATTCTTCGCGGAGGCGCCGCGCGTTTCGACGTCGTCCCCAACAAGGAACGGTTTTTCACCGTCGCCGCCGAGGGAGTCGAGGTTCGCGTCGTGGGAACGGCATTCAAGGTCGATCTCGATCGCGCGACCCATCGTGTCACGGTGAGCGTCGAGCACGGCGTCGTCGAAGTACGCAGCGCGTCGCTCCACGGTGAAGTCCGTCGCATCGAAGCTGGGCAATCGTCGTCTTTTGTTAATTCGAGCGCTGGCGTCGATTCGAGCGCTGTTATCGACCCGAGCGCTGGCGTCGATTCGAGCGCTGCTATCGACCCGAGAGCTGGCATCGACCCGAGAGCTGGCATCGACCCGAACGGGGCTTCGTCTGGAACGCCGAGCCCTCCGCGTGGCGCATCGGCCCGAGGGGCGTCGTCCACGGGCGACGACGCGCGTTCACTCTTCGACTCCGCGAATCGCGCACGTCGCGCAGGCGATCTCGGCCGGGCAGCGGCGCTCTATCGCGAGCTCGTGGCCCGCCACCCCGACGACCCGCGTGCGCAGGTGGCTGCGCTCGAGCTGGCGCGCATCGAAATGGACCAGGGGGGTGACTCGACCCTCGCCGAAGACGCGCTCCGCGCCGCGAGCTCGGCCAAAGCCGGCTCGTCGGTTCACGAAGACTCCCTCGCCCGCCTGGTCGAGCTATACGCTTCGAAGGGAAACCAGAAAGCGTGCGTCGAAGCCAAGAAGGAGTATCTGGCGGCCTACCCAGAAGGTGTGCACGCTTCTCAGGTTCGCGCCGCATGCGCTTCGCACTGATTGGCCCGATCTTCCTCGCTCTGTCATTGGCCACCGCGACCGCGACCGCAGCGACCTGCAAACCGGGCGCGTCTAGGATATCGCTCACGATCGAAGGCGCCTCACCTCAGCTTGCCCGGTCGCTCCGCGACGAGCTCACGAGCGAGCTCGAGCGCGGCAAGCTCTGCGCGTCCGACGACGGAGACGAGCCGCTCGCGCGCATCGCCATCGTGTTTCGATCCGACACCGACGCGACCGTCCGAATCGTCGACAGCGTCACGAAGAAGACCGTCGAGCGCGACGTCAGCGTGACGGACCTTCCTCCCGACGGACGCGCCTTGCCCATCGCCATCGCCGCCGACGAGCTGCTCCGCGCGAGCTGGGCCGAGATCACGCTCTCGTCGAGCACTGGGGCGCGCACGCGCGACGTACCGAAGGTCGTCCGCGAATCGGTCGAGCTGCAAAAGCCGCAACCCGGTACCGAGCCCTTTGCCAAGCACGAAGAGATTGGACTGCGTTTCCAGAGCGCGTTCTTCGGCGGAGGGCAATCCGAGCTCGGGGGTGTTCTTTTTTACCGTCACGACTTTCTTTCGTGGCTCTCCGCCGAGGTCTTCGCCCATGGCCGAGAAGGCCTCGTGGCGCACGCGACCGATGGGACCATTCACGCGCACGCGGTCGGAGGGGGTCTCGCTCTCGCGGCTCACGTGGTGCGCGTCGGGCGCTTTCGCCTCGGACCTGAGATCGGCACCGAGGTGGGTTACATCCTATTCGAAGGTAGCCCCATTCCTGGAGCGACGGCGACGAAGCTCGAAAGCGTGACGTCGTTCGGAATGTTGGGCCTCGGAAGCGCGATCGATCTCGCGCCGGTCAGGTTCTCGCTCTCCGCGTTCGCGCTGGCTCCATTTCGGGCGGCCAAGGCATTGGATGGTACGCGCGTCGTGACCGGGGCATCTGGCGCAGGATTCGAAGGCAATCTCGGCGCGGGGGTGACCTTCTGATGCGAGGCCCCAGTAGCGCACTTTTCTTCGCAGCATCGGTCGCAGCGCTACCTTCGGCAGCCTGCACCGATTCCGGCGTCGTGCTCTCGCCGGCACCCATCGCCACGCCTAAGCCTACGCGCGTCGACTTGCTTGCTGCGGGCCCGTTTCACACGTGTGCCATCGAAGCGGGCCACCTCCTCTGTTGGGGATCGAATGCGCAAGGCGAGCTCGGTGTGGGCGATCTCGTCAATCGATCGATGCCCACTCCGGTCTCGGGGGCAGATTGGAAAGAGGTCGTCGTCGGCGAGAGTCACACCTGTGCCCGACGCACCGCCGGCAGCGTGTGGTGTTGGGGCGACGGCGCGAATGGTCAGCTCGGCGTCGACTCGAAGGGGCCGCTCTCCGTACCGAATTTCGTAAGCCTGCCCGAGCCTGTGATCGGCCTCGGGAGCACCTATTTTCATACGACCGCCGTCGATGGCCAAGGTGCGCTCTACGCGTGGGGCGCCAATGCCGAAGGGCAGCTCGGACAAGACGATCCATTCCCGGCCATGGGGGTCGCTCGGTCGACCCCCGTCCGCGTCGGAAATGACTCGGACTGGATCGTGGCTGACGCCGGCCAAGGTCATACCTGCGGCATCCGAGCCCCTGGGAACCTCTGGTGTTGGGGCAGAAACAGCGGCGGCGAGCTCGGTATAGGAACCCTCGATCCGGGGCAGATACGCGTCCCGCTGCGCGTCGGCGCCGAGACCGATTGGTTCGACGTTCGCATTGGTCAGAGCACGAGCTGCGCATTGCGACAAACGGGCTCGCTCTACTGTTGGGGCGACAACACCGAGGGCTCGCTGGGGCTCGGAGACACGAATCAGCGCAATGCACCCACCCGGGTCGGGACCTTCGATGATTGGGTCGAAATCACTGTCGACACCTTTCATTCGTGCGGTGTTCGCAAAGACGGATCGCTCCATTGCTGGGGTCGCAATCTAGAGGGCCAGCTCGGGCTCGGCGACCAAGCCGATCGAATGGTTCCGACGCGCGTCGATGCGGCCACCGATTGGAGCGCGGTTCACGCGGGTCGTTTTCACACCTGCGCATTGAAGCGCGATGGGTCGGTCTTCTGCACGGGACAAAACGACGAAGGCCAGCTCGGGCTCGGCGACACCACCCTGCGCGTGACGTTCACCGCGGTCACGATACCTCCCTGACCCATGCCTCTCTGACCCATGCCTCCCTGACCCGAGAGCGCCTCCCGAGCCCGCGCAGGAAGCGTGTCAGGGCTTCGGGGCCGCGAGCTTCGCGCGAATGATGGCGAGGGTCTGCTCGATGGCCGGCGCCTCTTTGGCGCATAGCGCGGGGCACGGCTTGTTCTTGTGCGGCCCACAGCCGCGCACCGTCTTGACCGTGACCTGGTTCAGCACGGTGACCGTTCGCGCATCACCATCGCGTGCAGCCTGAGGAAGCAACGCTTCGCGTGCCGAGCAGGTCGCCGCAGTATTGAGATCGTAGGCGATCTTCAATGCAGGCGAGAGGTTTCGCTGGACCTCGGCCGTCTCGAGCGCCACGTGCGCGCGCTGTCGAAACTCGGGTTGGTTCAGCACGATGTCGAACAGCATGTCGGCGCCCCGCGGGCCCATGCGTGTCTGCATCAATTCGATGGCGCGCTGCGAGGTCGTCGCGCTGGCTGCTGCGACCTGCACCATCTTCCCGAGATCGACGTCGAGCGCTTCACCGGGCGCTTCAGTGAAGAGCGTATCGAGCACGCGCAAGACTTCGGAGCTGCGACCAGGCTCTTTCCCCAATGCAAAAGCCAGAGGCTTGAGCACGTTCGGATCGTTCGGATAGCGACTTTGAAGTGACGTCAGCTCGGGCACACCACGAGCGATGGCCTCCGCGAGATCTGCTTCGGAAGCGTGATCGATCGGCGCTGGCGCTGGCTTCTGCTCGTCGGGCCTCTGCTCGTCGGTCTCGTGCGGCGCGCGCGTGGCGGTTGAACCGCCCGATGTCGCGGGGGACGGCGGCAGAGGTGTGTGTGCGCTCGTCGGGGACGAAGCCTGCGGGGTCACGGTGAAGAGCTTCACCGCATCGTCGGCGTTGCGCGGGCTCATTCGATAGCCCGTCAAGAGGAGCGCGGCGCCCGCGGCGCCGATGAGCCCCAAGAGAACGGGACCGCCCAGGAAGCGTCGGAACAAGGACGTCGAATGACCGACGATGCGTTGCCGGAAGATGGCGGCCAAGGCTGCGAGAGCGCCGATGGCGAACAGAAAAGGTGCCCAGCCGTGCCACCCAGAGGCATTGGGTGTGGGGGCCGACGCGGGGAGGTACCGGCTCGCCACGTCGAGGACGCGACCGGCGAGAGCCGCCACACCGTAGACCGACGCGCTCGCGAGGACGGGGCCGCGAATGGCGGCCACGAGCTCGACCATGCGTGCGCTGTTGTCCCAGTATCGGCGCTTCAACCACAACACGAAAAGAACACCCGGCGTGAACAACGATCCGGTCACCGCGAGCGAGATGAGCGCGAGCTCAGAAGGCAGGAGGCGACGCGAATGGGTGAGGACCTCGAAGGCTCCGAGCGCGCCGCTCAACGCACCGAAGAGGAGCAGGAGGCCGCCGAATGCGAGCCAGCCGACGGCCCTTCGTCGAACGCCGGTCGCCTCGGACGCGTCGATGAGAGCGCGCGATCTCCTCTCGGGATCAGACACGTGCGCGGGCGCAGCGTTCTGCCGCCCGCTCGCCGGGCCAGGAACCGATGCCTCGGTGGTGAACGGAAAGAGCGCCGTTTCGAGCTCTTTCATGGTCGCGTATCGATCTCGAGGCTCGCGTGCCATCGCCTTCTGAATCACGACCTCGAGCGCCGGCGGAATCGCCGGAACGATGGAGCGAGGTCGAACCGGCTCGCGCGTGATCACGGCGAGCACCGTCGTCTGGGGCGAGTCTTCTTCGAAGGGCGGTCGCCCGGTGAGGCACGCATAGAGGACGGCTCCGACGCCGTAGACGTCGACCCGATGATCGGCGCGCTCACCCTTCGCCTGCTCGGGCGACATGTACGAAGGCGTTCCCATCACGGTTCCAGCCTGCGTCACGCCTGCGTCGGCGAGCTCCATGATCTTGGAGAGACCGAAGTCGAGGACGCGGACCTCGGGGTTGTGCGGAGGTCCGACGAGGAAGACGTTCGCAGGCTTGATGTCGCGGTGAATGACGCCACGTTCGTGGGCTGCCTCGAGGGCACGGCAGAGCTGACGCGCGATCGAGATGGTCAGAGCGATCGAGAGGGGCTCGCGCTTGTCGAGGAGCGCCGCGAGCTCGCGCCCGTCGAGGTAGTCGGAGACCAGATAGGGCCGGCCGTCGGGGGTGTAGCCGAAGTCGTGCACACCGAGGACGTTCGGATGATCGATGCTGGCCGCGGCTTCGGCCTCGCGTCGAAAGCGAAGTCGCACGTCCATGCTGTGCTTCAGCTCGGCGTGGAGGACTTTGATCGCGAAGCGCTTGGTCGTGATGCGTGTGTGCTGCGCCTCGTAAACACGCCCCATCCCACCTTCGGCCATGAATCGGACGACGCTGTAGCTGTCGTGCAGCGTCGTTCCGATGAGCGCATCGATCTCTTCGCCGGAGTCCACGGGATCTCCCGAGGCGGCGACGGCGAGGTCGCGCTGGCTTGCCGGAACGATGGCGGTGGAGTGGTCGTCGGACTGGCTCATGAGCTCCGGAAGGAAGCCTCCAGCACGGAGTGGCAGTCTACGATCTCTCGGGACCAGGAGCCACCCGTGCGCACCGCTGATCTACGCGGGGTTTTCGCGCACGTCTCAGCCTTTCGCCTGAAATTCGCGCAATCTTTCTTCGGCCGACGCGATTCTCCGCTTCACGGTCGCGAGCGATTCTCCCGTGGCCTCGGCGATCTCCGGGAGAGCCATGCCTTCGACGCGCCGAAGGACCAGGGCGACGCGCTCTTTGCTCGGGAAATCGAGAATCACGCGGTAGAGCTGGCGGAGCTCGGTCGCGACGTCGGGCGGGCAATCAGGGGAGAGCGCGGAATCCCAGTCGGGCTCTTCGCGACGCGACAATCCGAGCCGAACGGCGATGCGATGGCGACGAAGTCGCTTGTGTGTCGTTCGAATCGCGATCGATCCCACCCACGCCGCGAACGCTTGCGGATTCTCGAGTCGTCCGAGCGACTCGAACGCGGCGATGAAGGTGTCTTGAACCAGATCGTCGACGTCGGCATTCGATGGGAACACGCGGTAGATGAGACCGGTCACCATGCGGGTGTGTCGCAAGAACAGCGTCTCTTGCGCGCGTCGGTCTCCCTCGAGCGCGCGCGCGACGAGCACCGCATCAGACGGCGCGAGCCCTACCGGATTCGAATTGGCTTCGTCACCACCGCGCCCGTCCGAGCCCACCAGACCTCCTCAGCTCCGCCCGAGGAGCACGGCCCAGCTGTCGGTGAGCCGTTGAGGCGAAATGGAGACGGCTGCGCGTACCTCGGGCGCGAAGATCGACACGCGATACTCCTCGACGAGAAACCGAAACGCCTCGAGCTCGGCCTCGGGTACCCCGCGGGCGCGGAGCCCTTCGTGGTGTTTCAGCCAATCGTTCCAGAACGGAAGCACCAGCTCTGCCTTCGCCTGATCTTTTTGTGGGCCGTAGGGCATTCGTTCGAGCCTCACCTGAATGGCTCGAAGATACCGAGGAACATGAAGGAGCCGCTCGCGCGGGGCATGAAGGAGAATGTCGGGCGGAACGAGGTACTCTAGCTGGGTTCTGACGTCGTCGAGCGAACCTTTGGGTGAACCGGGGGCACCGGTCATGGCGCGCAGCATCGAACGGACACGGTCGAGCTCGACGGCAAGATCTTGTGCGAGCTTTCCGAGCTCGGCGAGCGTCGACGGCAGTCGGAGCTTTCCTTGGTCGACGCGCGCGGAGAACGCGGCGCGCGTTCGCGGAAACGAAGAGGCATCTTCGAGCGAGAAGGCATCGTCGATCGCGCGCAGTGCGAGCTGCTTTCGGGGCGGAAGCGCGCCCGCGGCATCGGAGAGAGAGCTCATCGCGAGACGCGTCGGGATTTGCTGCTCGACCTTCGCGAGCGTCGTCCCGATGGCGAGCAAGACGAGTCGCCGCAGCCCACCGCGCGTGGCTTCGTCTGCCGCCTCGCGTGATTCGAGCAGCGAGAGCGACACCGACGTCTCGGCGTCGACCAGCGCCGGGTACCCGAACATGCGCCCCGACCCGCCGTCGATCGACACCTGCTCGGGCAGCGTGTCGATCGAGAAGGCCACGAGACCGCGTCGCTCCCAATCGCTCTTGGGCACGAGCGCCCAAGCTTCGCGAGCGCGGCCTCCGAAGCGCGCCTTCAACGTCGCGAGATCTCGGCCTTGAGCGACGACGCGATCTCCGTCGAGGATTCGAAAATGGAATCGGAGGTGCGGCGGGAGGTCTTCGAGGTTCCACCCATCGAGCGCCACGCGTTCACCCGTGAGATCGAAAATGGCCTGCCCGAGCATGGGAAGGAGCGGGCCCTCGAACGGTCGCAAGAGCTCCGCGAGATCGGTCGAGAGCTCTTTCAGCGGGCCCAACGATTTGCGCACCGATTTCGGGAGCGATTGACACAAGAGAAGAATTTTGTCGGCGACCCAACCGCCGATCGTCCATTCCAAGACGCCTGGATCGAGCTGGGGCAAGAGCGCGAGGGGCAAGGTCAGCGTGATCCCGTCGTCTTCTTCACCCGGGTCGAATCGATAGCTGAGCGGGAGCTTCGCACCTTTCACCGTGAGCCCTTTCGGAAACCGCTCGGGCGAGAGCTCCGGATCGTCGAGGAGCACGTCTGCGAGCGACAAGAAGAGAATGCGTGGGTCGACGGTCTCGGCCGTCTTGCGCCAGTCTTCGAAGGTCTTGCCGCTATAGACACCGTCGGGAATTCGCGTCTCGAAGAAGACACCGACGGCCTCGTCGTCGGCGAGCATGTCGCTCTTGCGAGCCCGCGCACGGAGCTGTCGAACCTCTTCGAAGAGGGCGCGATTGTGCTCCATGAACGGCGGAGTCGGGACGAGGTGAATCTCTTGTCGGACGAGCGCGTGAATCAAGAACAGGCGCCGCGAAGCGCGCGGATCGATCGGGCCGAAATGCACTTTGCGGTCGCGCACGATGGGCAAGCCATAGAGAGTGACTTGCTCGCGGATCATGACCTCTGCGCTCCGTTCGGCCCAATGCGGCTCGCCATAGCTGCGTCGGCACATCGCGCCGCCTGCTGCCTCGAGCCAAGTGGGATCGATTCGTGCCGCGTTGCGACCGAAGAGCTGTGAGGTCTCGACCAGCTCGGACACGACGATCCACGGCGGCTGCTTTTTCGCCAAGCTCGACGACGGATGGAGTTGAAAGCGCGTCTGGCGCGCGCCGAGATACACCCGCTGCTCCTGATTCCACATCGCTACGCGGCTCAATAGCCCGGGCAGAATCGCGCGGTGCACGGCTTCGTCTTTGGCGTTCTTGTCGGCCGGTCGAAATCCGAGCTCACGCGCGATTCCAGTCAGCTGCTGATGGACATCGGCCCATTCGCGCATTCGCACGTACGAGAGAAAGTTGTCGCGACAGAGCTTCCGGACCTGGCTCTGCGTCTTTCGCACGGTCGACTCTTGGAAGAAGCGCCACAGCTTGAGGAGGCCGATGAAGTCGGAGCTTTCGTCACGAAAGAGCTTGTGCTTGAAATCTGCTTGTTTTTGATTGGAGAGCGGCCTCTCGCGGGGATCTTGCACGCCGAGCGCGGCGGCGATGACCAAGACCTCGCGGAGGGCTCCTTCGGCATCGCCGCCGAGAATCATTCGGCCGATGCGCGGGTCGACCGGGAGGCGCGAGAGCTTCTTTCCGATGTCGGTGAGCTGCCTCTTCGCATCGAGCGCCCCAATCTCTTCGAGCACGCGATAACCCTCGTCGACGCTTCGCTTCGGGGGCGGATCGAGGAACGGGAAGTCTTCGATGCTGCCGAGACCCAATGCCTTCATCTGCAAGATGGCGCCCGCGAGGCCCACGCGCAAAAGCTCGGGATCGGTGTAACGAGGCCGAAGGCCGTAGTCTTGCTCCTCGTAAAGCCTGAAGCAGACACCGCTCCGCGTTCGTCCGGCGCGGCCTTTGCGCTGATCGGCGCTCGCCTGCGCGATGGGCTCGACCAAGAGCTGAGTCACGCCCGAACGGGACTGATAGCGATTGATGCGCGCGAGGCCGGCGTCGATGACGTAGACGATCCCGGGAATGGTCAGCGACGTCTCGGCGACGTTCGTCGCGAGGACGATGCGCCTCTGAGGCAAGGTTTGAAAGACGCGGCCCTGGTCGGCCTGCGAGAGACGCCCATAGAGCGGCAGGATCACCGTGTGAGGCAATGCATGCTCGACGAGCGCATCCATCGTCTCGTTGATTTCGCGCTCACCAGGGAGAAACACCAAGATGTCTTCGCGCGGATCGAGGCTCGTGATCTCTTCGACCGTGTTCGCGATGCTCTCTGCGAGATCGGATTCGTCACGCGTCGGCGGGCGGTAGATGGTCTCGACCGGAAAGGTTCGGCCGGAGACTTGAATCACCGGAGCGCCGCCGAAGAACGCAGAGAATCGATCGGTTTCGAGCGTCGCCGAGCTGATGATGACACGGAGATCGGGCCGCTTGGGCAGCAGTTGCAAGACATAGCCCAGCAAAAAATCGATGTTCAACGAGCGCTCGTGGGCCTCGTCGATGATGATCGTGTCGTAGGCGCGAAGGAGCGGATCGCCCTGGATTTCGGCCAGGAGAATGCCGTCGGTCATGAACTTCACGTACGTCTTGGGGCCACTCTTGTTCGAGAATCGAATCTGATAGCCGACCTCGCGACCGAGCTCGACACGGAGCTCGCTCGCGACCCGTGCGGCGACGCTCGTGGCGGCGATTCGCCGCGGCTGCGTCACGCCGATGTGGGCATCGAGCCCACGACCCATCGCGAGGCACACCTTGGGGAGCTGCGTCGTCTTTCCGGAGCCGGTCTCGCCAGCGACGATCACGACCTGGTGAGCGTCGACCGCGGTCGCGATCTCGCGCACCAGCGCCGAGATGGGCAGCTCTTCGGGGAACGTCACGCCGCCTCGGCCCTCGCCATTCGCGGGGGCGCCTTCGGCCTTTGGCGGCTCGTTCTCTGGAGACTGTCTCAATGGTGATTCCGACAGAATTCGACGATGGCTCGGGCGACCTCGAGAGGCGCCTCGAGCTGTGGGTAATGGCCGATGCCGGCGAGGCGCGTGAGGGTGGCGCCGGGTACTTCACCCGCGAGCTTCATGGCGATGGTCATCACCGCCACGGGGTCGCGCACACCCCAGAGGACGTGCGTGGGAAGCTCGCAGCATTCGAGCGCGCCGATCCATCTCCGCGCGAATCGATGGCGCTCTGGAATGTACGAGATGGTCTGGGAGAGTCGATCGCGACCACCCTTGTGCGACATCAATTCCCAGAGCGCGTGGAGCTCTTCGTCGTCGACCGAGCGACTGAAGAGACGACGCATTTGCAGTCGAAACACGGTCTCGCTCCCGAGACGCGAAACGACGGGACCGAGCGGTGTCAGGAGCAAGCGCTGAATCGGCGTCAGCTGCGAAAGCTCGATGTGGACGCTCCCATTCATGAGCGTCACGCTGATGGGCGTGAACGTGCATAGACCTCGCTCGCGGCGCGCCAAAAGCTCGGTGAGCACGCTCGTCCCGAGATCGTGACCGAGGACGTGGCAGCGCGTGGTCTCGAGCTCGCGAAGAGCGATCTCCACCGCGTCGGCGTGCTCGAAAATCGAATATCCGAAGTCGGCCGGTTTGTCCGACAGTCCGAAGCCGAGATAGTCGAGCGTGACGATGCGGTAGTGCTCGTCGAGCGCGGCGGCGAGGCGCGTGAAGTCGTAGGAGCTGGTCGGAAAACCGTGCAAGAGGAGTAGGGTTTCTCGGCCGGGCGGCTCGCTCTCGAACACGAAGACGCGGTGCGAGCCGCTCTTCACCCATCGCCCGCGATCGCGATAGCGGATGACGTCGTCCGGCAGACTCATGCGGGCATCGTGGTGCGAGATGAGGGTCTGGCGCAAGCAGCGATCGCTGCACGCGAAATCGGTGAACGACGTGCGCTCGTCGTCACGGCTTCGGCCCTTTTTCTTTGTCGTCGACCGCGATGGGTCCGACGACGAGCCCGTGATTCTTGGCGCCATCGAGAAAGCGCGAGGCGCTCATCGCGGGCCCGGCTTCGACTTCATGAAGAACAACATCGGTAGGGCGACCGATCCCACGAAGAGACACGCGAGCGACCACGCTGCCTTCTCGTTCGACGTCATGTCGTGACGACCGGAGGTGTGAATGGCGACGACGATCCCCATCACGATTTGCAAGAGGGCGATCCCCACGATCCCCAATCCCATCGCGACGAGCGTCGAGGTCGCGGGGGTCCCGTGCGCAAGGTGGCTCGATCGAGTGGGGTCCCATGGCCGGTATGATGAGCGCGCTGATGAAGGTGGCGAGCCCGAAGACCTCGACCGCGGGCAAGAACGTGAAGAAACCGAAGATGGCGCGTGGGAGAGGCCTCATTCGGCGAATGGCACCAACTCAGGCGACGATAGAGAAGCGAAAACGGTGGGGGTCAGCGTCGCTTCGAACTTCGGAGCTCGGCGATTCGCCGCAACTCTCGCACGCCCGGCTCACGAAGGGCGGTCGCGACCGTCGTCGCGCCGGAAGATCTTCCAGAGCGCCGCGTTCCAGTCGTGCCCAAGCGCGGGATCTCCGAGCAGGGTCCCGAGCAAGAGGTCGAACGTGGCAGCGCGACGCACGGGGCACGTCGGCAAGGAAGAGAGCGCGTGCTTCCACGAGCCGTCGACTTCGCGGCTCCGCGGCCTTCGACAAGCGGAGATGGCGCCCCAAGCGCGACGTCGTTTTCTTCTTGTCGATGGCCCACTTGAGGAGCCAGGTGCGCGGGCACACCCAGAGCGGCATCCCGGTCTTCGGCGTAGCCCTCGAGCGGAACGACCCCGTTTTACCGCAAGCGATGCGGGATGCCGTCGGTCATGAAGACGTGCTCGAGGACGTAGTCATCGACGTGCTCGAGGGTGTGGAGCCGCACGGCGCTTCGTGCATCGATCACCGAGCGAAGCTCGGACTGCATCTTGTTCCAAGGGCCGATGCGGCGCTCTACGAAGCGAAAGTCAACGGACGCAATCGACTCGTCTCGGTCCCGGCGGGTCCTCTGGTCGATCAGCCGAACGACTGACCCAGGCCTCGGTAGGTGGGCGCGCGCGCCACGATTCGATCGCCACGGACGAGGAGGTACTCGTTGAAGTGCTCGGCCAGCTCGCCGGCCTTGGCATGTCGAAAGAACACCGGCGCACCGATCTCGAGATCTTGGCCGTCCGAAAGGGCGAGCGGCGTCTGAACCTCGCCTGCGCCTTCGAGATCGGTGAGCGAGAGCCCCTCGGGAAGGGCGACGAGCGGGAGTCGGTCTTTGCCCGAAGCGCCCGATGCGATGAAGCCACCGCTCTGGCAGGTCACGTAGCGCGAGAGCTTCTTGCCACCCGTCAGCGAGCGTGCGCTCGATTTTCGCGTCACCTGGAGCGCGAAGTAGATGGCCGGTGTGAGCACGAGCCCGCGGTAGCCATCGAACAAATGACTGTCCAGGAAGCCCGACCCAGCGGCCACCTCGGTGAGCTCGGGATCGGCCGACGACGCTTCGACGCTCCCACTCCCGCCACCGTTGAAGAGGGGAATGGCCAAACCGCGATCGCGAAGGCGAGTGGCGATGGCGCGGCGCAGCTCCTCGACGCTCGGCCACGCGAGGCGCTTCATCGCTCGTTTGACGAGGTCGACGACCGGCTTCGACCGACTCTCGTCGGGGACCCCGGCGATGTGTGCCTCGTACGCGAGAAGCCCCGCGAACGACAGGTTCGGATGCTCGCCGATGCGGGCGACGAATTCGCTCACGGCCTCGGCGGTGTGGAGCGGGCTCCTTCGCACGCCGATGCTGAGTCGATCACCGAAGGGTCGGTACGAGACGTCGATGTCGACGATGATCGGAAGTGAAACGCCTCGGTCCCGCGCCGCACGGTCTGCGATGCGAAGGTGCGCGAGATCGTCTGCCGCGAGCAGTACGTGGTGACCTCGCGCGATCGCGTCGGCGATGAGCGCGACGTCCGACACAAGCGCGCTGGGATACGCGACGAGGAGATCGTCGAAGCCGCGGCCAGCGAGAAAATGCGCTTCGCGCGGCGTGTAGCACATGATTCCGCGCACCGTCTTTCCTGCACGCTTGGCGATGTACGAGAGGAGGTCGGGGCAACGAATCGACTTCGAGGTGATTCGAAGAGTCTTGTTCCTGAGGCGCACGGGGCTGACGAGCACGTCGATGTTTCGATCGAGCGCGTCGAGGTCGACGAGCGCCATCGGGAGGGGCTCGCCCTCGATCAACCGCGCGAAGCGTCGGTAACGGTCGTCGGCCTCGCTCATGATGTCTCGTAAAACCGTGGTGCTCGTGCCGCGATCGACGCGGAAATCAAAGCGCGAGGAGTGTTTGAACGCCGGCGACGCTCACTGCGGCGGCAATGGGGATCGTGAAGTTGTCGTCGAGGCGCGTCGAGGCGAGCTCGGCGATGGCTCCCGACGAGGCCGCCGCGAGGGCCAGAATGAGCGCGGTCGAGCCCCGCATGCCCGACGACGAGACGAGCCAAGCCGCGGCGACCAACGCTCCGACCACCACGAAGCCGAGCGTCCCTTCGAGCGAGCGTCCGGCGCGCAGCTGGGTGCGACCGAAGCGACGCCCGATGAAGCCAGCCGCCGGATCGGCCACCGCGAGAACCACGACGCCGAGCTCGGCCGCGCGCATCGGCGAGAAGAGCGCGAGGAGGAGAAGCGCGGTGACATACCAGGTCGAAGAGTTCACCCGATGCCGCTCTTCGGGGTGCGCGACCGGACCGAAGAAACGCATGAGCCGCTCATTGACCGCGGGGCGCCCGCGCCGGGCGATCTCCATCGACCAGGCAGCGACGACGAACGTCGCCGCGGCGATCGAAAGCCACGTTCGGGTCGGGAGCAGCTCGATGAGACCGAGAGCGACCACGCCGGAGCCGACGTGAAATACGCTGCGGGCGATGTTGCTCGGTCGCGCTAGCAGTCGAGCCGAAGGAGGGACGCTCAGCGGCAACGCAGGCGCTTCCTGGGCGACTTCGGGCATCGGCGAAGCCTAAGCGGATCCCGGAGCGGCAGTATCAGCGCTCGGTCATTTCGATCGGAGCGGCCGTCGGGCAGGCCTCGGGACCCCTCCGACAAGTCTCTACCGCTCGAGCGATGGCTCGGTCAGAATGCGCCATTCTCACGTGACTCTTCCCCCCGAACCGCGGCGCGGCCCCCATCTTCGAATCGTCGCCGTGAACGACGTCTACTCGCTCGAGAACCTCCCGAGCCTCGCGTCGCTCGTCGCACACGAGAGAGCGGTCGACCCGGCCGACGTGCTCCTCGTCACGCTCGCAGGCGACTTCCTCGCGCCGAGCCTGCTATCGAGCCTCGATTCTGGGCGCGGCATGGTCGACTGCATGAATGCCATCGGTGTCACGCACGCGATCTTCGGAAATCACGAGGACGACGTGCCGATGGTGGAGCTCAGGAAGCGCGTCGACGAGCTTCATGCGGTTTGGCTCGGCACGAACCTCGCGAGCTTCGGTGCGCCGCTCGTCCCGTTCGACATCATCGAAGTCGGCCACGGAAACAGGCTCGTGCGCGTCGGTCTCTGCGGTGTCGTCATGAACGACGAGACGACTTACGGACGCAAACCGTTCGGCGGCGGGGCCGTCGAGGTCGCGAACGAAGCGGTCTTGCGTGAAGCCGCGCATCTCGTCACCGTCGAGCGATGTGCCTGCGTCATTCCGATCACCCATCAACCGATCGACGACGATCGCGCGCTCGCGCGTGCACCCGAAAAGCCGCCTTTCCCGGTCATCGTCGGTGGTCACGAGCATGTCGGCTTCGTCGAACGAATCGCCGAGACCTACGTGATCAAAGCCGCCTCCGAGGCCGCTCAGGCCGTGGTCGTCGATCTGGTCTTTTCCGCCGATGCACCGCTCGCCGGCGCGTTCGATCTTCCAGTGACCAAGGTGCGACCGCTCGAGGTCGCGTCGTTCCCCGAAGACCCCGCGCTCCGTCTTCGGGTCGATGCCCACATGAAACGCGTGAGCGATCTCGAGAGCGCACCGCTCGTGATTCTTCGCCCGGGCGAAGCGCTCTCGTCGGCCGGTGCACGTCGAAGACAGACGACGCTCGGTACGCTCGTCTGCTCGAGCTTGCGCGACGCGCTCGGCGCAGAGGGATGTCTCTTCAACAGCGGAGGGATCCGTGGTAACCGCCGCTACGAGCGCGAGCTCACCTACGGCGACATCAAAGCCGAGATCCCGTTCGACAACGAAATCGTCGTCGTCAAGCTCTCGGGACGCGTCATTCGCGACGCCGTGGCAGCGTCGCGAGCCCATGCGCCGGCCGAGTCGGGAGGGTTTTTGCAGGTCGACGACCAAATGGTGGTCGACGATTCGAGCTCGCTCGTCACCCACGTTCGAGGCGCCCCGATCGAGCTCGATCGCGAATACCGCATCGCTGTCATTCGTGACGTTCTCACCGGAATGGATCACGAAGAGCCGCTCATCCGCGTCGTGCGCGAGCACCCCGAGAAGCTTCCGGCGGTCGACAGCGGACGCGAAGTGAAGCTCGTTCTCGTCGACGCCTTCGCGAAGGCCTTGTGGATGCGGCTCGGTGGATTCGATGCGGTCGACCGAAACCGCGACGGGTTCGTCACCGAGCCGGAGATCGCGCTCGCCGTGCAACGCCTTTCGGGCGATCCGCCCTCCAGCGTCACGGCCAGTCTCGTGATCGACGCTTTCGACCGAAACCACGACCGCAAGCTCTCTCAATCGGAGACCGCGCCCGATCTCGCCGGTGCACCGGCTCGGAAGCCCGATGAAAGCGGTCGTGCGCCGTAGGGCTTCGGCTAGGGTGCATCGGGTTCGGATCTTCGGAACCTCGCCCGTGTCGACTCAGTACTTCACCTTCAACACGCCGCTGACCGTGCCGCACGATCAGCAATGCGGGAGGCTCGTCCTCTCCGACATTCACGTCTCATCGGGCGACACCGTCGGGCAACCATTCCCAGAGGAATGCACGACCACCGGGCTCTCGCCGCAAGAAAAGGCATTGATGTTCATGCTCTTCGATCTCTCGGGCTGCAAAATTCCCGACGATCAAACGCCCACGATCCCCACGTGAGCCCTCACTCGTGGCGCGCTTCCCCACTTTGCAGCCATCGAGCGAGCGCGCCGCGACCCTCTCGCGGACCATCATCCAGGCCGACGCGCTGACCTGGCTCGACGAACATTCGGCGGAGCCCCACACGAGCGTCATCACGTCGCTTCCCGACGTCACCGAGCTTCCGGGCCGCGATCTCGGCCATTGGCGACGATGGTTCGGTGAAGCGGCGCGGCGAGTTTTACGGTGGGTCCCCGACGACGGAGTCGCCGTGTTCCATCAAAGCGACATTCAGCGCGAAGGTCGCTGGATCGACAAGGGCTATCTCGTCTCCCGCGCCGCCGAAGACGAAGGCGTGCCTCTCCTTTGGCACAAGATCGTCTGCCGCAAACCGCCGGGCTCGCTGCTGCACGGTCGAGCAAGCTATTCGCATCTCTTGTGCTTCTCGCGCGAGGTCCGGGCGCCCATCGAAAAGCCGACTCCCGACGTGCTCGCCGACGCGGGGTTCATGCCCTGGAGCAAGGCAACGGGTGTCGCGTCTTGTGCGCTCGCGTGTACGTTCATTCAAGCGCAGACGACGACGCGGCTCGTCGTCGATCCATTTTGCGGGAGCGGCACCATTCTCGCGGTCGCAGGTCTCCATGGGTTCGACACGATCGGTATCGACGTGAGCGCGAGGCGATGCAGAGCCGCGCGCAAGCTCGTCCTCCCCGAGCCGTGATTCCGAACCAACGAAGGGTCGGGATCAGAGGCTGAAGCTCAGCTTCGCTTCTTTCCCTGGATATCCGAATCTGACTTTGCGAACCGCGTCGACGATGCAGTCGGCGGCTTCGTCGGCTTCGGCATTCGACATCGAAAGGCCCGCCGCTTGGACTCGACCATCGGAATGGACGTAGGCCGTGACCACGAAGTCGGCTCCATTGGCTGGCTTGCACCGGGCGGCCTGGGCCCGCGCTTCTCGAATGGCAGGTCGCACCTTCTTCTCGTCCCACGTCGCCCGCTCTTTGGCGGGTGTCGTGTCGTAAGAGGTCGACGCGACACCGACGCCACCGATCGCGTGGGGCCAGCGCATGCGCTTCGCAGCGTCGATGATGCACTTTTCGGTCGCGCGATCTCCGAGCGCCGACTCGCTCAAGAACACGCTCGAAAGATTTCCGGACGTGTCGATCTTGAGCGCCACTTTCACGTGACCGCCGAGTGAGTCGACGTGTGCATAGCCTTGACCGACACACGCCTCGACACCCTTTCCCAGCGAAGCGAATGCCTTCTGCATCGCCTCCTCTGGAAGGCCACCAACCTCGGACTCAAAACCGATTCGCGAAGGTGCATCGATTGCTTCTTCGGTGGGCACCGGAGCGACGGCGACGAGCGGCGGCTCGACGGCGCACCCCGTGAGGACCGCTGCGAGCGCCATCGACGCTCCGACGATCGGCGCTCCGAGACACATGCTCGGAGACCGGCGATTCCAAAGGCACTTCAGCGAAGACATGACCAGGAGCCTTTGCAGGGTGCGCGCCAACGCCGAAGTGGCGAAATCCAGCGGAATCCAGGTCGTCTGCTAGAGGATCGAACAAGATCCAGGTGGGGTTCGCTTCCTGGACGTTTTCGCGCGACCAGCCTTCGCATGTCCAGCGCTCGCGTGTCGCGCGGGCCCGATGGCATTCACTCGAATCTCAATGAATCGCGGTCAAGTCGCAGTGTCGAGCGAGAGGTTGGCCACGCGCTGCGACCCTCGTTCCGCGATGGAATGAATGCTGCTAACGCCCCCTATGGGCACAATGCCCGACCCATTGGACTCTCGATGCCCAAGTTTCATTTCACCAAGCCGCGAATGGCTCTTGCTGCAGCGCTTGCAGGCACGGCCGCGAGCGCGCTTCTGATGGGGTGCACCTCGGAGCTTCCCTCGGGTCTGCTCTCGGGGAGCAGCACGGGCGGCCCCGACACGACGACGGCAGCGAGCTCGAGCGGTCACGGATCTACCTCGGCGAGCGGATCGGGATCGACCGGTGCCGGAGGCTCGTCGATGCAGCCGGCGACTTACACGATCTCCCTCGATACGACGACGCCGCAGGTCGATCTGAACGCCAAGGTCGACGTCGCGGTCACGATCGATCCGATGGGGTACGTCGGACCGGTGACCCTGACCGTCGACAACCTGGCCATTCCGTCGGGAGTCACTTCGAGCTTCGCGAACGATGTCGTCACCCTCGATGGTTCGTCGATGGCGAGCACGACGCTCACCTTGTCGACGCTCACCTCGGCGCCACCCATCGATGTTCCGTTCACGGTCACTGCGACCGTCGCGACCGGCGCGAAGACCGGGAACGCGACGCTCACCGTTCGACCGATGATCACAATCATCATTCCGAAAAATGCCAATGGGCTCGCCGGAACAGCGGCCAATCCGTACGAGCAGGCGTTCGGCGACTATCCGATCATGATCACTGCGCCAGCCAACATTTCGGCGGCGAAGCCGGTCAACGTGCGCTTTTACAACGACGACGACGTTGCGCACGAAGTGCATGCCGGGCAGGGCGCCGAAGGCTTCCCGCACAGCCAAGGGTCCATCGATCCGCACACGCTCGACGCGACTTCACGACCGGTGCACGCCGCCGCTACCTACGACTTCTATCTCCACGATCAGGGTCCCAATCCGCTGACCATCGGCCGCGTCATCATTCAGTGATCCGCTTCCAAACGGGCTGAGAAACCGCCGTCAGACCCATCGGTCTTTCGGCAAGTTTCGTTTTGTGGCTCGTCGAGCGACGACGAGGCGCGCGCGTGTAAGTAAACGTCTGCTATCGGCCTGATTCCTGGATCTCGGCTGCACGCGGTGGATCGAATCTGGCTCATGTAGACAACCAGGCGCGTCGCGCGATTTCCCCCGCAAATCGGGGATGACCGATAAGGACCCTCGTGGCCCGCATGTTGCGGTTGGCCGCGCTCGATGCTGTCTCTCGAACGCACCCTCTCCCTGTCCTCTCTCGTCGCGCTCTCCCTCCTCATCGGGTGCGCAACCGGACCCGAGGAGCCGTCCGACGCCGCCGTTCCCCCCGCCGAAGACGAGCCACTCGGCACCGCCACGGGGGCGCTGACGACCGATGACGTCATGCAATGCGCCCAGGGTTGGGTCGATCTCGCCGTGCCCTATTGCGGCGGAGTGAACGGCGGCACCGACTACATCTGCGGCGGAACGTGCAATCGACCGTCGGAGCCTTGGGACAACTTTCGAACCGACTGCTCTGGCTTCGTCTCGTGGTGTTGGCAAATCCCCAGCGATCCGACGACCAATTCGTACATGAACGACAACGGCAGCGGCAACGGCTGGCACACGATCGCCATCGACGACCTGCAGGCAGGAGACGCCGTCGTTTGCGACGGTCACATCAAGCTCTTTTCACACTTCGCGAGCAGCGCTTCGGCAGAGGTCTACGAAGAGTCGAACTGCGGAAAAGTCGCGCACAAGTCGGTTCAGACTTTCACGCGGAGCGGTGGCATTCTCCACTTCGCCTACGACAGTCGCGCCTATCACCCGATTCGTCGCAATGGCATTTTGCCACCCGTTCGAATCGACGGCTATGTCGACTCGGCAGGCGCGTCGGTCAAAGGCTGGGCCGCCGACCTCGACGCGAGTGACCAATCCATTCTCGTCGATCTCTACTTCGGAGCCGGACCCGGCAGTGGCTATGGTGTTCAATTCACCGCCGCCGATGCAAGGCCCGACGTCGCTGCTGCGCTCGGGATCAGCCCGAATCACGGCTTCGACGTTCCGACGCCCCTCTACTTCTGCGACGGCGCCCCCCATTCGGTGTTCGGCTTCGGCCATTCGGTGAAAGACGGAACGGCGATGCCTCTCAAGGCGTCAACGAGCACGCTCTCGTGCCCACCCACCCAAGTCCCCGAGGGTCTCTTGCGGCACGTCGTCTCGCAGGCAGTGCTGACGGCGTGGAGCTTCGAGGAGCGTCGCCAATTGGCGTGGATGACCCCCGAAGACCGAGCAGCGCATCAAGTCTCGAACGATTGGCCGAATGCCCGCAAGCTGGGCATCACCGCCGACGGAAGCGTTTGGGTCGTCGACGGCGATCGCCGTCGCCACGTCGTCGATCCGACTTCGTTCGCGGCCTGGGGATTCGATTCGTCGATGCTCGAGACTTGGGGCGATACCGACGCTTCGAAATACATCCTCGGCCTCGATCTCCCGGCCGTCCCGGCCCTCGTTCAACAAGTCGGCGACCCGGCGGTCTACGTCCTCGACGTCGATCCGGCGCATCTCGGCAATCCACCCAACCAGCCTCCCGGAGCGAATGGATCGGGCGGCGCGGGCTCGAACGCGAGCAGCGGCTCTTCTTCGAGCCCGGCCGATCCCGACGCGACGGGTAGCGACGGTAAGGCGTGCACGATCGCTTCATCTGCATCGAATGCGAGCGATGTCTGGGCGTCGTTCGCGTTCGGCGCCGTCGCTCTCGTCGCGATGAAGCGTAAGAGGCAGAGGAGATGAACCAGGAAGACAAGAAGACGGAGAGTTTGCGCGTCAAAACGGCGCGAACCCTGATCACTTCGATCGAGCCATCTTCAGGTCTTCCTGTCTCCCTGAGGCATCCTCGGGCTCCGAGTTGCCCGGTCGCGTAGAAACTACTTGATGAGCTCGGTCGGGACGAGCAGCCCCATCACGCCGAGACACATCTCGTCGAGCGTCGTCTCGCCGAGCGAGATGTCGCGTGGCGCGGCCAAGCTCTGTTGAGAGAGCGCCTGCGCGATGAACGGATTCGACATCGAGTTGTTGTACTCGCAATGCATGCGAATCACGTCGCCGGCCGTCCCCGTGGGTAGATCGGCGATCGCGCCGTCGAATTGATAGAGGCGCTGCCAATTGAAGTTCCAAGCGGGCGTCTCCACCAGACACTCCTTCGCCGGCTGCGACTGGGTCACGTGATTGCGCTCGATCGAGAGACGCATCTCGGTGCCCGCGTAGTGCATGTGCGGGCCGACGGCGAGAATGGGGACGTCGATGATGACCTCGCTCGGCACCGTGAAGACCATCTCTTCGACGTGCTTGTCCTTGTTCGCCGGAATGAGAAACTGGGGCGGACCATTGTCGTCGGGGTCGGGCTCGAGCCCACTCGCCGCATCGGGCGCGTTGCCCGGCAGCAGCGTGAGGTAGCTGTAGGTCGGCTTCTGCGCCGTGAATCGAAGCTGGATCTTCGACTGATCGCTCTCCATCTTGCCACGCGGATGGTAATGCATCTGAATCACGAAAACGTCGTCGGCGCCCATCTTGATGCCCACGTCGGGGGGCAGCTCCAGGGGGACGCCGCCCGGTGCCCAGGCGTGCACAAGCGTTCCGGCCGGCGATCCGAAGCAGGGGAACTGATCTTTGCCGCCCGAATCTTTGGCGGCATCGGTCCGCTTCGCACTGAACAAAAGTGCGTGATGGGCGATGGCCGAGTTGCCTGCGACGAAATGGATGCCGTCGAGGAACTGATCGCCGGCGAGCTTCGGATCGAGCACGAGACAGACGAACTGATCCGCGGTTCCGTCGACGGTGGTCGGGTTCGTCGCGACGATCTCTTGCGCGGCGTTCGGGAGCCCGGTCGTGTCGAGGACGAATGCAGGAGGCGCGTCTTTGGGATCGCCTTCGGGGGCACCCTGATCGGCCCACGCTTTGAAGATCGCGATCTCTTGATCGGTCAGGCTCGGGTCGTCGCGCCACGAGAGTCGGGGCTTGCACTCGGACGTCGTTTTCGCAAGAAATGGAGGCATTTCGCGCTTGGTCGTCTTCGATGCCATGAGTGCGGCCATCGGCTTCGCTTCATCGTACTTGGCCATCGAGAAGCCGCCGATCTGGCCTTCGGTGTGGCACGTGAGGCAGTGCTTCTGAAGGAGCGGCTCGACGTCTTTGTGGAACGACACGGGGCCGACGCTCGGGCCACCTCCACCGCCGTCGGTACTGCTCGAGGTGCCGCAGGCGATGAGTCCCAAGGCCAACGCGACCGGAATCGGCAAATAAGCTTTCACAGGAGCTCCTTCATGCGTGACAGGCTTCACGTTATCGAACCGTGCCGCAAGCCACAACGCCCCCGGGCGCCCGAGCAGCGACGCGACGGCGAGCGTCGAGCGGGCCCGGTCTGGGCTATCGGGCAGCGGCTCCGCGAAGCTTCTCGAGGCCCGGATCGTCGCTGAGCGAATCGGCGTCGGGTCCGATCACTTCGACCACGGTCGCGATGAGGCTCCCTTGCGGGTAGTGCAGATAAAAGCGGTCTTTCGGGACGAGATTTCCGCGGGTCAGCTTCGCGACGCTTTGCCACAGCCGCGTCGCTGCGAGCGTCGCGGCCTCGCTCTTCTCCTGAGGCATCGCGAGCACCGACTTGGTCAGCCGCTGAATTCCCTCCTCCTTCAGTCGCTCCTGCGTCAGCTCTTCGTGGGCGCTCCGCGCGTCGGAATCGCCCACGAGATCGTAATGCATCACGACCAGCGGCAGGCTGAACAATCTGACCATGGAGTTCCCTTCGCGTGATCCGGAGACCAGCTGAAGACGTAAGAGTTCAGACGATCGCGGTACGCGTCAAGCTTTGCGCCGATTTGAACGCGCTCCGACCCGCGGCCCCTACGACTCGAACCCTCTCCCCATCATTCGAGCACCCACAATAGCTCGACGCTCACGCTCTTGAGCTGCACCGCGCCTGCAGGCGGCTTCGCATAGCGCATCGCCGCGAGCTTCTCTCGATCTTCCCAGATGGTGACCGAGGTGACCTTCCCATTGTCGGGGTTCTGCGAAAGGTATGCGGCGAGGACGCCTGATTGGGTTTTCAACCACGCCTGATACGCAACGCCTCGCGCGAGCGTGAAGGCATCGGGCTTGTCGTGCGTCGCGACCCTGCAGATCGATCTCGGTCGGCCCGCCTTGGGCTCGTTCAGCGGCGCGCTCATGTTTGCCGGATCGGGCACCGACGATGCGGTCGTCGTCGCTTGCGCGGTCGCGACGGGTGCGCTCGCGACCGAACGGACGGTGACCGCGGTCGGCTCGCTCGGTTTCGCTGCGGGCTTCGCCGCAGGCGTCGTCCATGCCGCTTGGGGCGAGGGCGCTTTGACCTCGGGCGCCGGGTCGGCCGCCTTCGGGGCGGGCTGTGCCGAGAGGTTCTCGCGCACCCAGAGGAGCCCGATCTGCTCGACCGGATCGGCGCCCTCGACGCCGACGTCTTCGGCCTCGACCGCGCGGCCCTTCACCGCGAACATGCCGATCCGAACGCCAGCGGCGTCGAACACGTTGAACTTACCGCCGCCGAGCACTCTCGCGTCGTAGACGCGCTCGTCGATGGTGATTCGGTTTCGGACCACGCTCGTCTTCTGTGCCATGCCAGCGCATCGTAACGCGCCTCGGGCGCCACGCGTCGTCTTCCGCCAATTGTCTTGTGCGTGAAGCCCTTGGGGGCTACCGGCAACTGGCGATGGACCTCGCCGCATTGAAGGAACGGCTCGGCGTTCTGACCTCTCACCTCGACGCGCAGCGGTGGCGATGGCTGGGTGCGATTGCGGTCGAGCAGGCGGTGGGTCGCAGCGTGCTCGCAAAGATGGGCCGAGCGCCTGGCTCGCTTCGCAGCGATGCCGATCTCGGCGAAGCATCGGTCGCGTTGGACGAGTGGCTCGAAGAGGCCAAGTCGAGCGGTCTCCTTTTCACGGTCGATCCGATCCGCGCCCTCACGCTCAGCCCTTCGGCGACCCGTGAGCCGGTGGTTTCGGTGCGCCCCGAGCTCGAGCAGCTCGTCCTTCGAGCGCTCGGCACCTCGGACGAGCTCGAAGACGTCGCCCTCGAGACCCAAGCGCTCCTCGGGGCACGATCGGTCGGCGACCTCACCGTGCTGCTGCAACGAGGCGATGCCGAGCCGTTTCTCCAGCGTTTTGCGCGACGCCGCCTGCCGCAGACCGAAGCGCGCACGAGCTCCGAGTGGCTGCGGCTCGCGCTCTGCGAGCCCTTCGACGCCGAATGGATGGAGGCCACGTTCAAGAGCCGCACGATGGCAATCGCCACACGCGTCCTCGCCGATTGCCTCGACCTTCCGAGCCCGACCTCGGGGCTTCATGATTGGCTCGGAGCACGCCACGCCGCAGCAGACGACAGCGACGAGCGCCGCACTCTCGGAAGCGTTCTCTGTCAGCACGCCGTCTTGCGTGGAGGCAACGCCTCGTGGGACGAGCTCACGTCGGGGTTGTCGCGCGAGACCGCTTCGGGCTATCGCGCCGCCGAACGTCTTCTCGCAGGCGATCTCTCGGGCGCTCAGCAATGCCTCGATCGCGCGATCGGGGCCGACGCCCCGAAAGGACGTTCCTCGGGCAAGAAGCCGAGCCTGCCGCGATGCGGAGCCGTCACACCCATCGTCGCTCTATTGCTTTGTGCGCGCGACACCGAGGCCTCGATGGCCATGGCGAAGCGATTGCTCAGTGTCGGATCGACCGACGCCGAACGAGGCGCCGCTCGTGCATTTCGAATTCTGCTCAAATACCTGAGCCAAGCCGAAGCCCATCACCAACGGCTCCATTTTCACCAGCTCGCCGCTGGCTGCGGCGCGTGGGAAATTCTCTTCACGGCGTTGACCGTGAATCTGCATTTCGACCAAGCTCCGACCCGAGCGAGCTGGGCGCAACACCTCACTCGGATCGCGCTCGGCTTTCGCGAATCGGGTTATGAATGGCTCGCGCTCCAGAGCCTCCGCCTCGCGCACGAGCTCTCGGCCGAGTATTGCGAGAAAGAGCTCTTGAACCAGGGTCTCGATAGCGACGCGTTGCGAACGCCGGCGAAGCTGCTCCTCCTTTGGCAGCTCGTCGCGAAGAAGCCCGAGTGGAAGAAGACGCTCGAAGCCTTGGCCGATGTATCGGAGACGGTGAGCGACGGATCCGAGACGAGCTATCGGGTCGCCTGGTACATGGATATGTCTGACGGAAGCTTCAATCGCCCGGCATTGCAAGAATATCGCGCCGCGGCCGGTGGCTTCAGCCAAGGGCAACGATTGACGCTCGCCGAGCTCTACGAGCATCGCCAGAGCCTGCCCAAAGAAGATGCCGACATTCTCGCGTGCACCCGCGAATCCGCCCCCGGGAGACGCGATCCCACGCCCGAAGCGCACGAGATGCTCATCGGGCATCCGCGTGTGTTCAACGGAATGCGCGCGCAGAGCCAAGTCGAGGTGGTCCGCGGCGTCTGTCGCGTCGAGACCGAAGACCAGGCAGGTTACATCCGCGTGTTGGTCGAGCCAGAAGGCGCGCGGCTCGGGGTGAACGTCGTCCCGGCGAGCGACACGCGATTGGTCATCTATCGCGTGACGAAAGCGATGCAGAAGGTGATCGAGATTCTGCCTCGAGGTGTTCGAATCCCCAAAGCCCACGAATCCGAGGTCCTGAGAATCCTCGAGAAGCTCGCGCAGACCGTGGAAGTGAGGAGCCCTCAGCTCGGCGTCGAAAAGACGATCGAGCCCGACTCCACACCTTGTTTGCGAATCGCTCCCCACGCTGGTGCCTGGCTCGTCGAGGCAGGCGTACGACCCTTCGGAATCAAAGGGCGCTTCTTCGTCGCCGGCGAAGGAAGACCGAGCATCACGTTCTCGTCCGACGGCCAGCGCCTTCGCTGCGAGCGCGATCTCGCTCTCGAGCAGAGCCGTGTCGACGAGCTCGTGGCCAGTTGCCCCTCGCTCGGACCCGATCCCGACGACGACGAAGCGAGCGGAACCAAGTGGTCGGCCGAAGAGGTGGCACACCATTGGGTTCTCGGCGAAGAGTCGGTTCTGGCGCTGCTCTCGGAGCTTGGCCGTACGAACGTCGCTCACGAGCTCGAATGGCCCGAATCGACCGCCCTCCGACTCCGAGGGACGGTGACGACGAAGTCGTTGAACGGCCGCCTCCGCAGTCTCAAAGGCTGGTACATCGCGACCGGCGGCGTGCGCCTCGACGACGTCACCGAGATCGCTTTGAGCGAGCTTTCGATGGCGCCTTCCATCTCGGGGGGACGCTTCGTGAGGCTCGCGAATGGCGACTACCTCGAGGTCGAGAAGAAGATTCGAGGCGTCATCGCTGCGCTCTCGGCCGTCTCGGCCCCTCGACGCGTCGCTGGAGCTTCGAAGAGCGACGAATTGAACATTCACCCAGCGGCGGTTTCGGCGCTCAGCGAGCTCGCTCAGCCCGACAGCGGATTCGAGGTCGACCAAGCAACGGTCGATTGGCTCGCGCGAGTCGCCGACCTGTCTTCGAAGACCTTCCCCATTCCGGCCTCGTTGCGCGCAGAGCTACGGCCCTATCAAGTCGAAGGGTATCGTTGGTTGTGCCGCCTCTCGGAGCTCGGGCTCGGAGCCTGTCTCGCCGACGACATGGGCCTCGGCAAGACGCTGCAGATTCTGGCCTTTCTCTCGACACGCACCGAAGGGGGGCCGGCGCTCGTGGTCGCACCCACGTCGGTGTGCACCAACTGGGCTCGTGAAATCGCTCGATTTGCGCCCGCGCTGACGCCTGTCGAATACATGGGCAAAGACCGCGGAGAGGTGCTCGCCGCTGTCCACGATGGTCCCGGCAAAGTTCTCATCACGAGCTATGCCTTGCTCCAACAAGATGCCGCTCTGCTCGAAAAGGTCGAATGGGGGACCGCGGTATTGGACGAGGCGCAGTTCATCAAGAACGCGGAGTCCTTGCGCGCCAAAGCGGCCTTTCGGATCTCAGCGAAAAGAAGAATCGCCGCGACGGGTACGCCCGTCGAAAACCACTTCGGTGATTTGTGGAGCCTCTTCCAATTCTTGAATCCAGGGCTCTTGGGCGATTGGCCGGCTTTCAATCGTCGGTTCGTCCGACCGATCGAACGAGACGGGAACACGGCGCCCCAGGAGGTGTTGCGTCAGATGATCAAGCCCTACGTGCTCAGGCGACTGAAGCGCGACGTCTTGAAAGAGCTCCCTCCGCTGACCGAGCTCCAGCACGACGTGCACTTTTCGGAGAGCGACGCGCTCCGCTATGCCCTCTTGCGCAAACAGATTCACGACAAGCTCTACACCGCTCAGGGAAAGCGCCAGAACAAGATCGAGGTCTTGGCCGAGATCGGTCGTCTCCGTCGTTTCTGCTGCCATCCGCGATTGGTCTTTCCCGACGCGGCGTCGGAGTCGGCGAAGATTCGTGCATTCATCGAGCTCGTCGAAGAGCTCTCTGAGAATCAACACCGTGCGCTCGTCTTCAGCCAATACGTCGACTTCTTGAGCCTCGTCCGCGAAGAGCTCGACGAGCGCGGCGTGACCTACGAATACCTCGACGGATCGACACCCCGAGCGGCCCGACAAGCGCGCGTGGACGCCTTTCAAAACGGCAGCGCCAGCCTCTTCTTGATTAGCCTCAAGGCCGGCGGCTTCGGGCTCAATCTGACGGCCGCCGACTACGTGATCCACCTCGATCCGTGGTGGAATCCAGCCGTCGAAGCACAGGCCACCGATCGGGCCCATCGCATCGGCCAAGAGCGGCGCGTCACCGTTTATCGATTGGTCACCAAGAACAGCATCGAGGAGCAAATCATCGCGCTCCACAAGAAGAAGCGGAGCCTCGCGCGATCGCTGCTCGAGGGCGGTGACGAGGCTGGGACGATCAGCACCGACGAGCTCGTGAAGCTCATCGAGGGCGGCGCCACCATCGAGTCGTCGGCGGGCTAGACCGTTTAAGCGGATGCAGACGAGGGTCTTCCTGTTTCATCTCTCGATGTCGACACGCGTGCTCCGAATTGCACTTCTCACACGCCCCGGATCGGCAGGCTCAATCGAATTGCTCGACCTCGTCTGGAATGCCGGTCCATGCGTGTCGTCGCGCTTCGTAGACCGAGATGGTCGGCCTCGGAAACGTCGATTCGGCGAAGGCGCCGACGGCGACGGCGATCGCGTCCCGCACCTGATCGAGCTCGTAGTAGACCGTCGAGCCGCAATCGGGACAGAAATGAAACGTGATGTGATTGCCGCTGTCGGCCGTGCGAACGTACGAGGTGGAGCGGCCTTCGATGCGCGCGTGCACCCGTTCGAAGCGCGCCTGGATCCCGAATGCGCTCCCCGTGCGCCGCTGACACGCGAAGCAATGGCACATCGAAATGCGAATGGGCTCGCCCTCGGTCGTGACACCGAGCTGTCCGCAGCTGCACGCAGCACGTCGAGTCGTCATGAGCGTTGATGGCCTCTTCAGTTCACCGGCGGCGGCTTGTAGATGTGTTTGACGTCGGCGCCGCCCGCGAGCGCATACGAGCCGGCATTCCCGTAGCCGTAAGCGATGATACCGAACGGCTTGTCACCCGAGAGCTGATGGGCGCCCGTGGTCAGGGAGCACTTTCGCGATTGGTACGACTTGCCGCTGATCACACCCGACGGCTCGACGGCGCAGTTCTGCGTCATTGCACCGTCGAGGAGCACCGTGGTGCCGACCTCTTCGGAGATGACCACCCAGCTCTGGTCCCACGAGCCCGGCGTCGGGATCAGGTATTCGGTTCGGTATTGCTCGACAGGGGGATAAACGGTCAGCGAGGGGTCGCCGATGCTCGGTCCGTCGACGTATTGATTGCTGACCATGATCTGGCCGACGAGAAACGGCTTGTCGCCGCTGGCGACGAAGTTGTTCTGGGTCCAAGTGGTCTTCACTTCGCCCGGTTGGAGCGTGAACGCATCGAATGGCGGTGGCAGCGAGGTCGTGACGGTCGCGACTTCTGCGACGCCGACGAAGCGAATGACGTCGGGCTCTCTGTACGAGCTGGTCGAGCGCACGGGGCTTCGTGTGATGACGTAGTGAGTCCCGACCGACTCTGCCGGAAACATCTGGTCTTCGAGATGATCGAGACAGCACGTGTCGCCGCTCATCCAATTGGAAGAAGTAGGAATCGTCAATGGCCCGGGGGCGCCGGCCGATTCGGTGCCCGAGAAGACGGCGACCGGCTTGTCGGACGTGACGGCCGAGCCGCTCAGATCGGCGATCGTCTTCGGATCGTCTTGGAACGTCCCGTCGTCGGTCTCGAGATTGAGGACGTCGAAGGGCTGGAGCGTCGCGGTGATCGTCCCGCCTGCAGCCGTCGCGGCGATCGGGGCATTCCCTTTGATTCGCCAGCTAGGCTTGACCGTGACGTGCGTGTCGGCCGCGGTCCCGACGATGGTGACGTAGGAGCGATCGAGAATGTTGAATTGCGGAATCTTGACCGGGTGCCCGGCGCCCCAGCCGATGACGCGATAAACGAGTCCGAGCGCGCTCGTCGGTAGGAGGAGCGACGCGTCATTGGAGTAGGCATTCGCGAATACGTTGAATTGGTACACGACGATGGGGGACGACGAAGTGATTCGGAAAGCCTGCGACGAGAGGCAGGTCCCGGGCGACGCGTAGTCGTTGGGTTTGATCCCACAATCGAGCTCGCGCGTGGGGAGCACGAGGGCGTAGAGGTTGCCGGCGGGCACGGTGATCTGCGAGACCGACGACAGCGACTGCGGCATGCCCACAGGAGCATTGTTGATCTCGATGGTGACGTTCGCGTCGGCTTGACCCGCGTTCGAGAGGGTCACTCCCCACGGCGCGCTCGCCGGATCGTTGAACCCGTCTTGCTGATCGAGATCGACGGCCCAAAACTCGCAGCCGACGTTCGAGGGCTGGTCGGCTGCGATCTGACAGGCCGACTTGCAGGCTCCGTCGGAGCAAGTCTTGCCCGCGTTCGTGTCGCAGGTCTCGACGAGCGGGCCATTGGTCTTCCCGTCGGCCGAGCAGGTGTGCACCTCGTTACCGACGCACGTGTTCGAACCAGGCACGCAGTCGACGCAACCGAGATGGGGAGCGCAAGCCTTGGGGCAGGCGACGTCGGTGCCGGGCGTTCCATCGGGGTTGCACGGTGTGTACGAGTTGAACGTGCAGACGTCGCATCCGGGGAACGATCCACCGGTCCCGGTCACGTTGCTCGCGGTACCGCCCGCGCCGCCCGTTGCCGGGTCGGTGCCCGCCGAACAAGCGGCTAGCAAGAGAAAGAGCGACGGGAAGAGAGTCGAGCTGTTGGTGCGCATGGAGAACCCTCCGGCCATCCTACTCCGAGTCGCCCTCGTCTTTCAGCACGAACCTCGAGCACCTCCGAAGTGCCGAGCGCCCTCCGCGATGCTCCGTGGCCGAGCATTGCGTCGGCCGACTCGCGTCCCCACACTGTCGCCATGCAGTGGGCTAGCTCGATTGGAACACTGGTCGCATTCGCGCTGACGTTGGGCGCGGCGGGCGCGACGACATTCGCCGATGGCGACAAGCCGCCGCCTCCGACGTGCGTCACGGCGTGGCCTGAATCCCGCTACGTCATAGGATACGACCACATCGTTCATCTCTACGATGCGTGTCCACGCGACGCGCTCTGCACGGTGAGCACCGACGTGAGCCCGACACCTCAGAGCGTCGCGGTCCCGAGCAAGACGCACGTTCAGGTCGTCATGTTCCTCGGTTCACCCGTCGCGCACTTCAAGCCGATCGTGAGCTGCGTCATGACTCCGTGATCGGCCCGAGACGAGTCGCGCCCTGTGCCCCGGGACGACTCTTGCGGCGGGGCGCTCGACGCGTCACGAAAGGCCTGATGCTTTTCGACGACGAAGCGCGCATGCGACTCGCCATCGCCGAGGCCGAGCTCGCGCGTGGCTCGACGGGCGACAATCCCTGGGTCGGATGCGTCATCGTCGACGCCGGCGGAAAGATTCTCGCGCGCGGCCACACGCAAGGTCCCGGTGAAGATCACGCTGAAATTGCGGCGGTTCGTGACGCCGAAGCGCACGGCCACCGAGTCGTCGGGGCGACGATGTACTCGACCCTCGAGCCCTGCTCGTTTCACGGTCGCACCCCGGCGTGCTCGCGCGTCATCGTCGAGAGAGGTCTCGCGCGGGTCGTGACCGGCATGCGCGACCCTAACCCCCGCGTCGACGGCGAAGGTGCGCACATCCTTCGTGAAGCTGGAGTCCAAGTCGTCGAGGGCGTCTGCGAGAACGAGGTCCGTCGCCAGCTCGGGATCTGGGTCCTCACACACCACCCGCACGAGCCGCTTCGTCGCGCACAGGCCCTCGCCCTCGACCACCCGAGCGAAAAGGTCGTCGAGCTGCTTGCAGCCATCTACGAGATCGATCTCGTTTATGCGGCCGAGATCGTCTCGTCTGCCACGTGACGCGCCCGATCCAACGCGTCAGTTGCTGGTAGGCGTATTGCTGGTAGGCGTATTGCTGGTCGGCGTATTGCTGCTCGGTGTGTCGCTGCTCGGCGTGTCGCTGCTCGGCGTGTTGCTACCCGGCGTGTTGCTACCCGGCGTGTCGGTGGTGGGCGCGAAGCTCGGTGGCGTGAAGCTCTGGGGCGTGAGGCTGCTCGGCGTGAGGCTCGGCGGCGTCTGGCTCTCGGGCGTCTCACTCTCGGGGGTCTGGCTCCCCGACGACGCTCCGCTGCATGCTGCGAGCAGAGCCCACACGAGCAAAATCACCGTTCGCGTCATGCGGCGCACTCTACCAGCTCAAATCGTCGCGTCGATGCCTCGCGCTCGGCGACCCTGGCAGACCCCGTCGACACTCGGCGGATCGCAGAATCGTTCATGTATCGAGACGGCTTTCTGAGCCGCACCGGCTCGGTTTCGTTGCTCGACCCGAACCGCGGTGATAGCCCGTCGATCCTCGAGAAGTGGCCGTCATCGAGCGCTCGGCTCGTTCGCCCTTTCGACCGAAGAAGACGACCATGTGCACCTCGAATACGACGGCATCGATTCTCGTGCTGGCTCTCTCGTGCGGAGGCGGTCTCTCGTGCGACGGAACGGCCCGAACGAGCTCCACCGGCGGAAGCGAATCGGGAGGCGCGATCAGAGTCCAAATCAATGGTGAAGAAGCGGGCTATGCAGGCATCGCCTTTCCAGGCGGTGGAATCGTCGATGGTTGGGAGATTCACTTCGATCACGTGCTCTTTGGTTTCGACCACGTCAGTCTCGCGTCGAATCCCGACAAAGCCCCGAGCGATCAATCTCGAACCGATGAGATCGTTGCGCGGCTCGATGGTCCGTGGGTCGCAGACTTGGCCGTACCCGGATCGGAGACCGGCGCCGACGGGACGAGCAAAGCCCTATTGATTGGCCGAATCACCCATCAAAATGCGAATGGCGGGAGCGCTTTCGAATCCGACAAGAGGTACGCATTCACGTATCAATCGGTGTTGGCCGCCGCCGGCGCCAAGAAGCTCAATCTCGATGCCGAGGCCGAGGCCTACTACGAAAAGATGATTGGGCACTACTCCGTGCTCTACGTCGGTACGGCGACGTGGAAGGGCGAGGCGAGCTGTCCATCGTCGAATCCGGCGTATTACGCCAATGAGGCGCCTCCTTTCCCGACGGTCGTTCGGTTCGAGCTCGGCTTTGCGACGCCGACCCATTACATCAATTGTCAGAACCAAGACAATCGAGGCGAGCCGGTCTCGGGTGAGAACTACCAACGAGGCATTCCCATCGTCCCGAACGGTGACTCGGTCGCGCAGATTACGGTCCATCTCGACCATGTGTTCTTCGACGACGTGTCGCACGACACCTCGCTCTTCTTCGATCCGCTCGCGGCGTCGCTCGTCGGTAAGCCCTCGGGAACGGTTCTTCACACCGAAGACCTGAGAGGCATCGATCCGACTGCGCTGACCGACGCCACCGGGGCCCCGTTGCCCTTCCGCACTTGCAACGGGAGCCCGCTGCATTCGGGTACGCAGCGAAGCGTGAAGACCGGCAGCGTCCCGGTGAATCCAAGCGCCGCTTCGGGCAAGGCGCTCCACGACTACTTCGATTTCGTCGAGTACGTCCAGAGCACTCAGGGTCATCTCAATGGTGGCGACGGTCTCTGCTTCGTAAAGCGTGACTACCCATCACCGCCTTGATGGCGACGAGTCTCCTCGAAGAGCCGCCACGATCATCGATTCGGCGTTTCGAGCCTAGTTGCACACGGCGTTGTTGGTTGCACTGATGGTTCCGGGACGACCAACGCTTGCCTGGCTGCAACTGTTCTGCTCATTGCAGAAATCGCAGGCACCTGCCGTCACATTGAAACAATCGGGATCGACCACGCCACATCCGCAATGGCAACCGTCGTGATTGCCGAAAAAGCTCGGGTCGCACGTCCAGCCCGATCCGGTCGTTCCCGATCCGGTCGTGGTATTGGCTGGCTTACATGCGCTCCAGTAAAACATGTAATGATCTGGATCCGCACACGTGGACGCGCCAAGCGTCGTGCAGGGGGTACAAACCTCGACTCCGCCGTCGCAACTGACCGTCTCCCCCCGCCGGTGCATGGCGTACCTGGTTCGGGTGGGCTGCAGGCACTCAAAGCACCGAATGCCCAGAGTGCGCTCGCCAAGCGAATCGGTAGCACAGCTCGGTGAAGAACCACGGAAGCCTCGCTCATCAAGTAAATGATGTGGATCGTCACTGCGAAATGACCTTGCGCAGAAGCTAGGGCGAGTTGGTCCCGCTGTACTCGCGGATCGATAGTTTGAATCGAGCTCCGCGCCGATGAACCTTGGGCCCGTCCACGGAAGAGCCGTTGGAAGTAAGATCCTCGCGTCGGAGAGAGGCCAGCCTACCGCCTCGACGCGACAAGGGTTGCCAGGGTCTCGCCTCTCGAGCAGCGCCTCAGCGCGCGGCCTCGCACCCCAGCGCACTTGGCCCGACGTGTGCAGCTCGCGCAGTCCTGCAGGGGAAGACCCCTCGAATCGAATCGGCAGCAAAACGAGACTGATTGCGAATGCGACGAACCGCCACACATGCGCGGATGAGACGTGTGTGTGCGTGGCAGAATGGGATCGTGGACCCGTCGATTCGTCAAGGTAGACGCAAGCTTACGGCGGCGATACCTTCAATGCTGGAGGTCGATTTGACTATGAAAATCCACCGCGGACTAGTCTTGATGGCGTGGTTGAGTCCCGTTCTCGTGACCTGGGGTGCGAGCTGCAGCGGGCAAGACACGACGACGAATTCTTCGTCGACCACCGCAGGCACCGGGGGTGACAACAGCCAGTCTAGCTCTGCCGCCTTCATGGACGGCAATACGACCGGCACCAGCGGCGCTTGCACTGGGCTCCAGTGCCAGATTCACGCGTGCTCGGGCGGCGGCTCGACGACGATCAGCGGCACCATCTACGACCCGGCCGGAAAGAACCCGCTCTACGGCGTCGTGGCGTACGTGCCGAACAGCCCCGTCACGCCGTTCACGGCTGGCGCGTCTTGTTACTCCTGTGGAGACCTCTACTCTGGCAATCCGATTGCGGCCGGCGTCTCCGACGCCAAGGGTCACTTCACGATCACCAACGCCCCCGACGGCGCGAACATCCCGCTCGTGATTCAGGTCGGCAAATGGCGTCGGCAGTTCACCATTCCGAACGTCGGAATGTGCGCCGACACGCCGACGACCGATCACACGCTGCTCCTCCCGAAGAAAGACATCTCGAACGGTGGCGAGGGCGACATGCCCAACATGGCCATCGCGACCGGCGGGGCCGACACGCTCGAGTGTCTGATGTCGCGCATCGGCGTCGACAAGAGCGAGTACACGCCTGGCCCGGGCGGCACGGGCCACATCCACATCTTCCAGGGTGACAGCTCTGCCCCCAACACGAGCCCAGGCGCCCCGGATCCCGCGAACACGCTCTGGAACACGTCGGCCGAGCTCGGAAAATACGACATCGTGCTTCTCTCGTGCGAGGGTGACGAGACGGCCAACATGAACCAGCAGGCGTTGTTCGATTACACGACTGGCGGTGGTCGCGTCTTCGCGTCGCACTTCCATTACGCGTGGTTCAACACCGGACCGTTCGGCAATGCAAACCTCGCGACATGGTCGGCCGGCGGCAACCAAATCGGCGACATCAATGCATCGGTCGTCACGACGTTGCCGAATGCCATGCCCTTCATTCGTGGCCAGGCCATGTTCGATTGGCTGACCAACGTCAACGCGCTCACCGGCGGGCTTTTGCCCATTCAATCAGCGCGGCACAATGCCGACGTCTCGGCGGCCAATACACCGTCGCAGCCTTGGATCGTCGCCGACCAGAACGGCCCTGCGCCCGGTGCCACCCAAGACTTCACGTTCGACACACCGCTCAACGTGGCGCCCGAAATGCAATGCGGGCGCGTCGCGTACAGCGACATGCACGTCGGCGCCGCTTCGGGCGACTACAGCGGAGCGGGCACGACCCCGCAGGGCTGCACCGATCAAGATCTTTCGCCGCAAGAGAAGGCGCTCGAGTTCATCTTCTTCGATCTCTCGTCGTGCGTGACTCCGAACAACATGCCGATGAATCCGCCCGGCAATCCGCCGAATTGATTCGGTCGCGCGAGCCCTTGCGGCGGCTCTCTTGGGCCGCTGCGAGTGTCTTCGCGATGGCTTCTTGTTCGTCTCGCGGGTCCGAGCGCGACGACACGAGCACGACGGGCGCGACCGCGTCACCACGCGGTCTGCCCGACTCTGCGCGGTGCGAGGCTTTGGCTCAGTCGTATTCCCTCGGGCTCCTCGGAAGCGACCATTGCGAGCGTGACGATGAATGCGTGGTCGAGCCGCGGGGTCGGCTCTACACCGGCCTCGACGGCTGCCGCCGATTGACCAGTCGACGCTTCGATTTGAAGGCCACCGACCGCCTTGCTGCCGAATGGTTGCAAGTCGGTTGCGCGCGGTCGTTCGATCTCTGCCCCGAGGCGCCGACCCAGGCGATCTGTCGCGGCGGACAGTGTCGCGAGCGACCTCCTCCGCCGATCGCCGAAGATTGGGTACGCGTCGACGTCGAGCAGGCGCTCACGGTGTTTCTTCCGCCCGAGGTCGGCGAAGCTCCCTACCAGCGGGATTGTGGCAATGGCCCCGCCGTTCGCACGTTCCGCGGCGCGGGGCTCGAAGTCCGCATCGAGTATGGCTACGAGCTCGGCTACTTGCCGCTCACCGACGCGATCGGCGAGACCGACCTTCCCGTGCGCGCCGTCACCCGAACGAAGCGCAAAGTCGGCGGACAGGAAGTCGTGCTTCTCGCGTTCGAGCGAGCCAACGTCGCGAGCCAGGCTCTCGCGCCCGACGGGAGCTGGCCTTCGGTCGAATTCATTCGCGCGCTCTCCGCGAGAAACCTCGACGATCGTCTGAGGTCGGGGTTTCTCTCGCTCGGTCAGGGCACCGGGCTCGTGTCGATGGCGATCCTCATCGAGGGCCCGCGAGCCCGCGATCCGGTCGCTGCCAAGATCCTCGATAGCCTTTCGTTCTGGTGAAGGATCGACGCGCCGACGCCCGTCGTCGGAGCCCTCGGCGGCTCAGTGGCCGATCACGATCTTCACATCGAGCGTCTGCGTCTTCGGATCGACCGTCGTCTCTGGATTGACCACCGCCCCGCGGCCCTTTTCTGTCTGCCGGGTGCGAATGCGCTCGATGCCTTCGATGATCTTGCTGCGGTTGAACACTTCGCCCTTCTTCGCTCCGAGGAGCTCGAGGCATTTCTGCTCCGAGTCGGCGAGGTCGCCTTTGCAGCTCATCTTGGCGATTCGGTGGACGGGGCCTTCGGTGACTGGGATCGTCAAAGCGAGCGAGGTCCCATCGGCAGAGAGCACGACCTCTTCGGTGCCGACGTCGATGCTCACGATTCCACGGTCGTAAAAGTAACCGGTCACCAAGAAGCGATCTCGCTCGAACGTATCTGCTCGGTAAGGCTTTCCAGGCGTGTTGAAGTGGCCGTGATCGGTTTCGATGAGAGCGACGAGATCCGACTCCTTGCCCTGGACGAGCCCTGTGAAATGAATCGACGAAACGACTGCCATCGGGCCTTGCTTCACGTCGACGACGATGTCCCGCGCGTCGTGGGGAGCCGTGTCGACGTGGTATTCGATACCCATCATCCGATAGCCCTCGGCCATGAATTCTTCACGCGCGGTTGCGGCGCTCTTCTTCAACATCTCGGGATGGAACAGATCGTCGGCCGTGCCGAAGATTTCGCCGATACGCGCCGCGTCGGCCGCGCTCACGCCGACGACCGTGACCTTTCTCACCGTCGGTCGCTCTCGAAGGAGAAAGGTGACCGACCGGCCCGTCGCCGGCGACACCTCGGACGAGACGCTGACGTCGTCGAAGAATCCCGAGTCCCAGAGCGCACGGATGTCTTGGCGAATCGCCGCGTCGTCGATCTCGGCGCCGGCTCGCGTGCGTAGCGCACGGCAGATCTCGGCGACCGGCGTGCGGTGCTGTCCGCGCAGCTCGACGCGCGCGATCGTTTCGGACGAGGTCGTCTTGGTGATGTTGCTCGTCGAGCAATAGGCCGGGAGGCGAGGAGCCGAAGCGACCGTGGCCGAAGGGCTCTTTGCGATCGGCACGGTATGCGGACCCGCCGGAGCCGAGGCACATCCGACGACGAGCGCCCATGGCGCGAGCGAGGGGAGGCGATGGATCATTGGCGAAGCTCGATGAAGACCTGCGACCGGAGCTCTTGCAGCAACTGTTGACGCTCTTTTTCGATACGCGCCGCGCGTTCGCTCTCCGAGAGCGCCGAGAGACCTTTGATCCGCCAGAGGACGCGGTTCTGAAGGAGCCGGCCCTCGAGCAGCTGTCTCCGAATCTCGGCGCGGTACCCTGCCTCGTCGAGCCCGGCGCCGCGCGCTGCTTCGAAGAGCTGGGGGATCGTGAGCTTCTGCGAGGTCGCGATCGTCTGGAGCGCCGCATCGATTTCGGCGGGCGTCACCGTGAGTCGAGCGCGCTCGGCGTCGCGGGCGACGACAATCTCGTCGATCATCTTCCCGAGGAGGTCGTGCTTCATCTGGGCTTCAGCCGCGGCACGCTGGGCTCCTTCGGGGACGGCCTCGAGCTGCTTTTGGAAAGGCTTGGCGCGGTCGCGAAGCTCGGAGAGAAGGATCACGTCGTGATCGACGACCGCCACGATGCGGTCGATCACGCCGACGTGGACCGGTGCATCAGCGACGGCGGTCCTGGTGAATCCGAGCGACGTCGCGGACGCGGCGACGGTGACGGTCGCGAAAGTGAGCCAACGAACGCGCATGAAAGGGAGGCTATTCGGCCATCGCGCATTGGTAAAGGTAAGGCCACGCGAATCGGTTCGAACCACGCATCCCGCGCCTCGATTTCTCGGGCGCGTTGGTGCTTCTGTCGCGCGGCGTCGTCGGTGATACTCCTCGGCGATGCGTCCGCGACCGCGACGAGCTCGCAAAGAAATCACACGCTACCGGGACTACGAGGTCCTCGTGGTCGGCGGTGCGAGGCTCGGCTTTCACGATCTCTATCACCTGCTGCTCACCGTGCGCTGGTGGGCCGCGCTCCTCGCGATCGTGGGCGGGTACCTCGCCCTCAATGGGCTCTTCGCGATCGTCTACATGCTGGTGGGCGGCGTCACGAACGTAGAGCGCGGATCGTTCGTCGATTCGTTCTTCTTCAGCGTCCAGACGATGGGAACGATCGGCTATGGCGTCATGGCTCCTGAGACCCGCGCGGCCAACGCGGTCGTCGTGCTCGAGTCGGTGACGGGGCTCATCGTCACGGCGCTCGCGACGGGCCTGGTTTTCGTGCGGTTCTCGCGCGTGCGGACCAAGGTGAGGTTTGCATCGCGTGTCGCGATCGGGCCCGTCGAAGGCGTACCGAACCTGATGATTCGCGTCGGCAACGAGCGACGCGCGCAGATCGTCGACGTGAGCTACCGACTCAGCATCACGCGCACACTCACGACGAAAGAAGGCGTGACGATGTACCGAGCCGAGCAGCTCTCGCTCGTGCACGATAGGTCGCCGTTCTTGGCGTCGGCGATGATGATGCGCCACGTGATCGACGCTTCGAGCCCGCTCTCGCTCGACACACCCGAGACGCTGCTCGACAGCGAAGCCGAGATCATCGCGTCACTCAGCGGAACCGACGAGACCTCACTGCAGCCGGTGCACGCACGAGCGGTGTGGGCGACGTCCGACGCCGTGTTCGGAGCTCGGTTGGCCGACGTGATGTCGGAGCCCTCACCCGATCGAATGGTCCTTGATTTGAGGCGCTTTCACGATCTCGTTCCGACCGAGCCCACCGAGACGTTCCCCTATCGGGCCGAGCTCGAAGAACTGAACACGCTCGATCCGTGACGGGTGAAGTCGTCTGCCGAGCTCTCTAGCCGGCGAGGGCGCGGTTGACCGACTCGACGAGACGACGCGGGGCACCGTCGAACTCGATGACCTTTCCGCGGGGGCGAAGGGCACGGTAAGCACCGACCATGCGCTCTCGGATCGTGGGCGTGATCCGCGCAGCGAGGACGAGCGCGTCGAAGGCGAATCGGTGCATGTCGGCGATGGCTTCGTCGGGATCGACCGTCGACACGGGCGAGTAGCCTGCGAGAACGAGCGTCTCGGTCGTGTCGTGAAGCGACTCGCTGCTGATGCCGAAGACCAGCACGAATTCGCGAGCACGCGTCGGACGCTCGCCGAGCGACAGATCGAGATCACTCGAGCGGGCGCGCGAGGTGCGCGAGGTGCGCGAGGTGCTCGAGAGGGACGAGCTCGCGAGCGCGGAGCCTCGGTACGGGCCCGAAGGCAGAGGAGGTGCAGAGACGATTCCGAGGCGCCTCGGGGTGCTCGTCTCAGGCGACAGGAGTTTTCGCGCGGTGCTCATCATACGTTACGTCGACCATGAATAGAGGCAAAGGTTGATGACGTCAAGTGTTGACGCGCTCCACATCTCCGCCAATGCTTTGAAACATGTCGTCGCATTCCGAGACTCGCGCTCAGCGGTCGCTCCCTCGGGAGGTGATGGCAGGGCTCATGGAGCTCGTCATGAACTACCGGCAGCGAATTCTCGAGGTCGTGGCGACGCTCGATCTTTCGCCACCGCAAGCGTTCTTGCTGCGACACATCGAACCTGGCTCGAAGCTCACCATGGGCGCACTCGCCGAGCTCCTCGCCTGCGACGCATCGAACGTGACGGGCCTCGTCGACCGACTCGAAGCAAGAGGCTTCATCGAACGTCTTGCCCTCCCTCACGATCGTCGCGTGAAGGCGATTGCGCTCACCAAGAGCGGCATCGAGACGCGCGAGCGTTTCATCGCGGGGCTCCTCACCCCCACCGACGACCTCGAGGCGATGCCCGACCGCGACCTCAAGAGCACGATCGCCGCTCTCTCTCGACTGAGCGCGGCGCTCGGCGGCGACGAGGGGGCGGGTGCGTGCGCGCGCTCGGCCGCCATGCTCGCATCGTCGGTCGCTGCGTCGCATTCGACGAGCCACGCCAAGCCTGTTCGCGCGGCCAAACCCGCTCGCGTCGCGTCTTCGCGGCCCTGAATCGGCGCCGCGCCGCGTGAAGACTGGGCTGTTAGGTCGTACCCGTTCACCGGGCTGATGGTCGTCGTGGCCCTACGTGATCATACGCGAAGGGGGATCGACATGGAGATCCACGCATGATCTCTTCGGAGGGTG
>JAYUUB010000226.1:0-3375 GCA_043755175.1 Polyangiaceae bacterium | reverse complement strand
CGTCGCTCGCTCGGTGTTGCGTCGTCCCGTCCGGGAACATCGCCGCAATCAAGTGTCCGCGCGGATCGTACTCGTAGCGCGTCGGCCCAGCCTTCGTGCCCGTCAGCGACGCAATCTGATCGGGCGCGCCCCATTGATAACCCACGCGCGATACGTCGGTCGGCTCGCGCCCAGGGAAAGCCCCTGCAAGCACCTGGCGCTGCTGCGGGCGACCGAATGCATCGCGCTTCCACATCGCCACGACGCCTCCGGGCATGCGCCTCGCAATCTCGAGACCCAACGGGTCACGCGCAATCTTCATTTCCCACTCCGGTAGCGACAATACAGGGAGCCGCAGCGCTCTCACCTCCGGCGTCAGCACCTTCGGGCTGATGTCAGCCCGCAGCTCGGCCAGATCGCCGGCCTTGTCATAGTCGTAACGCGTCCGATGCCCGAAACTCGTCTCACGCTCCACCCGCAATCCCGTCGGATCGTAGCGATTCTCGATCGTCCGCGTGACACCCCCCGACGTGTGATGCTCACGCACGATGCGCCCTACCGGGTCGCGCTCGAATGACACGCTCGCATCCTGGCGCCCCGCCGCTACGAGCCCACCGAGCGCATCGAACGCGAACGACTCTTCGTCGGTACGCCCAGTCGGCAGACCACCACCATGCGGCCCTGGCGGCGCTTTCACCGTGCGCTTCACCACCCGCCCGAGGGCGTCGCGCTCGACGGTCGTCACCGTGTAATCAGGACCGAGCGTACGGCTCATTCGTCCGGCTTCGTCGTAATAGTAGCTTTGCTTCTGGCTGTCTGCACGGCTAGCCAGATGCTCCCGGGCCACCGGTGTCCTCTGGCGCTTGCCTCGCAAGCTCACGACACTTCCTGGCGAAGTACTGGAGGTCGGCAGAATAGTCTGACTCGGGCCCCAAGATTACATCCATTGCCCGCTCGACCTCGCCCAGCTCGCCGCGCCAAGAATGAATAGCGATCTGCTGCATGAAGGTGTGCTCGTCGGTTGACTCCTTGGCTAGCAACACCTCTTCAGCTGCCTCGGGTGTCCCGAAGGCTTCAAGCCATGTGAGTGCGCAGCGGCCGAGCTCCTCCAGTTCTTTGGACAGCCAAGCGTCGTCATTCGGCAAGTCGAGCGACCATTGGCGGCCACTGGAAGCAACGGACGGCACAGCTAATGTCAGTCCGTGTCGGCGCCACCTTGCGACCTCTCGCTTCGAGAGCAAGCTTGGATTCGGATCGCGGCGCTCCCAAATCCACTCCTCCAGTGCGTGGTATCTCAGCATCGCAGCTATCGCAATTCCAGTCGGTCCGGCGTGACCGCGCTGGAAGATCGTCACACCAACGTGGCGGACGCCCCAGGCTAGCTCCTTTGAAAATCTCCTCTCAGATTTCTTCCACCGGTAGGCCGACGGCAGGGTTCGGCCGAGGATATCGCGAACGAAAATGACCGTAAATTCGGTATCGACGCCAATCATCATAACCCACTCACCACATGGTTCACGACGCCCTTCGTCGCTTGATTCTCAAGCCCCGCCTTCCGTGCGCCCTGGCCCAAGATGACAACGCCCCTAGTTGCGCGCCTGCCATGAACCCGGCCATCGAGGATTCGATTGCCTCGCCTAGGACCTCACCCTCATGACGTCGACGGGATACCAAGATGCAACTGGCCTGCGAAATCGCACAGTCGCTTCACGTACGAGGAGCGCTTCGAAGCGGCCATATCCATCACGACCTCACGGTAGAATCGATTCAACCGCGGCGAAGGCGCCGGCGCATCGGTTTGAGGAAGTCGAGGAGTGGTGTGCCCTTTTTGTTCGCTCGGCCTTCGAGCTCTTCCGCGCGCTTTTCCAGCATGGCAAGGGAGTGCTCATCACCGAGCTCGCACAACAAATCGAGCGATGCCGGTGGCCATGGCCAGTGAGTCTTGTCGAGCAGACGTTCCGCCACGTCCTTGATCTCTTTTGCGCGTGCTTTCGGTGGGTTTTTTCCCCCGAACACTTGCCTTACCAACGCGTCGGTGGCGTGCCAGAGGATGCTGCTCTTGAAGTCCGGGTTATCATCATCTCTTTGCTCGAGCGCGATAACGATCTCGGCCAGCTCGTTGCTCGCGTTCAGCTCTTCGAGACACGTCAGCGCTGCCTCTCGACGCAGTGATGGTTCGCTGGACGACATCGCGGTCGTGACGAGCACCTCTGAACCGCCGCGCGCGTGCAACGCCAGGACGTTTGCCAGTTCGTGGACGAAGACGTCGGGCAACGCTTCCAGATGCAGAGCCGTGACCGCTGCCAGCTGGTCCGCTTGCTCGGGCGTGAGCTTTCCAACGAGCCGGGAGAGACTCTCCGGCAGCAAGGTGCCCTTCTTCCCCTCGCGCAGGACCCGCTTGAACGGCCCTTGCGAGCGCAGCGGGGGTGGGAACTCCTGCGTCAGCCACTCCGCCATTTCATTTGCAAACATCCAGGTATCAGGCGCATCGAATTCGTTCCCATCGCCCGCATCGCGCAGACGCTTCCAGAAGGCGTCCGATTTCGCGATGTTCGAGAGAGCCTTGTGTCGCTTGGGCTCCACGTCCTCCTGCGAGAGCTTGCCGTCCATGTTGGCGAACGCGTCGGATGGACGAGGTAGACTGCGATTCAGCGGCACCAAGAGCCCCTCGGTGGCGGCAAGCCACGCGGCGACGATCGCGCCGGGCAGTAAGCTCTGGGGGACCCGCACGCCCCCTTCCTCATACCAGGAGCTGTCAAACAATTTGTCGCTCATGGCAGCCTGAAGATGCGCTCGGTGGCCTGCCCAAGGTCTCGGAGGGGACTCTTGTGGGCCACCCCCTCGAAGAAATATTGTCCACCTCTTTCCATTATATCGCTCGTCTTCCTCGACTGGAGCGTCTTGTCCGCGCCCATACTCGTAACCTCCACGATATGAAGCGCATTCTGCCACTTCATGATGATGTCCAAACGTCGAGATGATCTTGCTCTGTTCTTGACGAGGTTGCCCTTGGCATCGCGCAGAGTTTTTTGGAAATAGAATTCTGCGCCCGGAAAATGCTGCTCCAGATACTTCAGCGCCGCAGCCTCACGGTCAGCGCCCTCCTGTTGAAGAGCCTTTCCGCATGCGAGCCCAAGGGCATCGAGCCAACCGAGCGGGTCATGGACATATCCGTACTGGGGAAGCCCTCCAGCGAGCCCAATCGGGTCCTCGCTGATGTACCTCCCCGTATCCGGGTCATAATATCGGAACCGGTTGTAATAGAGCCCCGTCTCCGCATCCTCATACTGCCCCGGGTACCTCCACGGATTCCCCGTCGCGTCTTCCTTCGCAATCCCCGCGCGCTCCTCTCGCGGCACGCCGTACACATCGAGCTGAGCCTTCCAGGCAAGCTTG
>JAYUUB010000225.1:0-9913 GCA_043755175.1 Polyangiaceae bacterium | reverse complement strand
GGGTGCTGCGTGCCTGGTCGCCGACGGCAAGAGCACTCTGTTCGTCGACCCGCCCGATCGCGATGACGCCTTGTGGCACGGCCCGCGCCCGACGCTCGACGAGATCAAAGCCGCCAAAGGCGTCGACGCGGTGCTCCCGCTCGCCGATCTTCCGGCGGTCGTCGCAGCGCTCGGAAAGAGGGTGGCCACGCTTCCGACGCAAGATTCGACGAGCTCTGCTTGGCTCTCGGGTGTTCTCGGACGCGCCGTCGCACCCCATACCGGCGCGGCGGTCGAGGGAATAGATGCCGACCTCGCCGATGCAGTCATCGCGGTCCGCTCGATTCATGACGAAGGCGCCGCGGCCCAGCTCCGCGCGGCGGCCGAGGCGAGCGCTGCCGCCCACCTCGCAGGAATGCGCGCCACGCGACAGGCCAAGACCGAGAGCGAGGTCTGCGCGGCGATCACCCACGAGCTCTACCGCCGCGGCATGGCCGACGCCTACGGGCCCATCGTCACGGTCCACGGCGAAATCCTGCACAGCGATCGCCACGACGGCGCGCTAGCCGAGGGCGATCTCCTGCTTTGCGACGTCGGCGGCGAAACGCCCGAAGGTTGGGCATCCGACATCACCCGCAGCTGGCCCGTCAGCGGGAAGTTCTCGTCGACGCAGAAATCGATTTACGAGGTCGTCCTCGCCGCGCAGATCGCTTGCATCGATCGCGTGAGGCCCGGCACCCGCTATCGAGACATCCAAGAGACTGCCAAGCGCCACATCGTGAGCGGTCTCGTCGAGCTCGGTATTTTCCGCGGCTCCGTCGATGGGCTGCTCGACCGCGGCGCTGCTGCGTTGTTTTTTCCGCATGGCGTCGGCCATCTTCTCGGGCTCGACGTCCACGACATGGAAGATCTCGGTGATCGCGCGGGCTATGCCAAAGGGCGCTCACGCAGCACGGCCTTCGGTGATCGATACCTGCGTCTCGATCGAGACCTGGTCGCCGGAATGGCCGTGACGATCGAGCCGGGCTTCTATCAAGTCCCTGCAATCTTGGCCGACGAGAGCCTCACGGCTCCGCTCGGCGGTGATCTCGATCGCGACGTCCTCGCCCGATACGCCGACGTCCGAGGGATCCGTATCGAGGACGATGTCCTGTGCACCGACGCGGGCCCCGAAGTGCTCTCGCGCGCATGTCCGAAGTCGGTCGCTGACGTCGAGGCGGCGATCGTCGGATGACCTACGATCCGAAGGTCCCACAGCACTCACCCGCCGCTGAACGCAACAAAGACCCCATCCTCGAGGTCCTGCGTCGCGAGCTGCGTCCCGGTGCTCGCGTGCTCGAGATCGCTTCAGGGACGGGCCAGCACGTGATGCACTTCGCGGAGCACCTTCCCGCTCACGTGTTTTGTCCCTCCGATCCATCGTCGGCAGCGCGAACGAGCATCGAAGCGCGTCATCTCGAGAAGGCGCTCGGCAACGTGAAGCCGGTCGAGAACCTCGACGTGATGGAGCCCGGTTGGGAGAGCGGCTGGGTCGGTTGCATCGACTCGATCGTCTGCATCAACATGGTCCAGGTCGCGCCGATCGAGGCGTCGCGAGCGCTTTTCGAGGGCGCCGCTCGCTGCCTCGCCCCCGGAGCTGCGCTGATCATGTACGGACCTTTCCAATTCGACGGTGTCTTCCGCGTACCGAGCAACGCCGAGTTCGATGCGTCGCTCGCCTCCAGAAACCCGTCTTGGGGCGTGCGCGACGCGGTCCGGTTGGGTCGCGAAGCCATGGCCTCGGGCTTCTTGATGGCCGCGCCCGAAGAAATGCCGCAGAACAACCACGTGCTCGTGTTCCGTCGCCGAGGCGAAACCTCGTGAGAGCGACTCCTTCCTCCAGCCTTTTGGTAAACTGACCACGATGGCTGTTCCCCACGACGATCCAAAGCTCGCGCCGGGAGCCATTTTGCTCGACCGGTACAAAGCCGTTCGGGTCATCGGCGCTGGCGGCATGGGGCTCGTGGTGCGCGCGGTCCATCTCATCGATGGGACCGAGGTCGCGATCAAGTTTCTGCTGCCGCAGTTCGCGTCGTCGAGAGAGGCCGCTCAGCGCTTCGTTCGAGAGGCGCGCGCTGCGTCGAAGGTTCCGAGTGCGCACATCACGCGGGTCCTCGACACCGGCACCTCGACCGAGCTCGGGCCCTTCATCGTCATGGAGTACCTCGAGGGCGACGATCTCTCGCGACACATCCGCACCGGATTTCGCGCGAGCGTCACCACGGGCATCGACTACGTGGTCCAGGCCGCCGATGCGATCGCGCACGCTCATACGGTCGGCGTGATTCATCGGGACGTGAAGCCTGCGAACATGTTTCTCGTGCACGATCCGGGGGGCGCGCAGCTCGTGAAGGTCATCGACTTCGGCATCTCGAAGGTGGTCGAAGAGGTGCCTCTCGAGATCACGAAGACGAGCACACTGCTGGGCTCGGGGCTCTACATGTCGCCCGAGCAGATGCGCTCGGCGAAGAGCGTCGACCACCGGACCGACATCTACAGCCTCGGGATCAGCCTCTACGAGCTCTACACGGGCACCCAGCCCTTCGTCGCCGACAGCTATCCCGACCTCTGTATCAAAGTGATGATGGAGCCGCCGGTGCTGTTGCGCTCCCATCGGCCCGACATCCCCGAAGAGCTCGCTCGAGCCGTCGCCAAGGCGTATGCGCGAGCACCGGGCGACCGATATCAGTCGGTGCCCGAATTCGCGGCTGCGCTCGCTCCTTGGGCGACTGCCGAGACGCGCGCACGCATCGACGAAATCGTGAAGCTCGGTCGCGCGCGTCCGCCGATGGCGAGCGGCGACTTCCAATCCGTCGCGCCGCCGCCTCCCGCGAAGCTCCCGCATCCAGGCGCGACCACGATGCCGATGGCGCCGCGCCTGCCGAACATCGTGTTGCCGAGCCAACCTCCGGCCGAGGTCCACGCGGCGCAGGCCGGGCGCGGCTCGCAGCCGTCGTTCGGCGAGGCAGCTACGCTTCCGTCGGGATTTCCTAGCGGCGAAACGCCTGGTGCGGCGGCCACGCGTTGGTCGCAAATCCCCTCGCCCCACGCCTCGGTGGGTGCACCCTCGATGGGTGCGGCACCCAACTACTCTTCAGTTCCGCCTCGTGCCTCCGATCCGACCCATCTGCCGGCGCAAGCGTTGGCGGAGAGCTCGGCGACGAGCTTCGCCAAGACCACGTCGACCGATTCGACGGCTCGAACCGTGGCAATCGCCGCGCTCGGGACATTCGGTATCTTTTGCATCTTGGTCGTCAGTTACTTCTTCGTCGGGCGTACTCACGCGACGGGGCCTTCGCCGACCGAGGTGGCGAGCGCACAGGAGCGTTCGGCCCCCACCTCGTCACTCGAGAGGCCGCCCTCATCGCCTGCGAGCGCGACCGAAGCTGTGACGCCGCCCTTGCCGACCGCGAGCGGCGCACCGACCGCGCCCACCGATCGATCCTCCGAGGTCGCGTCGAGCGCGAGCGGGGCTCCGAGCGCCAGCAGCTCGGCGACTCCTAAAAAGAAGCATCACACGACGAAGCCGCCGCCTCCGCCTCCCGACCGCGCGCATCCGCCGGGCACGAGCCAGCCGGCGTCGTCAGATCCATTCGGCTGCGTCGATCCGGTGACCAAGCTTCGCGTTCCGTGCCACTGAGCCGAGCGCGCGGGTCAGGAGCGGCGGTCGACGCGTCGTTCGATCGACGAGCGAATGAGACCCGTCAGAAGCTGCCGAACACCGAGACGCCGGCTGCCTGCGGACTGGCGATCGGAGTGATCCAAATCGGTTCGAGATCGGTCGTCTTCTTCGGGGGCGGCGCGGCGGTCGGAGCCGTCGGTCCGGGCGTGGTGGTTTTGGGGGGCGGCGTCCCAGAGACGGGGTCGGGGGTGTGCGCGCGAGGCGGACCGATCTTCGCGGTCGAAGGGTCGCTCGGATCGCGAACGAAGAAGAGCACCGACAGACCCGCGAAGAGCGCCGCGCCGCCGAAGCAAGCTCCCGCACCGATGCGGAAGTTCTTCTGATCGTCGCCTGATTGCTTGCTCGAGAGCGCCCAAAGCGTCGCGCCGCCTGCGATGGCACCGGCCGAGAGGATCGCCGTCGCGACGCCGCCTCCTTTGCCGCCGGTCTCGTTCAACGTGGTGACGAAGGGGAGATCTTTGCCGCCCGGGATGTCGACCTTGGCTGCGTAGGCGTGGCGTCCTTTTGCGTCGACGACGACTTGATGTGGGCCTGCGTCGAGCCGCATAAGGAACGGCCCTTCGGCGCGCTGCTGAACGCCGCGGCTCACGCCGTCGACCTTGACCGTGTACTCGTCGCTGTCGGCGACGACCACCAGGTAGCCGACTTTTTCGGGGAGGAGATCGGCCTGGATCTCCCGCATCTTGCCTTGCTCGGCGACGACCTCGACGACGAACGGCTGGTAGCCTGGGGCCTCGATCGAGAGCTTGTGCTTGCCGGGTGCGAGATCGACCGTGCCCGGAGCCGTTCCGAGCGGCGCGTTCTTGTGAAGCGGATCGTCGACGTAGATCTTCGCGCCGGCGACCGGTGTCTTGACCTGCACTTTGCCCACGATGGCGCCTTGCGAGAGGTTCGACTTGAAGACGTAGACCGTTCCCGCCTCGAGTCGGAGGTCGGTGCCGCTCCCGTTGAAGTCGCGGAAGGGCTGCACCTGGATGTGGTAGGTGCCGACTCGGAGCGGGATGTCGGCCGGCGTGACGAGGTTCTTTGCCACGCGCTGCCAGCCGGGTTGCTCGGTCTTGCTGGCGTCGAAGAGTGGAGCCGTCGGGATCAGGCGTTCGTAGATCGAGACCGGTGCGCCCTTCGGCTCGCTCAAGATGATCACCACCGATCGAATGTCGGCCCGAACCTCGGTGGCGGCGGTGGGAGGGGCTGCGCGATCTTCTTTCTTGAGCCGCTCGATCGTCGCGCGAATGGGCCCTGCGTCGGGTGCATTGGGCTCTGCGTCGAGGAACTCTTTGTAGCGGGCCATGGCGCGCTCGCGATCACCCGACCGTTCGGCTGCTACAGCTGCGTTGTAGAGAAAGGCCTTGTACGGCTGCACTTTGTAGGCAGCTTCGAACTCGGCCATCGCCTCGGGAAACTTGTCTTGGGCGAAGAGCTGCTGGCCCTTCTCCATTCGCCTGCGCGCCTCTGCCACGGCGTTGTCTTCTGGCGTGCCCTCGTCGGCGAACGCGACCGAAGGAAACGACGTGCCCGAAAGCGGAAGCAGCGCGCCTCCGCCGACGATGAAGGCCCAACCGAGACGCGTCGCGTTCTTCTGGAGCCAGCTCGCGCGGGAGAAGGAGGAGGTGAGTGAGCGGCCCATCGCGGGGCTTCTACCACGACTTTTTGCGAGCCGGGCGCGCTCGAAGGCCCTCGTTGTCGGCGACGTTCGTTCAGGCGCTCTTGGTCGCGCCGCGGACCAGGAGGCCTGTGTGAAAGCTCTTGAGTCGGGAGAGGAGCTTGCCGAGGTGGAGGGGGAAGGTCATGTGGCCGCCCGGAATCCATTCGATCGGGGGCTCGCCCCACTCGTGCCACTGACGCTCGACGAGGTCGGCCTTGAGATACTGATCGTCGCGCGCGGCGATCCACAGCTGGCGATCGGGAGAGAGAAGGGACTTGAACGATCCGAGGCCGAGCCGATTGAAGAGCTCTTTGCGCGCGGCTTTGTCGATGCCAAACTTCTCGAGATCGTTCTTCATGCGCCAGAGGATCGGAGCGTCTTCGACTGCCTCGGCGAGCTGGAGATGCGCGATGACAGGCGCGATGTAGTCGGGCGTCGGCGCGACGCACGCCGTGAGCATCGTGATCGATCCGCCGAGCGAGAGCCCGATCACGCCGACCTCGACGTAGCCGCGCGAACGGAGCCACGCCATCAGCGTGCGCACGTCGAGGAGCGACTGGCGAATCGCCTCGAGCGAACGAACGAGATCGGCGCTCCAGAAGAACTCGCCGTGGAAGAGCGCGCTCTTCGGGTTTCGGCTTCCGTGAAACGGGAGCTGGATGTGGAGCACGTCGACGTCGAGCTCGTCGTGGAGCCGCGGAAGGAGCGACGCTTCTTCGACCCACGGACCTGGCTCGAGCCACCCGTGGACGTAGATGAGCGCGCGCTTTCGCTCGCCGCCCTTCGGATGGATGAAGCGGGCGAGAACCCGCTGGTTGCGCTCGTATTCGCCGGCGTGACGCGTGCGGTAGTGCGGACAGAGCACAACGTGTTGGCTGTGCCATCGCAACGTCTCGACGACGCGTGATCCGAGCTGGAAGCGCGAACGTGTTCGCTTCACGTCGCGCGGAACGACGGGCGCCGGGAAGAGGACGTCGGGGGGCGTGTCGAGGTAGGGGCCGAGGTCGGGCGCGGTGTTCTCCTGCGCGCCGCGGATGCTGTGGAGCACGCGCGACAGCGCGCCCGCCACGATGTCGACAGGTTTGCCGAGTCGGTTCAAGCGGTCTCCTCGAGAGGTCGGGGCGCCTTCGCGAGGGCTCGCTGAACGAGAGTCTCGGCGAACGAATGCGCGTGGAGCGACGTGCTCAATACGGCGACGGCGGAGAGGGAGGGGCAGGAACCGGCGGCTGTGGCATGCTCGGCAGCTGAGGCATCTGCGGCATCGGCACGGCAGGCGGGCGACACGCGCCCATCGCGAGGGCGACGACGCCGAAGATCAGAGCTCTTCCCACCATTCGAAAATTCTACACGAATCACGTCACGAGGCGGCATTCGAGATCGCCGTCGAGGAACGGCGACGCCCAACACGGCTCACGGCGTTCGCCTCTTGGGCCGATTGTATCCATTCATTCCGGGGGTGAAGGGCGGCTTCAAAGCGCACGAGCTTCGAATGCACGTGAGCGCGACCGCAACCATGTGGATCCGGATGGTCGCCGTCGGCAGACGAGTCTTCAAAGTGGCTGCTGGTACGAAGAACGACGCCCCCGAGGCCATGAGCTTTCTCGATTCGTTCCAATTGACCGCGCCTGCGTCGGTTGGCGGGAAGCCGCCGCCGCCGCCGCCTCCGCCCGCGATCCCTGCCCAATCACCGGCGAAGGCTCCTCAACCACCGCCCCCGCCTTCGAAGCCGTCGCAGAATGACCCGTTCGAATGAATGACGGGTTCCTGAATCCGGCTCGCAAGCGCGCCACGCTCTCCTACGTTACGGCTCGTAAGTCACGAGGCGGCATTCGAGATCGCCGTTGAACACCTCAAAAGTGTTAGTCGGTCGCAGCGGGATGGCTTTGATGATGTCGGGCGCGCCGGCGATGACGGCGACGATCGATCCCTTCTGCTTCGCGATGGCTCGACCCATCATGCGTGCTTCGTCGAGCTCGTAGTCGAGGCGTTCACCGTACGGGGGATTCATGAGGACGAAGGGCGCGGGGTCGCGCGGCTCGAGCGTCGCCACGTCGCCGCGCTCGGTGCGGATGCGGACGCCTGCACGCTTCGCGTTCTCGAGGGTGATACGGAGCGCCTCGGGATCGATGTCGCGCGCCAAAATGTCTGGGCCGTCTTTTCTCACCCGAGCTCGCGCGCGAGCGAGCAGATCGCGAAGCGTCTCGCGGTCGTAGGCTTCGTACGAGGGCCAGCGCTCGAAGCCGAAGCCGAGGCCGAGGAGACCTGGCGCGATGTCGTAGGCCATCATCGCCGCTTCGATCGCGATCGTCCCCGAGCCGCACATCGGATCGACGAAGTCGCGTTTCGTGTCGTAGCGCGCCAGGAGGAGGAGGCTCGCTGCGAGCGTCTCTTTCAGCGGGGCGGTGAGCTGGAGCCTGCGGTAGCCGCGCTGGTGGAGCGAGCGTCCGGAGAAGTCGACGTAAACCGTCGCTTCGTCTTTGGCGATGCGCACGAAGACGCCCAAATCGGGGTCTTCTTTGTCGACGCTCGGACGTGATCCCGTCTTCTCGCGGATCGGATCGACGATCGCGTCTTTGGTCTTTTGAGCGATGAACTGCGTATGAGTCAGCTGGCTCGACTTCGTCACCGCGCGCACGGCGAGGGTAGCCGTCGAGTCGATGTACGGCGTCCAATCGATGTCGCGGACGCCCTCGTAAAGGGCTTCGCCGTCGGGGGCGTCGAAGGTCGCGAGATGCTCGAGCACACGAACGGCACACCGGAGCTCGACGCAGGCCCGATAGCCCTCTTCGCGTCGGCCCTCGAAATGGACGCCGCCGCGATCGGCACGAATGCCCTTGAAACGAAGGCGTCGAAGCTCGTCGCGCAGCGCGACCTCGGTGCCTTTGGCGGCCGTGGCGAAGAATCGCGAGCGTTGACTGACGACGGGATCGGGCGGGCTCTGGGGGTCGGTCATGTGAAGGTCGGACGCGGGTGTGGTCGAACGGGAGGCTCACCTCATACCCCCGATCGTTCGGGACGCGCGGTGCAGATCGCTCGAGCGCGCAGATCGTACCGAATCTCCTCGTCCTGGTGCTGGTCGAGGTCGGCACCACGACGATCGCGAGGTTCGCGGTGGTGGCTACCAGCGCAGAAGCGTCGAACCCTGGAACACCCGGTCGACGTCGCGAAGGAGCGACGTCCCATCGAGCGCTGGATCTCGAGAGCTCGCCGGGCGGTCTGGCGAACGCCGACAGGACAGACCGACGCTGCGGGAAAAGGGCGCGTGCTCAGGCTCTGTGTCGCGAATCGAGAGCTGTGCAGGTTCTGAAAGACCTCGCGAAGAGTACTCCAACTGGCGGGTCGCGACGCGCCAACAGACCATTTCAACAGGTGGCCCCAACGACTTCATTCGGGAGAAAGGACCGGAGATGCCAAGGGCTCCTTCCCAAGCGCCGGAGGTGTCGATTGGCCCAACCGATCTCGACGCTCGACTCGGGACGCGCCTTTCACGGCCATCTGACTTTCACCAACCGCGGGTGTCTGCGGCGCCTTTGAACGGACCGACGATGCGTGAGGTGATCCAGCCGCCGTAGAAGTCTCCGGCATTCGACGCCACGCGCTCGTCGCCGACCCAGCACTCGTCTACGCGGTGCGGATAAAAGGCTAAATGGTTTCGAATGGACGCGAAGCGCTCGACGGGATCGGTATAGCTCCAAGCCACGTCCCGAAGCATCGCGCCGTTGGGCAAGACGAGTGACCAATAGGTCGCAGCGCCCTTCCATTCACACCACGTCTTGGTCGACGAGGGCTCGAATACCGTCATGTCGACGTCTTCGCGAGGTAGGTAATACGCTGGAGCTTGGCTCGTCTCGAGCACTCGGACCGAAGCACGCGTGTCGGCGAGAAGGCGCCCTCGGTCGAGCACGCGGACATGCTCGACCGACGCGACGGCGATGGGCGGGCGTGGGTAGTCCCAGACGCTCTCTTGGCCAGGCTTTGGCTCGATTCGGTCGGGTCGCATCGCGGGACTCTACCTCGGTCACCGACGAGAGCTACCTCGGAATGTCAACAAAGCCCTGGAGAACAAGCTCCGTCGAAAGACTATGGCGCCATAGTCTCGTCGTCGTCGTCGTCGTCTCTTCGCTCAGCAGCCCTGGTGCACGTAGGCTGGATCGGCGGGCGTCACGAGGTTCACGTCGCGACGAATGATCGAAAGCTGAGGAAACGACGCGCACCCCGTGTCGAACCCGCTCTGGGTGTATTCGATCACGAACACTTCGTCGCCGTAGCCCGCGGTGTAGGCCCCGCATTCGGAATAGACGTCGCACTCCTCGGCGACCGCGAAGTCGGTCCCCATTTCGCCCTTTCGCGCGACGATCTCGGATGAGTTCTTCTGCGCGATCGCGAGCCCGTCGGTGTGCGCTCGCGCCGAGAGCAACTGCATGAACGCGACGGCGTGATCTTCGGTGATGAGCCCACCCGACCGCAAGTAAGGGCCCGCGTATAAACAAGTCGATCGATATTCCGTTGAGACCGAAGTGAGACAGGCGCCCGAGGAACGAGCACCGGAAGCCTACTTTTGTAGGCTG
>JAYUUB010000224.1:0-3428 GCA_043755175.1 Polyangiaceae bacterium | reverse complement strand
ATCGCGCGGCGAATGTGCCGTATTTCGCCGGGCCCAACGGCATGACTCCGCCAGGTGGCAATACGGGCTCACCGGGATCACGGGTCGACGGTTGGTCTCCGGACCTCGTCAAGACGGAAGACCGCATCACGGCGGCAATGATGGTGAAGTACTGATGCGCTCCCTCGTACGTTTCGGGTCGATTGCGGTTTTGCTCACTGCTGGAGCTCTCGCCATCAATGGCTGCTCAGATCTCGATCTGGATCCCCAGCTCGATCACGCGCCCCGGCGGTAGCCGGAAGAACGCCGACGCCGGCACCGCGTTGTTGCTGAGGAACTTGAAGAAGATCTTTCGCGGCAAGCTCAGCTTCGACTTGCCGGTGAAGACGAGCGACTCGCGGCCGAGGAAGAACGAGAGATCGGCGAGGTCGACGTCGATCCCGAACCTCGAGAGCTGGAGCATCGTCTTCGGGATGTCGGGCGTCTCCATGAAGCCGAGCACGACCTTCGCGCCGAACAGGCCGTACCCGTAGTCGACGACCTCGGCGATGCGCTGGTCCTCCGGCACGGTCGGCACGTGCTTCGTCTGGACGGTGAGGAAGATGATGTGCTCGTGCAGCGCCTTCGCGTGCTTGAAATAGTGGATGAGCGAGTGCGGCGCGCCAGAGTTGCTCGTCATTAAGACGGCGGTGCCCTTCACGCGCACCGGCTTCTCCTCCTTCACGCTCGAGAGGAAGAGGTCCATCGGGAGGGACGTCTGCTGCATCGCAGTCGCCAGCGCAGCGCGGCCCTTGCGCCAGGTCAGCATCACGAAGGCGACGACCGCAGCGATCAGGATGGTGACGTAGCCGCCTTCCATGAACTGCGTGGCGTTGCTCACGAAGAAGCCGAGGTCGATGCAGATGAGCACCGCGCATACCGGACCGATGACGTAGGGCCGCCAGTGCCACACGCGCGTCGCCACGAGGTAGAAGAGGACCGTCGTGAAGCCCATCGTTCCGGTCACGGCGAGGCCGTAGGCCGGCGCGAGGTTGTGAGAGCTCTTGAAGACGAGCACCAGCATGATGCAGAGCACCAGGTAGGCCCAGTTGACCTCCGGGATGTAGATCTGCCCCTCCACGTGCGCGTTGGTGTGGACCACGTTGACGCGCGGGAAGAGCCCGAGCTGGATGGCCTGCCCGACGAGCGAGAACGCGCCGGAGATGAGCGCTTGGCTCGCGATGATGGTGGCGAGCCAGCTGATCACGACGAGCGGGTAGACGAAGCCCGGCGTCGACGGCACGAGCGCGAAGAAGACGTTGCCGCCCTCGATCGGTGTGGGGTCGAGCATGCGCGAGCCCTGACCAAGGTAGTTCAGCGCCAGCGCGGGCCAGACGATCCAGAACCAGGCGCGCCGCACCGCGGGACGACTGAAGTGCCCCATGTCGGCGTAGAGCGCCTCGCAGCCGGTGATGCAGAGGTCGACCGAGCCGATGACGTAGAGCGTGGCCTTCGGGAAGTTGCCGACATAGTGCACTGCGTGGATCGGATTGACCGCGGAGAAGATGTCGGGGTGCTTGATGATGCTGGCGACGCCCATGATGGCGATGGTGGCGAACCACACCGCCATGGCCGGCGCGAAGATGTTGCCGACGCGGTGCGTCCCGAAGCGCTGGATGCCGAAGAGCGCGACGAGCGTCGCGATCGAGAGCCACGGCACGAAGGGTGACCACCGCGGTGTGATGACCTCGAGACCCTCCCACGCCGACATGATCGACAGCGAGGGCGTGATGACGCCGTCGCCGAGGATGAGCCCCGAGCCCACCACCGCCATCAGCACGATGACCGTCATGCCCCTGGCGGTGAAGAGGTTCGCCGCGCGCGACTTGAGCAGCGCGAGGATGGAGAACATCCCGCCCTCGCCCTGGTTGTCGGCGCGCAGGATCAGGACCACGTACTTCAGCGTGACGACCAGCGCGATCGCCCAGAAGAACATCGAGGTCCAGCCGAGTACCTCCTCGCGGCCGTAATACTGGCCGAACTGCATCGTGACCTTGGTCTTGATGCTCTGCGTTGCGGCGAGGTGCGAGGAGACGGTCTCCGACATCGCGTACAGCGGCGAGGTGCCGATGTCGCCGAACACCACGCCGAGCGCGGCCCACACGAGGACCCTGAGCGCGGCGACCGGGTGAGCGCCGGTGGCTGCGGCGGGGGAGGGCGGGGTCTTGCTCGCGACGAGAGGGGTGCCGGCGGCGTCGAGTTGCATGCGCTTCCGGCAGCAGCCTACGACGCGAGGTGGCAGGAATCGCGGCTGCCGCGCCGGCGCGCAGCGTCTTAACGGTTTCCAAATGGCGCTGCTGACGCGGTGCTGCTCGCAAAAGAGGGGCGTGGCTCGAGCCGTGGGGGTCGTTAAGTGAGGGGGGAGACCAAGGTCTTAACGACTTCCTTTGCGCCATCTGTGCATGCTGTCGCCAGCATGCCCTGGTCTCGCCTCGTCGCAGCTTCGTCGGTTTTTCTCGCGCTCGCCTCCGCCACCCAGCCCGCGCGGGCGCAAGACGCCGATGATGTACCGCTGCTCGCAGCACCAGCACCAGCACCGGCACCGGCACCGGCTCCGCCGTCGACGGCTCCCTTCGCATGGGGCGACTTCACGTGGATGAACGGTCAGAGCCGTCAGAAGGACTTTCCGCTCAAGGCGTTCAACGACGTCGTGACGATGAGCCTCTACCTCGACACGAACTACGCCTACTCGCTGAACCATCCGCGCGACAACACGTTCACCGGCACCGCATCGGTGCCGCGCCACAACGAGTTCAACGTCAACCTCGCGTCGATCGGGCTCGAGTGGAACTACAAGAACGTCATCGGCCGGCTGTCGCTGCAGTACGGCTCGATGGTCAGCATCGTGCAGGATCTCGATGGCACGACGGCGCGCGGTCGCAACATCGGGGTGCAGAACCTGCGCTACATCCGCGAGGCCACTGCGGGCTACCACTTCGACGTGCTCAAGGGCATCAACGTCGAGGGCGGGATCTTCGTGTCCTATATCGGCCTCGAGAGCTTTCTCCTCGCCGAGAACTGGAACTACACCCGATCGGTCGCGTGCGAGCACACGCCGTTCTATTTTCAGGGCATGCGCGTGCAGATCTTTCCCACCGATCGCGTGAAGATCGAGCCCTGGGTCATGAACGGCTGGCAGACCTACGGCAAATGGAACCTGGCGCCATCCGCGGGCGTCGCGCTGCGCTGGAGCCCGACCGAGGCGCTGACGTTGCTAGCCAACTTCTATGCGGGAAGCGACAGCCAAGGAATCCCCGATCGCGTCCGTTTCCACAACGACCACAGCGCGATTCTCAAATACTACGATTCTCCGAATTCGTTCTTCACGAAGGCGGCAGTCAGTGTCAACAATCACATCGGCTTCGAGTCCGGCGGCAACGTCAATGGCGAGAACCTGCCGGGTCCCGACC
>JAYUUB010000223.1:0-3436 GCA_043755175.1 Polyangiaceae bacterium | reverse complement strand
TGTTGTCCAGAATGTAGACCTGCCCGTCGATTGGGCCGGCGGGTGTGAGCACGGTTCCCTTCAAGAGGATCTTGGTGTTGTCACCCTGCGTGACGATCTGCGGGCTTCCACCCATGCACATGCCGGCGCCGCCGTTGCCGCTGGTCCCGCTGCTGCCGCTGGTGCTGCTGCTGCTCGTGCCGCCTTTGCCGCCCGCTCCGCCCGAAGCCGTGGAGGCCGAGGTCGTGATCGGAAGAGGATGGGATCCCCCCGACCCATCGGTGCCTGCCTCACAGCCAAGCGGGGACAGCATGAGGGCTACAGAAACAAGGCGAAGCGGCGATAGCATAGTCCCCGATGATACCCGGTCCGCGCCGGTTTCCCACGCTCGATTCGCGATCGAAAGGGTGGGAGCGTTCACCACGTAGGGGTTTCGGAGGCGCCCGCAAAAACAATACGACGTCGGGGCGGCGATAGGGTGAGCGCGTCCAGTATCCGAGACGATCGGACGGCACTTCGGCAGACGGCACGCGGGGCACGAGAGATCGCGCCGAGCTTGCATCGTCGACCGTCGTCAGTCAGCGTTCAAAGGCCGTGAGTCTTGCGGCGGCTTGGGTCTCACGTGCTGCGTGTGACCGCATTGGAGAGCCGCTCCCCCATCGCCCGCAGATCTTGATTGGCGAATCGGGCGAGGTCGCTAATGTGATGATCACTGCCAGGATTGGCGGGGAGCCACAATCCCCGTGGCACCGGTGCCGCCTTGGTTCCCAGTTCCGCCATTGCCTCCCGGACCTCCGGAAGCGGGTGCCGAGGCCACTGCAATGGATACCCTCGTCTCGACGGGCGCAAGGCCAACAGTTGCTATGCCGATTGAAGGCCCGCCGCTTCCACCGCCCCCTGCACCACCGTGTCCACCCGTGCCGCCAGCGCCACCAGGACAAGAACCCGTGGACGATCCGGGGCTTCCGGGACCGCCAGCCATTCCGGCAAGGCCGCCGTCTTGTCCCGTTTGTCCCGGATCGCCGGGGCCTCCTGCGCCGCCCGATCCCGCCTGAATGGTGACGCTATCGAGCGTCACCGTCGCATTGAAGGAAATCAAGCCGAAGCTCCCACCACCGCCTTGGCCCGGATCTCCTGGAACGCCCCCGCATCCTCCCGCGCCGCCGCCCCCGCCCGATGGACCATAGAAGTAATTGTTCGGGCCGCATGTATAGTTGCCGCCTCCGCCACCTCCGCCGGAGCCTAGACCGCCCGCGGCAATGCCCGCGCCACCGAGCGCGCCGACAAAGCCCATCCCACTGAGAACGCCGGGACCACTCGAGCCGACCCCCGGCATTCCTGGCATGCCGGCCCCCCCTTAGGGTCCCGCTTGGCAAGAACCATTGCCATCCTCGCCCTTGCCAGAGCCTCCGGGGCTTGGCCCACTGCCCTGGGTTCCGCTGGATCCATTCACCGGACCAGAGCCACCCTTGCCGCCATTGCCGCCGCTCACGGTGATTCCACAGGCATTCTGCCCTCCGCCGCCACCGCTATTGACCGTGGTCGAGCTACAACCTGTCGTGCCGTTTCCGCCGCCAGGGGCTGCCCCGAGGCTCCCACGTGGCGTCGCAATCGCGCCAATGGCGCCTGTGCCGGCATAGAGAGCGACGCGCGTGAGATGCACCGTGGCTCGGTCGACGAGAAAGGCGATACTGGAGGTCGAGCGAGTCGAAGCATCGACTCCCGTGATGTCGAAGTCGCTCATCGACACGGTGATTGACAGGCCGCGGACCGTCATCGTGGTAATGTCGGGTTGGGCTTTCAATCTGGTATGCGTGGCGTTGAAGACCCAAGTGGCACAATCGAGGCCGCCGAACAAAGTGGCGTCGCGATCGATCTCGACCTTCTCGATGAATGGGCTAGGCGACGCACACACGTAGATGGGTTTTCCTTCGGCCTTCGACACCGCGGTGGTGATCGAGCCGAGCGGGCTTTGCTGGCTTCCGTCACCATGGCCGCCCACCTTAACGAATACTCCGCACTCGGCAGGAACAGGCTGTCCTTGGACGGGCTCGCATCCGGGAGCGATGCCGGTGCTCGAGCTCGCGGTGTCTACTACGCTCCCCACCGTCGACGAGCCCGACCCTCCGCCAGTGCCTTCGAAGCTAGTGCAGCCGAATGCGAGGAGCAGCCCGGCCGCGCTACCGAGGGTCATGAACGAGACCAAGCGCGACCGGATGCCGATCGCCCGACGCAAGATAGGATTCATCTGCTTTTGCATAGTGTCGCTCGTTTCGCTACGTCGGTCATCGTACTCGAAGTGTCACGAAGGTTGCAGTGTCTACCTGAGGTCGACGAGGCGCGCTTCGGCGTCGAATCGCTCGTGAAGTGTAACTGAAACGCCTTCGCAACTTGAATGCGTCAACGCCGACTCTCGATGGCGAGCGCCGTAGTCAGCGCGAGCGACGCAGCCTGACCGCCGAAGTCGTCGTACGGGCCGCGCGGAAAGACCGCGCCCACAGGGCCTAGACCGAGCCGCTCGAGCTCGGCCGCGTTCGTCCCGGTCGACGCGTCGGGGGTGCTGGGCGCCGACAACGCGAGGGTCGAGATCGTCACCCCGAGGGTCGCAGAAGCGAGAATGCAGGCGCGCACGTCGTGCAAGACGCCCAGTCGATCGGCAGCGACGAGCACGACCTTGGCTGGCATGAGCGCGAGCACCAAGTCGGCGTTGGTGATCGCCTCGCCGAGCGGACTGAAGAGCCCGCCTGCTCCCTCGATCACCAGCACGTCATTTTGGGCCTCCCGCGCCCGCGCCTCGAGAGCGATCGCATCGAGCTCGATGGGTCGATTCTCGACGCGCGCCGCCAAGTGGGGCGACACGCCGAGACGGTAGGCGAAGGTCGAAGGCAGCGATTCGGCGCCCGAGGCGATGGCGTGGCGCTCGGCATCTTCGCCATGGCCCACGACCCCCGTGGCGACCGGCTTGTAAGATTTGACGCGAACCCCTCGCGAGACGAGGTGCGCGAGAAGGCCCATTGCCACGTGGGTCTTGCCGACGTCCGTTCCAGTTCCGACGATGATGATGCGCAAGCCGAGGGTCCTATCGCAGATTCGCGACGGATTCATGGCCTCTCGTAGGTGATCCTGCGCTCGGGCCTGCTAGGCTGCGTCGGCGTGTTCATCGATTTTCTCTACGAGCTGCGTGCCCGCAAGGTGCCCGTGGGCGCCCAAGAGGCCGTCAATCTGGCGCGAGCCCTCTCCATGGGCCTGCACGACTCGTCGCTCGACGGGTTCTACCAGGTCGCGCGCGCTCTCCTCGTCCACGACGAGAAGCACCTCGACGAGTTCGATCTGGTCTTCGCCGCGCACTTCAGAGGTATGCCGCTCGAGGCGCTCGCCATCACCGAAGAGCTGCTTTCGTGGCTGAACGATCCGATCAAGCAGCGCGAGCTCAGCGACGAAGAAAAGAGCGCCCTCC
>JAYUUB010000222.1:0-3444 GCA_043755175.1 Polyangiaceae bacterium | reverse complement strand
GACTTGAAGCACCGCGCCTTCACGATGCTGCTCACCACCTACGACGCGCTCAAAGCAGCCAACGACTTCGTCTACAGGACGCAGCCGAACGAGCTCGCCGCCATTCCGACGCTGCGTGGTCAGGTGGTCTCAATCTCCGGTAAACGCAATACGCCCGTGGAGGCACCACCAGGCAATGGCTCTCCTACGGCTCCAGCGACCGACGGAGCCGAGCCTGTGGCTGCGCCGGTCACGGGGCCCTGAGGCCGACCTCTATCCAGCGTAGCCATCGTAGTCGCAAACCGGCCGGCGGAGTCTTCCGTCGGCCGGCGTTTTTTTCTCGGCGGACGACACACGTAGCGACAGAGCCGCTCGAGACGAGCTCGGTCACGCGCCGGCACCACGACCTCGGCGTGCACGTTGATGCCCTGACTCTCGCCCACCCGCTCGGCCGAGCGCGCTCGCTTCGGGTCGACGACGCGCAAGAGCGGTTTGCCGGCTCGCTCCCCGAAGAGGCCCTGACCCGAGGCCGCCGCCGCGCACAACGCCGAGAGCGAAAGCTGCTCGCCGCTCGGCTCGGCATCGTCGCGCTCGCTCGTGCCGTCGAGGCTCCGGCCGTGCCGAGCGAGCACCTTCTGCACCCGAAGCGCCGTCCGCTTCGCAACATCCGCGAGCTCTTCCTCTGTAGGGGCTGAGAGCGGATGGAACACCAGCGCTCCGCCCTCCGTCTCGCGCACGTAAACACCGTCGAGCACCAACACGTGAAAGTGCACGTTGAGCCTCAATGCCGAGTCTCCGCGCTGGATCACGCTCACAGCTCCCGTCAGCGCTTGCTTCGTCGTCGAGAGCCCGAGCGCCGTCTTGGCGCGCCGCTTCAGCGACCGACTGAGCTCTCTGACGAACGCTTCCAGCACGTCTGCGCAGAGCTTCCTGTCGTAACCAAGATGCACGCGCAACCTCCACGGTAGCGAGCACACCCATTGCCGAACCGGCACCTCCGGGAACACCTTTTCCACCAGGGATAGCGCCGTGTTCGACCTCCGCCGGCCGACACACGACGGGCAGAATCCGCGCCGCTTGCACGAGAAGCCCACGAGCCTCTCGAACCCGCAACGCTCACATGCAACCCGGATGCAGCCAAACTCCAAGAGCCCGCAGCGCAGGTACTCCTCGACCTCCCGCACCACGAATCGCGGCAGCCCGCTCGCCTCCTCCGCTCGCTCGCAAAACGACTCCCAGTGCGGCGAAGAGCCACGACGACTGCGCACGCCTGACGAGAACGCGCCCCGGGCGTTATTCGGGCGGCACCGATAGCCCCAATCGCGATGCGTACTTGTCGTGCATCGTTCTCGGCGTCGACGAATGGGTCGCAGAGAACGGTCGAAAGAAGCAAGCTGAAGCACGCGATCGCGCGCAGGCCGAGGCGCCGCGCTGAGCCTCGTCGGCTGCGTCTTGCAATTCAGCTTTCGAACGGGCATTTGTCGCTCATGCAAGACCGAATGCAATCGCTCGCCCGACGACTCGTCGATTGGTACCGAGGCCACGGCGCAGACCTCGGTCTACGCCCCGGCGTCGATGACGCGACCATCAATCGCGCCGAGGCCGCCGTTGGAATCAAGTTTCCAGCCGACTACCGCGCGTGGTTGAAGATCCACGATGGCCAAGCCCAAGGCACCGAGCTCGAATGGGCGCCCGGTTGCAACATTCTCGCGCCGCTCGCCGAAGTCGTGAAGCAGTGGAAAGAAGAGAAGGCGAACGCCGAAGAATATCCGGGCAATGGTCGTCTCGAGAATGAGGAGCGAACCATCGCCGACGTGTTTCAAGCGCGTCGCTTGCCGATTGCAGGCACCGAATACTGGGACGGCGACAAGACCTATCTCGACTTCATTCCGGGGCCCGCTGGCAAAGACGGTCAGCTGATTGCGCTCGTCACCGAATGCGACTTCAGCGTGCTCGGTGAGAGCTTCGAAGCCTTTCTCGACGCGTACCTCGGGCTCCTCGAAAGTGGCGCGCTCAAGTGGGACGACGGAAGCGTGGTGCCAGCGCGCGGCGACTGGGAGCATCCGGCCGATTGGCTCTCCGAGCGTATCGCCAAGCCCGTGAAGGCTGCTTCGAAGAAGGCAGCCAAGCCTGCTCCGAAGAAGGCAACCAAGCCTGCGCCGAAGAAGGTGAGCCCCAAGAAGGCCACGCCAAAAAGGGCAGACAAGCCTGCGACGAAGAAGGCGAGCCCGAAGAAAGCCGCGCCGAAGAAGGCAGCCAAGAAGCCTGCTCCGGAGAGGGCGAACTCCAAGAAGGCCACGCCGAAGAAGGAGCGGTGAATTGCGATCGGGCGTTCCGAAGATCGGCGGTCGAGCTCGGTCTCTCACGACCGCCTTGCGCTCCGACCGTGCGGCTCGGCAGAACAATCGCGTGAAGCCAATGCAGATTCTCGCCTCGAGCGCGGCCGGTAGGCTCCGTCGTGATGAACGAAGCGCGCGGACGGGGGTGGGGCGTGCTTGGCACGAGGGTCGCGGCGATTGGTTTATCGATCGCGCTCGGGGTTTCGGCTTGTGGTCGTGACGTGGTCGAGCGGCGATACCCCGGGTCGGTGGGCGGAGGGGGCGAGGACCCGGTATCGATCTCCGCGAGCTCGGCCCCGTGGCCCATGCTCGGGCAAGGTCCGCGACATCAATCGCGGAGTCTGTCGACGACGCCGGTGGCGACCCATCGCACCTGGGAGACCGATCTCGGCGAGCCCGTTCACCTGTCGTGCGTGATCGCGTCCGATGGAACGATCTACGCCGCCACCGAGCATGGTCTCCACGCCATCTCACGAGAGGGCACGGTTCGATGGACGGTACCCATCGTCTTCCCCAAAGAAGAGCCGCCCGCTCCCGCGATTGGAATCGATGACAGCGTTTACCTTCGCAATGGCTCGGCGCTCGACGCGTTCGCTCCCGATGGCTCGCTTCGGTGGGAAGCACCTTTCGCGCACGGCGTGCTTAGCTCTCCCACGGTCGCGCCCGACGGGACGATCTACGTCTCCGAGGTCGGAGGCGGAATGGTCGCGCTCTCACCGTCGGGCAAGGTGCTCACGACCCATGCCCCCTCGACCGAGGGCCGCTATTCGACGCCCACCGTCACCGCCGACGGGCGATTGACTTTCATGCAAGTCGACACCTTCGGGAGTGAGGTCTGGCGGCTCTCGTCTGCAGGCGCTCTGGCTTTCACTACGAAAGGCGTCGGGGCCATCTACGGCTTTCAGGCGTATCCGGTCGCCGGCAATGACGATGCGACGTACGTCTCCACCGACGGCGCGCTCATCGCGATCGACGCGAGCGGAGCACAGGCGTGGTCCCACGATCGGGAATCGAACGACATGGGACCGGCGGTCGGTGCCGACGGCACCCTCTATTGGTCGTCAGGCGGGCTCGTCACTGCGCTCGATCCCGATGGGAGCGTGCAATGGACTTACGACGGTGGACC
>JAYUUB010000221.1:0-3458 GCA_043755175.1 Polyangiaceae bacterium | reverse complement strand
TTTCGCTGGCGGGATCGCCGGTGTCCCATCTCACGTCGCCAGGCTCTCTTCGTGGATCGCCGAGGCGATTTTCTTCCTGTCACGTCCTGCGACGATCGTTTGCCAAGGGCCACGAATCAGAGGTCCGTCGATGAGCTGGCGCTCCTCGATCACGATCGAGCGCTCGTCGGCCCACAGCCGCGCCAAGTGGTCACTCGCTTCTGGCACGAACGGGAGCCCGAGCGCCGCTGCCACCTCCTCTCCGCGCTTGCCTTGGAGCTCCTCGTGGGCGCCGTCGAACCGTCTGGCAAAGGCCCATTGGGTATGGATGATACGGGCGACCATCCGGTCGCCGTCCGCGGCGAATCGCACTGCCGCGCCACCTTCGATCGTGTCTTGGGCCCAAGCAGCCCCGTGACCATCCAAGAAATAGACGACGTCGTTCGGTGTATAGACTACAGGAATCAGCGCGCGCTTTCCCCTCGCTCCGGCGTGCGCATCGCCGCCTCTCGGGTCACCGTGAGCTTCGCTCGATAGGCACGCATGGGTCCCGAATATCCATTCGGCATCTTCTTCACCGAGTGCGTTGGGCATGACGAGACCCCCAAAACGACGCTCGAACGCGAGCACTGGCTCGTAAACCGTGTAATGGCGAGTCTTCATCCGATCTCGAAGGGCCTTGTCGTCGCCCCTTCGCGTCGGATCGAAGATCGCCGCGAGCGTCGACAATCGCGCGCTCGCGACCACGCCGATGAAGGCCTCGAGCTCGCCGTGCACGCGACGCGGCTGACTACCAGGTAAAGGCGGCGCCGACCTGGGAGGTTTCGGAAGCTGATTCGAAGCGAGCGCGCGCTCGAAAGTCGAAGCACGCAGGGCTTCGAAGCGCTCTCGACACGCGACGCCGTCGACTCCGAGCGACGAGACCATGGAGACCGCCGCGTCGAGCACGGTGCGCTCGCCGTCTTTCCAACCGCGGGCCTTCTGTGTCATCCACGCGAGATTGCCGATGGCGGCGTTGGCCCAAACGAGCGCGTCGTCCTGCTCGCGCTGCTCCCGCGCCACACGCGATTGGTGTGCGGCTTCCCGCGCGTCTTCGAGCTCCTCTTTGGTGACGGTGTCTCCAGCGAGCCAGCGCTCGACGCACGCGAACGCGAGTCGCGTCGGCTCGGAGAGGACCCTTCCACTTTCTGCGATCTTCGCGAGCCCGGCGCGGACGACCTCCGCGAGGGCGCTGACCTCGGCCGAATGGTTCCGCTTCATCGCGCGAGGATAGCCTCGAAACGCAGAGTGGAGCGCGACGAGCTCAATCGAAAAGGGCCCGCATGTGATTCAGTCGATCGATATTCCGTCGAGACCGAAGTGAGACAGGTGCCCGAGCAACGAGCACCGGAAGCCTGCGCTCGTAGGCTGAGGAGCGCAGAGACGAGGCCGCCGGTCTCACGACGGTATCGGCGGAATAGCACCGACTGGACCATACGCGGGCCCTCAGCTTGCCAGCCGTGTCGAATCGCCAGATCGGTGACCCACACGCAGAATGCTCGCGAAGCGATCTCCGGAGCGGGCAGTCCACCAGCCCGACACGTACGGCTGAAGCGATTTGTCGAAGTCTGCGGGCACCCAAAAAAGGAATGCCATGCGGCATCCATCGGCTTTGACGGTGATCAAAGCCGCTCCCACGAAGACGAACGTGGCCGCGGTCTCGGCGGCGTCGAGCTCCCGGGCCGGCGCGAACCCGACCGTGAACCTCTCGGGATCGACAGATCGTCCGCGGAGCCGGAGGCTCTCGGCGACGGGCGCGAAGTGACGCAAGAGCGGCCAACCAATCATCAGCCCTCGCGCCTCGTCGTTCACCGCCCGGAGCATCTCGAGGACCTCGAGCGCCTGGACCGCGGGTGGCACGGGGAGCTTGGGATTCGCCGTGCACCAGCTCGAATCCCCGGCGCCAACAGCGATTTGCGCGCGCGTGTGCGGCTCGTATTCGGGAGTCGTGACGTGCTCGAGCCGAAGGTGCCCGATCGAGCCCAAGTCGATCGCGAAAGGCGGTCGCGAAAGGCGGTCGCGACAAGCTGACCACAAAACCCGCGATGGTCTCCGAGAGGCGCAATCGAAGCTCGGTGCGAGCGACTTCGAGGTCTTCGTCGAGCGTCGGCATCGCTGCATCGAAGGCCGCTGCGCCTGGTTGGTGCCACCAGTCGAGGCAGCCAGCCGTCTGTCGGCGCAGAGAGAGTGAACCGAAGTGATCGGCGATGTGGGTGGCCCAACCCACCCAGTGTCGCGTTCGCTCATTTGCACGAGTCGTCGTTGCCGGCGTGCACGGCGCATCCCTTGGCGCATTGCTGATGCACCGTCGTCGAAACCCCGTCTGCGCCGCACTTGTAGAGCGTATTCGCCGACCCGTCGACGACGTCGCCACCGCAATAGAACGAGTCTGGAGTGCACTTGCAGGCGTCGTCTTTTCCGGACCGAACCTCGCAGCCGTGCTGGCAGGCGCGAACCTCGCTCTTGCCGTTCTGGGTGCACTCGTAAAGGGTGCTCGAGCTGCCGCTGAGCTTGTCGCCACCGCAGTAGAGACCGCCGACTTCGCATTCTCCGCCGCCTGCCTTGATGGGCGGGGGCTGGTTGCCGAGCTTCTTCAGGTGGTACCAGCCGTAGGCCTTGACCGAGACCGTGTGCGGATGTGACGCCTTCACGTGATGACCGACATAGTTGTCGTCGATGACGTAGATGGTCTTGCCTTCGACGTGATCGACCGAAGCGATGTGACCGTAGGGGTTCGTTCCCGAAGGGGGATACACGATGAGATCGTATGTGGTCGGTAGGTGCTGGCCGTCGTTGTCGATGCGCTCCCACTCGGTCGCGCTCGGCTTGTGATCGAGCCAGAGCTTGCATGCGCCATGGGCTGCGCACGAGCCCACCGAGCCGGGTCCGGCGACCGGCAACGAGACGCCGAACTTGGCCGGGTAGAATTCTTGAACCGCCGCGAGACACTCCTCGCCGTTCGGAAACTTCTGCCAGTCACCCTTGGTGATGGATGAAGTCAGCTCGTTCTGAAGCTGGGAAGTGTCTTCGTCGGTCGCGTCGGGCTCGCCGACGCAGGCGGCGAACACCAGGGGCGCGGAACATCCCATCGCCGCGAAGACGAAGCCTCGAAGGAAGCGGTGGGCTCGTGTCTCGTTGCTGCGCGGAAGTACTTTGGAGTCGCTCATGGCGTCGCCCAATGCACAGGACGAGCCAAGGCCGAAAAGGCGGCGAATCGTGCTCGGAGCTCTCCAATGGGAGGGTCGACCACGGGTGGGGCGATCCATGGGAATCCACCAACCCACGAGTCTGCCGCAACCACCCGACATGAGAGACATTTCGAGCCACATGGATCTTCGAGTGCCCGCACGATGGCGCAGTGATCGTGCGTCATCGCTTTTCGCCTCCGACAGGCGCGAAGGCGAGGGTTGTTGTAGAAGACAGTCGTGACAATTTCGGGA
>JAYUUB010000220.1:0-27828 GCA_043755175.1 Polyangiaceae bacterium | reverse complement strand
CAGGCGCCCCCTCCTCCGTATCCCCCGCCGGCCCCGTTCGGTGGTGATGCCGGCGGCTATGGCGCGCCGCCTCCTCCATTTTCACCGCCCGCCGAGCCTGACGCTTTCGGGCAAACGGCGTTTGCTCCACAACCGTCACCCAATCAGCCCCCAATGGGTGGTCCGCCTCCAATGGGTGGACAGCCGATGCCGCCAACGGGCGCGATGAGTGGTTTCGGAGGCGCCACGCCAGGTGCCTCCGGTGCGACACGCCGGGCTCTCGTCGGTTTCCTCGTTAGCTTTCAAGACGATCCGCTCGGAAAATTCTGGCCGCTGTTCCAAGGCCGAAACCTCGTGGGGCGCGCGGAAACTGGCCAAGACGTCGACGTTCCCATCGGTCACGGCACCACGTCGACCAACCATGCGACGATCGAAGCCGACAACGGTCGACTGACGCTGAGCGACTTGGGCTCGACGAACGGCACCTTCCACAACGAAGAGGCGATCGGGTTCCAGGGGCGTCGTGATCTTCGCGACGGCGACAAGGTTCGCTTCGGTGGCTTCAGCGTCATCGTCATCTCGGTCGCTTCTCGCGCCTGAGGGCCACACTGGTCACGCAACCGAGCCACTCGCTCGAGCGACGACGCTCGAATGGGCGGTGTTCGGTCTGAACGAGGAGGCAGACCACCGGTCTGGAATGACCGATCGCGCGGGCCACGTCCTCTACTTCCCTACCCACCCGGCCGGTCCTGGTACTTTTTGGTTCGCATGGGGGGACGTACGGGTTAGAAACGTGGGTTTGAAGCGGCAAGATGCCGCGCCGAGTCTCATAGCCCCCGACTCATCGGGGACAATCCGGACCCGCGAAAACGCGGGCCACGACCCATGCGGCAACGGAGCGGCCGCGGGGGTCCCACAGCGGAGGATCGAAGACCCATGCCGAGCGCTCGCTTCCACGACCGAGCCAGCTGCCGCCCCGCCATCCGAGCGGCGGCGACCTTACTGGCTTCACTCGTCGTCATTCTGTGCACTCTCGCAACCTCGGCCAGCCGAGCTCTCGCGGCCCCCGAAGCGCACATCATGCGAATCGACCCCCGGGCAAGCCTCGCCGAAGGGGCGCCGGTGCTCACGACCGTCATCGAGCTGATGCAGAACAAGTCGGTGAGCGAGGTCCTCGGACCTTGTGCAGCGCTGACCGGAGATGCCGAGCTCGATTGCACGTCCGAGGCGATGGAGAAGCCCCAGTCGACTTGGAGCCCCATCGAGTTCCCAGAGAACGCGGCGCTCTTCACCGTCGCGGTCGACGGCACCGACATGCCCGTGAAATTTTTGACGAAGAAGCGTTGGGGCGAGGGGCTCAAAGACGACGGCGTCGGCACGGCGTTCCTCGTGCTCATCGACGCCGCGGCGACCATGGGTCCGCGCTTCGACGAAGCGAAGGCCGTCGCGCAGTCGTTCGTCAACGTCATGGGGCCCAACGACATCGTCGATGTCATGTTCTTCAACGACCGCTCGGTCGTGTCGAACTCTCACTGGCTGGCCGACAAGTCGGCTGCGACGGGCGCCATCAGCGCAATCGACAAAACCTACCCGACCCAGGGGCGTAACCGCGCGCTCTTCGCGATCATCAAGAACGCCGCGACCGATGGCTACAAAGAGCTCGGCAACGCAGGCTCGAAGGTCAAGGTGCCGATGCACCAAGCCCTCGTGATTCTGTCGAACGGGCAGGCCGGAGCCGACGCAGGCTCACAGGGTCCAGTTGCAGATCAGCTGAAGCAGTATCTCAACAACGGTCGCTTCCCCGAAGACAACCAGAGCCTGCCGAAGGCTCCTGTCCCCGTCATCTCGATCTGGTTTCCGTCGAAGCAGATGGATGAGTTCGCGGTCGCCTCCAGGCAGTTCATGCAGGAGCTCGCGAACCCGGAGATCGGCGGATTCTTCAGCGTCGTGCGCGACGGACAAGCGGCGCACGGAAGCCGAATCGCCAGCGCCGTACGCGCCCGTTTCGACAAAATGTGGGTCGTCAAATGGCAGGTCGCCTGCATTCAGCCGACCGTCACGCAGACCTTCAAGCTGAACTTCGTTCACACCGACACGGCGATCGCAGGAGATGCGTTCATCAACGTGCCCGTCGGCATCGACCCGACCACGTGGCCCCTCGACATCGACATCGACAAGACCGTGGCCTACGCGCAGAAGAACCCGGTTTTCCCAGGTGGCACCCTTCGCGTGTATGGCAACTTCTGTTGGGGCGGAAAGAAAGAGCGCGCGGAGCTCTACATGGTTCCCAAGAACCAGCCGGTGCCCGACTCGCTCCAAGGTGGAAGCCTCGAAGACGCTCGCAACGCGCAGAAGTCGCTGATCGAAGCCGGGATGCACGGCGGAGCGTCGACCACGAACGACCAGTACGTCGAGTTCGATGTGCCGAACAACGCGAAGTTCCTCGCAGGCAAAGAGGCCGCGAACTACACCGCGCGCGCGATCGTCTACGACAACGGAGCCAAGCGAACGAGCGCCATCACGAAGGACAAGATCCTCACGCTGAAGGCGAGCGACGCTCCTCCGCCCTACTTCCTCATCGGCGGGATCGCGTTCGGTGGTGTGGTCCTCATCCTGCTCCTCGTGTCGGTCTTTCGAAGCGGTGGCAAGCGTCGAGGCGGCAGCGCGGCGGCGCCCCCGAGGCCGATCGTCGCCGGTGGCGGTGGCGGTGGCGGTGGTCTCGCGCCGCCTCCTGCGCCCATGCCGGTCATGGCCGGTCCCGCCCCGAGCTACGTCTCTCGCGCGACGCTCTCTGGCAGCCAAGGCATTTTCACGGTGCTTCCCAACACCGAAATGAAGGCGGGGCGAGACGGCGCGCTCTGCCAAATCTTGTTGAACGAGCCCCGGGTCTCCGGAGCGCACGCGACGCTCAAGATCGAAAACGGTCAATTCATGGTGCGCGACGACAACTCCAACAACGGAACGATGATCAACGGCCAGCGCCTTCCGTCATCGGTCTGGTCGACCATCGGCCAAGGAGCATCGCTGCGCTTTGGTCCCGTCGAGTTCACCGTGAGCCTGGAGTAGGCCAAGAGGATGGTTCAAGGTTCCCTCCCGTCTGCCGGCCTTTCGGTCGAGGTCGCTCAACACAGCGATCCCGGGCGGGATCCGAACAAACAGATCAACGAGGATTCGTGCGGGCACGCGAAGACCAAGTTCGGTCATCTCTGTGTGCTCTGTGACGGAATGGGCGGACACTACGGCGGCCAAGAGGCCAGCCGACGGGCGATCACCACGATCTTCGAGCAGATCGAGAAGGCGCCGCCGAGCCTCACACCGTGCATGGCCTTGAAGCTCGCCGTCGAAGAAGCCGGACGACGGGTCTACGAGCTCGGGGGGCCGCCCGACAACAAAGTCCGTCCTGGTTCGACGGTCGTCGCGATGTTGCTGCACGACGGCGGCGTCGACGTGGCACACGTGGGCGACAGCCGCGCCTACGTGATTCGCTCGAATCAGATCTACCCGCTTACGCGCGATCACTCGATGGTCCAGACCATGATCGACGCGGGCTTCCTCACCGAGGAGCAAGCCATCGGTCATCCCGACGCCAACAAGATCACGCGCGCGCTCGGCATGAAACCCGAGGTCGACGTCGAGGTTCGCCCCGAGCCGATGGAGCTGTTCCCTGGAGACGTGCTCATTCAGTCGAGCGATGGGCTCACCGATCTCGCGTTGGGACACGAGATTCTCGCTGCGCTTCGCCAAGCCCTCAACGGCGGCGGAATCGAGTTCGCGTGTCAGCAGCTCGTGCGAATGGCGAACGAGCGCGGCGGTCACGACAACATCACCGTGCAGATCGCGCGGGTCCTCGCGAGCGCGCCGAGCCAGACGCGAGCCGGGCAGACCAAGACTGGGCCCTCTGGCCTGACGACGGTGCCCGAAGGGGAGCCGACGTTCTCCTCGCTCGAGACGGTCGCGATGGGTCCGGAGAGCCAACGCCCGAAGCCCACGATCCCCATGGCGGGAGGCGCCGGAGTGAGCCCGACCGTTGGGCAGAGCAGCGCGCCGAGACCGCTCGACTCCCACCCCTCGGGCCCTAGCTTCGGTCCGCACGGTCAGCATGGAATGCAGCAGCAGATGCATGCCGAGCAGCCGATGCATGCCCAGCAGCAGATGCATGCCGAGCAGCAGATGCAGCCACAGATGATGCAGCCGCAGCCGATGCAACCTCAGCCGATGCATTCTCAGCCGATGCATTCTCAGCAGATGCATTCTCAGCAGATGCATTCTCAGCAGGTGCAGCAGCAGACGCAGCCTCAGCAGATGCAGCCGCAGCAGCCGCAGCAGATGCAGCCGCAGCAGATGCAGCAGCCAATGCATTCACAGCAGCCTCAGCAGATGCAGGGAGTCAGCCCGACCCTTGGTGCAGCGGAGTCGCATGGGCAACAGGGTCTCGTCGGCTACCGGATGGATGCTCCACAGGGCCTGGGGTTGCCGCCTCCTTCGATGCGCTACCCACAACAGCCGCAAGGGAGCCCTCAACCCCCGCACGTACAGCCTGGGCAACCCACTCCACACATGACTCCCGCTCCTGGCGGTTATGGAGCACCGAACGGGCAGCCGTACGGGGTGGGCTCGCAGACGCCGTGGGGCGAGGGCGCCGGGCCACTCTCCGGCCCCGCATCCTCGCCGAATCGCAACGTGCTCTTCCTCTGGCTCGGCGTGAGCTTCTTCGTCGCGACGACCGTCTTGATCATCGTGTACGTCCTCGTGCTGCGCTGAGGATGTTGAACGATTTCCCCTCGGGCAGAACGATTTCTCCATGATTCCTGGGTTCGGCAAACAAAGCATCACGATCGGAAGCGGCCCCCACTGCGACGTCGTGCTGCACGGCCCGGGGATCCTTCCCGAGCACGCACGGATCGTCCATCAGGGCGGCGGCAAGCTCTTGTTCATCCCGGCGGCGCCCGGAGCCACAGCCGGCGGTCGGCCACTCAACGCCGGCGAGCAAGTGTCGTTCGACATGCGGACGGCCTTCACGATCGGTCCGCAAACCGTCCCACTCGGTCATCCAGCGATCTCGCTCATGATCATGGCGGTGGGCTCCCAACCTGGCCCGAACGGCCACCTCGTCATCGGGCGTGATCCGACGCGCGCTTCGCTCGTGATCCAACACCCGAGCGTTTCGAGCCAGCACGCGACGGTGATGCTCGACCGCATGATGGTGACCGATCACGGCTCCACGAGCGGCACCTACGTCGGCACGAACCGAACGAAGATCACGCCCAACCAGCCCTCCCCGATCGATCCGAACGGCATCATCGCCTTCGGCCCGGTGCCGATTCAGGTGTCGCTCTTGATGCGGCTCGCGCAGGCCCAATCCTCGGCGCGTCCGATGACCGGCCCGAACGCGATTCCTCCATCGCATTCCCAGCCGCCCCCGGCGCAGAGCCGGCACGCCGCTCCTGGCACGGTCGCTCTCGCCGGCGGAGCAGGCGGAGGCCCGCAGCACGCGCCCTCGCAGCACGCGGCGTCACCGGGAACCGCCGTGGCCCAGATGCCCAGCCCCGGTCAGGGCGCTGTTCCCGCTGGAGCGCCCGCCAAAAAGAACAAGACGATCCTCGGCCACCTCGAGTTCGGCGCGGGTCAGAAGCCGACGCGCTCGATCGGCCGAACGCCCGACAACGACATCGTCATCGGTCACGCACAGGTCTCGAGCCGACACGCGTTTCTCCACCAAATCGGCGGCGCGCTCTTCATCGAAGATCGTGGGAGCGGCAACGGCACGTTCGTTCGTGGCCAGCGAATCCCTTCGGGCCAGAAGATCGCCGTCCAGAGCGGCGAGAAAATCTACATCGGCCCGATGCCGCTGCAGATCGAGATCGGAGCCTCGGGCTCCGCCGAGGTCGTGCAGGAGGAGTATTCCGCCGATCGTTGGGCCGGCAAGCCGCTCTACGAAATCGAGGCCTGGAGCCTCGTCCTCGAGGTGCCCGATCGCGACAACCCGTCGGCGATGAAGACGCTGCTCGACAACGTCAGCTTCAAGGCGTTGCCCGGCGACATGATCGCGCTCATGGGCCCCTCGGGCGCCGGCAAGACGACGCTCCTCTTGACGTTGAACGGGTACCTCCCGCCGACGAGCGGCATGGTCCGCATCAACGGCGAAGACCTCTACAACATCTACGACACGCTCCGCGGTTCGATTGGATACGTCCCCCAAGACGATCTCGTCCATCCCGAGCTGACGGTGTTCGAAGCCGTCCGCTACAGCGCCAAATTCCGTCTACCTCCCGACTACTCCGACGCCGAAATCGATCAGCGCGTCGAGCAGACGCTCCGCGATCTCGGCCTCGACGGTGTGCGCAACCTCCAGATCGGAAAGCCCGAAAAGAAGGTGCTCTCGGGTGGTCAGCGCAAGCGCGTCAACATCGCGCTCGAGCTCGTCACCGATCCGGTCATCGTCTTCCTCGACGAACCGACCAGCGGTCTCGCCGCCGACGACACCACCGCTCTGATCGAGCTTCTCGCCAACCTGACGAAGGCCACCGGCAAGACGATCATCATGACGATCCATCAGCCGGCCAAGGACGAGTTCGAGAAGTTCACGCACTGCCTCATCATGGGCTACGGCGGCGTCCCGGCCTACTTCGGGCCGACCAACCCCGATGCCTACAAGTTCTTCGGTACCTGGAAAGAGCGCCACGGACAGCGCAACGACATCGACAACCCGCGCGACATGTTCGAAGCGCTCGCGCAACGCGAGAAGCCCATCTTCGATCGCTTGAAGGCGCAGAACCCGCTGGCGCAGCGCGGCGAGGCTCGCAAGCTCGCTGCCATGGAGTGGCGACAAGAGTTCTTCAACGAGACGAACACGACCTACCGTCGCATGTACTCCGGCCGACGGGAGGTCGGCACTGGGCAAGGTCAGCGCGGCATCCCCGCCACGCGCGCCAAGACGAGCGGTCAGCTCAGGTTGCTCTTGTCGCGCTACTTCAAGACGAAGATGCGCGACGTCGGCGGCACGATCATCATGCTGGCGCAAGCGCCCATCATCGGCATTCTGCTCGGCCTGGTGTTTGGAGGGCAGGAGACTGCGGTGCCGGGTTGGTGTCTCGGCGCCATGCAGCAGCTGGGCAACAGCGCCAAAGATGCGAACGCGACCGTCGGCACCGAAGTCCTGAAGAACATGACCCGAACGACCGACCACACGGCGGCGGTCTTCTTCTTGGTCGTGAGCGCGATCTGGTTCGGGACCTCCAACGCTGCACGCGAGATCGTGAGCGAACGCGCGATCTACATGCGTGAGCGCATGGTGAATCTCGGGCTCATCAACTACGTGCTCTCGAAGTACCTGCTTCTCACGTTCTTCTGCATCGTCCAGTGCACGATGCTCCTGGCGATCGTTTTCCCATGGCTCGGTTTCGCAGGCGGCATGAACGCGTTCTTGTTCGAGCTCGGATCACTCGTCGCGACTGCGCTCGTGGCGGTCGCGATCGGCCTCTTTCTGTCGACCGTCGTCGCTTCGAGCGAAGCCGCGATGGCTCTCACGCCGATCGCGCTCATCCCGCAGATCGTGCTCGGCGGCCTGCTCGTTCCGATGACGACCGTGCCGAAGCTTTCGTGGCTCTTCGCCATCATTCCTGCGCGTTGGGGCTTCGAGGCGGCGATCGTTCCCGAACGAATGGCGCTCGAGAAAGATCCGTCTTGGTACATCGACCTGAAGATGGCCGATCCGCAGACGATCTCGGAGCGGTTCATCGACAAGGGCCACTTCAAATGCGCCACCGCGCAGATCGCCGGCGCTGACTACCCTGGCTCTTGGGGCTTTTTGACCTACGAAAACGTGTGGCTACCGTTCGCCGTGCTCGGCGGCTCCACGGCGGTTCTCATCGTGCTTCTCTGTGTCGTCCTCAAGCGCCGCGACCCCGTCTGAGGGGATCGTGTGATTGGGAGAGTGGCTCGGAGCGCAGTGTGAGCCCTTCGCGTGCGACGTGCGCCCGATCTCGCTCGGTCTTGGCGCAGCCCCTCGTGGCCGCGGCCTCGGCGGCACCAAGACGGCGATAGGAGCGGATCGTCCGAGGTACGCGCTGCGCGCGTCTACTTCTTCTTCTTCTCGGACGAGCAGGATGCAGAGGGCTTGAGGGTCGGAGCTTCGGCCTCGAGCTTCTGAAAGACCTGAGCAATCGCTGCGGCGCGGACTTCGTCGACGTCGGCAGGCTTGTCTTTGTGCGCCTCGCTCAAGGTCGCCTTGGCGTTGAGGTCGAACAGGGGGCGTTTGCCGTCAGCGGTGACGCCATTGAGCTGCACTTTCTGCGTGAGCCCGTCTTTGCCTTCGGTCAGAGCGTCGACGATGAGCCGCGTGGCGACGTGCCGACCGGCCGTCACGCCAACCGAGGTGGGCATCGCGATCTTGCTCGATTCGGCCACCTTCGCGACGAACGCGGCTTTGAGCTTCTCGTTGTCGCCCGGCGACACGGCCGCCCCCTTCGACGACTCGATCGTGAGCTCGAGGACGAGGGCGTTGGCATCTTTCGCGACCTCTTTGGGTCCCTCCGAGGCGGGCTTCGTGCCGCCCGCGGCGGTCACGGCGCTGGAGGCAGAGGCCGACGACGAGGTCTGACTCGGCTCGCCGCTCGTAGCGGGCTGCGCATCGCCCGTGGCGCCGCGCGACGGCAAACCATCGCCAGAAGGCGTGGTCGGAGCCGCAGTGGACGAGCAACCGACGAGCAGACCCGCGACGACGAGGGTCGCAACCGTTCCGATGGGGGCTTTCACGTCGCGGACGATACGCCGCCGGCCAGGGATCAGGCAACCGCCGCCCGAGCGTCGATTGACGAGTCGGAAAATGGCCACGTCGTGCTCCGACCGGTGACTCGGGATTGGGTCCCGGCCGCCTCTCGAGGCCGGCTCGGATTTTCCCCTTGAAAGGAGCCGTCGTGATCACCCTGGTGTTCGTTCTGCCGCTCGGTCTGGCCGCCTTGTTCACGATTGTGCGCGTGTTCCTTCGGATTCGCTCCCTCAGCGTGGTGGAATCGACCCACGTAACGGCTCCGCGGCGGAGGCAGCTCCAGGCTCACGGAGTGTCGCGCTCAGTGGCGAAAGCTCGCCCGTCGGGTCAAGCTCCGCGGTCTCCTGGTCGCCGCAGTCCGCGTCCCCAAGAAGTGCGCTGAGGGCGACGAAGCGCTTGCGCTCGCCGGCCCACCGAGGCGATACGTGAGCCTCCCACCGTGAAGCTTTTGAAGCGAACCGCCGCGCTCTGCGCCCTCACGATCGCCCTAGGAGCGACGCGCCCTGCGTTCGCCCAAGATGGTCGAGGCGGCGGCGGCTCCAACGACGGCCCGCCGAAGAACGAGACCGCTCCCCCCGACACGGGCGACGTTTCGGTCCCCAAAGGCGGCGCGAGCGCGGTGATCAAACCGGCTCGAGATGCCGATCCCGGCCAAACCGGAAAGCCGACGCCACCGCACCTCAAAACGTACGTCGCGCCCGACTATCCAACCGAAGCCAAAGCACTTGGCATCGAGGGCAAGGTCGTGCTCGAGCTCGACATCGACGCGGCAGGCCACGTAAAAGGCGCAACCGTCGTCGATTCGGCTGGGCACGGGTTCGACGAGTCCGCGGTGGCGGCCGGGAAGAAGCTCGAGTTCGAGCCCGCCCGACGCGCCAACGGACAGCCGGCGCCATCGCGCATCTTCTATCGCTTCACCTTCACGCTCGCGACCACGCCCTCCGACGGGTCGACCCCAGGGTCTCGGCAAACCCCCGAAGCGCCGCAGGAGCAGGCCCTACGAGGAACCGTGCTCGCCAGTGGAGGCGATGTTCCGCTCGCGGCCGCACAGGTCACGCTGACGCGCGTCGACGGGACCGGCGCTCCGGTGATCGTCACGACCAACCCCGAGGGTGGCTTCGCGTTCCGGAGCATCGAAGCAGGCGCTTACACGGTCTCGGTGAACGCCCCGGGCTTCGATCCGTTGACGGTCACCGAAGACATCGCAGGAGGCGAAGCGCGCGAGGTGAAGTACCGCCTCGACGTCCAGGGCAACGGGCTCGAGGTCATCGTACGGGGCGAGAGGCCTCCGCGCGAGGTCGTCAAACGAACGCTTCAGCGACGCGAAATCGATCGCATCCCGGGCACGAACGGTGACGCGATTCGATCGATCCTGAACCTCCCTGGTGTTGCTCGCCCCCCCGCGATCGCGGGTCTCCTGTTGGTCCGCGGCTCGGGCCCGCAAGACACGCAGACGTTCATCGACGGCACCAACGTCCCGCTCATCTACCACTTCGGGGGTCTCTCGAGCGTCGTGCCCACCGAGGTCCTCGAGAAGATCGATTTCTATCCCGGCAACTTCAGCACGCAATACGGCCGGGTTCAGGGCGGCATCGTCGACGTGGGACTGCGAACTCCGAAGCAAGATGGCTATCACGGTCTTTTGCAACTCGATCTCATCGATGTGCGAGGCCTCTTCGAAGGACCCATCCCCGGGACCAAAGGCTGGAGCTTTCTGGTCGCCGCGCGTCGGAGCTACATCGATGCGTGGCTCGGACCGACCCTCAAAGCCGCCGGCGCCGGAGTCACGCAAGCGCCCGTTTACTACGACTACCAAGCCTTGGTGGAGCACAACTCGAGCAAGCTCGGACGCTTCCGCGCGGGCTTCTTCGGCTCCGACGATCGACTGAAGCTCCTCGTCAATCAGGCGCCTGGAGATCCGGGGCTCTCGGGAAACATCGGTCTCGTGACGGCGTTCCAACGCCTTCAGTTGCTCTACGAGAACGAGATCGGCTCGACCGGAAAGTTCAGAGGCGTCGCGTCGCTAGGCCAAGACGACATTCAATTCCAGCTCGGCCCGTTCTTCTTCTTGCTCGACGTCCGCACCATCGCGAGCAGGCTCGAGTTCTCCGACAAGATCGCGAACGGCGTCACGCTGAACTTCGGCGCCGACGTTCAAGGAGGAATCGGTGAGGTCAACCTCCGACTGCCGGCTCCCAATCGCCCCGGCGAGCCTGCGAATCAGCCGTTTTCGACGCGCAGGTACGTGACGCTGCAGAAGGCACAGAGCTTCTTCTTCCCGGCGATCTACGTCGAAGCCGAGCTCACTCCGACCGCGAGGCTTCGCATCGTGCCAGGGGTTCGTCTCGACTATTCGAGCTTCAATCAGAAGTTCGACGTCAGCCCGCGCCTCAACGGACGCTTCGATCTCATCCACGGGTTTCCCCGTTCGACCGTGAAGGCTGGCGTCGGCATGTTTCAACAACCGCCGCAGTTCCAAGAGGTGGTACCGCCACTCGGGACCAAATCGCTCACGTCGAACCGAGCGATTCACTATGCGGTCGGCTACGAGCAAGAGATCACGCGCAACCTCGAAGCGAGCGGCGAGGGTTTCGTGAAACAGCTCGACAACCTCGTCATCGGCAAAGCCGACCCCTCGGGACTCGGCACGGTCTACGGGAACGGTGGACGCGGGTACGTCGTCGGTGGCGAGTTCTTGCTCAAGTACAAGCCCGACGATCGCTTCTTCGGCTGGGTCGCGTACACGCTCTCGCGAAGCGTCAGACAAGACGCGGCGGGTGAGCCCGAGCATCTCGTGTCGTTCGATCAGACGCACATCCTCACGCTCCTCGGAAGCTACAGGCTCGGCCACGGCTGGGAGGTGGGTCTGCGTTTCAGGCTCGTGTCAGGCAACCTCATCACGCCCAACGTCTGCAACCCGAGCAACGCCGGTTGCGACGTGAACCGGACCAACGGCCTCTTTCATGCGCCGAGCGGCACGTACACGCCCATTCCGCTCACGACACAGAACACCGAGCGGCTTCCCCTCTTTCACCAGCTCGACTTGCGCGTCGACAAGCGCTGGGCGTTCAAGACGTGGCAACTCTCGTCTTACCTGGACGTGCAAAATATCTACAACAATCAGAACGCCGAAGCGGTTGGCTACAACTTCAACTTCACCGCGCGCAGCTACGTGAACGGCCTACCGATCCTCCCGAGCATCGGCGTGCGCGCCGACTTCTGACGCAACATCCCCGAAGCACGGCACACGAGCGAAGCATGCATCCCCTCCCCTCCACTTCAAGCGATTCGAGACTTCCCCGCAGAGGGCTGAGGGTGTGGCTCGCGGCGGTGTGTCTGGGGCTTGGCTGGGCAGGTATGTCGGCGAGCTGCGCCGCGTCGTTCGATCCGCCGAGCAAAGTCAATGCGTTGCGCCTCTTCTCGGTCGACGCCGACAAGCCGTACGCGAAGCCGGGTGACACGGTCACGTTCAAGCTCAACTATGCCGATGGGCTCGATCGCGAGAACGCGCGCCCCATTCAGATCACCTGGCTCGGGGGCTGCTTCGATCCCGACGGCGACGCCTACTACGGCTGTTACGCGCCGCTCGCCGCGATTCTCAAGCAGCTCCAGGAGGGTGTGATCCCCCCCGATGGAATCGTCGCGCAGGGCCCTGGGGCCGACGCATTCGCGACCACGCTGCCGCTCGACATCATCTCGCGCAGGCCGCGACCCCAGAGCGGGCCGTACGCAGGAACGGCGTTCGTCTTCTTCACGGCATGCGCCGGAACGGTGAAGCCGATCCCACCCGAGGGGACGAGCACGGCTGGTTCGTTTCCGCTCGGTTGTTTCGACGACCAAGGCAACCGTCTCGGCCCCGACAGCTTCGTCGTCGGCTACACGCAAATTTACGCGTTCGACGATGGTCGCGCCAACGCGTCACCGACCGTCACCGACTTGAACCTCGACGGCGCGCCGATGAGCGAAGACTTCGGGCAGATCCCCCACGTCAAGTCGTGCAGCGTCACGGCCGACCAACGAAAGCAGAGCGGTTGTGCGGCGCCGAACGCGTTTTCGCAGTGCACCCAATACAAGATCAAGGTGCAGGTGCCGAAAGACGTTGCCGAGATCGATCCCGAGGGCAGAGGCCAGAAGGGTGAGCAGCTGCACGAAGTCGTCTGGGCGAGCTACTTCGCCGATGGCGGCGACTTCAACAGCGACACCAAGCTCATCAGCGACGCAACGAGCGGTTACACCGACACCCAAGAAGTCGATTGGGTGCCCCCTCCCGAGGCAGGCACCTACGCGATGTGGGTCGTCGTTCGAGACTCGCGCGGCGGAAGCACCACGCTGAAGAGGCTCGTCACCGTCGACCCGTGAGTGGCTCGCGCTCCGACCGGCTGCTCTGTCTGGCCGAGGAGCGTCAAAGTGTCTTCGGTCCGACCAGAAGTCGGTGAACTTCCCAGGTTCCCGGCCCCGGCGGCAGCACGAGACGAACCCTCGCCGACTTGGTTCCTGCGACGATCGCTTGGGTCACGCTTCGCTCGGTGATCGCTCCGCCCGTATCGGGAACGGCAACGAATGGAAGCGGAGCACCACCGTCGGGAACGACGATGACGTGGCCCTTTACGCCCGTCGGTGCCGCCCCGTAGATTGCGATCTGAAGCTGATTGAGACCGACGACATCGATGTCTGGCGACTCCAAGATGGCGTCACCCAATGGATTGATCGCGGTGACCGACTGCGGCGTGAAGCTCCAGCCAGCGCCCACGTTGAAGCCCTCGCTCTGGTTCTCGAAGTCGGCGAAGAAGCGAGTCGGTGCGGCGACGAAGTGGAACGCCCCCGACTGGTTTGCGGTCTTCGCGCCTACGGCGACGAAGATCACCGATCCTGGTGGCTGAAGCGGCAAGGCGAGGAGCGCGGCGTTGGGCATCGTGCCGACGACGGGCGGATCGGGGTCGACGTCGTTGCAGGTCGTGGAGGCGCTCGTACATCCCGCATACGCCCAGACGACGGCATCGTTGAAGGGTGGCATGTCGCCGGTCGCCGAGACGAAGAGACCCGACGGATACGGGCCGACCTCGAAGCGAAAGAGTTTCACCGAACGATCGCCGCCTGACGCACACATCCCGGTGTCGTCGAAGCTCCCCGGGATCATCAGCGAGCTCGCGCTCGAAGAGGCCACCGCCGTGAGTGAGAGCGGAAGGGGCTCGGCCCCGAAGCACGCTCCGGCCACCACCGCGCAGTTCGTGCAATCCGCCGTCGCGGTGTCGCAAGCCTCGCCGGGCTCGACGACGCCGTTGCCGCACTGATGTTCGATCGTGCACGCCGCGCACGAGGGGAAGCTCTCATTGCCGCTTTCACAGGTCTCCGGCGCTTCGACGACGCCGTCGCCGCAGACCGGGCCGCCGCCGCTTGGGCCGCTCGCCGAGCTCGATGGCGAGCTCGTGACGCCGGGCCCGCCGGGCCCCACCGAGGAGGAGGTGGCTCCGCCTTGCCCCGTCGTGGTGGCATCGTCTTGCCGCGAGCCGAGGGCATTGAAAACGCACCCCGATGCGGTCCAGGAGCAGGAGAGGATGAGGGCAGCGATCACGCGACGAGACATGGGTCCTCGAAGACTATCGCGGACCGGTGATCGCGGCGACAATTCACCTTTTGGCGGTGATGTACGGCCTCAGGGCCGAGGCGGCCGAGACTGAAACTCGTCCGCGCGAGAGAACGTCTTCCGCCCATGGGTCCAGCTGAATGCGCGCAGTCACCCGAAGCATGGCCGGGAGATAGACGATCTCGCGCGCGAGGCCACCGCGGCCTTCGTGGGCGCCGCGATGCGCGCGCACGGCAAGCCGAACGGCATGTGCGGTCTCCCGGCCGAGCTCTTTCAGCGTGCGCACCGTTTCGACGAAATGGGCCCCGTCGAGGACTGCGCGCCCTGCGATGTGGCGACAGCCGAGCTCGGCGCGTCGCGAGCCGACGAGGAACCCTGCGCGCTGCTCGACCGTGAGCGCGCGCCCCTCTTGGTCGTCGGAGCCGTTGCGAGTGCCGATGCTGAAGATCCCCAAGGGCTGTTCGAGCGCGCGGGCTTGCGGAACCAAATGGCCTTCAATTTCGTGCAGCGCCGTTCGTTCGGCATCGCGCGCCGAAGTGAGGCGCCCTTCCGCGATTTGGATCACGCCGTCTCCGACCGCCGCGAGAGGCGCCAGATTCTTGGTGACGACGACGCGCACCGAGAGGCGTCGCGCTCCGACCCCGCGACGCACGAGCGAAAGGAGCGAACGCGGGTCTGTCGCGTCGTCGCTGAGGATGCGCACGGTGTCGGCTGATTCGCGCGGTGTGGCGGCCCACGTCCTCGCGAGGGCATCGGCCTCGGCCGAGAAGGAATCGCGCACGCCGTAACGAGCGAGCGCGAGCGGGCCCATCTCGGGGGTACCGACTGCGCCGACGAGACGACTTTCGAGGGAGAGCTCGCGCGCGCGGTCCGCGTAGACACTACCGAGCGGGCCGTCTTCCGAGATCGCCGTGGCCAGGGACTCGAGCGCGGTAGGCAGCGCCGAAAGATCGCCTGGAGCGTGGTACGCGAAGCGAGGAGCTGCCTCACGACCGCGCGTCCACGCATCGACCAGACGAGCGTGCTCCGACGAAAGGTTCGCTGGCGTCGCGCTGTTGATCGTCGTCGCGCGCTTGCTCGCATCGCGCAAGATGCGATCGGCATCGGCGATCCAGCGAGGCAACGACGGTTCTTCAGGCACGAGGACCCTTAGTGCCGCGCGCGCGGCGTCGCAACCCGCCGAGAAACGTCGAGGCGCGCGTCAACGCGCGCGCAACGCTCCGAACACGATCTCGCCCATCGGCACGCCGGCATCGTCCCCGCTCACCGGAGCGAGACCCGTGAGCAGTCGAATCGTCGGCGCGAGATCTCGCAGTTGATGAGGTGTCGTCCAACCGAGCGCGCCGAGCGCCGGGATGTCGCCCCCTGCGGCGACGAGCCAGCTAGCGTCCGAGCCCGCGAAGGCTCGGCCGTGATCGCGAAAGTTCGCGCCGCGACCATGGTCGGCCAACACGAACCACATGACACGCGACGACTCAGTGCCCCAGGCTCGCGAGGTGGTCACCAGATCACCGACGAGCGCATCAGCGGCCCGAAGCGCCTCGAGATACTTTCGATACTGCCCCGCGTGCCCGTGCTCGTCGGTGTCGCCGAGTCCGATGAAGGCGAAGCGAGGCCGCGGCAGCCGTTCGAACCGCGCGACGGCGATCGCTCGTGTGAACGCGTCGGGCCGGTAGTCTCCCCATCCTGGCCGAGGGCTCGATATCCGACTCGCCGCCAGGAGCGACACCATCGCAGGGTCGTCGCGCGAGGCGAGCCAATTGCGCGGGTCGAGCAGGCTTCGACCGGTCGAAACCGATGCACGGGACGCGTCGAGGATCGCGACGCGACCAATGGGCGCCCACGAGGAGAGGACGAGGATCTCGTCGCTGGTCACGCCCCGTTCGGTGCGAAACGCATCGGCGAGCGTCTCGTTCGTCGTCGGTCCGCAATCGTTCTCCTGACACGTGGCAGGTCTTCCGCCGAAGATCTCGGTGTAGCCCGGGAGCGACACGAAATTCGGCCCCGCCGCCGAGAAACACGAGCCGGCCCGCACGTCGCCGAGGCCGACGCCGCGCCTCATCAACGCGTGGAGATTCGGGGTCAGCGCCTCGGCCGTCGCTGCTTCTTTCACCGAGTCGTCGTCGGTGCCGAGCAGAGCCGGATCGGTTCCATGGAAGATTTCCTGCCAACGAACCCCATCGAGTGCGATGACCACGACGCGAGGCGGCACCTCGCCGGCGCGCAGCGACGCGGTGCTGACGTCGATCTCGGAACGATCGACGTGGCTCGGCGGCGTGAGCGGTGCACACGACATCGACAACGCGCCCGCGATGCACGAAAACATGGAGGCGCGGGCCATCACGGCGCGGTACGACAGGTGAGCTCGAAGCTCGTAGCGTCGGAGCTTCGCTCGACGACCACATCCCAGCGACCGAGGCCTGCGCCGGTTGCTTTTCCTAGATTGGCATCGAGATCGACCGTGGCTCGGAGGGCGGAACGGGGCCCTGATTTGACAGCGAGCGAGGTCTTTTCGAGCAGCGCCTTGTCGGGGCTCGCCGCTACCAGCCACCGACCATCGACATGTCTTTGTGGATGGATCTGATGCGAGATGCCGTTCGCGTCGATCCCCAAATCGTCGAGGAGCGTGGGGCTAGAGAGTAGGCCCGTCGGCAGATCGAGCTGACTCTCGGTTCTCGCCCAGCTGCTCGGCGGTGCGAGCTTGAAGAAACGCGACAACCAAGCGCGAACGGGCACGGGATGCGCGGAGACCGCAAAGGCCTCGCTCGATTTCCGCAGCGTCGGTGTCAGCGATTGCGCATGCGCGTCGAAGATCTGCGGTGCTGCTTCGGAAGAAGCCTTCGTCGGCGGACCGACCGGAGCGACTTCGTGAGCACACGAAGCCATCGAGAGAAAGGCGACGATCGCGAGCGATTGCTGACGTTCATGCCGCATGTCTGGCTTGGATATCACTTCTTCGCCCATTCGAGGGTGAAGGCGCGGTACGCGCGGTCTCGCAGCGGCCGAATCCGAGCGAGTTGATCGAGCCGGCGCGGGGTTCGCCGAGCTCCTCCTACCATCCAACGGTCGCGCGGCCCATTTGCGCGGAATGCCACAAAAGAGCATGAAGTACCGTCGACGAAGCGCGTGGTATCGAGCCGGCCGACAAAACGACGCGTCGGAACCAATGGTTCGAGCGCCGCCCGGACACTCACTTGATGTGGGAGCCCAATGAATCATCGCCAATCATCATCCACGACCTCCGCGATCGGAGCGCTCGCTGTCGCCCTCTCTGCTGTCAGCCTCTCCGCTTTCGGCCTCTCCGCTTTCGGCCTCTCCGCTTGCAACCCGAACGTGACGATCGGGACGCTCGCTGGCGAGACCACCTCGGGCTCCGGTCCAGGAGCTGGACCGAAGAGCTGCACCGTCAGCGTGCTCGCGCCGGCGCGTCTCGACCCAGACATGCCAGAGTCGAGCGCGAACGTGATCGCGTACGCAGATGGTTGGGTCTACTTCGCTTCGACACCCCACGTGAACGGCGTCGAGCCGACCCAGTACAAGAGCGAAGTCTGGCGCGTACCGGTCACAGGTGGAACCCCCGTCGAGCTCGCATCGGGCATCCTCGCGGTCGTTTCGATCGCCGTAAACGCGACCGACGTTTTCCTGGGCGATATCGATGGCGCCGTCTGGCGCATGCCCGTGAGCGGCGGTCTACCGCTTCTCGTGTTCCACGGCGCCGTCTCCGACCCGCAGCTCTCGAGTTGGGTCAGCTTGGCGATCAACTCCACTGATCTCGTGATGGGGAACGGCGACGGCTCGCTCCGCCACGCACCCATCACCGGCGGCTCTGCAGTGGAGCTTTATCCGCCCACCCCGGGTGAAGCGGCGATACAGGTCACGGTCGACGCCACCAACGTCTACTGGGTCGCAGCGGTCGGCAACTTCGGCCCATCTTACGTGAAGAAGGTGCCGCTCGCCGGCGGCGCGACCACCGTGCTCGCGACGTTGACTCCCACTGGTTCCATCGCGCTCGATGGTGGCTACCTCTACGCCGCCGACTCGGGCTCGATTTCGAGCGGCGAGGGTGCCTCCGCGACCGGCACCGGGACGATTCTGCGAATGCGAACCGATCAAAGCGAACCGACGAAGACGCTCGCGTCGAACCAGCCGCTGCCCGGCCGGATCGCTGCTGACGCAACAGGTGCCTATTGGGGCACAGTTTGGGGCATGCCTCCTCTCAGCCATGTCGCCGCAGACGGGACCGGCGTCGGTGCGATCAGCCCCACTCAACGCATCCTGTCGATCACGACTTGCGCAGATGGTGTGTGCTGGGTCGACGCACACACGAGCTCGGTGTTTCGGTACCAAGAGTGCAGCCCCTGATCGTGCACGCCGCGCGACGCTAGCGTGAGTCTCTTCCGGGATGAGGTGTACGATGCCGGCGTGTCTCGGTCTCCGCGCTCTGCGTTCGCGATTGCCGGTGCGTCGCTGGCGCTCTCGTGGCCGAGCGCGGCACGCACAGACGACACGTCGAAAGGGCACCTCGAATGGTCTGCGCCTTCGGAATGTCCGACGCGCGACGACCTCGCTGAGGCGATCGCGGCTCTCCATCCCGGACGGAGCGCAGCGTCGAGCTTGAACGTGACGGCCGAGGTGACACGAAACGACGATGGGCCCTATCGACTTCAGCTCGTCCTGCGCGATCGCGATGGAGTCGTCCGAGCGCGGACCATCGAAGGCGACACGTGCCGCGAGGTGTTGGATGCGGCGGTCGTCGTCATCGTGCTCGCGAGCCACGGCGAAGTTGCGGGCCCCCGTGAAGACATCACGGCTCCTGCGCTTCCACCCACGGAGGCTTCACCGGCAGCTCCGATCGTGGCGCCTCCCGTCATGCCCCGTCCCGTGCAGTCAGCGGGCCCGGTGCTTTTCGCACCGCCGTTGAAGACCGCCGACGACGCGCCTTCGGCAGCTTCGCCGTCGCGACTTCGCCCCTCTTGGGATCTCGAGGCGCTCGTGGGCTTCGATTTCGCGTCGCTTCCGGCTGTGGCCCCAGGTTTCGGTGTGGGCGCTTCCATGGAGATCGCTCGGAACGTCGTCGAGCTGCGAGCGCTCGGGTGGGTTCCGCAGTCGGCGCGGCTCGGCGCGCATCCGAACGTGGGCGGCGATATCGGCCTCTACGTCGGAGCGGTTCGTTACTGTCGCTCGCTGCTCGGAGGCGTCTTCACGCTGAAGCCGTGCGGAGGCATCGAAGCTGGCGCGCTGGTCGCGTCGGCGGTGGGCGTTCAATCGCCGAACGGCGGCTTGGGTCCATGGCTCTCTCCAGAGGCGGGCCTGTCGGCGGTTCTCGAGCCGACCCACCACTTCGCTCTGACGCTCGAAGTCGAGGGACTCGCGCAGATCTTTCGGCCACAGTTTCTCATCACCGCTGGTGGCGCAGTCTATCAAGCTCCCCCAGTGACGGCGCGCACGCTTGCTGGCCTCCACGTCCGATTTCCGTGACGGATTCGGCCACTCCCGGACACTCATTCACATGGCGGTGACAGCACCCGAGATGCTCGATCGCCGAGCCTCCGACCCGCGAGCAGACTCCCCGAGCCGAGCAGACTCCACGAGCCGAGCAGACTCCACGAGCCGAGCAGACGAATCCGGCATTCGCGCGGCCGTCGAGACCCCGCTGTTTCGCGCGTTGTACGCAGAGCACTTCGACAGCGTGTGGCGATCCCTTCGTGGCTTGGGCGTTCCGGAGCACGCCGTCGACGACGCCGTGCAAGAGGTGTTCATCATCGTGCATCGACGCCTCGACGACTTCGAAGCACGATCGTCGCTCAAGACATGGCTCTGCGGCATCGTTCTTCGTGTCGCGCGGAACGCGAGGCGGACCGAGCGTCGCAAAGGCGGATGCACGCCGCTCTCAGCAGATCTCGAGCTCGTGGACCCGGCGCCCGGCCCGCACGACGACGCTGCCACCGCGCAGGCCCTGCGACGGGTCGCGGCCGCGCTCGACGAGCTCAGCGAGCTCGGGCGCGAGGTCTTCGTCCTTGCAGAGCTAGAGGAAATGTCGACGCCTGAGATCGCAGTCCTGCTGCGCACCAACGTCAACACGGTCTATTCGAGACTACGAGCAGCACGAGTCGCGTTCGAATCGGCAGTAGCGAAGATGCAAAAAGAACCGGTGCGCCGATGACCAAGCTCCGCCTCACGAATCGAGCATTGCTCGACGCAGCACGCTCCGCGCGCGCCTCCGCAAGCTCTCGCGACCGCGTTGACGCGGCCCTCGCGGCTCGACTCGGTGCCGTCGCGGTGCTCGGGCCCGCAGCGACCGCACCCGCTGTTGCCTCCAAAGCAGTGGCCTTCAAAGCAGTGGCCTTCAAAGCAGTGGCCTCCAAAGCAGTGGCCTCCAAAGCAGTTGTCGGCACGGCCACGGCGCTGACGACAGGCAAAGTGCTCGTCTTGGGAGCGGTCCTGAGCGGAGCGACCGCCGGCGTCTTCGTCGCCGTGACGCGACACGCGCCCTCGACGGAGCTTGCACAGACCGTCACGGTAGCTCTGCCCTCACCGAGCGCGCTTGCTGCACACGAAGAGCCTCGGCACGAAGAGCCTCGGCACGAAGAGCCTGGTGGATGGGCTCTCGGACGCCGCGAGAACGTGGCGGTCGCCTCTTCACCCAACGTCGCTTCGACGCCGACAGCTTCGACGCCGACAGCCTCGGAGCTCGCGACTCCCAGCGCGACGGTCATCGCAGGAAACGCCCACCGCCCGTCTCGAGACGTCCAATCACAAGCTGCGACGCACCGGGCGGCGACACCGCCGGCGTCAATGGGCTTGGGTCTTGAAACGGCGCTCCTCGAGCAGGCGTTCCGATCCATCGACGGCGGCAACAGCCAGCGCGCGCTTGCGGCGCTCGACGAGCTCGAAGCTTCGAAGCCCGATGGTGCGTTGGCTGAAGAACGGGCCGCTCTTCGGGTCTCGGCACTCTGCGCAGCCGGTCGAGTCGACGAAGCACGCCGCGTGGCCGAGCGCTTCCTCTCCGCGATGCCCGCCTCCGTCCAGGCTGCGCGCGTCCGCGCGTCGTGCGCCTTCTCGAAGCCCGGCCCTTAGCTCAGCGCCCTCCTCTCATTTCGAACGCTCGAGCGCGACACGAGGTGCACCGAGGCGACACAGCACAAGCCTCCGAGGCAGCCGCGCTCGAAGCACCACCGACGGCCCGGTCTGGCCGCTCTTTCGGATCTGCGCCACGACCGCTCACGCGCGCTTCCGCGATCTCGAGAACGCGGCATTCGGGTTGGTGGACCCACGCATCCCGATCGGACTCGACTGAAGACGGGCGCCCGTGTGGCTCGCCGTCAGGGCGCAGACCGACGAATTACTTCGCCGCGTGATCGAGCGCGCGCACCAGGTCGGCGAGCAAATCGGCGCAGTCCTCGATCCCCACCGCGAGACGAATGAGGGTATCGGGAATACCGATCGCGAGGCGCTCTTCGGTCGAGAGCTCGTAGAAGCTCATCAGCGCGGGCTGCTCGACCAGCGTCTCGACACCTCCGAGCGACGGCGCGATCGTCGCGATCCGCAGCGCATCGACGAAGGCCGACGCGCTGTCGAGATCGCCCCGGATGGCGAACGTGACGACCCCTCCCGAGCCGCGCAAAAGCCTGGAGGCGACGGCGTAGTCCGGATGCGAAGACAGCCCCGGATAGAAGACGCGCTCGATGGCCACGTGCTCCTCCAAGAACTTCGCGATCGCGAGGGCGCTCTCGTTCTGACGCTCGACACGCAGCGCGAGCGTCTTGGTTCCGCGCTCGAGCAGGTAGGCGGCGTGCGGATCGAGAACACCCCCGAGGACGCCACGGACATCGCGAATCAGAGAGACCAAGGCGTTCGTTCCGGCGACGGAGCCAGCGAGCAGATCGTTGTGCCCACCCAGGTATTTGGTCGCCGAGTGGAGGACCAGATCGGCCCCGTGCTCGAGCGGTCGGAGGTTGATCGGCGTAGCGAAAGTCGCGTCGATGACGAGCTTCACACCCCTATGCTTGCGCTTGATCTCGGCGAGAGCCGGGATGTCGGCCACGCGCAGGTAGGGGTTGCTCGGGGTCTCGCAGACGACGACACGCGTCTTGCCGTCGATGATGGCCGCTTCGACGAGCGCTGGATCGCCCGGCTCGACGAGGGTCGACTCCACACCGAACCGCGCGAGCATGCCCGACACGAACTGACGCGTGCGCCGATAGCAGTCGCTCGTGAGAACGACGTGATCGCCCGACTTCAGCATCGCCAGCAGCGTCGTGGTGATGGCAGCCATGCCGCTCCCGAAGAGCGCGCAGTCTTCGGCGCCCTCGAGCGCGGCCAGCGTGCGCTCGGCGCTCTCGACGGTAGGGCTCCCATAGCGACCATATTCACCGCGCTGACTTCTTCCCTCGAAATGATCGCGCAGCTCTGCAGTCGACGCGAACGCGAAGGTCGACGACGACACGATCGGCGTTGGGACGGCGTCGTGCGCCTTCTTGGGGTGTGCCGCATCAATCCCGGTGAGCTGGGCGCCGTGGACCGAGACGGTGGCTTGACCGAGAGGAGCGCCGCGTGAGGTCATTCGAAAGGCTTCGATCCGCAGCCCGTCCGGGTCAAGCAGCCGATGTGGGTCGCGCTCCAGCGGCCCAGGGGAGTCGAGGGGAAGCTTGCCGATCGACCTCGCGACGGCACCGCGTCATTTGCCGCAGGTGAACGTCACGTCGGGCGGCTGACACGTCCCGTTCGTGTCGCACTTGCCAGTGAAGCACTTCGCGCCGACGCACTTGTTGCAGAAATCGTTGCAGTTGCCGAGCACGCACTCCAGCCCAGCCGCGCTGGTGCCGCCGCTGCCTCCAGCGCCACCCGAGCCTCCGTCGGCGAAGACGACTTTGCCGCCACAGCCGGCCGCTACGGCCAGCGCGGCGCCGATCCACAGCGAGCGGCCTAGAGGTCGCGGGGAACGCGGACGAGAGAGAAGCATGCGATGACAGTACGGTAATATTCTAACTTAGACCACCGAGTTCGGTGTGCGCTCAAGGCCCCACCATTCTCTGAAGCGCGGCCACGTCGCGATGCGCGTTGATTTATCGGACGAGCTGTTCTCGCGAGTCCCATCCAAGGACGTTGCCTCGTGGCGTCGAGTACTCGAGGTAGAGGTTGTCCGTTGGTCGACACCACCATGTTCGAGAGAAATTTCGAGAAGCACGCCTGGTCGACGAGCCCGGCGGCCCCCTACGCGATGACACAGGGCGGCGATGCGATAGAGCGCTCTCGGCTTCGGTTCGACCGCGGCGCGGCTCTTACCAAGAATGAGGCGCGAGCCGTCACAAGATCGCCGCCCGAGGCTCACCGACTCGTACTGTAGGATGAACCGGTGAGCGCACCTCCCGAAGCCGAAAGCCCGTCGATTCCGGGGCACTCACGTGCGGTCGCGTTCGGGGTGACCTGGCTCGCTTACGCGACCTTCTACTTGGGTCGCAAAGGTCTGAGCGTCGTCAAGACGTCGGTGACCGCCGATCTCGGTGAGGCCAGCCTCTACGGGGTCGAGACGGCGTTGCTCGTCGCCTATGCGATCGGCCAATACGTCAACGGTTACCTCGGCGACATGATCGGGGGACGCCGTCTTCTGGTCGCGGGTCTCGTCGTCTCGGCGGCTGCGTGCGTCGCGTTTGGGCTCTCGAGCGCGTGGCCAGTCTTTCTGGTGCTCTTTGCCATCAACGGCTTCGCGCAATCGGCCGGCTGGCCCGGCTGCAACAAGGCCATGAGCGAATGGACGACACCGGCTGATCGCGGTCGCGTGATGGGGGTCTGGTCGACCTGCTATCAAGTCGGCCCGATCATCGCGACGGCGCTCGCTGCTCGGCTGATGGTCGGGTTCGGTTGGCGAGGGGCCTTCGTCGGCCCAGCCGTCGTGCTCGTCCTCGTGGCGGTGTTGGTGACGACGACGCTGAAGCGCGGCCCTCACGCTGCGAAGACCGTTGCCGCCTCCTCTTCGGAAGCCGATCGAACGGCGTTCGCCGACGAGCGCCGCAACCGCGTAGCCGATCAAAAGAAGCTACTGCAGAACCCGATCATCTATTTCTACGGGGCCGCCTACTTCTCCATCAAGCTCGTTCGATACAGCCTCTTTTTCTGGCTCCCGACGTACCTCGAGCACGTCCTCCACTACGACAAGAGCACCGCGAGCTACCTCTCCACGTCGTTCGACATCGGTGGCCTGTTCGGCACCATTCTCCTCGGGTTTCTCTCGGACCGCATGCGGTCGGTCCCGCGCGCCGGCATCGCGCTCGTCTCTCTCGTGATGCTCGCTGGTGCCTTGGCCCTCTACGCTCGCTTCGGCTCTCTCTCGATGCCGCTCAACTTCGGGCTGATGGCGCTCGTCGGGCTTCTTCTCTACGGCCCCGACTCGATCATCTCGGGTGCGGCCGCACAAGACGCCGGAGGCAAGCATGCAGCTTCGCTCGCGGCAGGTCTCATCAACGGAATCGGCTCGATGGGCGCCATCTTCCAGGAAGCAGCGATGCGCACGATGAGCTCGCGCTTCGGCTGGGCATCGATCTTCCAGCTCTTCATCTGGCTGGCTTTGGCCTCCGCGCTCTGTCTCGTTCCGACCATTCTGCCGAAACGGCGAACCGCCGAGGCGGTCGCGTGACCTCTGCACTCCTGGGTTGCGCCACCGACGCACACCCGTCGAAGGTCCTGCGTCAGGCAGCCGGCGCTCGAACCGTCAGAGCGCCCACCGAGCACACTCGCTCGGTGAGCTTCTGCGAGGCACCATGAGCCGCAACGATCTACTCGACGAAAACGACTGGAAACGCCTCGCGGTCTTCGACGATAACGAGCGCTACTACACACTCGCGACACGAGACACGAACGACGTACCGGTGAGGCTCTTTCTCACCAGTGACCTCTTCCGCGACGCCGAGCCGACGCTTTACCGACAGATCGTGAACGCCACGCGCTTCCCGGGTGCACGGCTCGTCGTGATCACCCCCGACGTTCATTTCGGCTACGGCGTGCCGGTCGGTTGCGTCATTCTCACAGACCGCGAGACCGGAGCGCTCGCCATGGGCCCCGTCGGCTTCGACATCGGCTGCGGAATGATGTCCGCGCGAAGCGAGGTCGATGCCGGCCTCGCTTCGCCCGATCGCAAGCTCGCTTTTCACCGCGAAGTCTTGAAGCGCGTCGATCTCGGCGCCGGCGGACGGTCGCTTCGAATCGGCGAGCTTGGCGATCGCGCCTTTCAAGAGGTCGTGCGTGGCGGCGCAGATCACTACATCGAAAAGCTCGGCGGCAACGCATCCGACCGCGCACGCGCAGAGCGACAGCGGATCCCGGTCGACGACGCTTGGGACATCCCGTTCGGTGGCCCGGGAAATCCTGAACGCGGAATGGCGCAGCTCGGATCGCTCGGCGGAGGCAACCACTTCATCGAGCTCCAGCGCTGCGAAGAGACCGGAACGCTCTTCGTCCAGGTGCACACCGGTAGCCGCGGCTTCGGTCATGGCCTCGCCACGAACTACTTCGCGCTCGCGCGTGACGAGCACCCGGAGCTCGGGGGCGACATCGATCTCGGCTTCTTCACGCCTCGGTCGAAACACCACCGTGGCTATCAAAACGCCGTCGCCGCCGGCGGAAACTTCGCCATCGTGAACCGGCTCGTAATCTTCGAAGCCGTCCGCGAAGCTTTTCAGAGGGTGTTCCGCGAAGATCTCTCGCTCGTCTACGAGATCAGCCACAACCTCGCGCAAGCCGAGCACCACCCGGACTACGGCGACGTCTGGGCGCATCGCAAAGGGGCGACGCGCGCTTTCCCGGCTGGGCATCCGGATCTCGCAGGAACGCCTTGGGCGACGACCGGACACCCCGTTTTGATTCCAGGCTCCAACCGCGACTACAGCTACATTCTCCGACCGCTCGCGGGCGCTTCGAAGAGCGCCTATTCGGTGAACCACGGCGCCGGACGTCGAATGAGTCGCGGTGAAGCGATGCGCTCGCTCTCGCAAGAAAAGGTGAACGAGCAATACCGGCGCGATGACATCCTCGTGAATCTCGACGGCGAGGTTCCTCTCGACGAAGCGGGAGCTTGTTACAAGAGCGCGACCGAGGTCGTCGCCGCCGTGACCGAAGCCGGTCTCGCCGAAGTCGAGCTCACCTTGTGGCCACTCGGCTCGCTCAAAGGATCCGATGAACGCATTCGCAAGAAGAAGCGCGAGCGACGTGACGTGGAGAAGTCGCGCGACGAATCGAGGCGTGACTCTCGAAAGATGAAGGGTTGACCCGCCAGACGCTCTCGACCGGCTCGCTTCGGGGGCGAGGTCTTTCTCGTGGGTCAGCCATCGATTCAACCGCTCACTCGCAACGACGTAACGCCAGCCCCTCTACGGTCGGTGCACCACCCGCGTTGCACACCGATCCAGTTGGGCAGATGAGTCTTTGGTGCAATCGCGGCTGCACTTTGTTGGCGTGGCAATAGCCGAACACGCAATCACCATCCTTCGTGCAACCGTTGCCGACCTCCCCGAAGCCCGCAGGTAGACAGAGACCGATGCGTTGGCCCGCGACCCCACCCACCGCCGTGCACGCGAAGGAATATGAGCAAGCGCCCTGGTAGCGACATGAGTCGCCGCACGCATCACCCGCGACGCCATCGGTCGTCGTGGTGGCGCCGCAGCTCACGGCCGGAGGATTCGGAATGGTGAACTGCGTGAAGTCGATGTGCTGCGCGTCGTTGCAGACATTGACCACTTGGCTCTGGGCGTTGCACGCGTATTGGGTCGGGTTTTATCCGCCTGCGAGCGGACCGAACACATCGCTCGGCCTCCTGCAGAGGCCATTGCAAGTCCAAGGAGCGAGCCCGGCTGCGCGCTGCGGGCAATCAGCCGCGCTGTTGCAGGCGAGCGTGCAGCCACCGACGACCAGCGTGGGCGACTCGTCACACGCGGCGGGGGCGATGCACGCGGAAGAGTCGACGGCCGAGCACGGTGCCTCGGCCTTCACGCAGACGTTCTGACCACCGACGAGCATGCAGCCCCAGCCGTTCGGGCAATCGGCGCCAGTCGTGCGCTCGCCGTGCACGTCTTGGGTCCGACGAGGCAACCGAAGTCGCACTGTGTCGCGACGGTGCAACTTCGACCTATGTCGCTCATCAGGTAGACCTTCGTGCCATCTCCTGGATCCTGACAGCGAAAGCCCGCCGGGCACTCGGTGTTGGCCGAGCAGGTGGGCGTGCAGCGCATCGCGGCGCCCTTCGTCATCGCGGGACAGCGAAGCGCCCCCCGAGCACTCCGTGACCGCGAAGCAAACGTGGAGCTGACCCTTCCCGGTTTGCCCCGTCGAGGTCGAAGTCGCGGTTGCGCTCGTCGCATCGGTCGAGCTCGTCGGATTGTCGTTGCTGGTCGTGCCTCCCGGCCCTCCGTGTCCCGAGGTCGACGACCCGGTCGAGCCCGTGCCTCCAGCACCACCGAAGTCGCATTCGCTAATCGAATTGCAACTGTATCCCATTGGACAGTCGCGA
>JAYUUB010000219.1:0-27835 GCA_043755175.1 Polyangiaceae bacterium | reverse complement strand
AGGAACGAGCACCGGAAGCCTACTTTTGTAGGCTGAGGAGCGGAGAGACGAGGCCGCCTGTCTCACGAAGGTATCGGCGGAATAGCACCGAGTTGTTTATACGCGGGCCCTTAGCTCGAGTGCCGAGGTCCGCGAACCCTCAAACCAGCCCTAGCAGGCTCTCACGCCGAGGTGGCGAGGGTATCGCGGTTCCGAGGAGGCTCGATGGAGAGCCTGTGGCGAACCGATGAAAGAGCCGGTCGTGCTTGTCTCGTCCGACTCCGATATGCTCCTCCAGCCTTGGAGCCGCCCCTTCGACTCGCGGCTTATGCCTGGGAGGCCCAACCGGGTCGCCTTTCGATGACCGTGTCATGCGAGCTGACCGTGAAGCTCGTCCATGGTGCAGAGGCACAGTTCGTCGAGCCGTCGCCGTTCTACGACGAGGTGTTGCTCCGCACCGCGGAGGCCGATTTTCGAGTCCCCTTCAAGCCGCGTTCCGACGTCTTGCTCCTCGGACATGCGTACGCGCCGGTCGACGATGCCGAGGCCGATCGCCTGCTCGTACGCATGCGCATCGGCGAGTATTCCAAGGCGATAAGGGTCACCGGCGACCGCTTCTGGCTTCGCGAAGCAGGTCGGCTCGTCGCCGGCCCCCCGCGCAAGTTCAGGCGCATCCTCCTGTCGCCAGACCGTGCGACGCGAACTCCGGAGAATCCACAAGGAATCGATCTCGAAGCCGTGCCCGTCGAGCATCGAATCGCACTCCCGAATCTCGAACCTGCGAGCGTTGGCTACTCGCCGATCTTTGGTCCTGTTGCGCCGAATGCACCGTCGCGAGGGAGCCTCATCCACCCCATGGCACTAGGCTGGGTACACGCGCTTCTCACCGGTCAGCGCGCGGGCCCTCCGCCCGACGGTTTCAACTTCGCGTACTTCAATCTCGCGCCGCTCGATCAGCAGCTGCCCGAGATCCCCGTCGGAGCCGCGATCGTCCTCGAAAACGTGCATCCGGAGCACCCCATTTACACGTCGCGTCTGCCGGCGATGCGACCACGCGCGTTCGTCTTCGATCCACAAGCACTCCAGCAGCTCGAGATCCCGCTTCGATGCGACACCCTGTGGGTCGATGCCGATCGCGAAGTCGCGACGCTCGTCTTTCGGGGGGTGATGCCGATCTCACACCCCGATCTGGCAACCCAGGTGATGGCGCGCGTCGAGTCGGTCGAAAGAGCCAATTCGATCCCTTCGCCTCACATGAAAGAAACCCAGATGGGTGTCGAGTCCGTCGGAGGAGGACTGCCCTTCACCAAGGCTCCGCCTAGAGGAAAAGCGCACCTCGCGAGCGACGCCGCACGAGCGCCGACGCCGGCTGCGACTCGCCCACTTCCGGGTGGCATGTTCGTCACGCAAGAGATCGCCGTCGGTCCCGGCCTCGGCGTAATCCCGTTCGACGGGCGGTTTCCACCCAACGACGATTTCGAAACGACGCAGAGCCTGATCGACGATCCCACGACGGCGACGAGCGCCCGTCCTCCCCCGCCTCGTGCACCTCCGCTCCCCTCCGAGCCACCCGACGATCCGACGCCTCGGCCCTACGAAGCTCGCATCGAGCGACGTCAGAGCGGGCGGCTCGTCCCGCCCGACATTGGTCCGACCCCCGCCCCTCCGCTTCCTTTACGCCCGGAGGCTGGGTCGCCGCTTTCGCGAACGTCGCCAGGCTCACCGATCGATGCGCTCTCGCACGTGAGCAAGAACGCTTCGCGCGCATCGGCGGTGGAGATCAACATCGACGAGAGCCCGACGCCGGCGCCTGTGTCGGCGATGCCGAGTCTCGCGCTCCGACCTCCTCCATCGACACGCCTCGGCGCGCTCCAGCTCGGCACCGGAAAGCTCGCCTCGAGCGACATTCCGCCACCACCGGCGCCCGCGGTGGCGGTGCCGGCGACGAGCGCGCCGCCGCCGCCGGTCCGCGCCGACTCCACGAATGATCCGGCGTCGACCGAATCGGCTTCGGTGCCTGGCAAGCAGTATGAATCAGGCGAAGCCACGCGCTCGAAACCAACGGGAGACGGCATAAAGACCGCGTCGGCGCAAAAGAAGTCGACCGAAGAGTCGACCGTCTCGGGCGAGACGAAACCAATCGCCCCGCCGCGCATCTCGGCGTTGTCGAAAAACGCATCCTTCGCAGAAGAGGCCACCGACAGCTCGACGTCCGACAGGAAAGGCGTCGAAGCGCGCACGCTCGAAGAGGCCGACGCCGACGCCGATCGTGATGCGTTCGAGTTCCCCTTGCCGCCCTCCGACGGCTTCGAGGTCGACGGAGTCACCCTCGAGCACTGCGCCGCCATTCGCGCAGCCATGGCGATGCCGGGCGCGGAACGCGGCGCCGTTCTGACCAAGCACGACCTCGACGAGGGGGCGTTCGCACGCATCGAGAAGACCCATCTCGGGCGAATCGATCAAGAGACGTCGAGCGGAGTGCAAGACCTTCTGAACCGTTACGACGCGGCGTACGTCGCGGCCCAAGACACGCTCCGCAGCCCGATCGGCGTGAAGGAGTACGCGCGGATCGCCGTCGCTCGAAAAGAGGGAGACCTGGCCGACGTCATGACCGAGCTCGGCGTGCCGAGGAGCGAGCTCATGCGCCTCGATCGCGTCTGGAAACGCCGCATCGCTGAGCATCCCGAGGTCGATGCGACGCTGAAGAGCCTCATCGAGTCGCTCGGCAACAAGAGATGAACTTTCTTCTGCATCACGACTTCGCGATGACCGAGCTCGAGGTCGCGCACCGCTCGGTTGGCGCCGTCGGCGCCATGCTCCCGGATCTCTGGCGCATGGCAGACCGCCGCGTGAGGCCCCGAGAGCTGCCCGCCGCCGCGCTCGTCGACGATCGCTCCCCGGCTCTTCGGGCGCTTCTCGACGGGATCGAGCACCATCGCCAGATCGACCGTTGGTTTCACCGCTCGAATGTCTTTACGAATGGCGAGAAGAGCCTCCGACAGCGTCTGTTCGAGACCAAGAGCCCGAAGCTCCTGCTCTTTGCGCACCCCGCGTGGGAGATGTGTCTCGATGGCGCACTCCTCCGAGAGCGCGGCGTGGCGGTCACCGCATCGATGCTCGGAGTCGCGCTCGACGAGGCCCACGCCCACCTCGCTCAAGCGGCCGACATTCACCATTTCGAGCACCGACAACGACCGTCTACCGATCGCGCGAAGTTCGACGGGCGAATGGCGCGCATCGTGGCTGCTGGACGTGGAGGAGGTCTCTTCGAAGACTACTTGCACGCGTTCGGGATCGCTCGAAGGCTGGCCGGAATGCGGATGGCGTTCGGGTTCGGACCGCCGGAGACGAGTGAGCTCGACCGCTGGACTGCGGCGCTCGGCGAAGCGCTCGAGGCAGCAGACGCTGGACTCATCGGGCTTCGCGAAGAGCGGGCTCGCATGCTCGTCGCCGTCGCTCACTCGTAGCTCGGCTCCCGTGACGAGGAGGCCATTCGCTCGCGGAGCTGCGGCCCGCCTGGATTTGCGCCCGATTCTCGGACGCGACGCCTTGCCGACGATCCCGCGCTCTCCTCACTTCGGGATCGCTGCACCCGTCGGTGCGAGGGGTGGACGGCCTTGCTCGCCTCGAAAGCGAACGTGCACGTGGTCGGTGTGCCACGGTGACGCTACGACGATCCCATCTTCTGAAAGCGCCGCGACCGCGTCTTCTTTCAGAAGTCCGGCCTTCTTCAGATCGGGCGCGATACGGATCACCTCACGCCGATAGACGTCGTCGATGAAGACCTTCACCAGCGGCGTCGGTGACTCGTCGACGAGGGCTCCGAGGAGGAACGCGAGGCGTTCCAGATCGACGCCCTTGCCCGACCCGGGGGCACAACCGAAGTGGTCGGGATCGATCAACACACCGCGACAGTGGTCTCTCGTCGTCGACGGAAATGTGTCGAAGGCTGGAAGCGCGATGTCGACGTCGGCGCCTCCGACGTGGCTGATGTGACGAGGAAGGCTCCTGTCGCTCTTCGGCCGTCGGCCATCCCATTGGCTGATGTCGCTCAACGCAATCGGATCTCTTTTGAAGGTCCGATACGTCTTGTCGAACGCCGCCATCAGCGCCATCGCGACGTCGATGCGTGCGAAGAGGTAGCGCGCCGGGACCTGGAGCATGTAGCCATCTCGAACCGAGCGCGGCGCTGGGATCCCGACGAGAGGTCGCGCGAGCTCGGTGCCATCGACGACTCGCTTCGGATCGGGCGGGTGTGCAGAGTCGCTCGACGCAAAGACGAGAGCGACGTCGACCGGATCCACGACATCGACGGTGACCCGCATCTCCTCGGGTTCATCTCGAGGCGCGAACGAGACGACGTGAGGCAGGTATCCGTCTTCGTCGAGAGGCCCCGCGCTGCGGGCGATGCGCGCGGCCGGAGAGCCGACGAGGTCGAAACCGAGAAGCGCTTGGGGCGCACCGAGCACCACGATCGAAGCGAAGACGTCGTTCGGGATCTCGACCGTGACGATGCTCCGCCCTGCTTCGAGCGAAACGCGCGGCGAGCTACGATCCAAGCGGAGCGGTGTTTCGGCAGCACGTGCCGAGTGGGGCGACGCGATGACCGCAAGGGCTCCGACGACGAATGCGCGTCGACCAGGCCCGGGGCTCATCGCGTGTCTCGGCGGCGCCGCGACCGAATCGGTTCTTCTGCGCTCACGATGATCTGCTTCAATCGTGAACGATGACGGAGGTCCCCTCACCGAACTCGTCACCCGTGTTGATTCCGTGCCAGTTCGGCGGCACCGCCGGCTCGGTCCACATGAAGACGCGGTGGGCATCGATCGGCGAGAGGTTCACGCAGCCGTGGCTCTTCTGTTTGCCGAACACATCGTGCCAATACGCCGCGTGCAGCGCAAATCCCGACGCGAAGTACTCGATGTACGGAACGTCTTTCAGAGCGTAGAGCCCTTCACCGCGTCGCCGAGAAACGCCGTATTCGCCGTCGCCCTTGTGCGGGATTTTCGCGGGCTCACCCCCAGGACCTGGCGCTGCCTTCTTTTCGCTCGGCTTCTTCTCTGCAGGCTTCGGCTTCTTCGGGGCCGCCGTCGCGTCGCCCGACTTGGGTCGGCTGGCGCTCGGCTCGGGGCGAGATGCGGTCTGCTTCGGCGCGCTCCCCCCCATCTCGGACTTCTCGTCGGAGTCCATCGTCGCGGTGATGTGCTTGTTGCGAATACGAAACTCACCGGTGATCGTCTCGAAGCCTTTTCGTCCAGTCGACACGAGCGTCGCATACACCGCGCGCTTGCCCTCCCAGAGGACGAGGGTCTGCTGCGAAAGCGAAACCTCGACCCACTTCTCGCCGTCTTCGCCCGACTTGGGGAAGCTGTGCGGCGCCACCACGATCCCGACGTCGCTCGCCCTGACCCAGTCGCCATCGCGGGTCGCGAGGTAGCGCTCGCCATCCACTTTCTTTTGTTTGCCAGAGAGCTTCACGACACTCCGGTACGCGACTTCGTCTCCGCGATGTGCCGACTCGCCCGAAACCGAATACCGAACCGCCCCCTGCTCTCGGACGAACGCGAAGGGCAAGTCACCCTGCTCCGCAATCTCGAAGCCATGCCAAGGCGAGCCGCTATCGGGCTTGAGCTTCGTCGTGGGTGCGAGACGCAAGTCAGTCGTGATTGCAAACCGTCTGTTGAATGCGTCGTCGCCGGCCTTGAAGGTGCCCAACAGACCGAGCCCGGTGAACCGGCGGGCTCGATCGGCGAACACCGCGTATTCGGGCACCGCGAAGTCGCTGATGTTGGGGATCTCTCGCTTGTTGTCTTTCAGCCACGCGGGCATCGGATCGTTGTCGCCCTCGCCTCCGAACAACACACCGAGCCCGACCTCTTGTGAGTTCTTCGACTGACCGAGCTCGCCGACCTCCTTGCCCGGAAGGGGGACACCACGTTCGTCGAGAGGCACGTCGAAAGCTCCGAGCGCGACCTTGTCGACCTCTTTCTTGTTCTGCTCGTACCAGTCGAGATGATCCTTGAGCTTGAACTCGCTCTTCTCCTGCTCGGGACCGATCGGCACGCGGAGATAAAGCGGCAGCACCGCGCGCACGAAACCATATCGATAAGGCAGGGCGGCGCTGAGGTTCGGCCGCTTGGCTGCCGCGAGAAGGATCGGATCGTCGAGCTTCGTCGTCGCGTCTTTGCCCGCACAGACGTAGCCCTTCGGAAAGATCTGGTACCAGCCACCCTCGCAGCCCTTCGTGCTCACCGGCTCGTCGGATCGCGCTACCTGCGCGCCGACTCGCAGATAACCGATGCGTTTCGAGGTGTCGCGCGGCTCTTTGTAGACGATGCCCACGAAGCTCGTGATGCCCAGGAGCGGCTTGTTCGACGGTGCGGCTTCTGCGACCGAGTTCTTTCCTTGGTCGGGCGGCGGTGACGCCGCGAGAGACGGGGCCGACGCCGACGCCGCTGCCGCGCTGGCGCTCGCGCCGGCTTGGCTCGCGCTCTCTTTGCAAGCGCTCGAGGCCACGAGCAACGCGACGACCCGAAGCGCACCCGTGCAGCGTCGCGCCACGACGTGGCTCGGAACGCGGATCGGGGCGGTGCGCAAACCCATGCCCCCCACATGCCAAAGTTTCAGCGGCGCGCAAACCACCCGTGTGAAAACCGCTTTCTTGCTGCGCGCACATTCAGCGAAAGGCGACTCACTTGTCGACAAGTCGAGGACTCTTCGCGATGATGGCGCGCCAGTCGGAACACCCCTCGTCGGAGGGGCGCTCGGCTGACACGGTGCCCCACGCTCGATCGAGAGCGTCGGCCTTGAATCAGAAGGCAAGGCCCCCACCCCTGGAGCCCCACTTTGCCCTCCGAACCCACCCAAAGCGCCTTGGCGAACCTCTTTGAATCCTCGGCGCGGTGTCGGCACGACCGCTCGCCGAGTCGGTGGAAAAAACTCGTCCCCAGCACGACCTTCGCGTTGGGGATCGGGCTCGCTGCCATCGGCGCGCTCGCCGCGACGCCCTCGTCTGCGTTCGCCCAAACCGCGAAGGGCGCCGATTCCGCCAAGAAGCACGAAATCGTCGTGTACGTCGAAGGCTCGAAAGCAACGGAGATGCGAGAGCAAATCCTGAGCATCTTGCCGGCAGGCGCTCACGTCGTCGACGCGGCCGAGTTTCGCCAGCTGCTCCAAAAAGCAGGACAGAAGGTTCCGGTCGGCGTTCCGCTCACGATGCCGAAGCAACGAAAGCCGATCCTCGGCCGCTTCGCCAAGGCGGCGAGCGGAATGTCGGCCGAAGCCGCCATCATCGGCGTCGTGAAGCCGAAGAAGAGCGGCGGCCAAGAGATCCTGCTCTTGTGGGTCAAGGCCGACGACAGCGAGCCCTCGGTCGACACCACGATTCCGATCGACGGCTCGGAGAAGACGGCCATCGGCAAAGCACTCGATTCCGAGCTTTCGGCGATGAAGCCCGCCGAGTCGACCGATGCCCCGGTGCCCGACGGCAAGAAAGAGCCCGTCGAGAAGGACAAGAAGGAAGAGACTGCCGAGCCCGGAGACGAGACCCCGCGACCGAAGAACACCCACGGACGACAGATCCTCGACGTCTTCGGAGCGTTCGATCTCGGTGGTCGTTTCTTCGGTTACCACCAGCCGCTGACGTCGAACCTGCGCGACTACAGCGTCTTCGGAGCCCCCGGATTCGTTCTCGCCGCTGAGGTTTACCCGATGGCGATGCTCCACACACCCGTCGTTCAGGGCGTCGGGATCGTCGGCGACTTCAGAATGGCGCTCGGCCTCGGCTCGAAAACGAAAGACGGCACCCAAGTCGATACGTCGTGGAATCGATTCGACGTCGGCCTCCGGTTTCGACAGCCACTGGCGAAGCTCGAGAAGAAGGGCGACAAGGCCGTGGTTCTAGGATTGCGCGGGACGTTCGGTCGCGACGCGTTCACGCTGACGACGAAAGACGCGACGCTCGCGCAAGAGACCCCGAGCGTCTCGTATCTCTTCATGCGCGTGGGCCTCGACGGCGAGTTTCCTGCCGGCCCCATATTCCTCCACCTCAAGGCCGGCTATCTCGGCGCCTTCAGCGCGGGTGCGGCGTCCGACCGCTTCAAGAAGCTTTCGACCGGCAGACCCGGCGGAGCGCCGAAGCTCGGCGGCATCGACGTCGGTGGTGGGCTCACGGTCCCCATCATCTCGGGCTTCGAGGTGCGGTTCACTGGCGAATACGTTCGTTGGTTCCACGCTTTCCACCCGAAGCCGGGAGACGCGTACATCGCCGGCGGTGCGATCGACCAGAACATCCACTTGGAGCTCGGACCGGCTTATGTCTTCTAAACCTTCCGCGTCAGAGCCGAAGCGCGGACTGCGTGCGATTCTCGTGTGCGGAGGCGTCCTCCTTTTGTCGCTCGGTTTGTCGGCATGCCCAGGGTCGCTCGACACGAACGATTTTCCCAGCGCTGGCGCCACCGGGTCGAGCGGTGGGTGCGGAGATGTTCCGACCGGTCTCCTCAAGACCCGCTGCGCGACGGCGGGCTGCCACAACACCACCAGCGCACAAGCCAACCTCGATTTGACTTCAAACGCCGGGCTCACGATGCGTCTGGTCGGCGTCGACTCGATGAGCAACATGCTTCCGAGCCACGTCACGCCCGCTTGCAGCGGAAAGATCATCGACAAGACGGCGCCCGATCAGAGCTTGCTCTACACGAAGTGCGGCACCTCTCCTCCCTGCGGTGCGTCGATGCCCAACGTCGGCAACGCGCTGACGGAGTCAGAGAAGAAGTGTTTGCTCGATTGGATCACCAGCGTTGCGAAGTAGCCGTTCGCCGGTCGGCCACATCGGCCGACCGCCTGCGCGGATGAAGGACCCAGCCCGATGTTCCTGCGTGAGCGCTCTTACTGGGGCTCGGTAGCCCTCGCGAGCTACGCAGGGGCGAGCGCCGTCACAGCGAGCCCGGAGGGGGCGCACGGGGCTCCGCTCGCGGGTCTTCTACTCGTGCCGGTCGCGCTGGCCGTCGGTTATGCGTTCACGGCAGCCCCCGAAGATCGGCCCGATAGGGTGGAGCCCGCCGCTCGTGCTGCGGCTCGCCTCGCGATCACCGGCGCTGGCGTTCTCATCGAAAGCGCAACGTCACGAGACGGACTCCTCATGTTTTCATATCTCGGCAGCGCGCTGGCTTCGGTCGCAGGCCTCGTCGCCGTCGCCCGCTCCGGCTCTCTCGGAGGCCTGCTCGCTCCGCCTCGTTTCGCGCGACGACTCGATGCTGCGGCGGTCGCAGCGTTCGCGTGGTCGATCGCGATTGCCTTGGCCATCGCAGGCTGGGTCACCCCAGACCGAACACCTTCGCTTCCACTCGCCGTCGCCTACGCAGGGTCAGCGGCGTCGATCGCGTCGGTGGGGCTGCTGCTCGCTGCGGCAGGCCGCGCTCTCGTCGCGCGCCGTCTCGAGCTCGGCGTCTCGGAGCGGCTCGCCGCTACGCTCTGGCTTGGTGCGTCGGCGCTCACGGTCGGAATCGCGACGAGCGCGCTCGGCTTGAGTCCCCCCGAAAAGATGCTCCCAGCATTGGCGACGATCACGGGCGTGGTCGCCGGAGCCGCAGCGGCCACCCAACGAGCCGACACGATCGCGCGAGTGATGCGCCAGACGTTGGCGCTTTTAATTCTCGCTGCGCCCCCGGCTCTCCTGGCCGCCTATGCAGCGAAGACGTCGCCAGATCGCGCTGCGATCTGCGTGATGGTGGCTTGCGGCGCGTGCGCCCTCGTCGGCATGGCGGCGCCTCGAATCGCCAGGCGCGCCGCGCCCGAGCGCCATCTCTGGCTCGACGCGCTCGACGCTGCGACGCAGGCCGCCCTGAGCCCCGATCCAGAGTCCGCTTTGGAAGAGGCGTTGCGATCCCTTCGTCCCCTCTCGGGCTCGAAGCGCGTCGCCGACCGGCCGCTGGAGAACAACCAAGAAGGTGGGTCCTCCGGAACGCCGACGCTCTTCAAGCTCTCGCCGGCCGAGGCGCTCACCGCCGATCGAGCCGGCTTCGTGCACCGCGAGAGCGCCGAGGTGCCGGAGAGCGTTTTGTCGCTCGCTCGAGGCGAGCCAGACCAAATCCTTAGGACCGACGTCCTCCATGCGGTGAGCGTTCGCATGCCCGAGGTGCGCTCCGCGCTCGCGTGGCTCGAGGATCGCTCGCTCGGCGCCGTGGCGCTGCTCACCGAGAGAACCGATCCGCTCGGCCTCCTCGCGCTTCCGAAGGGTGAGCGCACCGCTCCGCACGGTCTCGAGGAGATCCATGCCTTTCGCGCCCTCGCCGATCGACTGGCCGCAGTGGTCGCCGTGGCATCGAAGATTGGACGGTCGTGGGAGCGCGAGCGCGTTGCACGAGACCGTGCCGAGGTGCTCGAAGCGCGCGCCGAAGGCTTGGCCGTGGCGCTCGGCGACGCGAAGAACCGGGTCGAAGACATCCTCACGCTCGTCGCTCGCCCGGCGCGCCTCGCCGTGTACAGCCCGGCTTCTCGTTTGGCGATCGAGCGCATCGAGAGTCTCTCTCGAGCGCAAGCTCCGATCACGTTGCTGGCCGCTCCAGGTATCGACGCACTTGCTTATGCAGCTGTATGTCACCTTGCAAGCCCGACGCCGGGTGGTCCGTTCGTCGTTGCCGACGGCGGCTCCCAGCCGTTGACCGACCTGATGCTGTGGCGATCGGCGTCGTCCCCCATCGAGCGGGCCCGCGGTGGCACGCTGCTCGTGCTCTTCCCCGAGCTCCTCCCGAAGCTGGTACAGAGCTACATCGGTGCTGCGGCAGACGAGCGCGTTCGACTCGTCGTCGTCGTCGCGAAGACCATCGATGTGCTCGTGTCCCAGGCCGATCTCGACGAGCGCTTCGCCGATCGCGTCGGCGACCGTGTGGTGGCGCTCCCCACGCTTGCCTCCCGCTCCGAAGACCTTCGCTCCCTCGCCATCGCCCACCTGGGTGAAATCGGCGCCCGATTCCACGGGCGCCCGATCGGCATCGAGGCCGCGGCGTTGGGAATGCTCGCGGAGCACCCTTGGCTAGGCAACGACGCCGAGCTCGTTGGGGTTTTGACGCGCGCCGCAACCACTTGCGATGGCCACATCGTGCGGCGAAAAGACATTTCCTTGGCTGCCCTCACGCTCCCGAGCCCGGCTCGGTCGGCCCGTCGCTGACCCTGGCGAACTTTCTTCCCTGAGACACGAACAAAGTTGGCGTGGTAGGCGACGCCCCTGTGACTCCACTTCTGTCGACCGAACCGACAGCCTGACGCTGTGCCACTTTTTGGTTCGACGGAGAGAAAGGAGCACTACAATGATTTTCGACACGGGACCGCCGATGAAACCTGACCGAACCGCGCGCGCTCAGGACGAGCTCGTCGAAGAGCTTCTCCAAGAGGCTCTCGATGGGTACGAAGGTCTCGTCCCCGACGAGACGCTCGCGGAGATTCGCGCCTCACTCGGCGACTTGCTCTACGCGCACCCCGACGGACAGCGACTCCTACGCCAGCTGCAGACCGATCCCATGCTGAGCGGCAGCGGGGACGTCGTGCGGCCCGACGCAGCCGAGTCCGAGAGCGATGGTGAGAATCCGGCCAAGCAAGCGTCGCAACACGACGCCAAGCTTCGCACGCGGAAGGCCCGAAGCTGATGACAGGCCTGAGCGAGGGTCGCTCCGCGGAGAGAAAGCGGTACGAACGCGTGGCGAAGACGGTGACCCTCTTGGCCCACCGAGTTCATCGCAAGTTCCCCGAGCTCCCCGCGGAGGACCTCGTCTCGATCGGGAACGAAGCCGCCGTCGAGGCGGCGCGTTCCTACGAGGAGTCGCGCGACGTGCCTTTCGAGATCTTCGCGTTCAAGCGCATCCGCGGCGCGATGCTGCGAGCCAGCGTTCGAGAGGTCTTCGATCCGGTGAATGCAGCGGTGAAGCGTGCTCTTCAGTCGCGGATGGACTTCGACATGACGCCGCCCGCCCAGGTCGATCTCGAGACCGCGCTCGCTGACACGCCTGAAATCGTCCGCGCCCGAACGGTCAAATGGCTACGCGAGCAAGCGACGTCGCTTCTCGCCACGGCCATCGTCACGCGCCAAGAAGGAGCCGACGCTCCGCAAGGCGAAGAAGGCATCGCTGCCCGAGATGCGTACGCGAAGGGGCACGCGAAGCTCAAGCAGCTGCTCGAAAAGCTTCCGCCCGAGGAGAGCGCTTTATTCGATTCGCTCTATCGGCAGAACGACACGCTCGATGACGCCGCGGCGAAACTGAACACTTCGAAGCGGACGATCCAACGCATGCATCAGAAGCTGAAAGAACGACTGGCGGTCCAGCTCCGAGGTCAGGGCGTCACCGAGGAGCCCCCTCTCGCGGGTCGCCTCGACTAATCGACTAGACCTGAACGGCTGACCTCACGGGGTCTTTCTTTTCGGGTCCACGAGCTCGCGCCAGCGCCTCCTCGCAGAATCCCTGAACGAGCGCTCTCGCAGGAGCTTCGACGGGGATTCGAGCCAGTGATTTCTCGAGCGCGGGCTCGAGCGATTTCAACGGGTGGCGAGCGACGATACGGCTCGCGAGAACCTGCCCTTTTGGGCTCTTGATGAGGGCGAGCGTCGGGAGCGACCACGCGAACGGCGGTGATTCACGCGTCATCGTGGCGATGTCGGTGAGCGGAGAGCGAGTCAGCCAGAGCGCTAGGGCCGCGTTGAATTGCTCCGGGTGCAAAGCCGTGACGCCGTCGGGCATCTCCGAAAGTCGAACCGTGTGGGGCTCGACGTGGACACGTCGGAACTCGCGCCAAGTCAGGAGGCGCGGGCTCGGCGGCTCGCCCCGGAAGCTCGCGCTCCCGGCCCACCACGCGACTCGCGTATCGGTGCGAACCACCGCGAGCACCCGAGCAAAACAGGTGTGACGTGAGACGGCTTCGGCAATCGTTCGTGGCCCCGGCACGACGTCGAGCAGTTGATTCACCGAAGCGATGAGCGCCTCGTGCCTCGACCGCGTGAATGGACCGGAGAGGTGATGGTTCGTCGTCTGCAGGAGATCGTTCAGAGCAGCGACGAGGGCCCAATCGTTCACCGTGGGATCGGGGAGCGTATCGACGGGTACGATCAAACGAGCCTGCCTGACCCGCGCGACGTCGATCTTGGTGCGCAGCGAGTCGTCGACGATGCGCCGCCCATCACTCGCGAGTCGCACACCGAGCTTGGGGCCGATCGGTGGCACGAGGTGCATTTTGCCCCCGAGAACGAGTGGCCCCAAAACGCCTTGGGCGAGACCTTCCAAGCGTGCGGTGAGGTTCTCACTCATGCGTCATCCCTCGGGCGGAACCGTTGGCTCCGTCGTCTCGCTCTGCGCGGACGAAGCGGGGAGCGCCGGGACGGAGGTCGACGCGCCATCGACGGGCGCCACATCACGCAGGGGTCGAAAGCCGGGAGACTCGAGCATGAGCTCGGGGACATTGGTGGCGAGAGCCGCTTCGAGAGGTTCGGCGGCGAGCGGAGCCCAGCTCTGCGCCTCGAGAAGCGCAGTCTCGAGAGGAACGAAGGCCGACCCCGGAACCCCGACGACACGTCCGTCGCGACCGATGAAGAGCACCTGTCCCGAAGGAGCGCCGAGCGCGCGGTAGAGCACCTCGGGAGAGACTGCTGGCAACGGATCGTAGCCCGCTGGAATGAACAGCCCCGGATGAACCTCGCGAAAGAACTCACCGACGGGGATCGATTCGATACCACCGGGGTGTCGAAGAAAAGCGCCCGCCTGAGTAAACGCGACGGTGGCGCGTCGCAGCGTCTCGGGTCCGAGCACGTAGGCCATCCTTCGGAGGAGGAGCATCTCGTCGGGGTGAACCCAGGAGGCGGTGACCCCACGCCATGGATCGGTGCTGGGCAGGAGCCTCAGAGCGAGCGCGACGTTCGGCGGCACGCCGGTTTGGGTCGCCGTGATCCGCGAAAGCGTCGACTCGTCGCGAAGCTCGACACGCGCGAACCCCTGCACCGCACCGAGCGCTGGGAGCCTCGGAAGCTCGAGCGCATCGAGCCCGCGTCCACGGAACAACACGAGACCGGTGGTGGGAAAGACGGGGCAAGCCCGAAGATTCACGGGATGCCTGAATCCGACCTCGACGCCGACGCCCTCGCCCGCCGGGTTGAACACGGCGAGCCCAGGCGTTCGAGTCAAGAGCGGCATCATGCGCGCCGGGATCTCCGGCACGCGGAAGATGTAGCGTCGCACCGGGCCGTCATCGAAGCTCGAGCTCGGTGGCCACTCGGCCAGACCCACTTCGGCATCGACGGACGAACGGAGAAAGTAGGCGATCAGCGCCGGTCCCAGCCCGTGCTCTGCGGAGATCCACTTGGGCCCTATCTCGGCATAGGTCGACGGATCGACGTTCGGCTCAAGCCTGAGGAGAAGGGAGCGAACCTCGACCTTTCGCTCGGATGCGTAAGTCTGTGAAAAGCTCTGGTGGTACAGCGCCAGGTGGCCGTCGCCAGGAAGAATCTCGCCGATATCGTAGCCAAACGGCGCCGCGGCATCGCGGTACTGCACGAAATGGCGACTCGTCCCGGTAAAGGCCGATCCGCCAGCGAGTCGCGCAACCTCGGCGATGCGGTCCATGCGATCGCTGCTCTCGGCGTTGAAGGTCAGTGTGACTTCACGGGCGCCGAGCTTCGATTTCACGACCTCGACGCTGAGCGTACGCAAAATGTCTTCGAGCGACCCGGAGCGCGTATAGAGCGAGAGAAACCCGACCAGGCGGTCGAGGCTCGGAAGCAACACGAGACCCTTGGCGCCGAGTGCTACCCCTTTCGGGTCGAGACCGAGGCCAGGAGTCCGAAGGCGAGTCTGATGAACCGCGACACGCTCGAGCATCGGTTTCGACGCTACGAGATCGGCTGCGATGCAGGAAGCGCTATCGGCCGACATCGGGCGGTCTTCGGCCCGCCCTCGGTCATGTTCGCCTCCCGATCCCACGATCGCCTTTCCGTCGTAGCTCCGGGTCGGTAACCTCCGTCGAGGGATGTCAGCGCTTGAGAGAGAGCTCCTCGCGGGGCGGTTCGAGATCGAACGCGAGGTCGGACGCGGCGCGGCAGGCGTGGTGTACCGGTCACGCGACGCTTCGCTCGGGGTCACCGTCGCGCTCAAGGTCATCGCCGACAACGGCGCCTTCGGCGAGGAGCAAGATCGGTTCCTCCGCGAAGGACAGGTCCTCACCGACCTCGTGCACCCAGGGATCGTGAAAGTGGTCTCTTACGGCTCGCTCGAGCGCAGCTACACCGACTCCGAAGGCAGACGCTTCGCGCAGGGCACGCCGTTCGTCGCCATGGAGTGGCTCGAGGGCGAAGACCTCGCTGCCCGACAGCGTCGCGCTGCGCTCCCGCTGAGACAAGCGGTCGAGGTCGTTCGCCAGGTCGCCGACGCGCTCGCAGCCGCTCACAAGGCAGGCGTCGTGCACCGCGACATCAAGCCTTCGAACATCTTTCTCACCTACCCCGACGGACAACCTGGTCGACCCGGGCCCATCTCGAGCTTCGGGACACTCCGGCCGGGGGCGCGTATCGAAGGAACCGAGCCGCACTCGCCGCACGACGAGATCGTCTCGGCCAAGCTCCTTGACTTCGGCGTTGCAGCTGCAAACGACCTGCAGCTCACGGGCGCTGGGGCCATCGTCGGAACCCCCGCGTACATGGCGCCAGAACAGGCGCAGGGCGATGCGGCGCCCGACATCCGAAGTGACATCTATTCTCTTGGAGCGACCTTGTTCGAGCTGTGCGCGGGCCGCCCGCCGCACGTCGGTCCGACCTCGATCGCAACGCTCGCCCGTCGCGTCACGGGGCCGGCTCCGCGTCTGAGCGAGCTGCTCGTCGAGATCCCGCGCGAGCTCGACGATCTCGTCTACCGCATGCTCGAGTTCGATCCGCAAAAGCGGCCTGCCACGGCGGCCGAGGTGGCGACGGCCCTCGGTCTCATGCTCGTCGACCAAGGGCTCTCGAAGAGCCCTCGCCCCCTCCTACGCGAAGAAGACTCGCGCGAACGACTCGGAACGCGCCTCGTGACGACGTTGGTCGCTCTTCATGTCGCGACGGGCGAAGAGCGTCAACGCATCATCGAACAGCTCAAGGCGCAGGATGCAGACGCGCTTCCGCTCGGCACAGACTCGATCGTCGCTCACCTCGGCGCACGCCGAGCCCATGGCGACGAAGCGACGCGTGCCCTCGAAATTGGTGTCAATCTCGCCGAGCGTGGCGCGCGCGTGGGTATCGCGACCGGGCGGACCCGCGTCGACCTGACTCGCTCGAGCGGCGACATCGTCGATCGTGCTGCCAAGCTCGCGCGCGATGCCGGAGACGGCAAGCTCGCCGCCGACGCGACCACCACCGAGATATCGCGCGGGCGATTCGAGGTCGACGTACCGAGCTTTGCCGACAGCGCCGCGCTCTCGACGTTCCGAAAAATCTCGAAGCTCACCGCCGCGGAGAAGAGCGCGGTGACCTTCGTCGGTCGTGATGCCGAGCTCATCTCGACGCTCGATGCCTTCGAACGATGCGCCGACGATCACACTCCGATCATCGTCAGCATCTCGGGTCCTCCCGGCATCGGCAAGAGTCGACTCGGCCGCGAAGTGGTGCTCCGCGTCGAAAACCGCGGAGAGCGCGGCGGCATCATGCTCGTTCGTTGCGAGTCGTACGCGCAAGCGCAGGCGCTGGGCGTGGCAACCGACGCGTTGCGTTCTTTGGTCGCGCTTCCCAAGGGCGCCTCGCTCGACGAGGCGAAAGCCGCGATCGCGGTTCGCGGCGCATCCGACGAGCACGATCTCCTAGCGCGACTCCTGTCGAATCAGCCTCTTCTCGAGGGCATGGAGCCTGCGGCGGCGCGCGACTCGCTCTACGTGTCGATGACCGACATCGTCCTCGACTCGACCGCAAAGGGGCCGTGCATCCTCATCGTCGAAGACGCGCAGTGGTCCGATCCCGAATCGATCGCTTGGGTCGACCATCTCCTGGGCCGAGCGCTCGGTCGTCCGCTCTTCGTGTTGATGCTGGTTCGACCCGCGTTTTGGCGTCGCGAGCCGCAGCGATTCTCGGGCCGCGACCACGTTCGGCTTGAGCTTCGTCCCATGGCCCGTAGAGCCACACGCGAGATCGCGCGCAGCATCATCGGCCCGAAGGCCACCGAGGAGCAGCTCGACAAGGTCGCCGAGCAAGCCGCCGGCTCGCCGCTGTTCGCCGAGGAGCTCGCGCGCCTCGTCGCCGCGGGCAAGAGCCCCGACAAGGCGGTCACCATCGAGGCAGCCATCCAGGTCAGCCTCGACGCGCTCGACGACGCCTCGCGAAGTGCCGTCGTTCGCATGAGCGTGCTCGGTCTATCGGTGTGGGACGTGGGAGTTGCCCGGCTCGACGTTCCGACCGCGGAGCTGGCGCTGAAGAAGCTGGTCGCCGCCGAGATCCTGGTCGAGCTACCGAAGAGCCGGTTCGCTGGGACACACGAGTTTCTCTTCAAACACGGACTCATTCGCGACGTCGCGTACGCGATGGCTGGCGACGGTTTGAAGAAAGAGCTCCACGGCCGCGCAGCCGAGTGGTTCAGCGAGGTCGGAGAAGACGCGGCGACCATCGCGCAGCACTACGACTTGGGCGGACGAAGCGAAGAGGCAGCAGCTCATTGGGAGGCTGCCGCACGACGTGCCCTCGCCACCAACTCGCTCGCCGACGCAGTCACCATGTCCGAGCGCGCGCTCGCGTTCGCAGACGACAAACCCACGGCGTTCGCGCGCGCGGTGGTTCTCGAAGAGGCTCACTCGCGCCTCGACGCGCGATCGAGCGAGCGCGACTCGGCGATCCGCGCGATGCGCGACAACATGTTCGACGAAGCGAGCGAGCTTCGAACCGATGGCGCAGCGGCGCGGTACGACGATGCGCGTGCCGCGGGGATGGACATCGAAAGCCGTCTCGTCTTCGTTCGCGATCGGGCGAACGTCATCGGTCTCACCGAGGAGTCGGCGCGATGCTCCGCGACCCTCGCACAACGACACGCCTACGCTGGCGAGCTAGCACAAGCCGAAGCCGAAGCCGCACAGCTCCTCGAGCTCACCGAGACGAAAAACATCGTCTGGGCCGCCGTCGACGCCTGGCAGACGATCGCGATCGTTCGCCAGACGAGGGGCGAGCTCGCAGCAGCCCTCGATGCCCGAAGAAGCGCAGCGCGCGCCGCGCGGGCGGCCGGGCTCCAAGAACGCGAAGCGACGCTCACCATGAATCTGGGCTTTGCGCTCACGACGATCGGAGCCAAGCAAGAGGCCCTCTTCGAGATCGAAGCCGGCATCGCCAAGGCGCAGGCCGTCGGCAGCGCGTTCGGCGTTCGGCATGGGCAGATGATCCTGCTCTGTTGGGCAGCGACGTTCGGAGCAGAAGCGCGTATCGAGTCGGCGCTCACCGAGCCACGCGCGAACGCTGACGACGCCGCGAGCGGTGGTTGGATCCTGCAAGACCGCACCACGCTCGGCGTCATGTTCTACCGCGGCGCAGAGCTCCTTCGCTCCGACGGGGCGGCGTTGCCGCGCGCGAGAGGCCTGCTCGAACGAGTCGCGCACGCGTACCGCAGCACCGGGAACCTCGACCTGCTTCCCGTGGCGCTCGGACTTTGGGCCGAAGCGGAGAGAAGGCTTGGCGACGCCGAGCACGCGCTCGAGCTCGCAGGCGAAGCGGCGACGCTGCTCGAAGGGGGCGCGCCAAGCCTTCTCAACGAAGCACCTGTTTACCTCGCGCTTCACGACGCGCACGTCGACGCTGGCGATCTGCGCAGCGCCCGCAGCGCGATGGAGCGCGGCATGCCTCACCTGCTCAGACGGCTGAGGGGCCTCGAAAACACGCCGTATGCGCGGAGCTTTCTCACGGGACTGACGCACAACGCGGCGCTTTTGGCTGCGGCTGAGGCCTACGGGCTCGTCCCCGACGCGATCAACGCGATCACTTCGCGAAGGCACGACGGCTGAGCCGCTTGAGTCGCCTTGGGGCTCTCGATCTACAGCTGCATTGCTATTGCATCTTTGGGATGCAGTCGCCTTGCTCGGGTACCAGCGCCGGCTGATCCATTCCACCTGCGTTCTTCTCCACGATCCCGTCTGCGAACCAACACATCTTCGAGAGGGCTTGGTCATCGAGGGTCTGCATCGCGGCAACGCACATCGGCATGCCCGTGGCGGCTTCACATTGACCCGTCGAGTGAATCGGGCCCTTGAAGACGCGCGTGACTCCGTTGTCGCCCGCGAGAAGGCTGCGCATCGAGTCGATCTCTTGCTGCAACGTCTGCGAGCTCACGATGTCTTCCGCGACGATGAAGTCGAGCGGGCTGTCGATGGCGCTCACTTGAATCCCCACGAGCACGCGCTGCTGAAGCTGTTGTCTGTGCACGCCTTCTACGAGCGACTTCAGGACGGGTCCCCAGTTGTAATAGACCGATCCGAGACATTTGTTCGGCGCGGCCTGACACGCCTTCCGAATGTTCGCTCCCACGGCGAACGTCCCCACCGGCCCCTCATCGGCGACGACGCTCACAGGAATGTTGTTGTCGAGCGTATGAGCGATCACGTCGGCGCCACCCGCCATGAGAGCCTCGGTGTATACGCGCTCCAGCGTCTTGCCGGCCGGCGCCTCGCTTCGATCGTGGTAGTCGCCGATCCAACGGACTTCGACCACGATGTCGGGATGGATCGAACGCGCCCCCAGCACGAAGGCGTTGATCGACGCGACGACGGGCGGTGACACGACCGAGCCGATGATCCCGAGGCGCTTCTTCGTCGTGCGCTCGCCGGCCGCGATCCCCGCCAGGTAATAACCCTCGTAGATCCGTACGTCGAAGCTCGTGAGGTTGTCGCTCGTCACGCGCGAGCCGAGCCCCAGGACGTGCGCGTCAGCGTGTTGAGATGCGAAGCCGGCCAGTGTGGGACCGTAGCTCGGCGACGCACCGACGATGACCTTGTAGCCCTGGCCGTAGAGCACCGACGCTGCGTCGAGAACATCGCTCTCGCGGAACTTGTCTTCGACGATCGTCGAGGACACGTACGGAAGCTGGGCAACGGCGCTCGAGCGACCAATCTCGACCGATTGTGTGAAGGGCTCTTGCGCGACCTCGCCCGGATAGATGAAGCCGACCTGAACCGGCAGCTCGCAGAGTGCAGCGGCGCAGACCATGCCCTTCGGGCACTTCGTTCCATCGCACGGGATGGCGCAAACCCCATCGAGGCATTTGGCGCCCTGGCATTGGTCGTCGCGATCGCAGTTCGCTCCGAGCCCCGCGCCGATCTGATGCGGCGCAAAGCCTTCGCAGGCTGCGACGGCCGCCAAGACGATTGCTGCGAGCCTCTTCATCAGAACGTCCCCGATAAGAACAGCGAGCCGACTCCGACGTCGAGACGGAGCGAAGCGGGTTTGGGAGGAGCCTTGCTCGGGGCACCCGATGGGTCCCTCTTCTGATCCTGAGCTGGACCCGCAATGGCGTCCACGATCGTGAATCCGATGGCTGCACTTCCGGTAATGGCTGCGACGACGATGAGGCCGTCGGTTGCCTTCGCAAACGACTGGATGCGAGCAGCCTTCTTGGCGATCGCAGAGTCGGGAGCCGGCGCGCGCGCGGGCCCGACGTAAACGTCGTCCTTCAAATCGTTCGAGGTCACGATGGCCGCGGTCCCCGTTGCCACCGCAGCTCCCGTGAACAGCCCGGTGGTGACCCAGGCGGCGACCACGAGACCTGTCGGAAACCGAAATGGATCACGATGCGGACCGACGACATCGTGACCGCCGGGCTTCTCGAAGCTGAGCGCGATTTGGGTCGCTTCGCCGGCCTTCAGCGTGACGTCTTTCGCGACCACCGCCCCGCCCTTCTCGGCACGAAAGCTACGCGCACCTGGGTTGAGCGGAACCTTCTGAGCGATCGGTGCGACCCCCATGTCGCGTCCATCGATCGAGACACGAGATCCCGGCTCGGCGGTGACGCTCGCCCACGCGACGAGCGAGGTGAGCGAAGCGATCTCTTGCTCGGCCTCGCTGCGTTTGGTCGCGTCGACCTCGCTTCCGCCATCGCTGAGATACCGCTGAAAGGCGCTGAGGCTTCGAGCGAAATCCTGCGTGTAACGCGCCATCCGGCCGATGTTGTAGAGAATGACGTAACTTGGGCTGAGGTCGTAAGCCTTCTGGAATTGCTCGAGCGCTTCGGCGTATTTGCCGTCTTTGCTCAGCTCGAGAGCCTTGGCGTTGGCTGCGCGCGCTTCTGGGCTCGGTCCGCCATCGTCGGGGCTCGCCGAGGCGACGGGCGAGGCGGCACCGGCCTTCTGCGGCCCAGCCCACGCCACACCGGGGGCGACGAACGCAAAAGCGGCGACGAGAGCAAGGACCTGCTTCGTGGACATGGCTGCGCGTCGATGTGCCAAAGCGGGTCGGTGCGTCACTGGCGCTCGAGTCGAAGGAATTCGCGACGGTGGGAACCCACCGAAGCACGAAAGCCTACTGCACCCAGCCGCAGCCTTCCACTTTCACTCCGAGGGCGCTACTTCTTCGGCTTCTTCTTCGCCCAAGGATCGCTGGGATCCACGACGTTCGGGGTCGAGGTCGGCGCCCCCGAGACGACCGGCGGATGCTTCGCCCCTCCAAAGCTCGGATCGAGGGTGGGCTTCAGGTCGATGTCGTGATTGAACACCAGCATCTGCGAGATCGACCGGTATCCAGGCGACTCGATAGTGAGCTTGTGCGCAACGCCGTCTTTCTTGAATTTGGCGGTGAAGGGGTTGTCCGAGAGGAGTGTTCCGTCGAGCCGGACCTTCGCGTCGCTCGGCGTGACGACCAGATGAAAGCTCACGAGCTCGAGATCGGGTGTCGACGGGACGGGCAGCGACGAAGCGGCATTCGACGGCGCACCAGGACTGGTGCCTGCGACCGCCGCGTCGCCGGTCTGCTGCGAGCCTTGTCCCCCCGATCCGTCACGCGGCGCACGCGGTGTCGGCGCTGACGAGGCCGCGACGCTGTTCGCCTCGCCCTCTCTCGTGCCGGCCGAGGACAAGCCGCGAAAACCGACGGCCACGGTGCCGCCGAGCAGCACGATACCGAGCGCGACCCAGGGCCAAACAAGTGCTTTTCGCGAAGGCGCCGTCCACGTCGGAGCAGGAGCACGATCGTCGGGCGCGAACCCTTCGTTGGCCAGACGAGCGCGTCCCGAAGCCGAGACGGGATCGAGCGTCGATGCCCTCGGCCTGGAATCGCTCGACGGGAGATCGTCTGCATTCACGGCAGGTACCACGTCGGCCAAATCGCGATGCCCTGCCCCCTCGGGTCGCGTCGCTCGCGACTTCGCCTCGGCATCGGACGCGTCGAGCGGAGGCGCGGTGCGCACGGTGCCGTCGACGATGATGTCGCGCGCCGGCATTTCGACGTTGAGCGGCGTGTCGTCGCGCACGATGAGCGAGCGTCGACCGAACTGCTGCTCGATCACGTGGTCGAGCGCTCTGCGCTTGTCACCCGCGACGCGACCGACGGCGTGGCCGATGTCTTCAGCCGAGACGTTCTCACCGAGGCGCGCGATGAAACGATCGACGTCGGCACGAAACTCGGCCGCACTCGCGTAACGAAGGTCGGACGTGATCGCCAGCGCCTTCCCACAGATCGCGATGAGCTCTGGCGACGCATTCGGCAGATGGTCCTCGAGCTGAGGGAGCTCGCCGAAGGTCATCGTCTTGAGGATTTGCACGTCCGAAAGGTCGCCCCAGAAGCGCTTTCCGGTGATGAGCTCCCAGAGAATGACGCCGGCCGCGAATACGTCGGCGCGCTTGTCGACCAAGCTGCAGAGCGCCTGCTCCGGCGCCATGTACGAGATCTTTCCCTTCACGACGCCAGTCGACGTGTGCTGCGCCTTGTCTCGGCTCTTCGCGATGCCGAAGTCGACGAGCTTCACGCGCCCGTCGTAAGTCACGAACACGTTGTGCGGGCTGACGTCGCGGTGAACGATCTCGAGCGGTTCGCCATCGTCGCCCTTGAGCTCGTGGGCGTGGTGCATGCCCGCGAGCAAGTCGCTCATGATTCGCAGGATCTCTCCGCGGGTGAGTCGGTCTTTTTCAGACGCCTCCAGAATCTTGTCGAGCGGCTGCCCTTGAAGAAACTCCATCGCGAGATAGGGCTGTCCGTCGACCTCCCCCATCTCGGTCGCGGTCACGATGTTCGGATGATCGAGCTTCAGCGCGAGCTTCGCCTCGTCTTTGAACATGGCACGGTAGTCGCTCTCGAAGACGAGATCAGGCTTGAGTCGCTTGACCACGAGCGCGTCGTGCCAGCTCGGCTCTTTGCCCTGAGGGACCGCGAGGTACACGTCGGCCATGCCGCCCCAGCCCAGCTTCACGACGAGGGCGTACTTCCCGAATTGGCGCTCGGGGCCTTGAGGCAGCCGAACCAAAGCAGGCACTCCTGACACGCTACCAACCTCTCGAAAGCGTCGGGCCAACCACCACCAAGAACAGTTTTAGCGTAGCTCAAGTCCTCCCGGAAGCGACGGAGAACGACTTTCGAAACGCTCGGCACCTTCCGGCCACAAAAGGCGAGAGGCAGGTCCGATTGCTCGGTCCCGCCTCGCCTCATCTGCCCGTCAGGAGTCGACTCGAGCGACCTCCGTTGCGCGGCCCGCTACTGTCCTTCGACGCCGATCGCGATTCCGAGCTTCTGTCGCAGCTTGAAGTACGACTCCGACACCGAGAACACGAGCAGCTCCTTGAGTTTCTCTTGCGGGGTGAGGTCGCCGGGCACCTGCTGCTCCGCCGCGATGATCTTCTTCGCGATCTCGAGGTCGCCGCAGAGCAAGAGACCCGCTCGCGCGCTGGTGACCTCGACGGTTTGAGCCCAACGCTTGATGTTCGCGCGCGCCCCGTCGGACACGAACTTCTTCACGGCCATCTTCAAACCTTCGATCTGCATCGGCTGGAGGAAGCGACCGAGCGACTGTGCCGTCGCCATGACCTGCTTCTCGAGCTCCGGGGGTGAAGGCTGCTCGGGAGCAACCAACTTGATACCCGCGAAGAACAGCACCGTCAGCTCGGTGGCCGTCGGGAAGATCGATTTGATGAAATGCTCGCCGCGATAATAGGCGACGTGCTTGCCGACGATGAAGGTGAGCTCCTGCGCGGTGAAGCCCGTGAGGACCGTCTGTCCCGCCAAGCTGGACGGCGGATCGGACGGAACGTGCGAGAGCGCACCAGGAACGTCGCTTCGGACGTAGAGCGGAGGCGTCGGCAGCCCGAGCACGTTCGCGGCCCAACCGAAAGTGCGCGCGAACGTTACCGTCGAGGTCGCCGGATCTTGTCGGAACCGCGCGTCGATCACCGGCAGCTCGTTCTTGGCCTTGAGGCCCTCGACCTTCCCCTTCAGCGCGGCGTACGCGATGAACTCGAAGACCTTGCCGACGTAGAGGTTCTCGTCCTCGTGGAAGAGATTTCGAATCCAAGCCTCGTTGTCGAGACGGCTCTTCACCTGGACCATGCCTTGCGGGCGGTAGTCTTCGAAGAACTGCTTCTCTTCTTCACCTGCTTGGCGAAGGAATGCGAGCGCAGCGGCGAGACACCAAGCCTCGTCGTAGGCCTTCTTCGTCAGGTAGAGCGTGTAGAGCTTCTTGTACGGATCGATCCGCATCGGATCGAGCTTGAGCATCGCCTGGTACTCTCCGATGGCGAGATCGATTTGGTCGGTCGACTCGTAGAGCTCGGAGAGAATCATGTGCTCGGTCATGTCTTCGGGCTTCATCCGAGAAGACATTCGGAACGCTTCGGTCGCCGTCGTCGGCTCGGCCAAGCGGTCTCGATAGATGAGACCGAGGGCGTGCCAGAGACTGAACTCGAGGTCGTTGTTCCCCTTGTTCGCGATGCGGTGGAGCATCTTGCGGTAGGCCCGCTCGAGCTGCTTCCACTCCTTCTGGGCGGTGAGGATCTTGTTGATGCGCTCGAACGCTTCGAGGTAGCCCGGGTTTAGATCGAGCGCGTCGTTGAAGAGGTCGACCGCGCGGTTCTGATCCTCGAGCTTGTCGCGGTAAAGCTGCGCCATCGTGAAGATGTACTTGCTCTTGCGGTCGGGGTTGGTCTCGAGCGCTGCGATGCGCTCGAGAGCGTCGACCATGCGTTCCCACTGCTGTGCTTGTTGATACAGCGCGAGCAGCTTGTGAAGCAGGACGTGGCTCTGCGGCTCGAGGTCGAGGGCCTCTTCGAGAGCCTCGATCGCCTTGACCGCGTTCTTCGCCTTGTCGGCCCAGATGTCGCCGATGTCGACGAGCATCTTGTAGCGCTCGTGACCGTCGATGACGTTGTCGAGGATGATTCGCTTGTAGTGGCAGACCTGCTGCCAGTCTTTGCCCTGCTCGTAGATCTGAACCATCGCCTGAAGCGTGGGCTCGTGCGCCGGCTCGACTCCGAGAGCTTTCTCGAAGTTGTTGATGGCTTGCTTTCCCTGCCCCTGCGCCTGCTTCACGCTGCCGAGCTTGTAATAGACGTACGCGCGCTGCTCGGTGTCGGCCTCTTCGAGCGCCGTGAGCACCTTCTGGAAGTTCGTGAGCGCCCCGGGCCAGTCTTGCATCTGGAACGAGGTCTCGGCGAGACCGCGAATCGTCTCTTGATCGGTGAGATCGAGCTGATTCGCAGCCTGGTAGGCCTTCATCGCGCCCGGGTAATTGCCCCGTGCGTGGAGGACCTTACCGAGGATGTTTTGCAGCTTGTGTTGCTCGTGTCGCTCGCGCTTCGCCGCCTTCTTGACGAGCATCTCGGCGAGCGGCTCGGCGCGAGCCCAGTCCTCTTTCGAGATGTACTCCTCGACGAGCGGCAGAGCTGCGTCCTCGTTGTCGGTGTCGCTCTGATGCGCGAGCTCGTAGGCCTGAACGGCGAGGTCGTGCTCACCGAGCATCTCGTCGCGCATCTTGCCGAGCTCGACGAGAAGCCGGGCACGAAGGCGCGGCGACTCGGTGACGAGCTGCTCCTGATCGAGGTAGCGAGCCGCACGGTCCCAGTCGGCAGCGTCGGCAGCGATCGTCCGGAGCGCGGCCAACGTGGGCTGATGGTTCGGATCGAGATCGAGGGCGCGCTCGAAGTTGTCTTGCGCCGTCATGCGATCGCCGAGCTTCTCGTCGAGCTGCTTACCGATGCGGTAATACATCTCGACCTTCTGACGACCGTCGGCCGTGAGCTCCGCGACGCGGGTCATGAAGTCGATGGAACGGCTGGCGTCGCCTTGCTTCTCGTGGAGCTTCGACAGCGAGTCGAGCGCCGCGATGTTCATCGGATCGACGTCGACGATGTTTTGGTGAGCATCGATCGCGCGATCGACGTCTTCGACCTCGTCGCCATACACCTGGGCCTGGAGAGCCCAGAGCTCGATCTTCTTCTGGCGATCGTGCGTCGCGCCGACGTGGCGGTCGTAGGTGCTGATGAGGTCGAGCCACTGCCGACGCTGGCGGTAGCAGCGCTCGAGGCCTTCGTAAGCCGGCTCGTGGTTGGGATCGATCTCGACGACCTGCTCGAGCCTGACCGCAGCCAGATCGGGTTTGACGAAGAGCTCTTCTTGAATGTGAGCGATCTTCATCAGCACGTCGATTCGCTCACGCTCGGTCGTGACGACGGCGAGCTGCATTTCGAGCACGCCGACGAGGTCGGGCCATTGCTGCGTGGTGTTGTAGACGCGCTCGAGACCGCGCATCGCGAGAAGGTTCGCCGCATCGATCTCGAGGACCTCGCGGTAGACCTGGCCCGAGCGCTCCGTCTGTCCGAGCGTGGTCTCGTACAGACCTGCCGAGCGGAGCTTCGTCGAAGCGATCTGCTCGGGATCCGTGAGCCCCTTGGCCTTCGCGGTGAGGACCTCGACGAGCTCGGTCGTCTGGTTGCGATCTCCATGAATGCGCTCGAGAGCCTCGAGCGCAGGGAGATGGTACGGATCGACCTGGAGAGCGCGTTGATAGAACGACAGCCCCTGATCGGTCTCGTTCATACGGCGCTCGAGGACCTCGCCGATCTCGGTGAGGATCTCTTTGCGATCCACGTCGGTGACGGCGTGGCTGAGCGCCGTTTGCAGGCTCTGACCCTGCTCCTGGAAGCGGCCCGACTTCTTGAAGAAGTTCGCCATCTGCCGGAGCACGGCGACGTTGTTCGGGTCGAGCGCGAGGATTTGCTGGTAGCACGGCTGCGCGTACTCGGGATGCCCGAGGTCCTCGGCGTACCATTTGGCGAGACGCAGACAGAGCGTGATCTTGCGCGCCGAGGTCTTCTCCGCTTGCAGCCACCCGTTGACCGTCTGCACGAGCTCGGGCCAACGGTCCGTCGCTTGAGCCATGCGCTCGAGGTAGCGGACCGTGTCCATGTTCGAGACGTCGAGCTCGAAGGCCGTGAGGAGCGCATCGAACGCCTGCGGCTTGTCGTCGAGATCTTCATCGAAGACCTTGGCGACCTTGCGGAGGATCTCGGTCTTCTCGTCGGTGTCTTCTCGCGTGTCGAGACGAGCCAAGAAGAGCTCGATGAGCGGCTCGGAACGCTTCGCCTCGCCGTGGAGCTTCTCGAGGGCGAGGAACGCCTGATCGTGCATCGGCTCGATCTCGAGGATCGCTTCGTACGCAGGGGTCCCCTTGTCCTTCTGGTTGACCTGATGCTCCCAGATGCTCGCGACCTCGAGGTACTCGCGGATTTGCTCGGCGGTCTCTTCGAAGGCCTTCGCGCGGCCCATCTTGACGTCGATGACTTCTTCCCAGCGGTCTTCTGCGCGCAGAAGCTTCTCGAGCGCTGCCATCGCCTCGAAGTCGCGCGGGTCGACAGCGAGGAGCTTTCTCCAGGCTTCGATGGCGTCGTACGGCTGCGCGAGCACGTCCTGATAGGT
>JAYUUB010000218.1:0-10098 GCA_043755175.1 Polyangiaceae bacterium | reverse complement strand
TGGGGCGTGGTGACCGTGAGCGCCCGTTGCTCAGCTGCGCTCGGGGTCGGAATGGCGGCAGGGAGTCGCGCCGTTCTCCAAGCGGACCCGGTGACCGTGTCATTGGCGTCGAACGCTCGTTCGAGCCACGCGGTCCGATCGACCTTCGAGAAAGCTTCCGTCCGGCTGGTCGGTTCGAATCACCCGCCCAACGGTAAGACTCGCGCGAGCTCGAGCTCGTCGTCGAAGTCGCATACGACCCCATGCACCCGCGTGCGACGACGGGTGACCTTGAGGCGGCCATCGAGAAGCTCGGCTGAGAGCCGATGCTCCACCGCCCCCGACCTGGGCAACTGGTGGGCAACGGGGCCAGACTCTTCGCGTTCGTGCCGTGTTTCCCGTCGATTTTGACAGATGGGTCGGGGAGGAGGGATTTGAACCCCCGACAACGAGCACCCAAAGCTCGTGCACTACCGGACTGTGCGACTCCCCGGTCGTCGGCGAGCATGTCTGCCCGACGGCTTGCGCAATCATAGCACATTCGCGGCGCAGGGGGCTCTCGCTTCGTCGGCGACCAGGTTCATTCTCCCGTTGGTTGCCGCCGGCCACACCACCCGCGCGTCCTTTTGACGTGGAGCTCCCGTGCCCCTCGTGCCACTTTCGGCTTCTCGGCGAATCCTCATGCATTCACAACCTCATTCCGAGCCACACATCGCGACCGACGAGGAGCTCGGTCCGTGTCCTTGTGTGCTCTCGCTCCTCGGCGACGCGTGGCTCTCGGAGACGCAGGTGCCGATGCCGGCGCTCGACGATGAAGAAGGTGAGCGGCTTCCGACGTCACTCCCGCGCGTCGTCGATGCGCACGTGCACCTCTTTCCCGATCGCGTGTTCGAGGCCATCTGGCGCTGGTTCGAGGCCTACGGCTGGCCCGTTCGCTATCAGTTGAAGACACCGGCGATCGTCGAGTTCCTTCTCTCGCGCGGAGTCGCGCGCATCGTCGGGCTCGCCTACTCCCACAAACCCGGGATGGCGCGCGCCCTCAACGCGTTCATGGCCCAGGTCGCCAAAAACGAGTCGCGTGTGACCGGTCTCGCCACCGTGCTACCGGGCGAGCCTGATGCGCGAGGCATCCTCGAAGAGGCGTTCGATGCGGGCCTCCGTGGCGTGAAGCTTCATTGCCATGTGCAGGCCTTCGCCCCCGATTCACCGGAGCTCGTCGAGATCTTCGAAGCGTGCATCGCCCGCGATCTGCCGATCGTGATGCACGCGGGTCGTCAACCGGCGAGCCCTCGCTACCCACGTGACGTCGCCGAGATTTGCTCGGCCGAACGCATCGAGCGCGTCCTGGTCGATCACCCGCGCCTTCGCTTGTCGGTGCCCCACCTCGGTGCCGACGAGTTCGGCGCGTACGAGCGACTCCTCGAGCGCCACGACAATCTCTGGCTCGACACCACGATGCTCCTCGCCGACTACTTCCCGCTCGTCGCGCCGACGCGCCTTCTGTTCGCGAGGCCCGAGCGCATCATGTACGGGACCGATTTTCCGAACCTGCCGTACGCGTGGGACCGCGAGATTCACCGCTTGACGAAGCTCGGCTTGTCGGATGAAACGCTCGCGCGTGTTCTTTCCGGAACCGCCGACGCGTTCTTCGCACTGCCCGCGAGCGAGCTGCTTCGGACCCCCGTGAGCTAGCCACTGCCCGCGAGCGAGGCCTATTCGTAGTCGCTGTCGCCGGCTGATTTGCCGTCGGCTACGCGGCCGACGGGTGCCGACGAGTAGGAGGCTGGCCCGACCGGCGCCGCGCTCAGGTTCAAGATCGCCTTGTTCATCTCGTCGACGATGAGCGGCTTCAGCCAAGACGGATCACCGTTCGTGTAAAGCTTCCGCCCGTTGACGAGAAACTCACGCGCGGCGTCTTGTCGACCGACCTTGTAGTAAGCGAGACCGCAGTACACCAGAAACCGAACCTGCACTTTGCCCTGCAGCTCGGCTTCGTCGATGTTCTCGCAGCGCTCCTCCGCGCGTCGAAAGTTTCCGGTCTCGTAGGCGCGCATGCTGCCCCTGAGATCGCGATCGGCGCCGCAACCGCTGGCCAGTGCACCGATCGCGAGCGTGGCCACGACAAACCCCACTCTCAGCGCGCTCCGCCCTTCGAGTTGACTCTGGTCACGAGACGATGGTGCCGTCCGCATGGGTGGTCTCTCCGCTTCGAGCGGCTCCTCGCCGCTTCTTGCAACGCACGAGCCCGTTGCTCCGCTCGGAGACTATCAGAGCAATTCGAAATCGCGGAACCGATCTGCGTCCAACTTGCCTCACTTTGCGGTCTGTATGCGGCAACGTGCGACACGGCTGCCCGGAACGAAAGCTTTGGAGTAGGGTCGGCTCTCCGCGCCGCGCAGAGGAGTCGGCCCGCCTTGGAGAGCAGCGAAGAACGCAACGAGAGCCCCGCGAAGAAGCCGAAATGGAGCTTCTGGCGCGAAGAGCTCAAGCGAGTGTGGAGCGATGTACGCGGTGGTGACCTGTCGCCCGAGCGGCTGGCCGCCTCGGTGGCGCTCGGGCTCTTCATCGGCTCGCTCCCGATCTTCGGGTTGCATTTACCCATCGTCCTCATTCTATGTCTGCGCTTCAGGCTCGACGGCGCGCTCTGTTACGTCGCCGCGAACGTCTCGAACCCGTTCTTCGCGCCGTTCCTCTTCACCGCTGAGGTGCAGCTCGGGGCGTGGCTGTTCGAGCATCACTGGGTGCACATCGAATCGAAGCTCGATCTCTGGGCCGCCCTCTCGGCATTCCCGAAGTATCTGCTCGTCGGATCGCCGCTTGTCGGCCTCGGTCTCGGCGTCGTGCTCGGTCTCGTCACCTTCATCGGGATCACCACGAAACGAAAGCTGTTCGGACTCGGAAAGAAGCGCGCGCCGTATCGTCTTCCGGATCACGCTCCGGAATGGATCGCGGCGGCCGAGCGTGTCGCGGCGCGCTATGCATCCGCGCTGGGATCGACCGCCGCCGAGAAGACGCAATTCCACTACGTTCGCATCAAGCTCGTGATGGATCCCATCGCGCGGCTCATCGCCGACATCGCCGGCGAGACCGATGGCGCGCTCGGTTCGGTCGTCGACGTCGGTACCGGTCGAGGACAGCTCCCGATCCTCCTCACCGAGCTCGGCCGCGCGACGAGTGCTTACGGCTTCGATTGGGACGAAAAGAAGATCCACGACGGCCGCGCTGCCGCCGCACGGACCGAGGGCGGTGCGCCACTGTCGGTCGATCTCGAGCAAGCCGACGCACGCGAAGCCGAGATCCCCGAGGCCGACACCGTCCTCGTCATCGATCTCATCCACTACTTCACGATCGAAGAGCAAGACGCGATCCTCCGCCGTGCGTCGCGCGCCGTCCGCCGCGGTGGACGCATCGTCGTCCGCGAAGCCGACACCGAGCGAGGCCTCCGCAGCTTCGCGACCCTCCTCGAAGAAAAGGTCTTCACGGCGCTCCGCTTCAACCGAGGCGAGCGCGTGAAGTTACGTCCGGCGCGGGAAATTGCCTCCATTTTGGAAGACGAAGGCCTCATCGCACGCGTCTCTCCCGCGTGGGGAAAGACGCCCTTCTCCAACGTCTTGATCGTCGGCGAACGGGCATAGAGAGAGCGAGGATCTTTCGCACGCACGATCTCGACAAGCTCATCACCAGCAAAGTCGAGCAAGCCATCGCGGCTCTCGACGCCGATCCGACCAAGATCCCCCGGTCTCGGCGGCGACGAGCTCGCCAAGCGTCGTCGGCCGGCGCGCCCGTGACACGCTATCTTCGAGCTACTTCGTCTCGGCTTCGATTAGCAGATTGACCGTCGCGCTGGCCACAACCCTCCGTGGGCTCGCCGCCACTCTCGCGCTTGCCCCCCGCCCAGCTCGGAGCAAAGACGGAGGACGATGACGAGCGCGACCTTCTCCTCGATCCCCACCGTTCTTCAGGGCCGCCACGTTCGTCTCGAGCCGCTCGAGCTCGCCCATGCCCCAGGGATCCTCGAAGCGGGTCGTCATCCCGAGATCTGGACACACATGACCCTGCCGATGATCGCGTCGATCGCCGATGCCGAGGCCTTCATCGAGAGCGCCCTGCGTTCGCGCGACGCGGGCGATCAGCTGCCGTTCGCGACCGTCGACGAAAAGACGGGCCAAGTCGTCGGCTCGACTCGGTACCTCGACATCCAGCGCGTGAACCGCAGCCTCGAGATCGGCTTCACGTGGATCACGCCGTCGGCTCAGCGAACCCCGATCAACACCGAAGCGAAGCTCCTGCTCCTCGGCCACGCCTTCGACACGCTCGGTGCAATCCGTGTGCAGCTGAAGACCGACAGCTTGAATGAGCGGTCCCAGCGCGCCATCGCCCGCATCGGTGGCGTTCGCGAAGGAACCCTTCGAAGCCACATGCTCCTCTATTCGGGGCGCGTTCGTGACACCGTCTATTTCAGCATCATCGCGGCGGAGTGGCCGACGGTGAAGGCCAATCTAGATCGTATGCTCGTCCGCTGAGCCACGCGCGGGCGTGGAGGCAACAGATGCCGAGCTCGGGCGTCGCCTCGGCAGGGTTCAGCCGTTGTTTCCCCAGCCACCGCGACCGTTCGCGTTGGGATCGGGTACGCCGTTCACTCCGGGCTGAGCGCCCCAAGGCTGCTGCGGCTGTTGCCCATAGCCCGGTGGCTGCGGCTGTTGCCCATGGCCCGGTGGCTGCGGCTGTTGCCCATAGCCCGCCTGCTGCGGCTGTTGGCCATAGCCCTGCGGTGCTCGAGGCTGCGGATTCGGATTCTGACCATAGCCCGGCTGCTGCCCATAGCCCTGCGGCCCCGCACCGGCGGGCTGCTGAGGCTGTTGGCCATAGCCCGGTTGCTGACCGCCGTAAGCGGGCTGACCGCCATAGCCCAGTTGGCCATAGCTCGGAGGTGCGAATCCAGGCTGAGCGCCGTAACCCGGCTGGCCACCGTAGCCCTGCGGCGCGAACCCACCCTGGGCGTACGCGTACGCGGGGGCGAAGCCGACCTGGCCCATGTTCGGAATGAGCGGTCGGGAGTGCGCCCCGAGGAGCTCATCGTCCATCTTGAGCGCTTGCTTGACGAGCACGCGCAGAATGATGCCGCACACGATCACGATCCCGAGCGCCTCACCGAGCGCGATGAGCTGGTTCGGCTCGGCGAATCCGTAAAAGCCCCCGCTGAAGATCGACCAGTCGTAGACACCGTGAATCACGATGGCGCAGCCGAGCCCGATCAAGATCATCGGGAACGTGCCGCCCTTGCCCATCTTCGCGCGACCGACGAAGTAGCCCATGATCCCCGAACCCACCGCGTGGAGCGGCACGGCGGTGAACGCGCGGAGCAGACCCGTGAAGATGTTGCCCGCTGAGTAGAGGATGTTCTCGAGCAGCGCAAAGCCGAGGCTCGCTGCTGCCACGTAGAGAATGCCGTCCATCACCTCGTTGAAGTGGGGCTTCTTCCAGACGAAGAGCATCACGACGAGGAGCTTCATCGACTCCTCGGTGGTCGCCGCCACGACGAGCCCGTTGACCATTCCTCCTTGCGCGTTGACTAGGTCTTTGCCCATCACCGCCATCAGAATGTTCTCGATGATCGCGGCGGGAATGCAAGAAGCCATGCCGAGCAGCACGACGTTCCGAATGGCCCCCGGCGGCTCCGGGCGTTTCTCGTCCCACTTCTTGAAGAGCCAAAGCAGCAGCAGCGCGGGAAGTATGGCGAGCGCGATCGTGATGTTCATGCGGAGGGCTCGGAGCCTTTCGGAAGTGGACCAACCCTTAGCGTAGCAAGCCCGCGTTGCCCGCGCCTCGTTCTGGCGCGATCACTCTGGACGCTGTGGTTTTCGATTCTTTCAGGCCGTGTCGAGCTCTCGGAAGCGGGTCGTTTTTGGCGCCGAGTGAAGGAGGGCCCGGGCCTACTCGGCAGTCTTGGCGCTCGCGGCTGCGCGGGTCGCGCTCATTTGTCGTCGGACCTTCACGTACTCGATCACCATCGGAAGAAGGCTTATCGCGACGATGGCCACGACGACCAAGTCGAAGTGCTCCTTCACGAACTTGAACTGCCCGAACACCGTCCCGGCGCCGATCATCGTCGACACCCAGAGCACGGCGCCCGCAGCGCTGAAGCCGAGAAAGCGCCGGTAGGGCATCGCGCCTGCGCCCGCGACGAAGGGCGCGAACGTCCGCACGAAGGGGACGAAGCGCGCGAGGATCACCGTCTTGGCGCCGTATTTGTCGAAGAACGCGTGCGTCTTGTCGAGGTGCTTCTTGTTGAAGATGCGGCTGGTCTCGCTCTTCATCACGCGATGACCGATGGCCTTGCCGATCTGGTAGTTCACGTTGTCGCCGAGCAGCGCCGCGCAAATCAACACGCCGCCCGCGACCACCGGGTTGAGCCCCGAGCCCTCGCGCATCGAGAGCGCGCCGATGGCGAACAAAAGCGAATCGCCTGGCAAGAACGGCGTCACCACGAGCCCGGTCTCGCAAAACACGACCAACGCCAAGATCGCATACGACGTCGATCCGTACGCCTGCGTGAGGTGATCGATCGTCTCGTCGAGGTGTTTGAAGGCGTAGAAAATCGAGTGCAGATCCATTGGCGTTCTTGGCCCTCGGCTTATTCGACCCACCGTCCATCGTCGAGCCTTTTCCCTTCGCGTACCTCTTCGGGCCCGAGCCAGGTCGCCGGAAAAGGGGCCCCGACTTCGCGCGTGCTCGCTACGCGGGCGGTCGACGAGACTTCGGTCGGGCTCGGGCGCTGGCTGCTAGGGAGCGAGCTTCTGGGTGAGGTAGGCGACGACGCGACGCTGCGCGTATTCCTTGGCGACCGGGCTCCGGTAGCCGTGGCGCTCGCCCGGGAACACGAGCAAATCGAAGGGCTTTTGCGCGGCGACGAGCGCATCGATGAGGCGCGCGGTGTTCTCGAAGTGAACGTTCTCGTCCATGAGCGCGTGAATGATGAAGAGATCGCCCTCGAGCTTGTCGGCGAGCTTGGTGAGATCGGTGCCGTCGTAGCCCGCCTCCTGCTCTTTGGGCGAACCCATGAAGCGCTCGGTGTACCCCGTGTCGTAGAGCCGAAAACTCGTGACCGGTGATCCCGAAACGGCTGCCTTGAAGCGACCCGGCGCCTTGAGCATCGCCGCTGCCGCCATGAAGCCGCCATAGCTGTGCCCGTAGATGCCGACGCGCTTCGGATCGATCGGGTGGCTCTTCAGAATTTGATCGAGCCCGGCGAGCTGATCGGCGAGCTCGATCTTGCCCATCTGATTGGCGATGGGCGCTGCGAACGCCGGACCTCGACCCGAGCTGCCGCGGTTGTCGACCTGCATCACGAAGAAGCCGCGATCGGCGAGGTGTTGCCACAAGAGGCGCGGCGACCACCGGTCGAGCACGGTCTGCACGCCCGGGCCGCCATAGACCATCACGATGAGCGGGTAATGCTTCTGCGGATCGAGATCGCGTGGAGCCAACAGGTGGCCGTAGAGCTTCGGTCCGTGCGGCAAGTCGACGATGAACGGCTCGGGCGCCCGGATCCGGAGCGCGTCGAGGTCGGCGTCGCGCGTGACCGGGATCGTCGCGCGAAGCTCGCCTGCGAGGGTACGTATCTCGGCGACCGGCGGTGCGTCGACGGCTGAAGCGATGTCGGCGAACGCGCTCGCCTTCTCCGAGAGCGTGACCTCGTGCGTCCCGTGGCTCTTCGTGATGCGCTTCGGATCGCCGCCGCCGAGCGACACTCCGTAGAGCTGCCGCCCGATGGGCTCGTCCTTCGTGGCGACGACGTAGGCCGTATCGGAGGCCGGGTCGTAGAGCACGAAGTCGGTCACGTCCCAATCGCCCGAGGTCGCCCAACCGAGAAGCTTGCCGCTGGTCGCTTCGAGGCGTGCGAGGTGGGTGTGCCCGCCGTTCTCGGCGAGGAGCAGGAGCTCTTTCCCGTCGCGCGCGAAGGCCATCTCGCTCATCTCGGCCCAGCCCGGCGGACGCTCGTTGAAGATGACGCGGCTCTTGCCGGTCTTGACGTCGACCCGCACGACGTCGAGCTCTTTCTGTGATCGCCCGATGGTTTGGAGGTAGAGCCCCGCTGCGTCGTCGGAGAAGCGCAGGCGTCCGAAGTACTTCTCTCCAGCATCTGGAAGCTCGACACGCTTCGACTTCTTGGTCGCGAGGTCGACCACGTGGAGCGACACGGACGGGTTGGTTTCGCCTGCGAGGGGATAGCGCTGCATCATGAGCGATGCGCCGGTCGCGCGGTAGCCCATCACAGGCACCTCTTTCACGGCGTGCTCGTCGACTTCCCAATACGCGATTCTTTTGCAATCGGGTGACCAGAGAAATCCAGATGCCTCGTCGAACTCTTCTTGTCCGTTGAAGTCGGAGACGCCGCGGGTGACGCCGGGCTTCGCGCCACGCGTCACCTCCAGCTCTCTCTGCGTGGCGAGGTCGTAAGCCACGATCTCGCTCTTGCGGACGTATGCGACCTTCGAGCCGTCGGCGCAGATCTGCGGATCGATCTCGGGCTCCTCGGTGTTGGTGAGCCGCGTGATCGAGCCGTTCGCGCCTCGAACGAAGACGTCACCCTCGGCCGGGACGACCATGACGTTCGCCTTCTTCGCCCAGCCGTACTCTGTGATCCCGGTGATGCGCTTACGCTGCCGCTCGTTGCGGAGCTCTTCGGCGAGCGACGGCTGTCTCGCCGCGCCGAGGTCGGAGGCGCGCAGCATGCGCGCGACCTTTCCGCTCGAGAGATCGAGCGCGAAGAGCGCCATCTCGTCGGTCGCGGCCTCGCTTTCGAGGAACGTGACGAGCTTTCCGTCGGGTGAAAAACGAATGAGCCGTGGCACGTGCCAGCCAGGCTCGGGGTACTTCGCCATCCGCGGAAAAGTGATCGGGCTGGCGCTCTCGGCGAGGATCGGCGCATCACTCGAAATCACGTCCGGACGTGGCTGCGTCCGTACCGTCGGCTCGACGCGCGCCTCGGGAACGGGAACGGAAGCCGAGCAACCGACCGCCGAAATTACGCAGAAAATAGCCGCTATCGAGCGAAGAGAGACAGACATGGAGAGCGCTCCTCGAGCCGTGCCGGTGGGAGAGCCTAACACCACATCGACCCACAAACGCTCGCGACGACGTGCTCCGCGGTTGCTCGCGTTCTCGGTTGTCCGATAGGTTGCTCGTGCCCGGACCTTATCGCTCCCCCTCGGGCCGTTGCTCAGTGAGGAACATGCGCATTCGATCACTCTCGTCCCCCTCGGCAAAGCTCTCGACCCTCGCGTCTTCTTTGCTCGTCGCCCTCTCGCTCTCGGTATCGAGCGTGGCATTAGCCGATGACGACGCTGTCTCCAGGGCTGCGGTGCTCTCTCGCGAAGCCGAGAAGCTCGAGTCCGAGGGCAAGTACGGCGAGGCTTGCGACAAGCTCGAGCAGAGCCAGTCGCTCGATCCACGCGGCGGAACGATCCTCGATCTCGCGCTCTGTCGTGAGAAGCAAGGGCGCGTCGGCACGGCGTACAACCTCTTCGAGCAAGCCGAGAAAGCGGCTGTCGCCGAGAAGCGCAGCGACCGCATCACGACCGCCAAGGTCCACAAGAACTCGCTGTTCGCGAAGCTCCCGCGCCTCACGGTCACCGTACCGAAAGAGTCCGAGGTCAAAGGTCTCGAGGTCAGCGCCGGCGGTCAGGTCATTCCGCAGTCGGAGTGGGGCAAGGCCTATCCGGTCGATGCCGGCACCATCAAAGTGTCGGCGAGCGCTCCCGAAAAAGAGACCTGGGAGACCACGGTCGAGATGAAGGCGGGCGTGAAGAAGGCTGTCTCGATCCCGGCGCTCAAAGCCGGCTCGGGGCCCGCACCCAAGAAGGCGCCCGACCTCACACCGAGCGGCAATTCGGGCACCAGCGGTCCCACCACGGGTGGAGCTTCGGGCGGTACGGGCGCGACATCGGGCGGCAGCGGCTCTGGTGGAAGCAAGGAACCGAAAGCTTCGGGTCACCACAAAGGCCGCATCGTCGTCGAGATTGGCATTCAAGCCGGCCTCCACATCTCGGCCGTGTCGCAGGCGCCGCAAGAACAGATCACCGGCACCCAGTACAAGTACAAGGGCGACGGCGGGTC
>JAYUUB010000217.1:0-27936 GCA_043755175.1 Polyangiaceae bacterium | reverse complement strand
CGCATCGAGCAGCGTCTTGTCGGTCACCGAAGCCGACGCGACCTTGTAGCAAGGCGGCTCGAATTGCTCCATGAAGGTGACGGCGTCTTCGTCCCAACACGAGGCGAACCATTGAATGCCGCGCTCTTTGCAGTGAGCCGCGATGTCTTTGTATTCGTCGACACCGAACTCCACCTTGTGGCGGTATGCGATGTACGTCATTCGGCCCCAGGGAGTGTCGCGCTCGATTTCCCATTGATCGCGCGGGACGCATTTCTCGGGCGTGCGCTTCTGGAACTTCACGGCGTCGCATCCGGCGGAGGCCGCTCCGTCGATCATCTTTTTCGCGACTTCGACCGATCCGTTGTGATTGATGCCGATTTCGGCAATCACGTAAACGGGCTGGCCATCGCCGACGAGGCGGTCACCGATGCGAACGGTCGCACCAGTCGAGAGATTCGACGAACCGAGGCTCGAATTGCCATTGGGGCGCATAACGCTGACCTTTCCAGGAGCTCACCGAGCTCCTCGCTGCCGAGTACGTCGGCCGAAAAATGCGGACTGGGATGCGAGATGTCGACGTTCGAATGATGCTTGTCCTTCTAGTCGACGAAGATTGAGACGGCTCGCAATGTGTGTCCGAGCGTGGCCAGGAGCCGACGCTCACCTATTCACAGAATTGATTCGACGAGCAAACGATGGGCCTCTCGTGAGGCTCTCTATCTGGCGATCCCATCGTCCTTCGCGGAGGCGAGCAGGAAGCCATCGGAACATCTGGGAGCAGGACGGTCATGGGTCGAGGCCTGCTCGACCTATTCGATCCTTTCATCGCTGACTCGCTCGGTAGGCGAGGTGTTGCTTGCGCGCAAGGCGAGGATCCACTCTGCGAATTCGCGAAATGCGCCGTGTCCACCGAGGGCTCGAGTGACGTAATGGGCTCGGTTACGAATCTCGGGGACGGCATCGCCTGGGGCCCCTGTCAGGCCGAATTCGCGAATCCGTTCCATCGCAGAGAGATCGTTCACGTCGTCGCCGATATAGGCGACGCGACCCGTGTCGAAACCGTGCTCCGAGAGGATTCGGTCGAGCTCGGCGGCCTTGTCCTTCACGCCCAAGTGGGCTCGGATACCGAGCTTGTCGGCCCGATGCTGGACGCTCGGTGAACGTTCGCCCGTGACGATGGCCGTACCGATGCCCGCATTGCGCAGGCGCTCGACGCCCATTCCGTCGCGTATCGAGAAGCGCTTCATCGCCTCTCCGCCGTCCGAATAGTAAACGCCACCGTCTGTGAGAACGCCGTCGCAGTCGCTGAGCACGAGCATGACGGCCGCCGCTCGCGTAGCCCATTCGGAAGGCGCCGAAGGAGCCCCTTCGATTGGACTCGCGCTGGAGGCATTCGGGCTCACCACGCGGTCCACCCTCCGTCGACGACGAGGTTCGCACCCGTCATGTACGATGACGCGTCGCTCGCGAGAAACACGATGGCGCCGCCCATTTCATGCGGTTTCGCCATTCGATGAAGCGGCGTCTTGTTCGAGTAGTTCTCGATGAAATAGGGCTCTTGACCATTCTCGACGCCGCCGGGGCTCAGCGTGTTCACTCGAACGCCGGCCTCGCCCCAATACGCAGCCAAGAAGCGCGTGAAGTTGAGCACCGCACCCTTGGTGGCGGGGTACGACGGCGACTTGTAAAACGTGCGTGTCCCGTCGGGGCGGACGTAGATCGATTGGTCTGGACCGACCATTCCGTAGGTCGACGCGACATTGACGATGCTCCCGCGCTTGGCTTGCGCCATCACGGTGCCCAGAATCTGGCAAGCGAGGAACATGCCGGTGACGTTCACGTCGAGCGACCGCTGCCACAGCTCGAGCGGATAGTTTTCGAATTTGGAGAGCTCGGCGCCCGCCTCGGGGCTCTCGAACTTGTCGTTGATTGCCGCGTTGTTGATGAGAACGTCGATGCGGCCGAAACGACCGACGACGCGATCGCGTGCTTCGAGGAGCGAGGCTTGGCTCGTGATGTCGACCGGGCAGGGGACCAACTCGGTCTCCGATCTCGAGTCGCCGACCGAGAGCTCTTGGGCCATGCCGTGAACGGCCGCCTCGTCACGGTCGGCCAATACGACGTGCGCCCCCGCGCGGCGTAGCGACAGGACGTGATGGCGCCCGAGCAGACCCGCCGCTCCCGTCACCACCGCGACCCGACCCCGAAGCGAAAAAGCTTCGGGGGTGCCGCCTCGATCTTCGGAGGTTCGACCGTCGGGCAAACTCACCGGGTGGCCTCCCGAACCTTGGGCTGAGCGATGGGAGCCTTGGGCTTCATGTTGAAGTTCTCGGTGCGACGGAAGACCGGCTCGAGGAGCTTGCCGCGGAGGCTCGACTCCACGGTTCCTTCGGCGAGGGCCTTCGCGAGCTTCGGCAACACGCGCCGATAGGCCGAAAGGATCGCACCGACCTCGGCATCTCCGTGGCTGTACGAGACGTTGTGGAACCCGCCCCAGAGAATGCCTTCTGCAATCATCTCCTGCTGGAGAAAGGTCTTTTGAGCGAGGATGGGCGCGCGCTCGTCTTTGAAAGTCATGATGGTTCGCGCGTCGTAGCCGAAGCACGTGGTCGTGGTGAGCCCGGCCTCTTTTGCCGCAGCGAGGTAACCTTCGCGTAGCTTTTTGCCCTGCTCCGCGAGCACGCCGGGGACCTTCTGGTCACGGAGGACTTCGATGGTGGCCTTCGCAGCAGCGAGCGAGAGCGCTTCGCCACCGAAGGTCGTGAAGAAGAACACGTCTTTTTCGCAGAGCTGCATGATGTCGGCGCGACCCGAGAGGATCGATAGCGGCATCCCGTTCGCGACCGCCTTCGAGAAGCAAGCGAGGTCGGCGCGTACGCCGAAGGCCTCTTGGGCTCCACCGAGAGCGAGTCGGAAGCCAGTCCACATCTCGTCGAAGATGAGAAGGACGCCGCGCTTGTCGCAGAGCTCTCGCAAGCCTTCGAGGAAGCCCGGCTTCGGCGCTTCGAAAACCATCGGCTCCAAGATCACGCAGGCCGTGTCTTCGTCGATGCTGTCTTCGACGGACGCGAGATCGTTGTAGCGAATCGTGTACGTGAGATCTTGCGTCGCCTTCGGAATGCCGGCGTTGCGGTCGGTGACTCCGATGTACCAGTCGTGCCACCCGTGGTAGCCGCAGCAGAGGACTTTGTCGCGCTTGGTGAAGGCGCGGGCGAGTCGCACGGCGGCCGTGGTGACGTCGCAACCGGTCTTCGAGAAGCGGACCGACTCGGTGTGCGGCACCACGTCGCGAACGAGCTCGGCGACCTCGACTTCGAGCGGATGCATCATCGAGAACGTGATCCCATCGGCGAGCTGACGCTTGATGGCTTCGTCGACCGCGGGATACGAATAGCCGAGAGAAAGCGGCCCTACGCCCATCGTGAGATCGATGAACTCGTTTCCGTCGACGTCCCAGACGTGGCTCCCTTGGCCGCGAACGAGGTACTTCGGGGCAACGCCGTCGGTCCACTGACCCGGTCCCTTCGCGAGAGTCTGGGTGCCTGCGGGGATGAGGCCTTGCGAGCGCTTCCAGAGTGCGTTGGACTTCTCGATGTTCGGGTATTTCGTTTCGCTCATCGCAGGCTCCGTGGGTGGCTTCGTCGCTGGCCGCTTGGAAGGTCGCGGAGGGCCGGTTCATTCCCGACCGCCGCCTTTTCGTCGTCTCACCGTCGCGCACGCATCGTCGTTTCGCGACCGAGCGCTTTGCCCGAGTCGGCGCCGACCTGGATCGTGACCCATTCGGCGATGGCTTCTTTCGAGAAGCCCACTGTGGCCGGTCTACGAGTCCGGCGTCCGCGTTTGCGCAGCCGAGACGGTCTTCAGCTCGCCGAGGTGGTTTCGGTACCAATTCACGCCTGCGTAGCGGGCGTTGAGCTCGAGGATTCGGGGCTCACGCCCCAAGAGCTCGAGGATGTCGCCCAGCGAGAAAATGGGTCGCGACGGGGTCCACAGCGCCTCGTAGACGGCGCGAACGAACGCATAGTCTTCGGGGTAGTCGATGGTGAAGCGATGGGACATCGACAGATCGCGACCGCTCTCCGAGAGCACGTTTCCGAGCCTGAAACGCTCGGGCCGTTCCCAGAAGAAGGGCGTCGTGTGCTCACGCTCGAGCGACTTGGTCGCTTCTCGGTTGGCGAGCTCGAGGTGCGCCGTCGAGAAGACTTCGACGTCGTTTCCGTCGGGGTAAGTCGCCGGGTGGAGGTTCGACACGAAGTCGAAGGTCCGTTCATTGACGTAGTAGGCGAGCACGCGGTCGATGACGGCCGGGTCGATGAGTGGGCAATCGGAGGGGATCTTCACGATCACGTCGGCCGCCGCTTCGTGGGCGGCCTTCAAGTGTCGAACGATGAGATCGGTCGGATGGCCGCGCGTGACACGGACACCGACCGCCGCGCCGAGCTCGGCGACGACGTCGTCGCTCGAATCGGTCGTCGTCGCCAGCACGACCTCGAAAGGAGTCTTCGCTGCGAGGACGCGCTCGAGCATGCGCACGAGCAAAGGTGCACCAGCGACCGGCAGGTTGACCTTGCCGGGAAGCCTCGACGAGCCCATTCGCGCCTGGACCACGACCGCGATTTTCACGCGCGGGCCTCGGGGCTCTTGGCGCTTCGAGGCGCCTCGTCGCGATCCGCGTCGGGGCGCAGGCTCGAGTTGTCGGGCCTGGAGTTGTCGGGCCTGGAGTTGTCGGAGCGAGAGTTGTCGGAGCGAGAGTTGTCGGCGCGGAGGAGGGTGTCCGAGCGAACGCTCTCCGCCCGGAGATTGTCGAGTGCTCGCTTTTCGGCTCGGTCGGCCATGCGCCGCGCGACTTCGCCCGGAGCGAGCTCGCCGAGGAGGTCTCGGGCGACGTCGGCGATGTTCTTGGCTGCGCTTTTGTTCTGAAGCGGGACCAGGCGGCGGAGCTCGTCGTTCGCATAGAACGAGTGGACTTGTTTTCCGAGCGCCATGCCGACGTGCGCGACCGACGAGTAGGTACAAATGAGGACGTCGCAGTTGGCGACCATCTCCTCGGCGCTTCCAGTCGGATAAACGAGCGCGCCCGGGGCCCACTCGTGGATCTCGCGGGTCGCGCGCGCGACCTTCTCGTTAGGGTGAAGCTTGAAGATGAGCTGCCGGCCGTTCGCGATCTTCACCGCTCGTTCGATGAAGCCCTTGCGATCTTCCCACCAGAAAACTTCACGTGTATCCGAAGTGCAACAGAGGACGTATCCCCGATGCGGGAAGCTGTTCTGTCGGTAGCGATCGCAGTTGTCGAAATTCGGGATACCGGTGACTACGAGCTTCTTCGAGTCGGCGCCGCGCTGCGAGAACTCGTCTTTGTAGCCCTCGCTCGCGCAGCACATGAGCGTGTACTGGCCCGAGAGACCGAACGTGCTCGTTCCGGCGACCCAGCCGGGCAGGAGTCGATACCCACCGATCTTCAAGCGTTGGTAGAGCGGGTAGAGGAGGCTAGGCGGATCGGTCATTCCCTCTTGGACGAGAATGACTTTCTTGCTCCAAAGGTTCGAAGGACGAACCAAGTCGGAGCACTGGAAGGCGAGATCGAAGTCTTGCCGATGACCCTTGTGCTCGATGGGTAGATGGTTCTTCTCGAGGTAGTCTTCGCAACGCTTCGAGAGAATTCGACCGCCGATCGTGGCGTCGAGCGCGCCGATGCGCTTCAAAAAATCGAAGTCCCGGTTACCGTAGTATGGAGCGAAGACCAACTCGTGATCGCCGAGCTCTCGCGCGATCTGATGCATCTGCGTCGTCTGATTGATCGACCCACAGATGAACAGGATCTTCTTCTTGCGCGCGGCCGCCATGGCTACTCCCGAAGCATCTGGGCGTCGTTGCCCGAGTGGACGGACCCCAAACGGGCATCCGAATAGCCGTGCATCGACGGTTCGCAAACCGTCGGTGGGGCTTTTTGACAGGACAAGCTTCGACCTGTGGCTCTCGTGTCTTCGCCCCTTCGACATTCGTCGGGGGGCCCGGTTCGGTGCTCTACATCAATGGCTGCAGAGGTGTGACCTCTCAATGGTGGTCTTAATCATCGCTTTGACGGCACATTGTTAAGAAGTGCAACTAACTATCCAGGTCAGCAGGCTCTCGTCGGTTTCCAGGGGTCGTCGTTGCCAACCCGCCGACTTCTACTCGGTGGGTCAAATTGGAGCGCTGGTCGGAACGGGTCGCTTCCCTTCTTGAACACAGATTGCATCAATCTCGGGGCTGACACTGGCTTTCGTAGAAGCCCCCAAGCTTCGCGAAGAACGCCGCAATCGTCGATCGGTCAGCCGAGTTCGTCGCTCGGGACCGCGTGCTTTGCGCTGTCGGTCCCCACACTTGCGTCCCACGACGGGGCTCTTCGCGAACGACGTCCAAGAAAAAGAAGGATGTAGCCCACCAAGATCCAGAACAGCTCCTTCGCCCGCTTCACGAGCACGAATGCGGCTCCTATCGTGGCAAGTCGCGTGCCGCTGAGGGCGTCGAACATCGTGATGTATCCGGCGTCTTGGACACCGAGTCCGGCGGGGAGCACGAACGCGAACGACCGAATGAGCGACCCAGCGACCTCCGAAGCAAACCCTGAGACGAGGCCGAGGGGGGCGCCCAACAAGCGGAGGACGAGCACGGTCTCGACGGTCTCGGCGCCCCATTGGATGAGCACGAGGATTCCGGGCGGCACGAGCGTGAGCCAGCGACCCCGTGCGAAAGGGGCCGCCAGAGCGCTGTCGGCGGCTGCAATGTGATGCTCTCGATCCGAAAGCCATTGGCGAAGAGCCCGAATGGGGAGACGGGCGAGACCCGCTGCCATGCGCCTCACGGTTCGCTGTGAGACCAGCGCGACGACCATCGATCCAGCCAGGGCGAACAGCGCCACCGCGCTCCCGATGAAGAGCGCGACGAGCCAGGGCCCGCCGAAAAGCCGCGTGGAGGCGGCGCGAATCGAGCTCCATCCGAGCCCGAGCGCCAGAAGGACGGTCACCCCGTTGGTGAACGTGACCAGGGCTTTCTTCGCTGCGATCGACGCGACGCCTTGGCTCGTCTCGATGCCGAAGCGCTCTTTCAGGAGAACGACGCTCATCGATTCACCGAGCGCCGGTCCACCGGGAAAAGTCATTCGCACCGCTTCGGACGCAAGCAGGATCCCCATCAGCGAGAGCGTGGGCGTTGGGCGACCCAGAGTGAGCAAGAGACGGCGCCACGCGAGGGCGTGAAAGAACGTTCCCACCGCGTAAGGAATGAGCACCCAGAGAAAGCCGAGCCCGAGCGTCCGAAGGAGCTTCAGCGTCGTGCGAAGGTCTGCATCTCGGAGCGTGTACGCGACGACGGCGATCGCCAAAAGGGTGGCGCACCAACGCGCCACGCGGAGCCACGGAGACTCGGCCTGACGCGGCTCGGCCCGAGGCCGCGCTGGCTCGGGCGAGTCGGAGCTTTTTGCCATGATGCCCTCGGTCTCAGGCGGAGCATCTTGGGACGGAGACGTCGAGCCGGGGTCGCCGTGGGCGTCGTCAGGCGGCTCGAGGGGAGTCGGCGACATCGTGTTGCACCCTCTACTCGGGGCTCACGAAAACGTCAGCTCCTGATGGCCCGCATCAGATCCTTGGTGATGTTCTTCTGGTGCGACTCGAGCGTGCCGCCGCCAATCTCGAGCAGCTTCGCGTCTCGCAAAAATCGTTCGACCTTGTACTCGTCGCAATAGCCCCATCCGCCGAGCACCTGCATCGCGTTGTCGGCGACCTCTTTCCCGACGGGGGCGGCGAAGAGCTTCGCAGCGTCTGTCCCCAAGCGATTTTGTCGATCGTGCCTCGTCTTTCGAGCGACCGAGTAGACCAGTGCGCGGACGGCTTCGGTCTTCGCATAGCTGTCGCCGATGTACCGCTGGATCTGGCCATGATCGGCGATCGATTTCCCGAAGCTCGTTCGATCGGCGGCATACTTCGTCATGATGTCGAGGCAGCGATCGGCGATCCCGAGGCTCATCGCGGCGAGGGTCAATCGCTCGATTTCTAGGTTTCGCATCATGTTCACGACGCCGCCGCCGACCGCGCCGAGGACGTTGTCTTTCGGAACCCGAACCTCGTCGAGGACGATCTCGCCGAGCGAGCTCGCGCGCATTCCCATCTTCGGAGTCTTGTCGGGCGTCGAGACGCCGTCGAAGCTTCGCTCGACGATGAACGAAGTGATCTTCGAATCGACCTTCGCATAGACGATGAAGATGTCTGCCTCGGGAGCGTTGGTGATGAGCGCCTTGTGACCTTTGAGGATGTAGTGATCGCCGTTCGAGACGGCGACGCTGCGCATCCCGAGGACGTCGGTGCCGGCGCTCGGCTCGGTCATCCCCATGGCGCCGATCCATTCGCCGCTGAGCACTTTCGGCAGGTACTTCTTTCGCTGCTCGTCGTTTGCCGCGTAGAAAAAATTGTTCACGAAGAGCATCGCGTGAGCGAGGTAGGCGAGACAGAACCCGGGGTCGGATTTCGATAGCTCGTGGTGCACGATGACCGCCGCGAGCGGGTCCATTCCGGAGCCTCCGTGCTCGGTGGGGATCGTGACGCCGTGGAGACCCAGCTCGCCGATCTTTCGCATCAGCGAGACGTCGAGATGACCCTTCTTGTCCTGCGCATCGGCCTGTGGCTCGAGCACGTCGTTCGCGAAATCGCGAGCGAGCTCTCTGAGCATGCGATGCTCTTCGGTCGGGTTTTCCCAGTCGAGGGCGTCGTTCGTCGAATCAAAAGAGGTCATGCCAGTGTCTCTGTTAGGTCCCTTCCCACGGCACCGCCAGAGGCTTTTACGAAAATCAGACGTTCGATCGCCCGAGGCCTCCGGCGGCTCTCAGAGTGACGCGTTTTTGCAGCATCGAACGCCGGTCGAATAGTCGAGGTAGCTCGCAGGGTGGTTGTCGACGAGGGCCGCGCAACCCGACCTCGACCCTCGCGAATAGAACCCTCCCGCGAAGGCGCCTGCCCCTTCGTCGACCCATTCGTCGACGTTGCCGACCATGTCGAAGACGCCGTCGTCGCCCCATCGGCTCACGCAGCGCGGGCTCGCCGCTGTCTCGTGGAAGAGCGGAGAGCCATTCGTGGTCGCATGGTTCAGCCTCGGATCGAGGTGGCCCAGCGACGAGTGACCGTGGAGTAGGGCGGCGGGATGCGCCTCGCGGTTCACGTTGCAGACGCCGTCTTCGTAGTCGGTCCCGTACGGGAACAGCGTGTCGCTCTGACCTCGACAGGCGGTCTTCCATTCGTCGAGGGTGCAAAGACGCTTGTCGGAGCCTTCGCAGGCGCTCTTCGCGACGAGCCCGGTCACGTAGCCACTCGGCCTGATTCCCATCCGACTCACTGCGGCGACGTCGATGCTGCGACCCCATTGCGCCGGGCTCACGAACGGAAGAGGGAGCGCGCGCGCGAAGAGGTCCCCGACGCGTTCACGGCGCGTCGACCATTCGCCCATCGCGACCGACAAGAGGTTCGGAGTCGAGGCGACGTCGGGCGAGAGGAGCTCGCCGGTGTGCCGGTCGGCCAGCGTGTCTTCGAATCGGTCGACGCAGAAGCGGCCCCCGATGCTGACCATCTCGGGCGGACAGGCCGGTGTGCTGGGGGGCTCGAGCGTCGCGAAGACGGCGTCGTCGCTCGCCGGTGCCGCCGGTTTGCGGCCTGACATGACATGACCGATCTCGGCTCGAGTGTGGGGACCCGATGCCGTGCTCCCGAACCAGCGCAGCGATCCGTCGCTTGCCCACGCGAGGTCGCTCGTGATGCAGGTCCCCGGCTTGGCGAAGCTCTCGATGCGCACCATTTTTCCTGGGTCCTGAGACGGGACGAGGATGCGCGCGGGTCGGCCGTCGATGCACCGCGCGTCACTCTCCTCCGGCGCCCAGGCGGCTCTTCCCAGCGGGCGGCCGGCGTCGGAGAGCCACACGACCTCGCGTCGCTCTCGATCCGTGAGGAGCGCCCCTCCATCCGGAAGCGGCGAAAGGTGGACTGCGAGCTTCGACGGGTCGGCGACGAGCCCCGTGTCGGTCGCGCTCCCGATTCGGCCAGTTGCATCGATGACGAGAGCGACGACGCGCGACGGGGACGAAGTGCTGAAGCCGGCGATGATGGCACCGCCTGCGCGGCGCTCGACGGCGTCGAACCCCACTTTGACCGGCGCCTTGATCGATCCGAGCGGTGTGATGCTCCTCGGGGCTGGGTCGAAGCGCGAGACCCGTAAGGCGCCGCTCGACGTCTCGATCAAGAGACCCGAGGTCGGGCCACCCACGAGCACGGCGCTGTCGGGGGCAAGTGCCTGGAGAGGCCGCGACCGCGGGCCCTCGTCGAGCGCGCGAAGCTCTCCACGACTCTGCCACCACTGGCCACCGATCTTGGCCGCCGAACGGCCGGTGACTTCGGCCACGTCGTGACGAAGAAGAAGCGACGAAGAACCTGTCGATGTCGGGTCGACGATGGGTGTAATGTGTTCGTCGACGCGGACCAGGCCGTGCTCCATCGCGACGATCCCCGTACCATCTACGGCGAACGCGCCCCAAGAGAGCCGTGACCGCTGGGCCACGAGCGGCCTCGGAAGAACCGTCGGCGCGTCGATCGACGTGAAGGTCAGCGCGTCGTCGCCGCTCATCGCGTACCCCCGCTCGGACCACGCGGCTGTTCGTGCCGAATCGAAGTCTGCTTGGGCGTAGGCGCGCCGCGCTTTGCTGAAGACGAGGGCAGCGACGGGGGGCGCTGGGAATCCACCGCGCCCTACGGGGGTACCTGCCTTCTGCGCATTGCGAACGATTTCTGCCACGTCGAAGTACCCCCCGGGATCGAGTGAACACAACGCATCGTCTGGAATGAGAGGCATCGAGAAGGGCGCGACGACGGTCGCCTCGCACTTGCCGTGTTGCGACATGGCGCCGAGGTAGAGGGCGCCTCGATGGGTCGTGAGCAGTCGAGGCTCTTGGTGCTCTGCGAGGTAACCGAACATGAGATCGGTCTCCGGGAGCTGTGACCGCGAAGCATCGTCGTAGGTCCCCGTACCGTCGAGTGAGCCCAGCGCGAGCCGCGCTCGACCGAGCACACCCGTCTTCGCGTTCTTCACCGAGCCCGACCACTCGTAATAAAGCGCGCGCACGCGTGCTCCGTTCGACGTGCCCGAGACGAGGTCCATGCCCGCCATCGGCGCCGTGAACACGAGTCCGGTTGGCTCGTTTTCGCCGGCGAGCGACCCATCACTCGTCAAGAGCTGACGGTCGAGCGAGAGCCTCCGCGGATCGGCCGCCACCTTCGCCTCAGGCTTGGCCTTCGAGTGCTTCTTCGTCTGCTTCGCACGCGGTCCCGCGACACGTTGGGCGGGGCTCGGAGCTGGCTTGTCACGCACGGACACCAAGCCGCCCTTCTTGCGTCTTGCCTCGTTCTCCTGCTTCGATTTGGCATCGGGATCGGGAGGCCGCGCGGAAAGAACAACGAAGCCCTCGCCGAGGGGCAGGAGCACGGTGCCCTGCTTCGCCTCACATCCGCGAGAAAGGACCGCGGAGCCATGGTAGCGCGTGACGCAAATCGCACCCTCGTGCGTGGACGCGAGGACTAGATCGGCTTCTCGCGCGAACGCGGCGAACACGTATTCGTCGCTCAACGAAATGACGGGATCGACGGCCGCGTGTGCTCCGTCGACGCGCTGCACGAACGTCCGATGATCGCCGGCGAACTGCGAGACGAAGACCGCCGAGTCGTCACCCCAGACGGGTAGAATCGTGGCGATCTCGAGCGGTGTAGACGTCGTCGGACCGAGCTCGGTTCGCGAGAGATCGAGCGCAGGCAGGACCTGCGTGGGAAGGGTGGCGGTCGCGCTCGCCTCTTTCGGCGCCGCGCTAGCAAGGCCCGGGGGGGCCGCGCCCGGCACCGGGGGTCCACAACCATCGGTCAGCACCACCGAGACCGCCAGTACGCCCACGTGCGGCCGGCGCACCATTCGCGAGAGCAGGCTCACCTGCGCGAACGAGCGGGCCGGGCGTGCTCGAAGAGCTGCGAGCACCGGGTCACGACGCGCGAGCCAGCGATCACGTCACTGAACCAGCTCGGAATCGAGGTTCGCCGAGGGCGGAGCTTTCACGCGGGTCCCGTCGGGCCGGATGATCTCGTGGGTCTTCGGATCGTACTTCGAAGAGCACTTCGCCATCACGCTCGATGCATCGAAGGCTCCACCTTTGTTGAGCGAGCCTTCGACGGTCACTTGAACGCCGCCCTCGGGTCGATCACGGAACGTGTCGGGGATCACGCACTGCGGATAGACGACGTTCAGCTTCTGCTTGTTCGATTGCATCGTGAAGCGGAACTCGCACGGCGTGTCTCGCTTCTGGAGCGTGCCGGGAACGAGCTCACCGTCGATGCGGACTTTGCGACCTTGGAGCTCGGTCGCGCGAGCGAGCAGCTGATCCGTGGGCATCGCGTACACCGCGGCGTCTTTGAAGCCGACGAGGACCAGAGCGACGATGCCTCCGCCCATGCACAGGAGCACGGCCAATAAACCGATGCTGACTCCCGTACCCACCGCTTTGGTCGAGTCGCCCCTTGCTGGGAGTGCCTTCGAGACGCCTTCGGTCTCGACCCCATCGGTGTCGTTGACCGCGTTCGCCAGCTCTTCGTCGAGGCTCTTTTTCATGGTGCAAATTCACGCAACGCCGCTCGGAGACGACTTCTACGTCGCCGCGCCCCTCCGGAAGCGCTCTCCGGAAGCGCTCTCCGGAAGCAGACGCTCCACGAGAATAGTCTGCCCCACGGGACCTGTCACGGACGGGGGCCCGAATCTCCGAGCGGGCCTTTCGGCTGGGTCGCTCTGGGTCGCTCCGGTCGATCGAGGCGAGAGCTACTGCGGCGGTGCGGGTGCCGGTTGCTCCGGCGGAGGCGCGGGGGCCGGCTCGGGCGTGGGCGCGGGCGGTTCTGGCTGCGCGGGTGTCGGCTGCAGCAACTGCATGGGCAAACTGGCTGGGTTGAAGACTGGCGGTCCAGGCGCCGTCTCGGTCGGGAGGCCACCGGTTTCGGGTTGTGGCGGCGGCGGGCCTTTCACTTCGGGCTGCGACGGTTCACGCGTCGGCGGAATCGAGTTCGCGGGATCGTGCTCGACGTTGATCCCCTTCTTCTTCGCCGATGGAAGCGCAGGTTTCTTCTTCGTCGCTGCGGCGTCGGCGTCTTTTGCTGCCGCCGTCGTGGCTCCTGGCGGAGAAGCCGGAGCGTCTTCCTGGGTGGGCTCCCATTTCAGGTTCTTCAGCATGCCGCGACCCCGGAATCCGTAGAGACCGTCTTCGCGTTTCGCCGCTTTCATCTTCGGGTTCTGGTCGATCAGCGCCGGGAAGACCGTGTCGGCGGGATCGCCCAGGAGACTTTTGGTCTTGTCGTCTTTCGCGCGGTAAGCGTCTGCGAAACCGAAGCGAATGATGAGATCGAGGCTCGACGAGTCCCACGGTTCTTTCATTCGAAGGTAGCCATCGCCGACGATATCGAGATCTTTTCCGGTCGCCCCGAACTTCTCGAATTTGAGAACGCCGTCGGTTGCTTTGCCCGAGATCTCGAGCTTGCCGAGCTGTGCCGTCGGCAGCGTGGCCATACCAGCGAGCTTCGCTTTGCCGTCGCCGATCGCGACATCGGCCACACTCAAGTCGAGCGAGCCGGTCGCCTTGCTCCATTTGCCGCCGGCTTCACTCGACACCTCGAGCTTGCCGCTCGCTATCCCTTTCACGGGGACAGTGACGAGATCGCGCAGCGGAGTGACCTGACTCAAATCGACGTGATTCAGCTCCACGTCGAGGGTTCCACCGCCTACAGGCAACGTTCCGTGAACTTCGCCACCGAAGGCCTGCGCCGAAAAATCGATTCTGATCCGCCCGATCAGGAGCGGGAGAAGACGGACCCGCGCGTGCAGCTTCTCGACGAGCATCACGCTCTCGTGGGGACCGCCAGCCTTCGCTTCCTTGTCTTTCGGTTTGCCGTCGTCGGTCGCCCCGTCAGAAGGACCGCTGCCGCGGACCGCGGCAAGCGCCGCTGGCTTCAGGCTGGCTCCCGGGCCTGCCGCGAAGGGGCTCTTCGCCTTGTCGTCTTCCGAAGGCGGGATGATGATCTTCGCCCCGGTGATCTCGACGCCCGAGAACCAGTAACCCGACAGGGTTCCGATCTCGAGCTTCCAAGCGCGGTCACCCTTCGATTGCTGAGACTTGTCGAACTCGGCGATCGCGCGGTCTTTCACCTTGTCCCAAGGGAACGTCAGGTAGAAGCAGAGGAGTAGGGCGAAGACGTAGAACAGCGGATAGAGAACCCATCGCGCGATCTTGACCAGGCGCTCTTTCATGGCTCTTCGTCCTCCTTCGCGCCCGCCGACCCATCGGGCTTCGCAGCGGACTTCTCGCTCTTCGCGTCGGTCTTCCGCTCGAAGCTCGAGACACCGATCTCGACCTCGAAGGCGTCGGGCTCACCCGCTCTCGGCTTGATGTTGAGTCGTGTCACCGCAACAGGGTTTCCGCTGCCTTCGAGACGCTCGAGCATCTTCGAGAGCCCGACCAACCCCGTCTTGTGAATCTTGACCGTCGCGATGTGCTCCACGAATTTTTTTCCGTGAGGCACGTCAGGCTTCTTTTGGGTCTCGGAGATCTCGACCTCGTTCGCCTTTGCGGCGTCGTCGATGAAGCTCGCGGGCACCGTCTTCGCGTAGCGCAACAGCATCGCGTCGCGGTTGGCCTTGTGCTGGTCGATCTTCTTACGCGACTCGTTCACCGTCTGGATGAAGTCGCGAATCTCCTGGTTGTCGTCGCGTGCCGTCTGAACCGTCTTGTGGATGTAGAACGGGACCACGACGAAAACGACTGCACCGATGATGCCGGCGAAGGCCAAGAGAAGCGTGCGCTCACGCGGCTCGAGCTTGGCGAGGCGCTCTTGGAGTGTCACTTGCCGCCCTCCTTGCCGTCGTCTTTCGCATCGGTCTTGGTGTCGCCCGTCTTCTTCTTGTCTTTGGCGGCGGGGTCTTTCTTCTCTTCACACCGGACGTCGAGCTCGAGCACGTACTTCTGTTTGTCTTGGCCGAACTGAATCGTCTTCTGCACTTTGACGTCGCGAAAGCACGGGTTCGTCTTCAGCGCGTTGATGATCTTGTCGGTCGTCGACGCAGCGTCGGCATCTTTCGGGATCGTGGCCGAGATGGTCACGTGGCCGCGCGTCAGGTCGAACTCCATCACATCGTGCACGACCTCTTTGGGAACGGCCTTCGAGTACTCGACCATCACGTCGAAGCCGTCGACGGCGGGCAGCGGGTCGTCGTCACCGCCGCCTGGGCCCTTGTCGAGAAGGTCGCGCGCATGGCCGATGTCGGCAGTCTCTTCGCCGAAGACTTCTTTGGTCGTGGCGAGCAGCTGTGTGTTCAAGCTCTCGCGTTCGGCAGACAAGGCACGCAGCTCGGCCACCACCGAGAACCCGAACGACACGGCGATGACCGCTGCGAGCCCCGACAACAGCGGCAGCTTCTCGCGAAGAAACGCGTAGCTCCTCGTCGTGCCGAGCGAGCCTTGACGCAGATTCAGGCTCTTGGCCCGGCCTTCGATCGAGAGCGCCAGCGAGATGGCCTTTGCGTAGAGCGGGAGTGTCTCGACGGCTGCGGCGCTCACGCCTTCGAGCGGCGGAAGAGGCAGCCGCTTGACGGGGATCCCGAGGCTCGCCGTGAGAAACTCTTCTGCACCGTGCACGGTGGTTCCCATGCCGACCAGGTAGAGCGCGTGCACCGCTTCGCCGCCCTGAGCGCGCCAAGCACCCAGGGTGGTGTTGAGCTCACGCGCCAAGAACTTCGCCGACTCGGGCAAGCCTTCGGTCCCCCGCGACAGCGTCCGCGCGAACACGGGGTCGCCACCGACCAGAAGAATGATCTCGCTTCGCCTTTCGTCGAGATCGAGCAGCGCGACGGGCGCCGTGCGCGACACTGCACCGGGCAGCGTCGGGTCGACGACCGTCTGGCCACCCTTCTTGGGCGCCGGGAGGCCCTCGAGCTCGGGGAGAATCGCCGTGAGGTTTGCCAGCGGAACGGCTCCCGTTCCGACCACGTCGGGCTCGCGACCGATGGCTCGCTTCAGGACGTCGATTCGGCTCGCGACATCTTCGGTCTTGGCGAGGGCCGCGAAGACGGTGATCTGCGTCGCACCGATCGCCTTCTTCAGGATTCGATGGTCGAAGACGCAGGCATCCATCTCGAACGGAACCGTGGACTCGAGCTCGAAGCCGAGCACGCTTCCGAGCTCGCGTTGGGCGGTCGGAGGAAGCTCGAGACGTCGGTAGAAACAGCGGTCTCCCGGCAGCGCGATGGCGATTCCGTCGGGCCTCAAACCAGCCATGGCCGCAGCGATGGCTGCTGTCTCTCCGCCTTCGCCGATGGGAGCCTCGTTCAGGGCTTCGATCGCGACGCGGCGGTACGCCGTACGCACGAGCGCGACCCGCACCATCTTCGCACCGACATCGATCCCACAGAGCCTTGCCATCGAATCTTCCTCTTACTCGATCCGGTAGTAGACCATCGTGCCGGCGGGGTCACTCGCGAGAGCGGCCGCGATGTCGGCCTCGGTGGGCGTCGAGCCCGACGTGCTGCTGGGTGAAGGTTGATTGGTCGCGTTGGGGCCGACGCTGCTCGGATTGAGACCGCCGAGCGCAGCGCCCGCTGCTCCCGTTTGTCCGGCGGCACCGGTTTGCGTGCTCCCGAGCTCGACGGCATTTCGGAAGTCGACGACTGCGTGGATGCGGACGCGCGTCTCGCGATTGAAGCCAGGAACGACGCCTTCGGCATAGATGCTGAAGACCTTGCTCTCGGTCGTGATGGCGCGCTGCACGTCTTTGGCCGAACGGAACGTCACCGGCTCGACGCCGAGCGAGGTGAGCATCGGTCCGAGCAGCCCCTTGCCTGACATCGCCTGCGTGAACGCCTTCGGCGAGTTGAACAGTGGCGCGCCCTGCGTGAAGCTCTTCGCGAGCGTCACGCCCATGATGAAGCTCTGCATCTGCAGCGGGTCGGTGCAGAGCTTCGCTTCGGGCGCGCCAGCGCAGACGATCGCGAGAAGCGTCTGAGCGTTCGCCGAGTTCACGTTGATCTTGTCCTGACCCCAGACCGTCATGATGCGCTTCGACGGATCTTCGGGCTCCGGATCGACGAACGTCGACCAGAACTCGTCGCTCATGCCGCGAACGAGGTGCAGCTCGTCGAACGAGTCGAGCGCCGCGTTCTTGCGCACGTAGGGAAGGCCGATCTGTTGGTAGTAGTTGTCTTCCCCCGTCTCGTTCGGCGGAGCGTTGCCGAAGGGGTCGCAGTTGTAGAACGTCTCGTCGAGGTCGACGTAGTCGACGATCGCTCCACACACCGTCGCGCGATCGGAGAACTGACCGTCTTGGTCTTGTCTCTCGAAGACCGAGTTGTACTGCTGCGGGGAGACGAGCCCGAGGAACTGCGCGCCGAAGCGTGAGCGCGTGAACGGGTCACCGGCCACCACCGCGTTCGCGTTGATCTTGGAGTCTTCGTCGATGATCTTGAGCTCGTAGTGACCGCCTGTGAGCCCGAGGTTCTTGCCCGTCGACGAGTCGACTCCCGCCGACTTGTTGAATGTCTGCGCTCCTTCGGCGTCGTTGAACGGGCCGAGAATCAAATCACTGAACGCCCAGACCGGAATCTGTGGCGGCGCTTTGCCGGTCGCCATGAAGAGCGGAGCTATCATTCGGCGAATCCCCGGCTCGGTTGCGATGAGCATTCGCGAGAGATTGATCGCGCTGCGAGCGTTGTACTCGGCCTTCACGGAATCACGCTCGGCGAGCGCCGCCGACAGCGCGGCGCTCGTCTGCTCTTGGAGCTGCGTCACGAAGACGGTGAGTATGACGAGAGCGCCGAGAACCAAGATGAGCGCGACGCCGCGACGCTTACGCATTCGGCGCAAGCGCGCCTCGAAGAGCTTCTTCTTCAGGCTGGAGACTTTGAGCGCCACGTTGCTCATCGCGGCAACCCGAAGTTCAACGGCGCTTGCATCATGATCGGCGCCTTGGTCATGAACGTGATCGGCTCGCCGTTCTGGCCGTTCAGCACCAGCTCGATCCGCACCTGCTGCGGCAAACGGAGCGACTCGACGACCTGCGTCGAATCCCAGTCGGTCTTCCAGTCACCCGTCACGTTGTCGAGGTACGCGAGGTTGAAGCTCCTGATGTTCTCGCAGAGAACCTGGACGACGCCTCCATGCTGCGGATCGATGTCGATGTACTTCGACTCGCGCCTCACCAGATCGACCGCGTTCGAACGTGGATCTTGCGAGCCGAAATACGAGAGCTCGTTCTGATCGGATTCGTGCGTTCCAGCGCCGATTTGCTGGTGCGAGAACGACGTGAAGTCGAGCCTGTCTGCCGGGCTCCGATGGCTGCCCACGAAGGCCGTCTTGCGCGTGAGGAAGTTCGGATCGAGCGGCTGGTGAAGGCTCAAGAAAGCGCTTTGGACTTCACGAGAAATGCGTGAAATGGCGCTCCGACCTTGGTGATATCGATCGGCGACCCGTTCGATCCCCTGGCGCGATCGGGCCATGCCGTCGAAAGCGCCGTAAACCAAGGTCGCCACGAGCGAGAGAATGCCGATGGCGACGAGGACTTCGAGCAGCGTGATGCCGCGCTCGAAGCGTCGAGACGGTCTTCGTGCCGTACGTGAGAGCCGGGGCGATATCATTTCGTCCTCGGTGCGGGGGGCGCGAAGGCGTTCGGATCTTTCGAGGTGCCGGTCTTGGTGCTGCCGGCGGTGCCGGTGCTCGGATCATCGGGCGCTTCCGCGCTCGGGATGGCGCCGATGATGCCGGCGGCTTTCGCGTTGGTGACCCATTGGGTGATCTCGAACGTGCGCGGTCGGCTTCCTTCGGACCAGAGAACGGTGATCGTCACCTTGCGTGTTCCGGCTTCGAACACCGACTTCAGATCGGGGTAGACGATGCTCATGACGAGCTGCGTGATGCCGTCGGTGATGCCGCCTGCCGTGCTGGCTAGGTTCTGGGCGACGTCGTTCACGTTGGAGCCCTGCGGGATGTCGATCTTGCCCTTCTCGCCTTGTGCGATGAGGCCGAGCGCACCCCCTCCGGGACTACCCGCTCCGGTCCCCCCGGGGGCACCTCCGAGATCGAGCTTCGTGTCGAGCTGCAGGTCGCCGAACTTCGCATCGGGAAAGACGGGCCTGTCGACGTGCCACGAGCAAGTCATGCGCGGGTTGTCGAGCCCGTCGCAGCACGGACCGGCCTCGGCGATGTCGTTCTGCGCGAGGCCGTTCTTCTGCATGTCGGCCTCGATCTCGCTCATCTTGCAGCGACCGAGACCCGTGGCTTGGCTGAGGTTGCGGGCGTTGCTCACGCTCGCGAGCGCGCCTGCTTGCGCGGCGAAGATGGCGGTCAAGCCGAGGCCGAGGATCGCCACTGCGACCATCACTTCGAGCAGCGTGAAGCCGAGCCGTACGATCTCGCGGCGTATCCGCCGCGCGCGCTTGGCACGAGCCGTCGTAGGACTCTTCGTGAAGTTCTCGGGCAGGCTCTTCGAGAAGGTCGTCGGAAATGTAGCGGTCGTCATAGCGTGTCCGCTCGCTCCGACGCTTCGTTCTCGTCGCGCGGGATCGCCATCGGAATACGGCCCCGCAAAATGTTCGTCTTGCCCGTGAGCGGCGCGACGGTGATGGTCATGTAGTTCGCGTCGAGTGTCTGATCGGAGTTCGAGATGCGGATCTGAATGGCCGCGTTCTCGGTCTGCCCGTTTGGGAAGAAGTAGAGGTACGCGCGGCCCTCTCCGACGGCTGCGTCTTGATGGCCGGTCTCGATTTGCCAAATGCCGATGCCCGCTGGCAGGTCTTTGCCCGCCTGTGGAAACCCAAACGCCTTCGAGGGTTGAAAAGAGGCCTTCGGCGTCTTCGGACCTTCGCCGAATCCCGCAGCTTCTTGCTCGGCGAGCTTCTCGGCCTCGGTCACGGGCTCGGCGCCGCCGGAGCGGCCCTTCTTCAAGAGGTGGCGTTGCGTCGTCTCTTCGAGCGTCATCCGGTTCGTAGCGAAGTCGAACACCAGACGGACGACGCGCGAGTGCGAGGTCGACTGCGCGTACGCGATGCGAATCGCTCCCGACATCTCGGTCGCGGCTCGTTTCAACCGAGCTCCGCTCGCGGCTCCGATGCCGAGGATCGCCAAGCCCGAAATCAGCGTGATGATCGCAACCGTGAGGAGGACCTCGATGAGCGTGACGCCGCGGGAGAGCACCTTCCGGCGCCTCCTCGTCGAGCGACACATCTCATCGTGGCCGTTCACAGATCAGCGACTCGCTTGATGTCCGAAGGCTTGAAGTCGTCACGAATGTCGTCGGCGGTCCCTTCTTGTTTGTCTTTGCCGCTCGAGTAGACGTGGCTCACGTTGCCGCTCGTCTCGCACTCGATGCGGTACGGCGTGCCCCACGGATCGTCGGTCTTGTTCGCGTCGAGCTTCTTCGATTCGACGAGGTTCTTCACCGTCGGGCAGAGCGCGTCGGCCGAATCGAGGTTCTGATAGAGCTCGGCCGCCTGCTTCACCGTGTCGGCTCCGAGCTTCGCGGTCTCGACCTTCGCCTTCGCGAACGAAGGGAACACGAGGAGCGCCGCACCACCCGCGATGAGGGCCATGATCGCGACGACGATCAAGACTTCGACGAGCGTCACGCCGCGCCGAATACGTTTTTTCTTCCTCGCTAGGAGCTCGTTCGTCGAAAAGAGAGCCGCTGCCCATGCTTTGTTCATCGTCATCGATCACTCCACGCGGTCGAGACCGCCAAAGACCCCGTCGGGGCCGTCGCTCATCAAATCGTAGCTTCCCCGATTGGAAAAGCCTGGGCAGAGGAGCCTCAGCGGTCTCCCCCATGCATCCACTGGATTCACCTTCGTGTAGCCCTGCGCCTTGAGATCGCCGAGCGAGCCCGGGCAGATCTTCTCGTGGTCGGCGCGATACGCATCGACCGCTTGGGCGACGACGCCGATCGTGGCTCGGGTCGAGCGGATGCCGATTTCGCGCCTCTCCCGCATTCCCAACAGGAGGACGAGGGCCGCCATTCCGGCCGCCCAAACGAAAGGTCGCGCGCGACTAAGCCCGAGCCCGCGAAGGAGCGGCACGGTGCGCTCCCAGGGAAAGAAGATCGTCTGCTCGGCCTTGCGCCTCTTCGCCATGGTCAGTTCCCCGCGAAGCTCGACATTTGGATGAGCGGCATGAGGATGGAGAATGCGATGAACGCGACGGCTCCACCCATGACCACGATCATGAGCGGCTCGAGGAGGCTCGTGAGCACCTGGACACGGGTCTCGACCGCGGCGTCGTACGCCTCGGCGACGTTCTCCAACATCGCTTCGAGCTGACCGCTCTTTTCGCCGACGGCGATCATGTGCGTCACGATGGGGGGAAAGCGCTTCGAGCGCTTCAGCGGCTCGGCGATGCTCTGACCTTCGCGAATCGATTCGATCGCTTCGGCGACGACCTTCTCCAAGACGGCGTTACCGAGCACGGCGCGCACGATGTCCATCGCCTGGAGAATGGCGACACCCGATGCGAGCAGCGTCGAGAGCGTGCGCGAGAAGCGCGCGATCGACAGCATCTGCACGAGCGTCCCGAAGACCGGGACCTTGAGGAGAAAGGCGTCGAACGAGTAGCGACCCGCAGGGGTCCGGCGCCACTTTTGGAAGACGTAGGTTCCGATTACGAGCGTGGCGAGAATGAGCCACCAGTAGCTGCCGAGCGCGCCGCTCACGAAGATGAGGAGCTGCGTGTACCAGGGGAGCGCCTGATCCATCTGCGCGAACGTCGTGACGAGGTTCGGAACGACCGCGATCATGAGGACCGAGATGAGCAGCGTCCCGATGAGGAGCATCAGGATCGGGTAGGCCATCGCAGCCGTGACCTTGCCCATCAGCTTGGCCTGGCCCTCCATGAACTTGGTGAGTCGCTCGAGGACGGCCTCGAGCGTTCCCGATGCTTCGCCCGCGCGCACCATGTTGATGTAGAGCGGCTGGAAGATCGTCGGGTGACCTTCGAGGGCCTTCGCGAAGCTGATGCCTTCACGGACCTGCTCGCGCACGTTCGTGAGAGCGCGGCGAAGGGCGTCGTTCTCGACCTGATCGATGAGCGCGTTCAGCGATTCGAATAGCGGGATGCCTGCGCGCAGAAGCGTCGCGAGCTGCCTCGTCATGATCGCGACGTCACCGGCAGACGGTCGCTCGAGGAACGCGAAGATCTTGAGGTTCTTCTTCTGCTGCTCCTTGGCCTTCTTCTCTTCGGTGGCGTTGGTGAGAAGAATGCCCTCGCGCCGCAGAAGACCACGCAGCGCTTTGGCGTTCTCCGCATCGCGGACGCCCTTGGTCGCCTTACCCGTTCCGATGAGGATGCCGCGATATTCGAAAACAGCCACGCACACCCTCCTTTCTCAGTCTTGGTCGACCAAAACTTCCTGCGTCGCGGCGAGGATTTCTTCGACCGTCGTCAGGCCCTTGATGACCTTTCGTGCGCCATCGTCACGAAGCGTGTCCATGCCGGCCACGACGGCAGCGCGCTTCATCGTCTGCGCGTCGGCGTTCTTCAAGATGAGCGGTCCGACGACGTCGTCGACCGCCATGAGCTCATAGATGCCTCGTCGCCCGATGAAGCCCTTCTGAGCGCACGCCTCGCAGCCACCCGGCTTGTAGAAGACGGGAGCGTCACCGAGGTTCGCCCCGACGGGCTCGTACGTGATGCCGTGCACGTCGTACTTGCCGAGGAGCTTCCGGTTGTACTTCCAGCGCATTCGGTCTTTGTCGAGACCGAGCTGAGAGAGCTCGTAGGGCGTCGGTGCATAGGGAACCTTGCACTGCTCGCACAGCATGCGCACTAGCCTTTGCGCGAGAACGCCGATGACGCTCGAGCGCACGAGGAACGGCTCGATCTCCATCTCGACCAGACGCGTGACGGCGCCGGGAGCGTCGTTGGTGTGGATCGTCGAGAGAACGAGATGGCCCGTCAACGACGCGTGAATCGCGATGTCAGCCGTCTCTTTGTCGCGAATTTCGCCGACCATGATGACGTCGGGATCTTGGCGAAGAAATGCGCGCAGCGCGCTCGCGAACGTGAGCCCGATCGACGGCTGGACGTGGACCTGGTGCAGCCCTCCGATTTCGTATTCGACCGGATCCTCGGCGGTGAGAATGTTCACGTTCGGATGATTGATCCGGTTCAAGCACGCATAGAGCGTGGTCGTCTTGCCGCTACCGGTCGGGCCGGTGACGAGGATGATGCCGTCGGGGCGCGTGATGAGCTCGTCCATCAGGCCGTACTCGCGCGGCGCGAAGCCGAGATCGTCGAGGCCGAGGAGCACGCTCGTCTTGTGGAGGATACGCATGACGATCCGCTCGAAGCCGCGGCTCGTCGGCACGGTCGATACGCGAATGTCGACGCTCTTGCCAGCGATCTTGAGGGTGATGCGTCCGTCTTGCGGAAGGCGCTTCTCGGCAATGTTGAGCGCCGCCATGATCTTCACGCGCGCGATGATCGGCGACATGAACTGCTTCGAGGCGCGCCTCGCGACGTAGAGCTCACCGTCGATTCGGTAGCGCACGACGACGTCGCGCTCTTCGGGCTCGATATGGATGTCGCTCGCTCGCTCGCGAACCGCCTGTGAAAAGAGCCCGTTGACCCAGGCGATGATCGGGGCGTCGTCGTCGGAGTCGATGATGTCGACGACGTTGTCTTCTTCGAGGCGCTGGTCGCCAGCGAGGGTCTTGCCGCCCTGCTCCTGACGCTCCCAGACTCGATTGATCGCATCGAGGACGGTCTCGTTGGTCGAGATGCGGACGTCGACGGGCTTGCCGAAGATCGTGCGCACGTCGTCGACGGCGACCGTGTCGAACGGGTCGGCGACGATGCAGTAGACGGCGTTCTCGTCTTCGGCGATCGGAAGGATGCGGTGCGCCTTCGCGTACATGATTGGCACGCGCGCAGCGACCTCGTCGGGAATCGCGTCGATGTCGATCTTCGGCCAGAGCGCGAGACCGGTTTCGTCGGCGAGCGCCTGCGCGATGGCCGCCTCGTCGACGATCTTGTTCTGCGTGAGAAGCTCGGTGATCGACTGTCCGCGCTCACGAACGGAGTCGAACAAAGGAGCCATCCGCTCGGCGGCGACGACGCCGCGGCGGACGAGGATCTCGCCGAGATACTCGTTTTGCGCGAGGTGCGCTCCCATGCGCTACTCCACCCGGTCTCTCGGCGGAGACATTCCGCCGCCCGGCTTGATGAGCTTGCCGGGTTGAACCTTCGGAGTCGCAGCAGGTACGGCAGGCGCTCCCGCAGCCGAATCGCCCCCACCCGAGCCCACCGACGATTTCGATCCGGAGATCGAAGGCACCGGAACGGGCTCGACGGGGTCGTGCGTCTTCTTCGTCTTGCGCTTCGCGTCTTCGGAGAGCTTCATGCGCTCGTCGGCGTCGAGCATCGCTTGTCGAATGGCCTCGAGCAGCCCATTCTTGCGAGAGTAGTCGAGCGGCGGCTGCCACTCGGCGTTCTCGTTGAAGACGAAATAGCGATCGAGAAACTCCTGTCTCTCTTGCATCTTGCGCTCGAAGATGGCCCGCAGATCGTCTTGGTCGCGCACGACGTAGGGCGTGAGGATCAAGAGCAGGTTCGTCTTGTGCTTCTGCTTCTGCTGCTGCCTGAAGAAGAAGCCGAGCACCGGGATGTCGCCGAGGATGGGGATCTTCGTCTCGCCGACCGTGTATTGCTCGCGCATGAGGCCGCCGATGACGACCGTCTGTTGGTCGCGAACGATGAGCGTCGTCTTCGCAGTGCGCTTGTTGATCGAGGCTGCGCCGAGAGCACCGTCGCGCGCGCCGAGGTCGCTGATCTCTTCGTCGATGTCGAGACGGACCTGATCCGAGTCGTTGACGTGGGGCTTGACGACGATCTTGGTGCCGACGTCTTTGTAGTTGTTCTGTCCGAGGCCGCCGAGGCCGCCGCCGAGGAGCGCACCGAGGCCGGCGGCGCCAGCGCCTCCCGCGGCCGACGCGAGCGAGCCGAGCGCACCCACGTTGGTCTGAAGCGGAATGGTCTGGCCGATCGAGATCGTCGCCTCGATGTTGTCGGTCGCGAGCACGTGCGGTGTGGCGAGGACGTTCGAGTCGCTGTCTTTGCCGAGCGCATGCATGACGACGCCGAGCGCCGGAATCGAGACGCCAGGACCGAAGAGGTTCTGCGAGCCTTGGATGTCGGGCCCGCGGACGCCGAGAGCGAGCGCTTCGATGCTCGAAGGAACGCCGAGAACCGACTCCTTCACGTTGTTGCCGCCGTAGAGGAACGACTGCTTTCCGTCGATCGTGAAGGGGGCTCCGCCGTGATACGAGAGCCCGAGATCGGTCGAGTGCTCGACGTCGAGATCCATGATGACGGCCTCGATGAAGACCTGACGTCGGGGCTGGTCGAGCTTGTCGACGACCTCACGGAGCTGCGCGTAGTCGCGGAGCGAGGACGTGGTGACGAGCGAGTTGGTCGCTTCGTCGCACGTGACCTTGACCTTGCCCTCGAAGATGTCGTCGGCAGCGCCCGTTCCCCCGCCCGCGGTGCCCGGAGCGCCAGGAGTCGTCGGTGTGGTGGGCGTCGTCGGTGTCGTCGTCCCGCCGGGACGAGACGTCGCCCCGCCACGCGAGCCGATTCCGAGGATCGCGTTCAGCGTCGCCGAAAGCTCGCTGCATTGCGCGTGCTGGAGGGGGACGACGTGCAGCTGACCCTCGCCCGACATCGGAACGTCGATGCGCTTGAACAGCTCGAGGATTCGATCGTAGTCACCCTTGGTCGCGGTGATGACGAGCGAGTTCGTGCGCTCATCGGGGATGATGTTCGCCCCGCCCGCACCCGCGCCGCCCGCAGCTCCACCTGCGCCCCCCGCTCCGCCTTTTTTCAGGCCGAGGATGTCGTTGAGCTTCTGCGCGAGATCTTTCGCCGAGCCGTTGACGACGGGCTGAACCCAAATCTGGTCGCCTGCCGAGCCCACGTCGATCTCTTCGACGATGCGGAGCATGCGGCGAATGTTCGAGCCGGTCTCGGTGATGATGAGCAGGTTTCCGGGAGCGTAAATCGAGATGTCTCCATCTTTCGATTTGAACTTCTCGAGAGCTTTGCCGACCTCGGTCGCGTCGACGTTCGAGAGTCGATAGAGCCTCGTGACGTAGCGATCCTCGGCGGGCACGGGCGTGGCCGTGCCGTAGACAGGCGTCGTCTGCGTGACGACGCCCTGGGATTCGACGATCTTCAGGAACTGGCCCTGCGGGATGACCGTCAAGCCGTTTGCGTCGAGGATCGAGAGGAAGGCTGCATAGGCCTCTGCCGCGCTCACCTTCTCGGGCGAGTAGACGGTGGCCTTCATCGACTTGAGCTTGCTGCCGTAGATGAAGCGCTTTCCGGTGACGTTGCTGATCGCCTTCACCAGCTCGGGAAGGTCGGCGTCGTCGAGGTTGAAGGAGACGAGGAAGTTTCCGGCCTTCGGCTTGAAGTCGATCTCCTTCTGGCCCTGATTGACTGCGCTCAGCGGATCGTTCGGATCTTTGACGGGTTGTCCCGGCTTGGCGGGTGAACCGGGGGCTGGTGCTGGACCAGGAGCGGCCGGTGCGGGGGCCGGTGCAGGAGTCGGCGAAGGCGATCCCGGCGGAGCTGCGGGCGGGGGCGTCGGCGAACCGGGGGCCGCCGGCGCAGGCAACATCTTGCCGAGAGGAGTGCGGAGCACCGGCTTTCCGCCTGGTCGCAGCTGCGCGTAGGCCGTCGAGCTCGCGCTCAACGCCACCAGCATCGACGCGATGGCGAGCGATCGCCCTGCGTGCACTCTTCGTCGGTCGTTCGTCACTCGATGTCTCCGGCTTTGTCTACGCTGTCGCCGCCCGGTGTCGCGCCTCGTTGCGCTCGGAGCCCGCTTCGCTTGGAAGCGGCACCCTTGGAGGCGCCGTCAGCCGACGCGTCGGCACGTGGAGCGCCTGATGCGCTCGCCGACGGGGCGTCTGCAGGTTTGAACACGGCGCGCGTCGCAGTCACTGCGGCGAAGCTCATCGTGCCGATGGAGAGGCAACACAGCATCACGAAGGCCGTGACCGTTACCACCACGCGCCTCAGAAGGCTCGCGTCCTTCCATGTTCGAGCTCGAGCAATCCAGTCTCTCACGGGGCAACTCCTCGGAGCTGCCTCAAGCAGCTATCGTGCCCGGTGAAACCCCCGTGAATTTGCGATGAATTCAGCGGGATGGGGGTGCGTAAATCCTTCGCCGCGACACCTTGGCGACAGCGATGGAGGAGGTTTTGAAGACAGTGACAAAGTGGCATTCGCTTCGTGAGGCGTCTTCAACGACCTTTGCCGGGTGACTTGCTCGGCGGAGTCGGCTTCGGGGTCGAAGAGCTCACCGCCTTGGACGGGTTCGGTCCTTTGGAGGAGCCCGTCTTGTCATTGGCCGAAGTCTCGGAGGTCGACGGGGTTGGAGCAGGTTTCGGGCTCGGGCTCGCTGAAGCGCTGACGCCCGCCGAAGGCGAAGGGGTCGCCGACGTCGGCGGGCTCGGAGAGCTGGGCGCTCGATCGCTCGTCGTCGCCGTCGGCGGTGAAAGACGATGAATGCCCGTCGCGCGTCCGAGCAGATCGCCCGAAGCCGGAACGACTCGAGGCGATGTCGCGGCTGCGCTCCAGGGCCGCTTCGAAACGATCACGAGGAGCGCTCCGACCACCAGCGCGACGCTTCCCGCAGTGATGATCCCTACCCAAAAAAGCTGCCTCACGCGCTCCTCGGGGAGTGGGGGAGGGAGATCAGCGGAGGCGAGACTGAGCGCGGTCACTCGGGATTGGAGGGGAGGCGCGTCGCTCGGTCGTCCGCTCGCTCCACCCGTCCGACGGAACGCGGCGTCGCCATCGAACGCACCGCCGGGCGGGCCGGG
>JAYUUB010000216.1:0-28129 GCA_043755175.1 Polyangiaceae bacterium | reverse complement strand
GCACCGTCGCGCCGCACGCCATCTGGTGTCGGCCGCGCCCGTCGATGCGGGCGAGACAGCTCCCGGTGCCGCCCGAAGGTAGAGCGCAGGCGTCTCCTGCGTTCTTGTTCTGACAAGCCTCCTCGTCGGGCCCGATCAGATCGGCCTTCGCCTCGCTCGGCAGCGAAAACGCGACGAGCCATGCGCCGAACGCGACCGCGAAGCCTCTGCGCAGACGGGATGAATTCGATCGTTCGGCGGCGGGAGAGAAACTCGGGGTGGCGCACGTTCGCGGCGTTTGCATGGAATCTCCGGTGAAGATCAGGCGAAGACAGGCTCGTTCGTCTGGTGCGTGGTGTGACGCGACAGATCCCGAGAAGTTCCATCGACGAGCGCGGCAGTCCCCTTTCCGCGCGACAGCCTTTCGCCTACGGTCCGCGCATGACTCTCGAAGCGCCGGCGAAGAGCGACTTCATCAGGCAGATCGTGGTTTCTGATCAGAAGGTCGGAAAGCACGGCGGACGCGTGCAGACGCGCTTTCCACCGGAGCCGAACGGCTTTCTGCACATCGGTCACGCCAAAGCGATCTGCCTGAATTTCGGGCTCGCGCGCGATTTCGGTGGAACGTGCTTCCTCCGCTTCGACGACACGAACCCCGCCACCGAAGACGACGTCTACATCCGCTCCATTCAGGAAGACGTGAAGTGGCTCGGCTTCGATTGGGCCGACCGGCTCCGATTCGCATCGGAATATTTCGACGTCATCTACGAGCACGCCGAAGCGCTCATCAAGAAAGGCCGCGCCTTCGTTTGCGACCAGACGAGCGATCAGATGCGTGCCGACCGCGGTCTCCCGGGTCACCCCGGCAAAGAGAGCCCTTTTCGGAATCGCTCCGTCGAGGAGAACCTCGAGCTCTTCAGAAAGATGCGCGCCGGCGAGTTCCCCGATGGCTCGCGAACGCTCCGAGCGAAGATCGACATGGCTTCGCCGAACTTCAACATGCGCGATCCGGTCATGTACCGAATCAAGCGCGAGCCGCACCCGAAGACCGGCACCAAGTGGGTCATCTACCCGATGTACGACTATGCCCACTGCGTGTCGGACTCGGTCGAAGGCACCACGCACTCGATCTGCACGCTCGAGTTCGAAGATCACCGGCCGCTCTACGACTGGTTCCTCGACGAGCTCGGGCTCGAGAGTCACCCGCAGCAGGTCGAGTTCGCGAAGCTCAACATCGACTACACGATCACCAGCAAGCGGCGCCTCAAGGAGCTCGTGCTCGGTAACTTCGTCCGCGGCTGGGACGATCCGCGCATGCCTACGCTGGCTGGTCTTCGTCGACGCGGCGTGCCCGCTGCGACGATTCGCGATTTCTGCGATCGCCTCGGAGTCGCCAAGAACGAAGGGGTCGTCGAGGTCGGATTCCTCGATCATTGCATCCGCGAAGAGCTCGACAAGACGGCTCCCCGCGCCATGTGCGTCACTCGGCCGCTCAAGGTGACCATCGAGACGTGGCCCGAAGATCGCGTCGATTGGATCACGGCTCCCCATCATCCGCAGAACGCCGAGATGGGCTCGCGTCAGCTGCCTCTCGGTCGGACGATCTACATCGAAGACACCGACTTCATGCTCGACCCGCCGAAGAAATTCTTCAGGCTCGGACCGGGGCGAGAGGTGCGACTCCGCTACGGGGCGATCATCAAGTGCGAGCGCGTGATCACCGACGAACTCACCGGCGCGGTGGTCGAGCTCATCTGCAGCCACGATCCTGCATCGCTCGATGCGAGCGTCGAGCAGCGCAAAGTGAAGGGCGTCATTCACTGGTTGTCGGCCGCGCACGCGATCCCCTGCGAGGTGCGGGTCTACGATCGGCTCTTCTCGACCGCCGATCCGGGCAACGTCGCCGAGGACGAAGACTACAAACAGAACCTCAATCCTCGGTCGCTCGAGATTCTGGAAAACTGCTTCGTCGAGCCCGCGCTGGCCGAAGCGCCTCCGATGAGTCGATTCCAGTTCGAACGAACCGGCTACTTCGCCGTCGACTCCGACGCGAAGCCCGGCAAGCCCGTGTTCAACCGAACCGTCGGGCTCCGCGATTCTTGGGCGAAGGTCGGCGCCAAAGACGACGCCTGAGAGGCTGCAGCCCGAGCGACGAAGATGATTCTGTGCCCGACCACCTTCGACGGAGTGTAGGGCGATTCGGCAGGGAAGCTCGCCATCGTCCTCGGATGCGACACCATCCCCGCTCGATCCTGCTCTCCCTCCATTCGCGCACTCATTTCAGGCCTTTGAAGCGAGGAACAGGAGCGAACGACGAACCCTCCGCTATCGTGAGAGATCCTGGCCTAGGAGGATCTCGGATGACAGCTCGCTCGACCGTTTCGCTTTTCGCTCTTTCGATCTTCGTCGTAGCGTGTGGATCACTCGAGATCGTCACCCACGGAACCACCTCTACGACCGGAGCTGGTGGAGCGGGAGATTCGTCGACGAGCGGTCAGCCCACGGGCTTCGGAACGGGGAGCGGCGGTCAGGGAGGCGGGGGCGGCCAGACCGGTCAAGGCGGCGCTGCGCCTGCGTGCGGCGACGGAAAGATTGATCAGGGCGAGGCTTGTGACGACGGCAACGGGATCTCGGGCGATGGCTGCACCGGGACATGCGACGCGGTCGAAAACGGCTTCGCTTGCCCGACGCCCGGTCAGCCTTGCGTGAGCACGGTCGTCTGCGGAGACGGTCACATCACCGGCGGCGAGACCTGCGACGATCAGAATGCGACCAGCCTCGACGGCTGCGACGCCTCCTGTCACGTCGAGCCAGGTTGGGTCTGTTTGGTCGAAGGCGCCAGCTGCCAGGCTGCGATGTGCGGCGACGGCATTCAGGTCGGGGCGGAGCATTGCGACGACAGCAATGCATTGCCCAACGACGGCTGCAGCGCGACTTGCCAGCTCGAGCCCGGGTTCAAGTGCCCGATACCCAACATGCCCTGCAGCCCGACGGTCTGCGGTGACGGCGTTCCCGAGGGGACGGAGCAATGCGACGACGGCGACCACGACATGGGCGACGGCTGTACGCCCTTCTGTCTGAAAGAGCCGACCTGCGCCGGACAAGGCGCGTGCACGACGACCTGCGGTGACGGCATTCGCCTTCCCAATGGGACCGAGGCTTGCGAAGACGGCAATACGCAGAACGGCGACGGATGCTCGTCTACGTGCACCATCGAGCCGGGATACATGTGTACGCCGAATACGGTCGTTCCGACCCAGCTGGTTCTCCCGATCGTGATTCGTGATTTCTCGAAGTCACATGCCGACTTCGAGAAATTTCTCGGCACGGATCATGGGATCGTTGCCAATCTTCTCGGTGTCGACCAGAAGCCCGTCTACTTCAATACCCTCGGAACCACGCCGACCACGTCGGGCAAAGCGAGCTTCGACCAGTGGTACAACGATGTGACGGGAACGAACATCACGCTCCTCCAATCGATCACGCTCGGAAAGCTCCCGACCGGTGAGTTCCAGTATTCGAATTCATCGTTCTTTCCCATCGACGGGCAAGGGTTCGGAAACGAAGGGAACAATCACAACTTCCACTTCACGAGCGAGGTCCGCTACTGGTTCGAATACAAAGGGACCGAGCAGCTCAACTTCACCGGCGACGACGACGTCTGGGTGTTCGTGAACAAGCAGCTCGCGGTCGATCTCGGCGGTGTTCACGGCGCGCAATCGGGCGGCGTGACGCTGAATGCAGCCGCCGCTGCCACATTCCAGCTCAGCATCGGGTCGATCTACGAGGCGGTCGTCTGGCAGGCCGAACGGCATACCACCCAATCGAACTACAAGCTCACGCTCGGCAACTTCGTCAACGGAGCGACGACCTGCGTGAGCGTATGCGGCGACGGCGTGAAGACCCCCAACGAGGTCTGCGACGACGGCATCAACGACGGGCTCTATGGCCATTGCACGGCGAATTGCCTCTTCGGGCCACACTGCGGCGATCACGTGGCCCAGTCACCTCAAGAAGAGTGCGACGACGGCGTGAATCTGAGCCCGTACGGCGGCTGCGCGCCGGGTTGCAAGCTGGGCGCATCATGCGGTGACGGCGTCGTCGACAGCCTCTTCGGTGAGCAATGTGACGATGGCACCAACTCGGGTGGCTATGGCATGTGCGCCCCTGGCTGCCATCTCGGTCCGCGCTGCGGTGACGGCATCGTCCAATCACCCCAAGAAGAATGCGACGACGGAAACAAGATCAATCACGACGGATGCAGCTCCGTCTGCAAGCACGACTTCCCGCAATGAGGTCTCGTGTCGCACCCGAGCTCTTCGGCCGAGTTTCATGGGCGGGAGGCTCGGCCCATCACGTTTCGCCAAGGCCTCCATCGGTCATCTGATCGCTTCTTTGCCACAGCACGCCGACGAATGCCGCGACCACCGCGACGATCGCCGCCATCGCGAACACCGAGGCTCCCGACCAGCGCGCGTAGACGGCGCTCCAGGCCGCGAGCCCGATCGCCCCTCCGATTCCCATGGCAGCAGACGCCATGCCCCGCGCCGTCGCGACGCGCGGATCGCGGGACGTGATGTCGATGCTCGCGACCCACACGCAGGCGAACGACAGCGCGTGGAGCGGCTGCAATGCGAGCGCAGTCCAGAAGCCGGTGGCCAGCGCGATGCCCGCCCAACGCACGACGGCGCCCCCGATGCCGACGAGCAGGAGAGTCTTGGCTGGCACACGTGACAAGAGAGCCGAGCTCTTTGAAAGGAGCGCGACCTCGACCGCGACGCCCACCGCCCAAGCGATTCCGACGCGTGAGGTGGGGACGCCGAGATCGCGTAGGTGAAGCGAATAGCAAACGTCGTAAGCGGAGTGGCTCGCCTGCGAAAGAAGAACGCACAAGAGAAAGCCCCAGTCGCGAAGGAGCTCGCCCCATCCGATCTTCGCGAGCTTCGGTAGCGCAGCGGCTCGTTTCGGCAGCGCGAACGACACGACGAAGCTTGCCGCGAAGAGCACCGAAATGAGCGCCGGCAGAGCGCGCGGCCAAGACGGATCGATCCTCCATCCGACGCCGAGCGCTGCCACGAGAAACCCGAGCGAGCCCCAGAGTCGAAGCTCGCCATAGCGCGCACGATCGTCGCCGAGCGACTCGAGCGCGAGAACGTCTGCGACCAGCATGATGGGCGAGCGAGCGATCGCGAAGAGGGCTGACGCCGAAAAGAGAACGATGAGCGCTCGAGGCGATCCGTCTTGGGCCGTCGCCGAGAGCGCCACGAGCGCGAACCCGAGCGCAGCCATCGCACTCGCGATGCGCAGAAGCGAGCCTCGGACGCCCAGCGCATCGGCGAGCACTCCGATGATGGGAGGCGACACGATGCTCATGATCGGTAGCAGCGCGAGAATGGCCCCCATGGCGAGGCCGCGGACGCCGCGGGCCTCGAGCCAACGAGGAAAGAACGGGAGGTAGGCGCCGAACGCGGCGAAGCTCAGAAAGTAATACGCACGTAGGGCGTGACGCGTCACGAGCTGCGCACGGTCGAGGGTCAGTGCCAGCGCTTGTCGGCTTGCGTCTTCGTGTAGAGCTCGATCGACGCGCGGATCACCTCGAGGGCGCGCTCGACGCCGTAGAGCTCGTCGACCTCGGTGAGCTTGCCTTCGAGGCTCTTGTACTCCTCGAAGAAGCGCCGAACCTCTTTGACGAGGTGGGGCGGGAGCTCGGTGGCCTCTTGATAGTGAGCGACCGCGGGATCGTCGATCGCGACGGCGACGATCTTGTCGTCTTCGCCTTTGTCGTCACGCATGTGGAACCCGCCGATGGCGCGGGCACGAACGATGGTGAGCGGGTGAACGGGCTCTTGCATGAGCACGAGCACGTCGAGTGCGTCACCGTCGTCTGCGTGCGTCCGAGGAATGAAGCCGTAGTTGTGCGGATAGTGGACCGACGAGTAAAGGACGCGATCGAGCATGAGCAGGCCGGAAACCTTGTCGATCTCGTATTTCATCTTCGAGCCCGCCGGGATTTCGATCACCGCCGGAAAGAACTCTCGGATGTCGTAGGGAAGCGCGACGTCGTGCAGGGCATTCATGGTTTTCTCGAACGAACGCCGGCGAAGGTCGGCGAACGCGATGAGGGTGACGCTTGGAACACTCGGCCGCAAGCCACGCAGACGCGCGTGGCCCGTCGCCTCGACGAATTCACCCTTGGCGGCGACTCGAGAGCTCGATCGAAGCCGCATCGACCGAGACGGGCGTGGGGGGGCCGAATTTCTTGATGCGCAGCGTGACGAGAATGGCCGGCGTGTCTTCGAACACGCGCTCGACGAGGCGTTGACCGAGCGTCTCGAGCAGGCGGTACGAGGCGCGCGTCCCTTCTTCGACGATGAGGCTCGCGAGCTTGCCATAGTCGAAGACACGCGCGAGCGAATCGGTGCGCGGCAGCGCCGACACGGGGAGCTCGACCTCGAGGGTCACGACGAAGTCCTGGGGAAGGTCGCGCTCGGCGCGCGACGCGCCGTGCTTGGCCCGAAAGCGAATGCCTTCGAGCACCATGCGGTAAGTCGTGATCGGGTGGGCCACGAGCAGACACTTAGTGCTGCGTGCGTCAGGTTGCAAACGCTGGCGCCGAGTGACCCTGAGAGAGCGGCCTCGGCGCGTGTAGGCTCGTGGGCGGTGGAAGGTCATCGCCGCGACGATTCGCTTGCCGTCGCCACAACCAGCGCGATCGCGCCTCGGATTTTCAGCGGGTTCGTGAGGGTCGTGGTGCCCGACCGAACCTGGCTGATCGGCGCCGCGTGGCCGGCCTCCGTGGCGCTCGCGATTCGCGTGCTCGCCGATCAGACACGCTCGATGCTGTTCTCGCTCGCGCTCTTTGCTCTCCTCGGAGTCCCTCCGCCGTTGGTGCTCCTTCGCGTGCTCTGGCGCCGCATCGCGACGAGCCAAGTCCTCAAGAGGCTCGCCCTCGAGGCCCACCCGCCGCACGCTCATCGGCTTCGCCAGAGGCGCGAAGTGCGCTTCTCCTGGCCTCGTACGACGACACGTACCGACGTCGACCTCGCTCGAGAGCTGCGCCGGATCGAAGGCGGCGAAAGAGCTCGCTAAATCTCTCGCTGGATTCGTTCGCAGAGCGTCTTGAGAATCTTCAACCTCGAATACTTCTTGTCGTTCGCTTCGACCAGCGTCCAAGGGGCATACTCGGTGCTCGTGCGTTCGACCATTTCGTTCACTGCGTCGCGGTAATGGTCCCACTTCTCGCGATTGCGCCAATCGTCGGGGCCGATCTTATAGCGCTTGAAAGTCGTCGACTGACGCTCCTGAAAGCGCTTCAACTGTTCTTCTTCGCTGATCTGTAGCCAGAACTTGACGACGATGGCGCCGTTTTCGGCCAATTGCTCCTCGAAATCGTTGATTTCGCCGTAGGCACGCATCCAGTCTTCTTCGGGGCAGAAGCCCTCGACGCGCTCGACGAGCACGCGTCCGTACCAAGACCTGTCGAAAATGGCCACGTGGCCGTGGCCCGGCATGTGACGCCAGAATCGCCAGAGATAGGGTCTCGAGCGCTCATCTTCGGTGGGAGCTGCAATGGGGATGATCCGGTATTGGCGAGCGTCGAGGGCTCCCGAGATTCGACGAATCGCGCCGCCTTTGCCGGCCGCATCTTGCCCTTCGAAGACGGCCACGAGACTCCGCTTCTGAGCTGCAGGATCTCTGAATAGCTTGTTGAGCTGACCCTGAAGCTCTTCGAGCTCTTGCTCATAGGGCTGTTTTTCGACCGCTTTGGTCAGGTCGAGTCGGTCGAGGACGCGAATCTGGTCGAGCGGCTGAAGCCGGGGCGGCGAGTTGGTGAGAGGCGCTTTGTGCGGCTCGAGGAGCTTCTTCGAAATCGACTCGTAGAGAATCCTCCCGATGGCGAGCGCGCGGTATTCGCGGTCGGCAGCTTCGACGATGTTCCATGGCGCTTCGGCGGTGCTGGTGAGACGCAACCCTCGCTCGGCGACCCGCCGAAAGCGGTCGTACATCTCGAAATTCTCCCAATCGCTCTTGTTGACGCGCCAGGCAGTTCGCGGATTGCTCTCGAGCTCGAGGAAGCGCTTCTTCTGCTTCTTTTTCGAGAGATGGAGCCAGAATTTCAAGACGAGGACGTTCTCGTTGGCCAATAGAGTCTCGAAGCTTCGAATCTCGCGCAGCGATTGGTCGAAGTCCGTGTTCTTCATGACTTTGCAGGTCTTGTCGTGGAGCGGTCGTGTGTACCAGCTGCCGACGAACACTCCGATTTTCCCTTTGGTCGGGAGGGCCTGCCAAGCTCGGTAGAGTGCGGGCCGCTGCGCTTGCTCGGCGTTGGGATAGCCCAGTGAATGGGTCGTCACGTGACGGGGGTCGAACCATTCGGACAGAAGATTGGTGACCTCGCCTTTTCCGGCGCCGTCCATTCCGGCAATCACGATGACGACGGAGAAGGCTGCCTTTTGGAGAAGCTCGCTCTGAACGTCGAGTAGCTTCTCGCGGAGGGCAGGTTCCTCCTCGTGGTATTGCTCCCGCGTCAGCTTGTGACCGAGCTCGGCCGACTCGAACATTCTTTTTCTCGCTTTCCTCGAACCCAATGACGCCCGCCGACCATCTGCCTGAAGAGCAGAAATGCCGGAGAGACGACCCCACGATACGATGGAATCGGCGGGTAGAGTCGGCCACGAAGCCGCTTCGGTCAAGCCCGCGCGGAATGCTCTCGCGCGAGAGTGACCGTGCGGACGTTGTCGGGGAAAGCGATCCACGTCGCAGCCAGCTCTGGATCACCAATCGATTTCCTGATTGATTCGATGCGTGATTGGGCATAGCCGAGGCAAGCTTGCTGGGCATCGGGGTCGTTGCCGGCGAGGACGGTCTCCACCTGAACGAGACGCACCATCGAACCCGCGGTCGACGAGCAACCCATTCTTCCGGTGACGTCGATTGCACGAGCGATGACCGACGCTGCGACGTCGACCCGACCTGCCCGGAGCGCTAGACGTGCTTCGACGGCGAGAGCTACGGCGAGATCTTGAGGGGCGAAGATTCCCGTCACGACGGCGCGCGCGAGCTCGCCTGCCTGCTCGAAGCGCCCGGCGGTGAAATGAATCTGGGCCGCGAGGGTTCGACCTCGTTGGACGAGCAGTGCGTCTTCAGACCTCATGAGCGATTCGGCGAGCTCCAGCGCCTCGGCGAGGCGGCCCTGGAACAGGAGCGAACGACCGAGAATGTGCGTTCCCCACGATCGAAGATACGGCACCGAGTCGATGCTCTCCGATGCCAAGAGGGCGCGCGCCGCTTGCTCGCCACCGATGATGTCGCCGCATTCGTAGATCGCTGTCGCCGAATAGAAGTCGGCGATGATTTGAACCACGCTGTCGGCGAGCCCAGGAGCGAACCGCCGGGCAATCTCGAGCTCGCGGAGCGCGACGCCGGGCGTTCCACGGACGCTGTTCGACCAATGAACGCGAGCGAGCGCGCGCCACGCGACGAACCCGAAATCGGTCGACGGGGTCGCTCCGCGCGAGTCGAGCTCGGCGAGCAGCGTCTCGGCCGCGACGCGCGCGCCGATGAGGCTCAGCACGTTGATCGACGCGAAAGCCGCGAAGCCGTACGGACCCGTCGGCTCTGCATCTTTGGCGAGCGCGATGACCGAAGCGGTGAGCTCACCGATGGTACCTTCGTTGCCGGTCGAGACCGCGGCGAAGAAGTGAACGGCGGCGGCGCGAAACCACGGCGTCGAGCCGCGTTTCAAGCAGGCGAGCGCCTCGTTCGAGGTCGTGAAGGCCGCTTTCCAATCGTGACGCCACGCATACGCGAGCGCTTCGGCTCCCCGCAGGCGGCCGCGCAGCTCACCTTCGGCACCCGCCTGGATGCCACGTTCGGCGAGCACGATGACGCGCTCGTTGGAAGCGGCGTTCTGCGCTTGCTCGGCGGCGCGAACGAGCCAATCGATGGCTCTTCCGGGCTCGTGTGCGAGCTCGTAGTGGTCGGCGAGGAGGGCTGCGTCTTCTTCGCCCGAGCGCTCGAGCCATTCGGCGGCCAAGAGATGCGCCCGCGCTCGGTCGACCTCGGGGAGCGTTGCGTACGCCGCGTCGCGAACCAGGTCGTGACAAAAAGCGAAGGCCGCGTCGGTGCTCAGGTCTTGCACGGTGGCGCGCTCGACGAGCTGTTGGCCATCGAGGTAACCGAGGAGCTCGTCGAGCTCGGGACCGTCGCCGGCGATCCCGAGGAGACAGGCGACGCCTTGTCGGCGGAACACGCGACCGAACACGCTGGCCGCTCGAAGCAGACGCCGCGCCTCGGGATCGAGCCTCTGAATGCGTGATTGCACGATGGCGAGGACGGTCTCAGACGTGTCGGTGCGGCCTTCGGCAGCGCTGCGCGCGAGCTCCTTCAGGAAGAACGGATTTCCGTCGGCGCGCGCGACGATGCGAGCGATCTTCTCGGGGGTCACCGTGGGGCCGAGCGCCGACTCTGCGAGCTTCTGCGCTGCCTTGGGAGTCAGTCCACCGAGTCGGACCTCGTGGGGCTCGAACGCTTCGCGCAGCCGTGGCAACACCTCCCAAACCTCGGTGCGTGCGAGCGCCAGAACGAACAGCGGGAGATCGGACGCGCGACGGAGTGCCTCTGCGACGAACTCGACGCTCGCCTCGTCGCCCCAATGCAAATCTTCGAGAACGATCACGAGCGGGGCGATTCTCGCTTCTTGGCGGATCGTGTCTGCGAAGGTTCGCCTGAGCCACTCGGCTAGGCTCCGTGGCTCGTTCCGCGCCGCCGAGAGCTCGGCGCTCGGTGAGGCCTGAGACGGAACGGAGAGCAGCTCTCCCAAGAACTCACGTAGGTGCACGCGCTCGGGCGCCGTGAAAGCGTCGTGGCCGGCGAAGCGGGTGTCGACGTAGCGATCGAGGCGCGCTGCTTTGACCTCGCGGAGCTCGCCTTCGGTGATGAGCGCGAGTCGCTCGACGACCTGGCGTGCGAGCGAGAGCGCCGAGCCCGAGCCCACGACGTCGGCTCGGGCGACGACCATTCGAACGCCCTCGCGACCGAGAGCGCGGGTCATGAGCTCGCGACGCAGGCGTGACTTTCCCAAGCCTGCTTGGCCGGTCACCACGACGGCTCGAGCCACGGGCTCACTCAACGACTCGGCGAGAACGGCATCGATGATCGCCAATTCCTTGTCGCGACCGACGAACGGCGTCGCTCTCGTCGCGGGAGGGACGCTTCGCGCGACCTTCGCCTTGCCCACCAGATAATGTCGATTCTGGTCGGTGCTGACCTCGAATAGATCGTCGAGCAGAGCGGCCGTGACGTCGTCGATCGCGATCGCGCCACGAGGGCAACCATCGATGAGGTCGGCGGCACGATCGATCGCCGGCCCCACTGGGAGCCCTCGCGTCGGCTGGGCGAGCCCGGTTCCGACTGCGAGGCTCACGTCGGAGAGCTCGGTGCGAAGCGCCAGTGCGCAGCTCGCTGCGCGCGCGGCTTGATCTTTGGCGCTCCCTGCGCCTGCAACGACGAGGAGGAACGCCCCCTCGCCGAGCTCGGAGCAGTCGACGCCGAAGGTGCCACCGACGCGCTCGACGACGGACTTCGTGGCCTCGGTCGGTGCGGGCGGAGCCAGGAGAATCACGCTCACGAGCCGTTGCTCGCGCCCCGTCACCGAAGTTCGTGCCGGCGGCACGAGATCGGGATCGGCGACCGCGACACCGGCCGCGATCGTCCGCAGCTTGGCGGCGACGTCGGCCGCCGAATCGGGACGGACTCCGCGAGGCTTCGCGAGCATCGAGAGGATGAGATCGTCGAGCGCGGGGGGCACACGGGGCTCGAGCTCGCTCGGCCGCGGTGGCTCTTCGCGCAAGACCTTCGCGATGATCGCAATCATCGTGTCGCCCGCGAACGCCGGGCGCCCGGTGATCGATTCGAACAGGACGCAGCCGAGCGCGAAGATGTCGGCGCGCTTGTCGAGATCGCGCTCTCCGCTGATTTGTTCGGGCGCCATGTAGCCGACCGTCCCCACCATCTGGCCGGTCTTGGTGATGGGACGACCGCGCGAAGGCACGCGCGCGACGCCGAAATCGAGCACCTTCAGCGCGCGCGGATCACCTCCGACCAAGAACAGATTCGACGGCTTCAGGTCTCGGTGGATGACACCGGCGGCGTGTGCGGCGGCGATCCCTTCGGCCATTCGGATTCCGACGGTCAGCGCGCTCGCGAGGTCGAGCCGACCGCGCGCCAGGCGATCGCTGAGGTCCTCGCCCTCGAGCCACTCCATCGCGAGCCAGAGCGCGCCCGAGCCTGCGCCTTGCGCGACGTAGCGGACGACCGTCGGATGCGAGACCGATGCGAGCGCCCGCGCCTCGCTGAAGAACCGCTCTTCGAGGAGCTCGGAGCGCCCGTCGAGGATCTTGAGGGCGACTGGCTCGCCCGAGATGCGGTCGGTCGCGAGATAGACCGACCCCATGCCGCCGCGACCGGCGAGGCGCTCGATCACGAATCGATTGGCGACCACTTTTCCGCGATCCATTGCCTTCGTATACAGCGGCCGCGCTCCGAATGGGAGCTGGCTAGCTCCGAGCGCAACGCCATCTCGACGCGCGAATCTCCCTCTCGATAGGCGAGGAGAGGAGACGAGAGGAGACGAGAGGAGACGAGAGAAACGGGAAGATCGGAAGAGGAGGAAGACAGAGGAGGGGACAGGATGAAAAGCGCGTTTGCGCCCGACAGATCGGCTGAGCGTCGACGGGCGCATCGCCCCATTCATCCTCTCGCTTCCTCTTCGTTGCATCCTTCCGATCTTTCCGTTCCTCTGCCTCAACCTCTCCCCCAACGACGCATGGGAGCGACGGAATCGGACCGGCTTGCCGTCGCGCGTGAGCCCGCCGTGAAGATGGAGCTCGATGATCCGCGCGTCGGCGACCACGACCGAGAAGCGGAGCGTGAAGGAGTGGAACGCGGTCGGCTCTGCAGCCGTTGGGTTGTCGCTCGTCACGTCGCCCGAACCGCACACGCTCTCGATCGTCTCGACAAGCGTCTCGGATCGGTCGAGAGCTGCCCACCCGTCCACCGATTTTTCGCCTCCGGTGGGCTGGGAACGTCGACCCTCAAAGTCCCCCCCCGTGTCCGGGCCCGGCCGGACGTCCGGTTCGGCCCGCAAGAAACAGCGGCGAACAGCCAGAAAAGGCAGCTCGCACTCGGTATCGCCGCAACGCGTAGTCCCAGCACTTCGACCGATGGCATGGACCCGGCGCGTCATCGGAGCTTGGATCCCCAGACCGAATTGCCGACTGCTGGACGGAGTAGGATTCACAACGCTACGATGAAATTGCGACAAGCAGGTGGCGTCGCATCGGGGGCGTTCGCAGCATCGATGAACGAGGATCGGATTGGTAAGTACCGTGTCATCGGCAAGCTCGGCCAGGGCGGGATGGCGCGCGTCCTGCTCACGATGGTGGCCGGCCCTCACGGCTTCAACAAGCTGCTCGTCGTCAAAGAGCTTCGCGAAGAGCTCTGCCACGATCCCGAATTTCTCGCGATGTTCCTCGACGAAGCGCGGCTCGCTGCGCGCCTGAACCATCCGAACGTGGTGCAGACCTACGAGGTCGGTCGTGAGGGAGAGCGCTACTTCATCGCGATGGAGTATCTCGAAGGTCAGCCGCTCCACGCCGTTCTTCGCCGCGTCGGGCGACCGAACATGCCACTCGACTTGCACGTGCGAATCCTCGCCGACGTGTTGGCGGGTCTCGAGTACGCACACACGCTAGCCGACTTCGACGGCTCCCCGCTTCGCGTCGTACACCGTGACGTCAGCCCGCAGAACGTCTTCGTCACCTACGACGGTCAGGTGAAGCTCGTCGACTTCGGTATCGCGAAAGCGGCGGGCGCTTCGTCGAGCACGCGAGAAGGCGTCTTCAAAGGCAAGCTGTCGTACGTGGCGCCCGAGCAAGCGCGCGGCGCCCCCGTCGATCATCGGGCCGATCTCTTCGCCGTCGGCGTGATGCTCTGGGAAGCGATGGCTGGCCGTAGACTGGTCCAAGGTGACGGCGAGGCAAGCCTACTGGCGCGCCGCATCGCCGGTCACGATCCGAAGATCCTCGACGTCGTCCTCGACGCGCCCGCCGACCTCGCCGCGATCTGCGACCGCTCGATGGCCCTCGATCCGACGCAGCGCTTCGAGACCGCGCGCGAGTTCCAAGAAGTGCTCGAAGACTACCTCGATCGCTCGGCGTACCGCGTGGGCCCGAAAGAGGTCGGCTCGGTCGTCGCTGCGACGTTCCGTGAAGAGCGCGCGAAGATTCGAGCCCAAGTCGAAGAGCAGGTCCGTCGTCAGCGAGAGGGCAACGACATGCCGCTGCCGCTCATCGACATCACGGCCTCGGGCCCCGTCAGCAGCATGGAGCCGACGCCAGCGTCGATCTCCCAGCTGCACTCCACCTCTTCGCATCCCAACGGGACGCTCGCCGCCTCGCAGGTGTCGCGCTCGCTTCCGCTCGAAGCGAGCCCGAAATCGGCGAGCCGCGCGCCTTGGATCATCGGCGGAGCGCTCCTCTTGTCGACGGCAGCGGCCATCGGAGCCATCGCGGCGAACAAGAAAATCGACGCGACCGGGACCTCCTCGCAGAAGCCGCAGCCCGCGTCCGAGCTCATGCCTGCACCGAAGCCGCCGCTTCCGGCCGAGCAAGTCGCTGTCACGATTCGCTATCCCGATACCGCGCGGGCGAAGCTCGATGGCGGCACCGTGACCGGAAACCCCTTCGTCGCGAAGGTGGCGCGTGACGCGAACATGCATCACGTGTCGATCGAAGAAGAGGGTTACAAGACCGAAGACAGAACGGTGACGTTCGACAAAGACGTCGACTTGTCGATCAATCTCACGCCACTTTCGACAGCCAAGCCCGCAGCAGGTGGAAGACCGCGTCCGGTGTTGGTCGCGAAGGGCGCCCCGTCGGCGACGAAGCCCTCGGCCGATCCGTCGACGGTCGACGAAGATGGCCCACGCCGCGCGCCGCCTAAGCCCAAGTTCGAGATCGACGAGCAGGACCCCTACAAGAAAAAATGATCGCTCAACGCCCTCACTCGAATCTGTCCTCGCCAGCGCTCCGGGGCGCTCGGGCTGGCCTTTCGACGCGCCTGGTCTGCTCCGTGCTCGCTACGGTGCTGGGCATCGCGCTCGTCTCACCCATCTTGCTCTCGCGCGAACGAACGGCTTCGGCCGGCGACGTCGGCGCCGAGGCGAGCGATCACTTCAAGCGCGGCGTCGAGTTTTCGAAAGATGGTGACTTCGAAGCCGCTTTGGTCGAGTTCAAGCGCGCGTACGAGCTGCAGCCCAATTTCCGCGTTCTCTACAATCTCGGGCAGACCTCGCGCGAGCTGCGCGACTATGCCGGCGCCCTCCGATCGTTCGAGCAGTACCTGAAAGAAGGCGGCTTCGACGCGCCGAAACGCGACAAGGTCGAGGCCTGGGTCGAGGAGCTCAAGGGCAAGGTCGCCGCCGTCGCGATCAAGGTGAACGTGCCGGGCGCCGAGGTGGCGATCGACGACGTCTCGGTCGGGGCCTCCCCCATCAAAGATCCGGTCGTCGTGAACGCCGGCAAGCGCAAAGTGTCTGCGACCTTGTCTGGCTACACTCCGTTGCAGAAGTATGTCGATCTCGCAGGCACCGATTCGAAGACCGTTTTGCTCGAGCTCTCGCCGCTCGCCGCGCCAAACGGAGGGGGCGGCAAGGTCGGCGGCGGCGACACGCGCACCGAACCACCGAGAAAGTCTTCACCTGGGCCCTGGATTGCGCTCGGAGGCACCGGCGCGGCCGCCGTGGCGACCGGCATCTTCGGGGGTCTCGCGCTCTCGGCCAAGAGCGACTTCAACAAGGCGCTCGGCACGTTTCCCGGCAACGGCAAAGACATCGAGGCGAAACGCTCGAAGGCGCGAACCTTCGCCGCAACCGCCGATGTGCTCGGCGGAGTCACGGGCGCGGGGGCCGTCGTGACCATCGTGCTCTTCGCCACGCGACCGAGCGCTCCGAGAGACGCGACGGCAGCGAAGACAGAGGCGCTGGCACCGTCGCTCGGCATCGGATTTGGTTCGCTCCAGGTTAGCGGCCAATTTTGAGCCAGCTCTCATCGGAGCGGTGTCGAGCACCGTCTCGGGTGGGCTCACCACCGCAATTTTCGCCCCTTGGGCGTGACTTCGCCTCGGCGCTTTAGCGCAAACGCATCGGCAGGCTATAGTCCCGGCGCGCATGCGCGAGCCTGGAGAGAAAATCGGGTACTACGTCATCCGATCTCTCCTCGGACGGGGTGGGATGGGCGAGGTGTACGAGGCCGAAGACCTTCGACTCGGAAGGCGCGTGGCGTTGAAGCTCATCCCGTGCGGAGCCGAGCCCGACGCGAGCGAGCGCATGCTGAGAGAGGCGCGCGCAGCCGCTGGCTTCGAGCATCGCAACGTCGTCGTGGTGTTCGACGTGGGCGTCATCGACGAAGGGCCGTGCAAGGGCGAAACGTACCTCGCGATGGAGCTCGTGCGCGGTCGGACGATGCGAGCGCTGTTGCGCGACGACGGTGTTCCTCTCAGCCGCAAGCTGCGGTGGCTCATCGACGTCGCGCGCGCCCTCGCCGCCGGACACTCGGCGGGTCTCGTTCACCGCGACATCAAGCCCGACAACCTCATGGTTCGCGAAGACGGCGTCATCAAAGTGCTCGACTTCGGCATCGCGAAGAAGAGCCGCAGCGTCGATCCTTCGGCCCCGACCGAAATCACGCCCGACGTGCCGACACTCACGAAGGCTGGCTCCATCGTCGGAACGCCACGCTACGCGTCGCCAGAGCAGCTCCGAGGCGAGCGTCTCGACGGTCGCGCCGATCAGTATTCCTGGGGAGCGACGGCCTTCGAGCTCCTCTCGGGTCACGCGCCGTTCGAGGCCGACGATCCGGTGACGCTCTTGTCGCGCGTGCTTTCCGGCGATCCGCCGAAGCTCGGCTCGCTCACGCGAGACATTCCTTGGGAGGTCGAAGCGACGGTGATGCGCGCCATTTCGCGCCGCGCAGAAGATCGGTTCGCAACGCTCGACGATGCTGCCGATGCTCTCGAGCCGTTCGCAGACGCCGCCTTCGCGTCGGCCGACAAAGCGACCGGGCGGATCGCGGCTCTCTCGTCGCCACCCAAGACCGAGAGGTCGGCGCCGAGCGTCGTGTCACGCGCCGCGAGGACGAGCGCGCGAATCTTCTTCTGGATCGCAGCGGCGCTCGGGACGGTGATCATCGTCGCCATCGTCGTCGGGGCACTCACCGGCCACTTCAGGTTCACGCCGCCGACCACCCCGAGCGCGAGCACGTCTGGGCAGGCCACGGGGACCAGCAATTTCGCGCCGGCGCTTCGTTGCTCCGATGCGCAAGTGACCGGCGAAGGCGCGTCGCCCGAGCTCGCTCACATGCTGGGGATCGGGGCCTGCGCGCGGCTCGCCGTCGTCACGGGGCGGAGCTGGAATCACGCAGCCGCGTTCGACAAAGGCAGCAGCTCCGACAATGGTCTTCCGCTCGACGTCACCGTCGCGTTGGGTCCGACCACGCGGGTCAGTCTCAGGCTTGGAACGCTGGCCGAGAGCAGCTCGTCGACGAGCCCCGTCGAGGCGATGCAAGCCGCGGTTCGAGCGATGGCGACGCGCATCGGAACGCCACCGATGAGCGACGCCGAGCGCGCCGACTGGGGATCCTCGAGCCCCGAGGGGGCCCGGAGAATCGAGCGTGTGTGGCGCGCCCTCCTCATCGGAGACCTCGCCGATCCGGAGAGCGATGCGCGCGCATTGGTGAAGACCGATCCCGACTCTCCTTGGTCGCACGCGATCTTGGGAATCATCGAGCTTCGAGGCTCGAAGCCAAGCCTCGACGCGCTGACCGAAGCCGAAGCGCGCCTCGATCGCCTTTCGGGCGCGCGAAAGAAGGGGCTCGGGGCGATCGTGCGTCTCTTGTCGAAGCCGAAGCCCGACGAAGCGATGCGCGAGCTGCGACAGGCCTACGATGACGCCCCCGACGACGCGGACATTGCGGGCCTCTATGCGGCGATCGCCGTCAATCTTGTTCCGTCTGACGAAGGCTTCGCGGTCGTCGATCGACTCGCCGAGCGCTTTCCGACGCGAGCCATCTTGGCCCTCGAGAACGCGGTCATCGCTCCCCCCAGGCGAGACCTCGACCGAGACCAACGCTACATCTCGCGGCTGACACAGATCTTGCCCGACGCGTCTTGCTTCGATCTCGTGGTCGAGCTTCGACTCGAACGAAACGATGTCCCCGGCGCTCGCGAGATCATCGCTCGATGCAAGCTCTACTCGGGCAGCGCGAGCAACGACCTCGGGCTCGATCTGCGAGAAGCACGGGTCGATCTGTTCGCGGGTGACGCCGACCAGGGTCACGCTCTCGCGGCCAAGCGACTCGGCGATCCGCGGGCCACGGTGCGCGCCGAAGCCGCGAACCTCGTCATCGCTTCACAGCTCGTCTCGGGCAAGGTCGGAGACGCGGACGAGACCATCCTCGCCGAGTGGCGACGCGGTCGCGACGAGCAGAGCTCTCTGCTCGCGTTCCGACACGCTCAAGCGCTTCTTCGGCTCCACCGCCGCCTCGGAACGGAGCCTCCCGACGAGGTCGTGCATTGGCTCGAAGAGAGCCTCCCGAAGATGACGTTCCTCCCCGAGCACACCAAGCTCGCGCTCGCGGTCGACGTCGCTCTCGCGAAGCCCACCGACGTCGCGAAGGCCGACGCGCTGCTCGCGGCCATCGACAAGCTCGGCGATCCGGGCACGTCGCTCGTGTCGCTCCCGCTCGTGAGACAGCGACACGGCGATCGGGCGGCCGTCGATCTCCTGCGGCGCTCGACCCGAGTCGGCGATGGCCCGCGAACGTTGGTGGCGGTCGACGCGGCCCTGGCGCTCATTGCCACCAAGGCCGACGTCGAGGAGATCGACCGAAGCCTCGCGCTCTTGCGCCGCCCCGACGCCATCAGCGAGATCGCCCTCGACACCGACATCGCCGATCTGCTTTTGGCGCGTGCGCTCGAGTCGGCCGGCAAGCCCGATGAAGCAGCCAAGTGGATGGCGAAAATCGATGCGGCGTTCGTGCACGCAGATCCAGGCCTGAAGGCGACGCTGGCGAAGCTGAAATGAGTCTGGTTCGAGCCGACGCTTCCGAAACGAACGAACCGCGAGCGGTCGCGCCATGACTCTGCTCACGATGATCACATTCGGTGTGGCCGGCGCGGGGCTCACGTTCGTCGGAGGGGCCATCGTCTATGTTCTCTTCTCCTATGCGACCTTCGCGTCCGAGCACGCTACGCCGCGAAGCCTTCGGCTGACGCTCTCGGAGATGCTCCGGGAGCTTCTCCTCACGCTCCTCATTCAGCCTCTGCTCCCGCTCTTCTATTTCGTCGGTCGCCGGCTCGCCGGCGGTGACGGGACGCCGATCGTCACCGTTCACGGATACATGCAAAACCGTGTCGACTTCGTGGGACTCGCGGCTCGCCTCCGGCGGGGCGGGCTCGGGCCCGTCTACGGCTTCAATTATCCCTGGTACCGAAGCACCTGCGAGAACGCGGAGCGCCTTGCTCGGTTCATCGACGGCGTGCGGATAGAGACCAAAAAGGCCCGCGTCGCCCTCGTCTGCCATTCGATGGGCGGGCTCGTAGCACTCGAATATCTCTTGCATCACGATGGCGGTAAGCACGTCACCAAGTGCGTCACGATCGCATCGCCCCACGCAGGCATCGTGTACCGCGGCCCTCTCTTCGGTGCAGCCCATCGCGAGCTCAGAAGCGGAAGCGAGCTCGTGCTCTCTCTCGTCGGTCGGGCTCCGGTCCCCGTGCTGAGCATCGCGTCGTCGCACGACAACATCGCGCACCCACCGACCATCTCGGCGCTCGTCGAGCGAGGTGGAGTGGACCACGTCGTCGACGGTCCGGGGCATCTGGCGATTCTCTTCGATCGTCGCGTGAGCGCCGAGGTCGTGGCCTTCTTACGCGAAGGCCCGTCAGCGCCCACGCCCGCTCCCCAAGAGCCGCGAAGCGTCGGCGAAAGCTCTCAGCGCGAGCCCGACGAGCCACGGAGCTAGCGCTTTCGCAGGTACTTCAGCAACGCGCGAATGACGCCCTTGGCGAGCTCGGGCGACTCGTCGAGGAGCGCCTCGAACTCGACGCGCGGGATGCGCAAGAGCTCGGCTTGGGTCGTGGCGCGAACGGTGGCGCCGCGCGGCTCGCCGTCGAGCACGCTCAGCTCGCCGAACGCCTGGCCCGCTACCAGAGTGGAGACGACCTGGCCGTCTTTCACCGCCTCGCAGGTGCCCTCGACCAAGGCGTAGAGATCCTCGGCGACGTCGCCCTGTCGAACGATCTCGTCGCCGGGCTCGAACTTCTCGGCGTGCGCGATCTCGGCGACCGGGTAAAGCTCTTCGGCCGAGAGCGACAGGAAGAGCTGGACGTTTCTCAGCACCAGTACTTTGTCGAGGACGCTCCGCATCGGGTCGGTCGAAGGTAGCTCTCCCTCGTCGAAGAGACGACACTTCTCGAGCCATCCGTCGAGCGGAACTCGTTCGGCGGTCAGCGTGTCGACGTCGACCTGACCGTCGCTGGCATCGGCGAGAGCGATCACGCGTCGACCCAGGCTCGCCGGCAGAATCGTCTCGAGCAGCGCGAGTGCGTTCTGGCGATCACGCCCGGCCCGCGAGAGGGCTGCGCGCGCGCGCGAGATGAGTGGTCGATCTCGCAACACCGACGCGAGATCGAGAACGCCGTCGATCGATCCGTCGACGCGACGCCCGAGCTCGCGGCGGAGAAGTCCGTGTTCGCTGAGCGCAACGATCGACGCGCGCGGACCAAGCGCGACGAGGTGGGGCACGAGTGTTTCGCCGTACGACACGAACACTCCCATCGCGGTCTCGACGAGCTTCGTCTGGGCAGGGGTCGGCGTGATTCGAGCGGCACCGAAGGCGTGAGCCACCGATCCGCGAGCGCGATAGCCGAGCCCGCCCATCATCGGAAGGACTTGGTCGCACGCTTCGGGACCGATCCTCGCGAGCACGCGGGCCGCGCGGACGGTGCCCGAGACGGTACGCGACGACGCCACGGCCGTCGGTGCCACGGCTCCCTCGCCGCGCGTCGTCGGAAGCGCGTCGACGAGCTCACGTACCGCTCGAGGCCCGGCCAAGGCGAGGGCACGGCTGGCGGCGATCGCCCGAGGGCCCGCCGTCAGGTTGGCGACGAGCCCCGGAACGGCGCCGGGCGCCTCGACCAGCACGGCCGCGCGCGCGGCCTCGGCGAACACCTTCGCGTCGGGGGAGCCGAGCCCAATCTGGATCTCGCGTATGGCGCGGGTCTCGCGCAGATCGCCGAGCGCGCGCATCGCCGCGGCCCTCTTGGGAGAATCGGCGCCGATCGCGGACTTTCGCAGCTGCTTCACAGATGCATCTACGATGTCTTGCGACGGCTTCGAGCGCCCGTCGGAGGCGAGGGTCGCGCGTGCCGTGAGGCTCAGAGCCCACAACCGCGCGGCGCCTTCGTTGGTGAGCGCCGCCTCGGCGCGACCGAGCGCGCGCTCGAGGCGAGCAGGACGAACCGAAGCTCCTCTCTCGATGGCGGCGGCCAGCACGAGCGCTTCGGTCTCGTCGTCGGAGTGTGGCCCGATGAGCGCCAAGAGAGCGTCGCCGTCGCCGGTGCGGGTGAGACGGATGGCCTTCGCGACCGCGGTCTTGCGGATCTCTTCGTTGCGTGACGCAAGCGCCGGAGCCACGTCGGAAGCCGTGAAAAATCGGTCGCTCATCAGGTCGAGCGTTCGTCGAGCTTCGACCGCATCGCCACCCGACACCGCCGTCTCGAGGAGACGCGCCGTCTCGCTCTTGTAGAGCCGCACCGCCTCGGGCGATACGTCGGTGGGCGCTCGACCCCTGCCGAGAGCCGATGCCAGCGCCGACGCGTAGGCGTCGCGGGTGTCGCGCAAGAGCCACGCGAGCATGGCTGCGACACCGACGATGAGACACATGAGGATGGTGCGGTGGGGCGCACCCAGTGCCGAGAGAATGACGCCGGAGGCCAGCGCCCCGAGAGGGCTCGCAGCACCTTTCACGATGAGCTTCGCGCGCGTGCGAACGGCCGGAGGAACGGGGACGATCATCAAGTCGGCGATCGAATTTCCTATCGCATACCGATAGACGAACTCGACGAGACGCAAGACGGTGCTCGTGACGACGGGCGGCAAGAGCGCCATCGCTGGAGCGAGCGCGCCGAGCGCGAGCGGCCCGGAGGAGATCGCTGCGCGCATTCCGAAGCGCGCCACGATGCGGCTCGTGAGCGCCAGCTGGAAGAGGAGGATCGCGAGATTGGCCACGACGTTGTAGACGCCGAGATACGCAGCCATCTCGGCTTGATCGAACCTCGCCTTGAGCGCACTCTTGAACGCGAAGTCGACGAAGTTCGTGAGGATCGCTCCGCCGAAGCCCACGAGGACCACGATCCGAACGACGGGCACCTCGCGGATGTCGATGGCCGCGTGAGCGAGCGCGGCGAAGAGCCCCGGCTTGGTCTTGCGACCGCGAAGGCTCTGTTGGGGCGTCGATGCGGCTCGGCGAGCGATGTGGTGAAGCGGCGCGACTGCAGCGAGAGCGAGGAGCGCGGCGCCGAGAAAGAGCGCGCCGAGCCCTGCGCGATGCGAGAGTACCCCTGCGGCTCCGCCCGCCGCGAGCGAGCCGACCGTCGACGCGGCGGCGATGAGTGGCAAGAGCCGACGTGCCGTTCGAGCATCGAGTGAGCCCGCGGTCGCGTTGAACGCGATGAGCGGCAGGAGCGGAGGCAGAACGAGCTGACCTATCGAGACGAGGTACACGACGGCGTGCGAGTGGATCCCGGCGAGGGCAGCCGACGCGGTCAGCGAGAGCCCCGTCGCGAGCACGATCAACGGATCGAAGAGCGGACGGCCGACGAATCGCTGCGCGAGCAAGGCGAATGCGAGCGAGGTCGCGACGCGAACGATTGCCGAAACGACATAGAAACGAGAGAGATCGGCGATCGAGAAGGCCGAGACGAAGAGCGCGTCGGCGGCGGTGGTCGACAGACCGTTCGCGCCCACGCACGCGAACGCCACCACGAGCGCGGGAAGGAGCTCGCCGAGCTCACCGTCTTCGAGGCCGAAGAGCCTAGCCAGCTTCACGCGAGGCGATTCGGACCGCGAGACGTCATCGGCGGCCCTTGAACCCCATCATGCCTTGAACGGCGCTTTCGCTCGCCTCGGCGATGGCGTCGCTCTCGGCGACCCGATCGGCGCAGTCTTCGCACATCTTCTTCTTCTTGCCGCCGACGTTCACCGTCTTGAGCTCGTCGACCTCGTTATCGCATTCGCGACAGGTGGGCATGCTGCAGTTCCTCCGGGCGGGCAGTATACGCGACGATTCTGACGGGTATCGTTCTCGGGACCTTGGCCCTGCGCACGCGCTCGATTTACGGCGGGACGATCGTGCACGTCGGCGTCGCGGTCAGCATGAATGTGTTCGCGCTCCATCGACTCTTCGGTTTCTTCTGAGCCCTTGGATCTGCGCGGTCAGGGAGCCTTTTCGTTCATCGCGTGCCTGAAGGCCACGAGCGCATTCTCGTCGAGCGTGCCGCCCGAATACACGATACGGCCGTCGCGATCGAGCACGAGCGTCGCGGGCACCTGACGCTGTCCGAGCGCATCGGCGAGACCGAAGGCTTCATCGACGAGCTGGACGTAACGAAGATCGTGACTCTTCACGAATGCCGCTGCGACCGAGCTCGTCTCGCCGACGTTGATCCCGATGACGACGGCATCGCCGCTCTTCACACGCTCGTCGAGCCGGTTCAGGGCGTCGAATTCTTTTCGACAGGCTTCGCACCAGGTCGCCCAGAAGCTCACGAGCGCTGGCTTTCCCGCGCGAATCGCGTCGAGGTCGGTCGGCTGGCCGTCGATCGAGACGAGCGCGACGTGCGGAATCGGCGCTCCGACGGGCGCACGAGGTTCGCTCGCGACCGGGCTCGCGGAGCAACCGAGGGCCACGACGGTCGAGAGCGATGCGAGCACCGCGCAGAAGCGCATACCGAGAGATCGGAGTTTCATTGGAATAGCAGCCCCGCGCCGCAGGAGTAGACGGTGACGTGGAGATCGTTGGAGCGAACGTAGCGATCGAGACCGAAATCGAAATGAAGGTTCTTCGCGAAGTGGACTGGGACATCGAAAACTCCGCCGATACCGATGGTGTGGGCGGTGAGCTCGTCGAGATCGCTGTCGGCCGTTCGATAGCCAGTGGCCGCCTGCGATGACTTGGTCGTGAAGAAGCGCGCCGAAGACTGCGCGTGGAATCGGTAGCTCAATCGAATGCGAGAAAAAGAGGCCAGGCGCTTCTGGAGATCGACCTCGATCGTATGACCTCGAATGCCCCAATCATCGACGTAGAAGCGATAAGAGCCCCGAACCGCCGCCTCGAATGGAAGGTACTGCGCGATGCGGCCGACGAAAGCATTTCGAAAACGCACGTCGGGGAGGGTCTCTTGAACGATGGTTCCATTCGACAGCGGAACGATGTTCCACCCATTCGAGAGCTGCCCCGTCTGCGTGGTGAGGCCATAGTCGAGATGAGCGATGGTCGTCGGTGACAAGAGCTGCGTGACGCCGACGTTCCCGTTGATCGCATTGCGAGACGTGTGACCGACGTGTCGCCCCGACAGCTCGTACTTGTCGAACCAGTCGATCACCTCGTTGACGCTGGCCGAGAGCACCGTGTTGTCTTCGGCCATCGAATACTCGGTCCCGAGCCCCGAGTTCCACGATTGGTAGTTTTCTTCGGCGTGAAAGCCGTTTCGCATCGATCCGGAGAGAGGACCATTCTGATAGGTGGCCGTCCAATCGAAGGCGCCGGCTTCGTTTCGCTTCGACGCCGTCGCGACGAGATCGATCGCATCGGGCGACGCCGCCGTGACGATGTCGACCGGCATCCAGATGCGATGGATGACGTGATCTCCTTGCTTGGCGATGACCTCTGCCTGGGGCTGCTCGACCGTGAGCCGCTCCGATCCGGGGCCGGCCTTCGAGCCTGCACGTGATTGGTAGCCGTGCCCCTCTTGATCGTAATGCGTGTAGTAGACGTTCACCGATTCGATGCGAAAGTAGGCATGGCTCGGACCGAGAATGTCGGCGTCGGAGAATGGGGCCGCCGGCAGTGACGCCGACGCGGAAGACCGCGGCGCGAGGGGCTTCGAAGTCGTCGCCATCGTCGGAGTCGTCGTCGTCGTCGATGTCGGAGCCGTAGTCGGAGTCGGAGTCGGAGCCGGCGTCGGAGTCGGAGCCGGCGTCGGAGTCGGAGCCGGCGTCGGAGTCGGAGCCGGCGTCGGAGTCGGAGCCGGCGTCGGAGTCGGAGTCGGAGTCGGAGCTGTCGTCGGAGTCGTCGTCGGAGTCGTCGCGTCATCCGCGAGGACCACGCGCGGAAGCGCAGCGACGACCGATGGCAGCGCAGCGAGCATCACCCAGCCTGAACGAGCCCCGGACGACGCGCGTCTCACTGACAGCCGCAGCCTCCACCCGCCGTGCGTCCTTCGCCCCCGGCGGCTCCCTCACGCGTCGTGTAGAGCTTCTGCTTTCGATGCGCCTCGAGCGAGCTGTCGGATAGCGACATCATCGGATCGGCGAGCCGCGCGCGTCGGTTTTGAGGGACGATCACGCAGCCGGACGCCGTGACGAGGACGAGCGCAACGACCACGAGCCGAAGAAACGCGGAGTGGTTCATAGAGAGAGCGTGAGCGTGATGCCGTAAGGTGATGTCCCGGCTCCGGGCGCGATCTGCGTCAGCCCGAAATGGGTGAGCTTTCGTTGGGAGAACAGCCCGTGCCCTCGGCGACGATCGGCCACGAGCGCCGCGTCGACGATGCCGATCGCCGACGTGAAGACGTTCACGGTGAAGAGCCCAACGAACGAGGTGCGCGAAAGCGTGGTTCCGCTGAACACGGCGTCGGGTTTGGCCGACACGATCGCGATCATTCCGGTCTCTGCTGCGGCAGGCGGAATACAGAAGAGCGCACCACGGCCCCACTCGCCATGGATCCCGTGAGCAAAGAGCGGCGCGACGACGAAGCCCGCCCCCGCGACGACGAAGCCGACGTTCTTCGTTCCGAAGCCTGGGGCCCGCGCCAGGATCGTGGCTCCGATACCCACCGGAACGAGGGCTGTCGCAGCGCCGAGCATCAGGGCCCCGAACCCGGAAGGCTCCGCGGGATTGGCCTTCGGCACCCCATTCGAAAAGGCGGGTCCGAGCCCGGCCCTCGTCGTCGGGCCTGTGAGTGGCGCAGGGCTCGAGGCTTGCGTCAGCTGGTCGTTGCGAGCGAGCGCGACGTGTCGCTCCTCTGCCTGCGTCGGGAGCGCTACGAGAACGAACGCAGCGCCAAAAAGGAGCGCCGTGGTCGACCTGGGGAACACGCGGCGGACCCTAGTACAAGTGGAGCGAAGGGAGGAAGGCGGAAAGGAGCGGCTTCTCGCGTCGACGGTCCGCGAGAGGCACGCTTTTCGGAGCGCCGTCGGTTACGGTCGAGCTCGAAAGGCGAGGCCGAGTGCAAGTGGAGACGTGTGAGTCAGGCACCCCGTTGGTGGTGGTGACGAGCGGACAAGGGAGCGGGGAAGACCGCGATCCTCGAGGTCATCCAAAGCCACTCTACCGAGCACATCCACGTCTTGCCGGAGTCGGCGGGAATCATCTTCGGCGGAGGATTCCCACGCAAAGGCAGCGACGTGGGGCGACGCGCCGCTCAGCGAGCGGTCTTCGCGGTTCAGCGCGAGCTCGAGCGGTTCGCCCTCGAAGAAGGAACCGCGCGACTCGTTCTTTGCGACCGCGGAACCCTCGATGGCGTGGCGTATTGGCCGGGGGACCCCGACACGCTCCTCGGCGCGATGGGAACGGCGCGCGAAGCCGAGCTCGCTCGCTATGCCCTCGTGCTTCACCTTCGCACGCCGCCGCCCGATCATCACGACCACCAAAACCCGCTGCGCGTCGAGTCCGCCAAAGAAGCCCTGGCCATCGAGGAGCGCATCGTCTCCGCGTGGGACGGCCACCCGCGCCGCATTTTTCTCGACCCATCCGAAGAGTTTCTCGACAAAGTCGCGCAGGCCAGCGCAGTGCTTCGAGACGCGCTCCGTCATTGGGCAACCAACACGTTCGCCGAGCTCGATTCGAGCGTCGCGTCATCGGCTGCCGCCCGGACACTCCCGCGTGAGTGACAAGCCCGAAAGCCAACCGATGCCGCCGAGCTCCGCGACGCCGGTGCCGTCTCTGGTCCCGTCCAGCGCTTCTGGATTGAGCGCTAGCGAAGCCACACGGCGCCTCGCCGAGCTCGGTCCGAACGAGATCGCACGCGAGAAGACGGCGAGCCCTTGGGCGCTCCTCGGCAGCCAATTCACGAGCCCCATCATCTGGCTGTTGCTGGTGGCGGGCGTGATTTCTGCGTTGTTGAGCGAGCTGGTCGATGCCATCGCGATTGGAACGATCGTGGTCGTCAATGCATTGGTCGGGTTCTTTCAAGAATTCCGGGCAGAGCGGGCGGTCCTCGCGCTGCGATCGCTCACGGCGCCGCGGGCCCGGGTCGTGCGCGACGGACGGTCGAGCATCGTCCCGGCCTCCGAGATCGTCGTCGGCGACGTCGTCTTGCTCGAGCCCGGTGACCTCGTCCCCGCCGACGCCGAGCTGTCTTCGGCCAACGGGCTCACCACCAACGAATCGTCGCTGACCGGCGAGAGCACGCCAGTCGACAAGTCGCTCGGCCACGTGGAGGCGAACGCATCGCTCGCAGAGCGTCACGACATGGTGTTTCTCGGGACCGCCGTCGTGAACGGCACCGGCAGCGCCGTGGTGACGGCGACCGCGATGGGCACCGAGCTCGGGAAGATCGCCGACCTCTTGAAGACGGCGCGCGATGGGCCGACTCCCCTGCAAAAGCAGCTCGAAGGGGTCGCCCGCATTCTGAGTCTCTTGTGCATCGGTATCGTGATCGTCGTGGCGACGGTGAGCCTCCTCCGTGGCCTCCGGCCTTTCGAGGTCTTCCTCTCCTCGGTCTCGCTCGCAGTCGCTGCGGTTCCCGAGGGGCTACCCGCCATCGTCACGATCGCGCTCGCCGTCGGCGTCCAGCGAATCGCCACACG
>JAYUUB010000215.1:0-10203 GCA_043755175.1 Polyangiaceae bacterium | reverse complement strand
GGTATCGGCGGAATAGCGCCGACTTGTTTATACGCGGGCCCTAAGTCTCGCCGAGTCGCCCCGGCTCATCCACTCGGCTTGCCGGAGGCCGCGATGATACCCCCCTTAGAGGGGGGGATCGTCGCCATGCCGAATCGGATCGACGTCGGTTCGACGCCCCAGTAGCCTGGCGTCGCCATGCGTTTTTCCACTGCCGCCCTCTGGGTCTCGTTCATAGGATTGATCGGCTGCTCGGCGGCGCATGGCGACGTCGGCTCGGGAGGGGCCTCGTCGACGGCGACGTCGGAGGCGACCTCATCGGGCGCCCCAGGCGCCACGAACGGTCAGGTTGCGACGGCATCGGGCGCCGGCGGCGGCGCCCCCCTAAAGCCCGCCGACCTGGTCGACTACCTCACGGGCGCGTCTGAAGACGCAGCCGTGACCCCGCTCGGTCCGGGCCTCATTCTCATGGGGGGCGGAATCGACGTCGACGCGGCATTCCAATGGTGGAAGCCGAAGCTCGCCGGCGGCGACGTGGTGGTGCTCCGCACGAGCGGCGCAGACGGCTACAACGATTACCTCCATGCGACCATCGGCGGTTGCGACTCGGTCGAGACGATGCTGGTCACCACCGTCGAATTGGCCAATAGCGATTACGTCGCCGACCGATTGGCGCACGCGGAGGGAATATTCCTCGCAGGGGGCGATCAAGCCACCTACGTGGCCGCGTGGAAGGGGACGCGCGTCGAGAAGGAGCTCGAGGCCGCTTGGAATCGTGGCGCAGTCATCGGCGGAACGAGCGCCGGCTGTGCGATTTTGGGCGACTTCGCATTCGCTGCAAAGAACGACACGGTGTACTCGAACGAGGCGCTCGCCGATCCGTACAATACGTACATGACGATGGAGAGAGACTTCCTCGACTTCCCTGCGCTCGCCCATGTCGTCACCGATCCGCACTTCCACGAGCGCGATCGCATGGGGCGGCTCGTCGCCTTCGTGGCTCGCCCCATCGCCGATGGTTGGGCGCCCGAGGTGCTCGGCCTCGGGATCGACGAGCAGACGGCGTTGCTCGTAGAAGGCAATGGAACCGCGACGGTGGTTGGTCAAGGCGCCGTTTATGCCGTTCATTCGGCAGGGCTGCCTTCGACATGCGTCTCGGGAATGCCGCTCGTCTATTCGGGGCTGACGCTTGTCAAGTTGCAAGCCGGCGATCACATCGAGCTGCCCATGGGTGTCACGGTCACCGCTGCGACGGCCCTCGGAGTCGCGGGCGGCGTGACCCTACCTGCCAATCCCTATTGACCACTGTCTCCGTGCTCTTCAGTTGAACTCTCGTCAGGGTCACTCTCGTCAATTGCGCGCTCCTCAGTCGCACGGCGTCTGGACGAGCGAGCAGCCCAAGTGACGCCGAGAGCGCGGCCGTCAGGGCTCTCGTGCTCGTGGTGCTCGCAATAGACTTTCTGCTGATCGTCAAAGCGGAAAAACACCGGATCTTGGTTGTTCCCGAGCTGCTCGAAGCCAACGAAGAGAGTCGTCTTTTCGACGGTCAGCGACGGCGCGCCGGATGCCGTCATTTCGGCGAACGTCGCTTCGCAGCTCACACCGACGCCATCCTTCGCGAACGCCTTCTTCCAGGTGCCGTCGCCGGGACCGGTCGGTGACCCGACTCCCGTCGCACCGCTGCTGCTCCCCGTAGAGCCGTGGCCTGAGCCGCCGCTACCTCCGGAGCCCTGATTGCCGTCGCCGCCGCACGAGGCCGAAAGGAGCGCCGCAAACGCCGCGGTGACGAGAACTCGGCGCATGCATGCAGAAGAAAAGACCACGTCCGCGAAGTCAAGCAGGTCGCTTCCACGCCCGAAGGTGCGGTCGATCGGGCCGGCCGTGGCGGAAGGGACCGCCGAAGCGCAAAGTCCTCGATTCCGCCGTGGAGCTCGATTCCGCACGCCCGGGTTTTGGGGTCGCGAGAGGCCCATTCACCGCGCAGGCCTGCGCGGATGGGCGCCGCGCCGGCATGATGTTTGCCATGCAGAGCCGCGAACCGATCTTCCTCATAGGGTCGCACCACGAGGAGCACGGTCGATGACCCACAAGAACACCATCTGTCTCTCGTTCGAAAAAGACGCTGAAAGGGCCGATCGCTTTTACGCCGCGACCTTCCCCGATAGCGAGCTCACTGCTGTACACGAAGCGCCCGGCGACTTTCCCGGTGGCAAAGAGGGCGACGTGCTCACCGTCGAATTCACCGTGCTCGGTGTGGCTTGCTGGGGTATCAATGGCGGCCCGCAATTCCGCCACAGCGAGGCATTTTCGTTCCAAGTCGCGACCGACGATCAACAAGAGACAGACCGCTATCGGGAAGCCATCGTCGGCAACGGCGGCGAAGAGGGTGCTTGCGGCTGGTGCAAAGACCGGTGGGGGTTGTGTTGGCAGATCAGATTACGCTTCTTGACCGAAACCATGGCCGCGGGTGGCGTCGAAGCGAAGCGTGCTTTCTTGGCCATGATGACGATGAAGAAGATCAGCGTGGCCCAAATCGCGGCCGCGCGTCAGGGGTAATACGATGACGATCAAGCTCGCTTCGGCGATCGAAATGGCTGCAAAGAGGAAAGTGCTGTTCTCGGGCGAGAGCGCCGCGTACGCGAAGGCGCGACAGGCGCTGCTCGCCGAGGAGATCGAGGTGCGTCGTCACGTGGGAAAGCTCGCGCGACAGAATCGCGAGCTGCCCGAAGGCCCCGCGATGCCCAATGACTGGAAGTTCGTCAGCGAGAACGGAAACGAGGTCGGGCTCGCAGAAATGTTTGGTCCGCACCAAGATACTTTGGTGCTCTACCACTGGATGTACGGGCCCGAGCGCAACCGGCCTTGCCCGATGTGCACCAACCTTCTCGGCCCCCTCGCCGCGAATGCAGCCGACTTGCGACAACGCGCGGCGCTCGCCGTGGTGTCGCGGTCGAAGGTCGAGCGAATGGTCGCATTCGGTATCGAGCGTGGCTGGCGCGACCTCCCCTACTACCAGGCAGTCGGCGACCAGTTCTCCATCGCGATCGGCGGCTTCGATCCTGAAAAGCGTTCAGAGATTCCGGTGCTGATGGTCCTCCGAAAGACCAGCGACCAGGTGCGCCTTCACTGGATGGGAGAAACGAACCTGGAGATGGCCGATCCCGGCGAGGATCCGCGCGGCGCCGTCGACATCGCGCCGATGTGGAACCTCCTCGACCTCACACCCGCGGGACGCGACCCAAAGTGGTATCCGCGCTTGTCATACGACAACGGGTAGATCCGTTGGCGCCTCGAGTCCTCGCGGGTGCCGCTCAGTTCGGCGGCGAAGCGGTCGGTGCGCTCGGGGCGGTCGGGCACTCTTTGTAACGAGCTTTCTTTCCGATGGGGTTCGAAGGACAGTCCTTTGGAAACCCGAGCTCTGCGCAGCTCTTGCTCTCGTTGAAGGTATACTTAATCGACGGGAGCTTCTCGGTGCACTGCATCTCGCTCTGGTCTTCGAGGCAAAACTCACGCGGGTTGCCGGGCGCGGGGTCGTATTCGGGTTTGACGTTCCCGACGCACCCACCCCAGCATGGCTTCATGAGCATGTGATTGTGGTCGCCGCACTGGTGGTAGCCGAGCGACTGGCATGCTTTGCCTTCTCGGAAGAGATCCGGAGCGGTGCACGTCGACTTCTTTGCGCCCTCCAAGCAAATGGGGGGGATGCCCTTGACCACGCTTTGAGGCTCCTCACACGCGCCGGTCGGATCGCAACCCGACAGGGTGAGTGAAGTGAGAGCGACGACGAGAGCGACCGGTGCGATGCGCATTGCAAAATTCGTAACCGAAGCACTGACGAAGTGTCAAGCGATCCACCTCAGGCACCTGCCCCGTCGAGCACCATGACGTGGACGTGCACGTCGAGATTCTCGGGGACGAGGAGCCACGGGCTCGACATGTCGGCATGCATGTGGAGCGAGCGCAAAAGGGAGCGTCGTTCGAGCCGACCTCGTTTCTATTTACGGCGCGTAGAGCGGCCACCCGCACGCCGCGACTGCGACTTTCTTCCCGCCGGCTCCGCAGAGGTCGGTCGTCGAGGGGACGACCTGCGAGCCATCGCCATTGACCGTGCACGTACACGTGCCATTGCAGCTGACCGCATACGTGTTCCCGTCGCTGCACTCGTCCAAGGTCAACGTGCACCCCGCGCTCGTGCCGCCGCCGCCGGCTCCTCCTCCGCCGAAGCTCGATTCAATCGAGGTCCCGAGGCAATACGGCTGTCCGCCAGACTGACAGAGCGCCGCCGGCTTGCAAGAAGGAGGCGTGAGTCCAGGGTTACTGCCATTGCAAACCACTATTCCGAGATCGGTCACGCACGTACCCACCTTGGCGGTGTCGAGCGGACAATTCGTCGGCCCCGTGCAGCCCTGTCCGTATTGGGCTTCGCAGTCTTGCTCCGTCTTGATCGACGGCGTCCCAGCCGGGACGCACTCGAAGAGCTTCACACACGTCGCATGGACGATCTTTTGGCACGAGAGCACGTCGTTGCCGCTGCCCGTCGACGCCGTGTTGCCCGACCCGGTCGTCTCTTGCGATCCCGCTGCGCCGCCTGCGCCGCCGGCTCTGGTCACGGAGTTGTCGCAGCCAATTGTGAGCAGCGACGTGAGCGCGGCCGCCGCGATCACCAACGCTGCAGAAATGTGCGTCCCCATTCGTACGACCCTTCTCGAGCTCATGAACGATCTCCTTTTGGAGGAGTCTACGTCGACGTCGACCTCGACGTGTGAACCGAGAGACGAATGCGTGCCGCGAAATCGTGCCCATGGGCTCGAGCGCCCGAGACTCGCCTTAGAACGAGCACCGGAAGCCGTCAGACAATCTTGAGACAGGTGGCCTCGTCTCTGCGCTTCCCGGCCTACAAACGGAAGCTTTCGGTACTCGTTCCTCGGGCACCCATCTCACTTCGGTCTCGGGGGAAGATCGGTCGACTTGGATCGTACGCGTGCCCTTATCGTCCTTTCGCGGGCGCAATCGATGGCGATGGCGATGGCGATGGCGATGGCGATGGCGCATCGGTGGCACCCCCTGCGCGCGACGCAATCGTGAGCGCACCGACTTGGTACACGGGGCGCGACCGCGGCGTCTTGACCGTCTTGTTCAAGACGATGGGCTGCTCGATGGAGCTGACGGTGTACCAGGGGCCAAGAAGGAGGTCGACGAGGGGAGCGATGAGAAACGATGGCCCCGCCAAGACGATGTCGAGAACCACAGGGGCAGCGGCCACGTGAGGGTGCAGCAGCTCGACATGATCGGCATACCCGGGCGCTCGAACCAATACGACGTGGTTCTGGGAGTTCGGCACCTGGACCGGGGCGTTTCCCGTGTCGAAGCCGTCGATGTAGACTTTCGCGCCGGGCGTGCTCGACTTGACCTCGACCTTGCTCGTGAAGCCGTTGATGACGGCTGCGCAGCCGATCCCCTGGCACGAGACGATCGCCGCGAGCGCGATCGCACCCCCCCTCACTGGCCGACCTTCGCGGGGCTGCACACCGGGCCTTGCGGCGTGTTGGTGCATCGCAGAACGGTCTGCTTGACCGTGTTGCCGTCGCCTTCGGCTTTCAATACCCACACGACATCTGCATCTTGATCGGCAGCTACGCGCAGTGTGTGGCTCCCCAGCGCTGCGAAACCGACGCTCGGCGGCGCGCAACCGGTAGCGAATGAACCGACGACGCTTCCACCCATCAGTACGAACACGTGCAATTTCATCGAACGTCCTCTTTTGCCATTTTGCAGTCTGGTTTCCCGGCGTGCGCCTCACACCGATAAAGCTTCAAGGGGAGCGAATGCCCGTTCCGACCGGCTGCGCCGACAACCATTGCCGCGGCATCGAGGCCTCGCGCCCAGAGAACAGGAACCCGCCCCTCCCGTCCCCTCACCATCAGCGAGGCGACGGGCTGATCCATCAGGAACGGCAAGGGCAAGCAGCTCGGTCCGTTCTCCTGTACGGAGCAAACGTAGACGGCACCGAGGAAGCCACCCGAAACCCAGATGGTCTGATGGCGATCGAACTCGATGGGGACCGTCGCCCTCGATGCCAGCGATTGGATGAAGCCTACGCCACCGTTTCCCGTCACGAGCAGCGCCGAGCCCCGCCCGAGGTTCCCCGGCTCGATGATGGTGGGCAAGAACCAGCCGGCGAGTGCGGACTTCACCTCGAACGTCGCGAGCCGGCAGTCATCCGTGCCGTCGGCCGACCACTGACAGAACTCGAGAACGCTGCCGCGAACCCGCCAGATCGAGTCGCCCTCGCTCTGCGCGTTGGGGCCACCGGGATCACTCGAAGCGGCGACGACCACCGAGGAAGACACCAAAACCGCAGCGGTGCGGGAGGCACCCGTACTGAGCGACACCCCCGTCCCGAAACCAGTGAAACCTGGATCGGCGTGGGCCGGACTCGTAACGATGGTCTGGGCGGTTGGAAAGGTGCACCCTGCGTTGGCAGCCGCCGCAAGAATGAGCCCTGAGAACACGCCGATGCGTCGTCGACTTTTCATTTCCCCTGGTCTTCGACAGCGCTCAACGAGGACTCGACCTGTGCCGCGCATCGACCGGGGCGGTGGGTAGCCCGGATTCGCACCAAGCGCGATGGTCATTTATTCGGACGTAGGCACCGCTGCAGCCAGTCCACGCCGGGAAGCGTGCCCTGACTTGCGAAGTAAGGACCCTACTTGATTGGCGACCGTACGCTCCGAGGTCCCACGCTCACGCGCGATGGCGGCGTTGGTCCACCCTTCGGAAAGAAGGCGCAGGACCTCACGCTCGGAGGCGGTGAAGCTCGCGAGAGGTGGCGCGAGCCCGTCGGGCTGCAGAACTCTCGCAGCGAGCCTCACGACCTCGGTGCGCGAACTGCACCCGGTCTTGGACGCGGCCGAGCCGAGCGCTTCGGACACGCTCGCAAACGAGAGTCCCAGAGAATAGGCCACGAGCTTCCCCGAAAGTCCCCGCGCCGAGAGCTCCAGGACGCTCGCTTCTCGCGCCGTGAGCGAGCGGGCACTCCAGACGTGCGCTGGGTGCTCGTACACGTGGTATTCGCGGCGCGCGCCCGCGATGTGCTCCACCAGCCCGAACCTGCCACCCACCAGCGCGCTCCAGGCGTCGATCGCGCCAGGGCGCTGACGCTCGGCGCGCAGTCGACTTCGCTCCACGGTCTTGACGTGCTGGCTCAGTTGGCCACGGGTCGCCGCATCTCTGCCCTGTCCCTCGGCGTCGAGGACCCTCCCCTCGACATCGAGCACGGCGACCGGGGTTGCGCCGTCGACGCGGATGCGGAGCGCGACCTCTACGTGCGCCGACGCCCGCGTGAGCGCGAGTCTGTCTCGTGGCGTGAGCCCAATCTCGTGCGCAGTCATCGAGAAGAGAACCATCGACGTCCCGTTTCCGCCTTGTGAAATGAGCGAGACGCTATCGGTCAGTCCGAGATTCTGCAAAAACTGATCTCCTATCACCTGAGCCCCAGGAATTCGCTTTCGAATGCGGCTGTGCGTGTCCACGTGCTGGGGGATTCGGTAATAAGCGTCGAGGACCACGGGGTCGATGTGAGGTAGCGCTGCCCCGAAGCTCGCGAGCGGCCCTACGGCGTGCGCAGCCGTGTCGCCCGCTACCAACTCCCAGTGGTCGCTGTGCCGCTGGACGACCGCTGCTACGACGAGGGGCGCGTCGGGCACCAGCCGTCTCGTCGCGTCTACGAGATCGTCGAGCCACGTTTGCAGGCTCTCCTGGCCAGCGTGGGCGGACTCGACGACGGAGACTGCGTGCTTCTGGTCGACCCGCAGGATTGCCATGCCGGGCATCGTAGGTACGTCGCGACCGTGAGCGCAACGACGGGTCTCTCCCCGTCCGCACTGCTCGCGGAGAGAGGGAATGCCTCACGTGCCTTCAAACCCGACTCGCCGTGCGGCGCTGTTCGTCGGCGAGGTGCGGCGGTCAATTCTGCTGCTTCTCGAACTCGACGATGCCGTCGTGACGACGCTCGACGATGTGGGGCGCGATTGGCTCGTTCGCGTCGGTCTTCGCGGCCTTCTCCGCGGCGGTCTTCCAGAGATCGAAGCTCGTCGACAACCCGAGAGTAAAGGTTCCGGCGCTCTTGAAGGTGGGTGCGTCGGTCAGAGACGCGACGCGCCCACGCGCGCTGCCCTCGACCGACCAACCCTCGTAAAAGCGCCAACCGAGGCCGCCTCCGACGTAGATCTCGGTACGAACGTTCGAGCCTTCGCCGCCGATGTCGCCATGCCAGTAATCCTCGCCTTCGTGTCCGAGAGTGGCTTGCGCGAACGGAGTCAGCGCGCCGTCGAGCAGCGCAACCGAGACGCGTTGGTCGAAATAGAAGCGAGCCGGCGCGCGGTATCCTTTGGAGCTCTCGTATGCGCTGAAGAGCCCGGTTCCGCCGAGCGCAATGGTGACGGGCGCGACGGTGTAGGCGAGGGAGAGCCCGACGATCGGCACGAACGTTCCAGTGCCCAGTTGGACATGCTCGTGCCATTTGCCTGCGCGGCTGAGTCGGTAGGGATCGGCCACTGTCTTGCCGAGCGGAAACGAGAGACCGAGGCGCGCCACGCTCACGAAGCTACCCTTCACTGCGGCGAATCGGGCGAGCAGCCAAGGATCGGTCACGCCTCCGAGCGTCTCGCTATGATGATGAATGTCGTCCGGCACCGACTTGGGCGTGCCGTCGAGCTCGCTGTACGTCGGGTTCACGTCGACGATTCGGACCGACCACCGCGTGTCGATTCCGAAGTAGGGAGTGATCGCGAGCGACGCACTCAGCGCCGTCTCGGCGATCAACTCGTCGACGTGATGGTAGTACGCCGTCGGTTTGACGGCGCCCGCGCAAGTCGGGCCGAGATCGGGGCAGCCTTCGACATGGCTCACCGACAAGGGCACGATCGATTGATCGAGCTCGAGTGTGAGCTCCCCCGGGGACATTGCCTTGGCTACTGACCCGCCGACCGGCAGGTTAGGATTGGTTCAAGCCGCTCACGCGTAACTCACCGATGGCCGCGCTACGCCGATGGCGACGAGGCCGATGAAGGCGAGGCCGATACCGAGGAGCTTCATGGAGTCCTCGATGCTTGGTCGAGGATTCTATCGAACCGTTCCAAATCGAGGCCGCTCATCGTCTCGACGCGCCGCCCTCTCTTGTCGAAGAACATCACGTACGGAAGCTCCTTCACGCCATTCAAGTAGTGCGCGGCGATGGGTGTGTCCCAATCTCCGATGTCGAGCTTACGGTAAGCCACGTCGGAGCGCTTGGCGGCGATCGCCATCACGTGCTCGTCGAGACTCCGGCATGGTTCGCACCACTTCGCGGAGAAGTCGACGACCGTCACCTTTCCGAGAACGAGATGCGGCGAGAGGTCGGCCACGTCGGCGCCGTCTTTCGAGAGCTCTTGCACGTCTGCGCCCTCGGGAGGTTTCTCCCACGGGAGATACCGGCCGAGGCCGGCGCCGAGCACGAGGTGCCAGCTTTCACCGTGAGGCTTCTTGCTCTCAGCGAGCGTGAACGCGTCGACGCGCGGATCTGCGACGACCGTCAGCTCGACGCGGCGCTTGTCGAAAGCCGTCTTGTAGACCCCGGCTTCTTGGATCAAGGCACGCGCCACGTCTTCGCCGCAATCCGAGCAGTCGAGATCCGGGAACGACATCACGGTCGTCTTCGCATGGCTCGAGAGCCCGCCGGTTTTGCACGCACCGACGAGCAACAGGAAAGCCACCGAAGCCCGAGGCAACAGCCACCGGCTCGACCGTCGGGTCGCCGAAGCCGTCGATTCTGCTGGTCCGCCCGCGCTTTTCACTCTGGAACTCCACCCACGCGTCTCGATCGCACAAGCCCGTCGGCATCGACCTCGAAGCGCTCACCAGCGTAGCATCGTTCACCCAGAGGAGGCATCGTGCCGGCTCGGAGGGCTTTTCCTCGCTCTCGACTCGATGGCCGAGGCCTGGCGCGCGAGCCCGGGCCGATCTCACGTCAAGGACGCTTGGGTGCCTCGACACGCGGTCGAATCGTGACCGTGCCCACCTGATCTCGGGCCGCGGTCTCGGGGTTTTCACCGGCGGACTGAGCGCGGCTGCTCGATGCCACTCACTTTGCACCCGAAGCCAATGAGCAGGTCGCAGAGGGAAGCACTTAGAACCGATGGCCCGTGACCACCCCGTCTACGGAGGAGGAGGCCACGGGTCACAGAC
>JAYUUB010000214.1:0-69986 GCA_043755175.1 Polyangiaceae bacterium | reverse complement strand
GGATGCCGGCGATGGCGATGCCGCGTCGCGGGTTCGATACGGAAGACCCGAGCTCGAGCTTCGCCCGAGGCTCCGACCGGGCGACATCGTCGAAGCCGTCCCGGGTGTGTTCGCCGTGCAGCACGCGGGTGGTGGCAAGGCGAACCAATACTTCATTCGCGGCTTCGACGCGGATCACGGCACCGATCTGCGCATCATGGTCGACGGGATCCCCGTCAACATGCCGAGCCATGGGCACGGGCAAGGCTTCGCAGACCTGCACTTCCTCATCCCCGAGCTCGTCGTCGGGCTCGATGGCTACAAGGGGCCGTACTATGCCCCTCAAGGCGACTTCGCGACTGCAGGTGCAATTGACATGCATCTCGCCGAGAAGCTCCAGGAGAGCCATGCGCAGGTCGGCGTCGGCCAGTACGGAATCTTTCGCGCGCTCGTGATCGAATCCCCCAACCTCGGTGATTCGTGGCGCGCGGTTGCCGCAGCCGAGGTCTACCACGACAACGGCCCGTTCCAGAATCCGGAGGCGCTCTGGCGGTTCAACCTTTACGCGAAGGTGACACACGACCTTTCACCCAACGTCAAGGCTTGGCTGAGCTGGATGTCCTACGGCTCGAGCTGGCACGGGTCGGGTCAGATTCCGGCACGTGCAGTCTGCGGCGAAGGCGAAGTGGGGCAACCGACTCCCGAGAGCCTCGGAGGCAAGTGCATCGATCACTTCGGCACGATCGATCGAACCGAGGGCGGAGCGACGCAGCGGCACGGCGCGCAAATCGGGCTTTCGGGTCGTTGGGACGACATCACCCTCGACGCGATGGCCTACATCACGCGCTACCGCTTCCAGCTCTATTCGAACTTCACCTTCTTCGCGCTCGACCCGAAGAACGGCGACGAAATCGAGCAAGACGACAGCCGGCTCTTGGGGGGTCTCGATGCCAAGGTGAAGAAACCAGTGCGTCTCGGCAGCTCGGTCTTCACGACCGCGCTCGGACTTCAGGTCCGACTCGATGGGATCGACAATGCGCTTTACCACGACGCGCAGCGAGAACGACTCGACGACAAGGTGCACGCGCAGATCTCCGAGAGCTCAGTCGCCGGCTACCTCGAAGAAGACGCGCGGGTCACGAGCTGGCTGCGTTTCGTCCTCGGATTGCGGGCCGATCGCTTCGACGTGATCGTCGACGATCTCCTGGAAGACCGTTCGACTCGCGGAACGACATCGAGTGGAAACGCTGGCGCGACGTTGTTGTCGCCGAAGGCGATGGCGATCGTGTCGCCGCTTCGCCAGCTTGATCTGTTCTTCGACTACGGAAGAGGCTTTCACTCGAACGACGCGCGCGGAGCCGTCGCGGGAAAGAACCCGGCGACGCTGCTCACCCCAGCCACCGGGTACGAGGTGGGCGCGAGACTCAAGCCGGTGCGTGGGTTGAGCTTCGATGCCGCGGCATTCTTGATCGACATCGATTCCGAGATCGTCTGGGTGGGTGACGCAGGCGGAACCGAACCGAGCGGCGCGACGCGACGAATCGGGCTCGAGCTGAGCGGTCGGTATCAGCTGTCGAGTTGGCTCTTCGCAGACGTCGAGAGCACCATCGCGAGACCTCGCTACAAGAGCAACGCCGGCAACGGCGACGCCATTGCGCTCGCCCCGACATTCACCTTCACCGCTGGCTTCGGAATGCGCCCAAAGCTCGGCGACTTCACACCGTTCGCATCGATCCGCCTCAAAGCGATCACCGATCGCCCGGCCACCGAGGATCGATCGCTGACCGCGGATGGCTTCGCCATCGTCGACGCCAACGCGGGCCTCCGATGGAAGGACATCGAGGGCGCCGTCGACATCCAAAATCTCTTCAACTCGAAGTGGCGCGAAGTGAACTTCGCGAGCGACACTCGTCTCACCTACGAACCCTCGGTCGTCAGCGGGATACACTACTCTCCAGGCTGGCCGTTCACCGCCATCGGCAGGCTCACCGTCTATTGGCGGTGAGCCGTCGGTCGGTCACGTCTGCCGAATCTCGCCTGCCGCGCGCTCACATCGGCTGCGTGCGTTCGCGTCCCAACCAGCCATGCGTCAGGCTCAAGATGGGCGACTTGTCCTGGCTCATCCAGGAGCTCGAGAAGCCAACTTCCATGGTCCGAATGTGACCTTCGCGCGTGCCACTCATCCCGAGAGCTCGAACCTCGGCGGCTGCACGGGCAGCGCTGTCGGCGACCGGGGAGGCAGTCTGGTCGTCGTCGTTGCCCGGCTCTTTGATGTCGAGAACGGCCTCCAACTGGAGCACCGCCGTCGCGGCAGTCGCGGCCTTCGCCGGCATCGTGAACGTGACGTGGCAATCGTCGCTGGAGCTTATCCCTCCGTTCGATCCTTGCTGCACGAACATGCCTCCCATGGCGAACCGCTCGGCCGGGTGCTTCTGTCGTCGAACGAGAAAAGTGACCTGGTCCTTCGAGCGTGCGCCGTAGATCTTCACGCGGCCCGGGAGCTCTTTCAGAAGCGCGAAATCGACCTTGTCTTCCGATACCAAGCGCACGCCGAGGGTCTGGGCGTCGACGAAGACGACTCTCGAATCGAGTGTGACGTTGTCGCTGCTGCTCCCTGGAAGAATGCGATCCGCGCGGACGGCGAGGACGTTCATCATCTCTTTGGGCGTCGCCCCGTAAGCACCGGATGCGTACGATTTCGGGTAAGGCGACACGGCAACGTTCGGTCCGATCGAGCCATTCCACCGGACGTCGGTTTCGCCGTTGAATGAGGGGATCGCCGACATGAAGCAAGACGCCGACTGGAAGGGTGGCTGTCCGCTGTTTCGTGCCTTCGCGTCTTCTTTCGAGGCGAACACTTGCGCGTACCGCGTTCCTCCGTTGGGGTTCTTGCGGAGGTACTCGGGGACCTCCACGTAAATGCCGTCGACCGCCTCGCCTTTCGCGATCGCGAGAGGCATGGTGAGCTTGCCGGGCACCTTGAGCTCGCCCGCCGGAAGCTTGTCGAACGTTGCCTCCGACGCCGCCTTCGCGCTGGAAGACGGCTTCGGATCGGCGGGGTTGGCCGCGGGAGAGAGCTTGGCCGCGGGAGAGAGCTTGGCCGCGGGAGCCGCTTTGGGCGACGCGGGCTTCGAGGCGTTGCCGTCGGCCGCTGCAGCCGTGGTGAGTGTGGCACCAGCGAAAAGAGCCCCGAGCAGGATCAATCGCGATTCGTTCTTCATGATGGGCTTCACAGCGTCCTCAAGTAGGCCTCGAGCGCGTCGACTTCGGTCGGCTTGAGCTGCTTCGTGTGGCCCATCGTTCCGTCGGTCTTCAACAAGACGTCGCGGAGCGAGTCGAACCGCCCGTCGTGGAAGTAGGGCGCGTGGCCCGCGACGAACTTGAGGGTCGGGGTGTTGAACACGGGCTTTTTGTCGGCGTTGGCGCGTGAGTGAATGTCGTGCGTCTTTCCGTCGCTCCCACCCTCGGCGTGGCAAGTCGCGCACTCCGAGCCTTTCGAGTTGAAGATGGCCTGTCCCTTGGCGACGAGCGCAGCGTCTTCGGTGTTGGTCCGTGGAGGAGTCGGGAGCGACTCGACGTAGGCGACGAGCGCTTCGAGCTCGACGTTGCGGAGCCCCTGTCCGTTCAACCGCTCGAAGGTGTGATGAAGGTGATCGCGGAGGTCTTTGCTCGTGCCACCCCACGCGAAGGGCTCGGTCCCTTGGAGGCGGCCGGCGAGCATGACGGTCCGGCGCGGCCCATCGGGCGTTGCCCACGTGATCGAATCGTCGCGTCCGTCGGGATGACAGCTCGCGCAGGCGCGTCCGTCTTTGGAGATGCGTGAGTCACCCACCGAATTGAAGATCTGGCGCCCGAGGACGACCGCGAGCGGCATCGCGTTGGGCAAGGTCTTGAGCGAGATGCGATCGGGTTTTGCGTGTGCATCGGCCGACGGATTGCCGTCTTTGTCGCTCTCCATCTTCGCCAGGTCGATGAGATCGACGCTCCGCTCGAACTGCGACCAGACGACGGCGCGCTTGTGAATGGGGTCGACTGCGACCCCGGTCGGGCCACTTCCGACGTCCCAGCGGGCCTTTTCGACGGTTGCGGGCGATGCCGACGAAGCGTCGTAGGCGACGAGCGAATCGATGCCGAGACAAGTGACGAGAAGGGTGTGGCTACCACCGTCGACCGTGGCGGCGCGCGGGAGGATGCACTCGCCGACCTGAGGCTCGTTCGAATCGCGTCCGAAAAAGCGGTCTTGGACGTGCTGGTCGTTGAGAGACGTAAGGATGATTCGCTGGGTGCCCGCGTCGATGACGGCAACGTTGGTGACTTCGGTCGGGTTGTTCGCGTCGCCGTAGCCTTGGGCGCGGTTCTCGGGATCGCCCGGGTCGACCAGGACCTGGGGTGCCAAGATGCGACCGCGTGGGGCGATCGACTTCGTGATCGGAAAGCCTTGGCAGCCGACGCGGGTCCCGAAGCGTCCGGGCGTTTCTATCTCGGGTTTACCTCCGAGGGCACCGGTCACTGCAGAGGTCAGCGTGAAGGTCTGCTGCGCTTCCTCGGCCGCCATCATCTGGGGGTTGGAGAGAATTCGCGCGTGGTTGACCCGCATGGCCTTCAGGTCGATCGTGCTGAGCATTCCGCCGACCGCATGGGCGACGTAGGCGAACTTCCCGTCGTCGTCGACCACGACGCTGCGTGGCTCGCGGGGAAGATCGACGCGCGCCTTTTGAGCGAGATCGGTGGAGTCGAAGGTCTGCAACGAATGGCCCCAACCCGTGGTGAGAACGATGGACTTGTCGTCGGGCGTGCTCGCCAGAGCGATTGGCTCCGCGTCGGTGGTGACCGCGCAGCCCGCAACGAGCGAGCCATCGGGCTGAGGATGCAGCACGGTGAGCTTCGAGGTGCTCTTCAGTCCGACGACGAGGCGGCCGTCGGCGAGGACCATCAACTGCGACGGAGCGGCTCCGAGCGCGAAGGTCGACAGCTCGGTTCGCTTGTCGAGATCGAACACGATGACGCTGTGAGCGTCTTCGTCGGCGATGAAGGCGAGCGTCTTTCCGGCGAGAGGCCCCTCTTTGAACGAACCGAGTGCGACGGTGCTGCCTTGGTGCGCGTCGCTGACAGGCTGAAGCGCGCTGCCCGCGATTGCCTGACAGCCGAGGGCTCCCGCTGCCAGCTGCGTCCCCGGAGGCGTGTTCGCTCCTTGAGGTGTCGTGGTGCTGCAGCCACCTGCGAGCGCCAGACCAACGCTCGCGAGACCGAGGCCCGCGAGACCGAGGCCCGCGAGGCCGAGAGAGAGGGAAGGACGTGCCGCTCGAACTTTGGATCGGTGACGCATTGGTTGCCTATTACGCTTGGGTAGCCGCTCTACTTCCCCCGAGCACGACGCGCCGGATGCGGACGCACGGGAGCGATGTTTGGACCTAGTCGGCGATTCTTCGAGCTTCGTTCGGGGCTGAAGTGGTCCGCCTCGATACAGACGTTGCAGTGAGACGAGTCTTGGTGACCAAAAGTTCCTGAGATCGCTAGCCTACAGCTCCCACTGAGCCCTACTGCGCGAGCGCCGCAGGCACACCGAGCTCGACGCTGCCGTCGGGAACCGAGCTCTCGAAGAGCTCACCTCGGCGGTCGGCAACTCCCAGCCGAAAAGCGCCGTCGGGCAGGACGAGCGTGAAGGGTGCCGACGCCACGGGAAGGTCACGACCGTCGGGGACGACGAACACACTGAGCCCGTGCGTCGTTTGTGACTTCGACGCGCTTCGTGTTGGGAGGCGCACGTCGCATCGTTCTGCGACCATCGCGTTGGGATCGTCGGAGACACATCGAGCGAGGAGCTTCTTGGCGGCCGCGTCGACCGGGATCGCACGCAGGTAGTCGGCCGCGGCGACGCGAACGGTGTCGGACGGATCGCTCGAAAGCAACGCACCGATCGGCTCACAGCGCAGCCCGGTCAGGCGAAGACTCACGATGGCGTTGGCGCGCACATAAGAGCGAGCATCCGACAGCGCTCCGCACAACGGCGATTGGAGCGCCTTCGCGACCGCATCCGCAGCTCCGAGACGCGGGGCCAATCGACCGAGCGCCCCCACGGCATTGCCCGCCACGGTCGCGTCGGGATCGCTGATGAGCCCCGAAATGACGGCGACGGACGACGACTCCCCAACCTTGCCGAGAGACCACGCCGCAGGCGCACGCACGGAAGGGTCAGCGTCTTTCAGCAGCGCGAGAAGAGCTTTCTCGCCGTTCGACTGGCCGGCGAGAGCCTCGGCAACTTTGCGACGATCTCCTACTCCCCCTTTCGAGAGGAGCGCGAGCTGAGCGAGCGCTTCGGGCGACGGCATCCGGCCCAAACCCTCGATCAACGCGTCGCGAGCGATATCGGGGGCCCCGGTGATGGCTACCCCGACACGCTTCGCGACCGCGTCAGCCTTCGTTCGCGAAAGAACACCCGACAGAGCGATACCGAGCGCCCCGCGATCTTGCTCCGCCGACTGGACGAGGCGCGTCAGCAGCGCGTCGGCGGTCGGCTCGGATCCGACCTTCGCGAGCGCTTCGGCAGCGTCGGCCCGGATACCGGCGTCGTCGTCGTCGAGCGCGTCGATGAGCGTTTGGTCGACCTTTGGAGAGCCGGCGTTCAACGATCCGAGGGCCGTGAGCGCAGCGCGGCGCAAAGGAATGCTCTTCGAACCCGATCCTCCCCTGCCCTCTTTCTTGGGCGCCTTGGAGAGCTCGAGGAGAACAGGCTCGGAGCGCGGCGCCCCCGTGCGTCCGAGAAGCGCGACGAGCGCCACTCGCTCGTCGAGGTCGACGGAAAATTGGAGGGCCGCACGAACGGGCTCGACGGCGCGACCGTCGGGACGCCGGGGATCGAGCAGCGCGCTCGTAGCGCGGATCGCAGCGCCACGCACTTTGGGATCTGGATCGTCGATGAGCTCGAGCACCGCAGGAAGCGCGGTCGGAGAACGAAGGGTGGCGAGCGCCGAGAGCCCTGCTTGCAGGGGTACGGCGCCGCGTTGCATGCCCCGAACGATGGGATCGACCGCAGCGCCTTCGCCGATCGCGCCGAGAGCCAGGACGCAACCGGTCGCGCCCTGCGCTGACGGGCTTCCGGCGAGATAGTGGAGGAGAGGTTTGAGGGCAGGCGTTCCGACTGCCACGAGCGCGTCGTGCGCAGGCATGCGCAGCGCATCGGGGCGGTCTTTGTCGAGCGCCTCGATGAGCGCGCTGATCGCTCTCGGAGACGCGATGCGTCCGAGCGCGCCCAGCGACGCCTGTCGAAGTGCGAGCGTGGTCTCGGACGACGGAGGCGGCGCCAGTGAGCTCGCTGAGCCTTCGGTCGTTCCGAGCCCCTGCGCGAGCGGCACGAGAGCGACGGTGGCCTCATCGGAGGCGAGCTTGCCGAGGGCACGCACCGATTCGAGACGAACGTCGAGGTTCGCGTCGGTCAACGCAAGCACGAGGGCACTGACTGCCCGTGGGTCGCCGAGCTCGCCGAGAGAGCGCGCGACGCGGCGACGAACGTCTGGGGAAGAGTCTTGGATCTTGCTGACGAGCGGGAGCACGGCGCGAAGATCACCGAGCCGGCCGAGTGCGCGAGCAACCTCGGAACGAACCTCGGGTGCGGTGTCGTCGAGGTGACCGAGGAGCGGTGACACCGCCTCTTCAGTCGCGGATGCCCCCATCGCGTGGGCCGCAGAGAGTCGCACTTGCGGCGACTGATCCGAAAGAACGCGGCCCAGGGCGGACACGGAGCGCGAGGTCGGGGCCGCAAGAATCACGTCGCAAGCAGCGAGTCGCAGCCGTGAGTCGGTTTCGCTGAGCCACGGAATGACGAGGTCTCCGGCGCCCTCGAGGCGAAGCTGGGAAGCAGCCGATGCTGCCTGCACTCGGACCTCGACATCTACGTCGCCGAGGGCTTTGCGGATGAGCGGCTTCGCAAGCTCGGGCGGAAGGTCACGCAGTTTTTGAGCCGCGGTTCGACGCTCGGTCGGATCACTCGATGAAAGAGCTCGCGCGACTCTGTCGGGAACATTCGGCCACACGAAAGCCGAAGCATGCGGCGCGGCGACGGCCAGCGACGCCGCGAGAGCCACGATGAATGCGACGCGTGATCCGACCAGCCGAGACATCGGGCTGAGGCTACCATGGTCCTCGTGGCGTGCCTTCTTCGCGAACGCCGAGCGGAATGGCGCCCGTCGTGGGGGCGTTCGACCAACCGATGAGAGCTTCGACCTTCTTCGCGCTGGGCCTATCGGGACTGGTGCTCTCGGCTGCATGCAACGCCGGGGTGCCGAACGCCACGACAGCGAGCGCCACGGGCGTTGCCCAGGCGTCGGCCACGGCGACCACGGCCCCGTCGGCGAGCGCAGCCCCGGTCGGCTCGGCCGAGCGCGACGCTTCATCGACGAAGACCGACGACGAGCAGGAGTCACGGAGATCGCGGTTCGCGTCGCTCGTGAACGAGCTCTCCGAGCCCGACACCTACTTCTTTTCCGACAACATCATCTCGAACGAGACGTCGTACCTGCAAGTGTCGGATTCGTTGCGCGAGCTTGCGCGTCCGGAGGGCGTCTACTTGGGCGTGGGGCCCGAGCAAAATTTCTCCTACATCGCCATGACCAAGCCGCGCCTCGCCTTCATCGTCGACATCCGACGGCAGAACCTCTTGATTCATCTGATCTACAAGGCTGCGTTCGACGAAGCGCGCTCGCGAAGTCACTTCTTGTCACTCGTGCTCGGCCGCGATCACGACGCGTCACGCGACGGAAAACCCGGCGACGGCATCGACGATGTCATCGAGCAGGCGACGGCCGACGCGATGAGCACCGAGAGCTACGCACGCGTCCACTCGACCTTGATGAAGCGAATCGAGACCTACGGCGTCACGCTCTCGGACGACGATCGAAAACATCTCGACGTGACCCACAGGGCGTTCTTCGATGGTCAACTCGAGATCAGGTTCGCGCTGAGAGAGAAGAACGGGCGCACGTATCCGAGTCTGCGCGACCTCCTGGGGGCCAAGTCGCCGGCCGGGAAGAGCGAGGGCTTCTTGGCATCGGAAGAGGCGTTCCGGTTTCTCCAGACGATGGAGCGCGAACATCGGATCATCCCCTTGGTGGGCGACTTCGCGGGCGACAAGGCGCTGCCTGGCCTCGCTGCCTTTCTCCAAAAGGAGAGTCTCACCGTGTCGACCTATTACGTCTCGAACGTCGAGCAATACCTGCTCGAGCCGAAGGTGTGGTCGAAGTGGGTCCGCAACGTTGCCGCGCTCCCGAAAGACGACGCGAGCGTGTTCGTCAGGTGCTATCTCGACCAGGGCAAGAAGCACCCGAAACAGATGAAGGGCCAGCGTACTGCAACTGTGCTGCAACGAATGAAGAGCTTCGAGAAGGACTTCGGCGCCAAGAAGACGACCACCCTGTGGGCTCTTTCGACCGAAGACCTAGCGAGCCCCTAGCGGCCCGAGACCGAGCGTCGAGCGAGCCCGTCACGAGCCGCGCGGTGGCGCGTAGAAGTCGACGACCGGGATCGGATCGGTGAGCTTGATGCTGGCCGAACGTCGCTCTCCCTTGATGTCGCCACCGATCTGGAAAGCGGTCGGTGGGTCCATCTCGACGTCGATGGCGTCGACGTAGTAGTCGAAGATGTGCTCGGGATCGTCCCACTCGCCTCGCCAAATCTCCTTCAAGTTGCGAAGAAACACGACGGTTGCAGCGGTGGAGATGCGGAGCTGCATGCGGTCGGGCCGATCTTCAGCGTACGGAAAGAAGCGGAAGCCGAAACCAAAGTAAGGAATGGTCGCGATCGCGGCGATCGTCGCCGGCCCCTCATAAAGGACGTTCCCTTTGCGGATGGGTGCGCCGACGACGGAGCCCCGTTTGCCGATTCGGTAGGCATCGCTGCCTCGATTGATCACTCGGCAATGCGGGCTCGGCTTCACCAAGTACTCGGGGAGCGTCCGCGTGACGGCTGCAATCGTGTACGAGAGCAGCCCCGACGAATAGCGCTTGAGCGGGCCGTGCGAGAGGAGTTGCTTCGTTTTGCCGTAGTCGCGGAGGACGTTCGCATCGATGCCGAATCCACAGAACGGAGAGAGCGTGTCTTCGACCTCGACGAGCCTGAGGAGGCGACTCCCCGCGTCGGCACGAAGGCGCGCGAGGTCGACCGAGAGCGCACGGCGCCCCCTCCCCCCCTTTCCAGTCTTGCTCGCACCGAGGACCCACGCGAGGGAGTTTCCGGTGCCGAGTCGCAAGAGACCGAACCTTGGAAAGCTCGCCCCGCGACGCTTGGCTTCACGGACGACCGCCGTCACGATCACGGTGAACGTGCCGTCGCCGCCGGCCGTCAGAATCGTCCCGTAGCCGCGGTCGAGGAGCGTGCGAGCGATGCCGTCGCTCTCCTCGATGCGCCGAGATACGTAGACGTCTCCGCTATCGAGCACGTCGTCGAGCGTTTCGATGACTTCGTCCGTGACGTTCTTGGCGTTTCCGTTGACGACCACAGCGATGCGATCGGCATCACCACGACGCGGATATTGGGACGAAGCTCCGGTCCCGGCTGCGGCAGCAGCGCTCGTGGCGTTCGCGGGGATCGTCGAATCGGGTGGATCGGGAAGCGCCATCGCCTCGAAACATACGAAGATTGTGGACGGGAGCCCGAAAAATTTGGTAAGGCGAACGCCGCAGGCTTCAAAAGCTAGACAAGTGGCGGGGCGGTTTCGCCTCGCAGAGAAAGTTTCCAGCTTTTGGGGAGACGACTCTGTCGAATGTGTTTCGGGTCTCGCGAGAGTCGCTCGGTTCACGGTCGGTCGCTGTCCCTCCAAGGGGGAGTGGGTAGCTTCAGAAGCCATCAACGAGCCCATCGACACGCGGAATCGACCGACACGCGGAATCGACCCGCGGATGGACGCTCGATCCGGGAGCGAGAGCATGGCAAAGCCGAAGACTGTGAACGCCAAGAAAGCTGTCCCCGTCAAGAGCAACCCTGCCAAGAGCAGTGCTCCGAAGAGCGGTGCTCCCAAGAGCGGTGCTCCGAAGAGCGGTGCTCCGAAGAGCAGTGCTCCGACGAGCAGTGCTCCTAAAACCGGGGCTGCCATGAGCAGTACTCCTAAGAGCGGGGCTGCCGTGAGCAGTGCTTCTAAGAGCGCGGGTGCGAAGGATCCCCGAGCGGCCGCGACGCCCAAGGCGGGGCGCAGTCCGAAGATCGAGATGAAGGGTGAAGACCCGAAAGGCTCCAAGGCCGCTGCTGGCCAGGCCGCCGCCCTCAACCCGAAACGCAAGCTCGGGCTCCGAGGCGCAGCTCCCTGGGCTGCCCGTCACGCCGCCAAGCACGCTGCCGAGGCTCGTGCCCGAGCCGCTGAGCCGGCTCCCCCTGGGTCCGCGCGCGCGACGATCCGGACGCCCAGCGGCGCCGAAGAGATCAAGGCGAAGATCGCCGAGCTGCACAACCAGACCCAAAAGGTCCGAACCCTCCGAAAGCGGCTCGACAAGGGCTTCTTCGAGATCGGACAGGTTCTGGCCGAGATCCAGCAGCAGGAGCTCTTTCAAGCGAAGGGCTACGGTTCGTTCGAAGCGTTCCTCGAGCGAGAGATCGACCTCGGCAAGCTCACCTGTCAGAAGCTGATCAAGATTCCGCAAATCTTCTCGCGTGACGCGGCTTACGACTACGGAATGGACCGACTGTTCGCGGCCATCTCGGCGCTCGAAGGCGAGCTCATTCCAAAGGCGATTCCGTCGGCTCCAGGCTCCAAGCCAGCGCTGCCGCTGAAGCCGCCGTCACGCCTCGTCGGCTGAGAGCGAGCGCTACGCAAAACCAACGGGAAGGTCCGGACTGGCCCTTCCCGTTTTTCGTTTCGCGGTTCGCGGTTCGCTTCGGAGGGCGTTTCTTTTCAGCGGACGGTTCGTTGAAGCGAGCGGGGCGCGCGGCGCCGTCGTCAAACCGAGCGAGCCGGAGCTTGGGGAACGTTCGACGCGCGAGGCAGCGCGATCTCGACGGTCGTTCCCTCGCATTGTCGTGTCGAGAGACCCACCGTTCCTCCAAGCTGCTCGACGATTTTTCGAACAATCGCCAGACCGAGCCCCGTTCCCGCCGGCTTGGTCGTGAAGAAGGGGTCGAAGACCTCCGCAAGGATCCGCGGGTCGATCCCTTTTCCCGTGTCGCTCAGCGAGAGGACGACGGTCGACGCATCGCCGCCGACGTGGGCCGTGAGCTCACCTCCCTCCGACATCGCATCGAGCGCGTTCACCACGAGGTTCAGGACGACCTGCTTGAGCTTCTCCACGTCGCCGAGAACCCACGCGCCTTCATCGGCGGAACGCTTCACGGTGACCTTGCAGCGGGCGGCAGCTTCTCGCTCGAGGTCGAGCACCTCGTCGACGACGCGGGCGAGATCGAGGGGCTCACGCTGAGGTGCGCGCGGGCGGGCTAGCTCGAGAAATTCGGTCAACAAGCGCTCGAGCCGACGAATCTCGCCCTCGACGATGGATACGCGCCTCCGCATCGGCTCCTTCACGGCCGTATCGCCCAAACGATCGATCGCGCGGCCCAGCAAGTGGAGCTCGAGGACGGCGGCATTGAGAGGGTTCCGAATTTCGTGCGCGAGACCGAGCGCGAGGGGAGCCATGGCGTTGAGGGCTTCGGCCGAGGCCGCCCGTCGCTCCAAAGCGCGCTTCGCGGTCACGTCGATTCCGATGCCGTAGATATGGTCGGGCGTCCCCAATCCCTCGTCCTTCACTGCGGACAAATGCCAGCGAACACGACGAGTCGCGCCGTCTTTGTCGATCACTCCGATCTCGAGCTCGCGCGCCGGCTCTCCGTCACGCGCTTCGGCGAGCGCCATCTCGAAGCGACGTGCGTCGCCTGGCTCGATCCAAGATGCGATGAAGCGACGGCCGATCGCGCCGAGCTCGCTCTCGCCGACGAGGCTCGCGAGCTTGGGGTTGAAGAACGCGACGTGACCGATGGCATCGAGCCCGACGATGAGGACGTCGGCGGCGTTCACGAGAGCGATGTATCGTTTTTCGGAGAGCTCGCGCTCCCTGCGAAGGGCGCTTCGTGCGAGCGCTTGCTCGACGGTCACGATGAGCTCTTCGGGGCCGAAGGACTTCAAGATGAAGCCCGCCGCGCCCGCGCGAAGCGCTGCGATCGCATTTTCGACCGTGGCATTGCCGGTGAGAAGAATGATTTCGCAACGCGGCATCACCTCTCGGAGCGGCGCGATGAGGTCGACCCCCGATGCATCGGGCAGCTTGAGATCGATGATCGCGACGTCGAAAGGCCGAGCCCGTGCGCACGAGAGGCCCTGCGCGGCGCTCGCAGCGACGGTCGCTTCGATTCCGAGGTCGGCCGACACGAGGACGTCGCGGAGGTTTTCGGCGAGCTCGAGATTGTCGTCGACGATGAGGACGCGTGCAGCCACCAGTGCCTTCTTGCGCCGGCGTGACGTCGAGACAAGGGTGGGATTGCGACTTTGACCGCGCAGCACTAGAAGCGCGCCAATGCGGTTCATCGATCACTGCCGAATCAAGGTCGTCGCTGGCGACGGGGGTAACGGCGCGGCCGCGTTCCGTCGCGAAAAGTTCATTCCATTCGGTGGCCCATCGGGCGGTGACGGCGGCCGCGGAGGCAACGTGACACTCCTCGCCGACGAGGGGATGTCGACGCTGCAGGATGTGACGCACCAGCGGACCATCACGGCCGAACGAGGCGGTCACGGGCTCGGGAGCGACTGCTACGGCCGCGGGGGCGCCGACCGCATCGTGAAGGTGCCCGCCGGGACCCAAGTGTTCGACGAAGATTCGAGTGAGCTTTTGGCTGACATGATCGCGGCGGGACAAGAGCTGTTGGTCGCCAAAGGGGGCCAAGGAGGGCGCGGCAACATCCACTTCGCATCGAGCTTCGACCGGGCGCCGCGTCGCTTCGAAAAGGGCGGTCGCGGAGAGCTACGCACCCTGCGTCTCGAGCTGAAAGTGATGGCTGACGTGGGCCTCTTGGGATTCCCCAACGTTGGAAAGAGCACCTTCGTCGCGAGCGTCTCGGCGGCGCGTCCCAAGGTTGCAGACTATGCCTTCACCACGCTCGTCCCCACGCTAGGAGTCGTCGAAATGCACGGGGGACCCAGACTCGGTGGGTCGAGCTTCGTCATCGCCGACATCCCAGGGCTCATCCCGGGCGCGAGCGAAGGCACCGGGCTCGGAATTCAGTTTCTGAAGCACGTCGAGCGCACCCGTGCGCTGCTTCACCTCATCACACTCGACTTCGGCGAAGGCCGAGAGCCCTTCGACGACTACCGCGCCATCCGCGAAGAGCTCGAGAAGTTCAGCCCCGAGCTCGCGACGAGACCCGAGGTGGTCGTTCTCTCGAAGCTCGACATCTCGGAGGTTCGTGACGTCTATCCGGAGCTGAAAGCGAAATTCGCACGACATGGAATTCCTCTCCACGCTGCCAGCGCCGCGACACGAGAAGGGATGGACGAGCTCCTGAACCTTCTCGAGCGCGTCGTGAGAGGAACCGTCGAGCCGGGCGAGCTCGGGAGCCTGAAGGTGACGAAGCCGAAAGCCAGTAAGAAGGCACCGAAGGCGACGCCCGAGAAGACTCCGAAGCCGACCAAGAGGGCGAAAGCCAAGACCGCAACACAGACCAAGCTCGCGGCGAAAGCCAAGCCTGCTGCGAAAGCCAAGCCTGCTGCGAAAGCCAAGGCTGCTGCGAAAGCCAAGCCTGCTGCCAAAGCCAAGGCTGCTGCGAAAGCCAAGGCTGCTGCGAAGGCACTCACGAACGCGAAGTCGTCGAAGAACGCCAAGAAGCCCGGTGCGAAGACCAAGACGATCGCCAAGGGCAAGGCCAAGACTGGCGCCAAGGGCAAGGCCAAGACTGGCGCCAAGGCGCTGAAGGCCAAAGCGAAGCCCGTCGCCAAAACCAAGCCGACCAGCAAGGTGAAGCGTTTGGCGAAGGCGACGGCGAAGGCGAAGGCGAAGGCGAAAGGAACGAACAAGCCGTCACTGAAGCGCTCCAAGACGAGCGCTCGTTCCGTGCCGCCCTCGCGCGCGACGGCAAAGGCTGGGTCGATGACGTCGATCCCCTCCAAGAGCACCAAGTCGAAGTCGTCGGCGCGTGCCAAATCGACACCTGCGCGCAAGGCGATGCCGCGTCCGGCATCGACGCCCAAGGCGAAGGTCTCGCGGTCGAAGCCGAGGAAGCGCGCGTGACGCTGAGAGACGTGCGCGGTCAGGCTGCCGCGATCGAAACGCTCCAGCGAGCGCTCGAGGGTGGCCGCGCGCACCACGCCTACCGATTCGAGGGGCCCGACGGCGTGGGCAAAGAGCTCGCCGCATTCGGCCTCGCGCAGGCGCTGGTCTGTACCGGGGGCAATCCCACCGGGTGCGGCGAGTGCTCGGCGTGCACGCGGGCCGTCACGCTTCGCGATGGGGTCCCCACCCATCCGGATGTCGTGGCCATCGAGCGAGGTCTCTACAGCGCCGAGGCGCTCGGGCGAGAGACGAAGGAGGGCAAAGAGATCTCGGTGGATCAGATTCGGCGGCTCGTCCTCGCCCAAGCCTCGTTCACGCCACACGAAGGTCGCGCGCGCGTATTCATCGTTCGTCGGGCCGACGAGCTCAGCAACAGCGCGGCGAACGCACTGCTCAAGACGCTCGAGGAGCCACGCCAGAGCACCCATTTCATACTCGTCACCGCACGTCCCAATCGCCTGTTGACCACCATTCGCTCGCGGTCGATGCCCGTGCGGTTCGGTCCGCTCCCCGACGCCATCGTGAGCGACATTCTTCTCGCACGCGGAATCACCGCCGAGCTGGTTCGAGAGGTCACGGCCCTGGCGGGCGGGAGCGCAAGCTCGGCGCTCGAGCTTGCCGACGAAGAAATCACGCGCGCACGTCGAGGGTTCATCGACGGTGTGATGGCCGCGCTCCGCTCTCCGGGGATGGCCGAGTCCGTCCAGTTTGGCGAAGCAGGCGACAAAGATCGCGAGGTGCTGCGAGGCCAGCTCGAAGGGCTCGCTGCTCAATTCGCTGCGCGTGCACGGTCTCTGGTGCAGAGCTCTCCCGACGCCGCATCACGCTGCGCGCGGGCGCACGAGCTGACCATCCAGGCGATGACGTTCCTCGAAGGCAACGCGTCGACCAACCTCACCCTGATCGAGCTCTTGGGTGGGCTCCGCTCGCTCCGGCTCAGCCGCGCGTCGTGAAGCGCCGGCTGACGCGGTAAAGAGCGTCTACTTGTTCGCGCAGTAGTCGGTGAGTCGCTTGTCGATCACGGAAGCGGCTTTCCGATGGGCGTCGAATTGCGTCGAGAGCGTGTCGACCTTCTTCTCGTCGGAGGCCTTGGCGGCACCCGCCAGAGCAGACAAGTCCGTCGCCGCGAGGCTCAGGGCGGCCTGGTAGTCGGTCGCGATCTTCTTGAGGCCCGCGTCTTGGGCATTCGACTTGCCGATATCATCGCGAAGCTCTTGCAATAGAGATACACTTCGTCGCGTATCTTTGTCGAAGTCTGCCGAATCCTGCACCGCCTCGAACTTCGCGCGCCCCTGCTGCACCGTCTGCACGAGCTTGTCGCATTGCACTTTGACGGGCAGCGCTGGCCCTCCCGGTGCCGCGGAGCCAGCCGCGTTCGACCCACCTTTGCAAGCCGCGGTGGCGACGGCGAGAGCGACGAACGCGGCGAGGAACGTCGATCGAAAGGCACAGGGGCTCTGTACCTCGAGACCACGTAAGGACGGCTGTCGCTGGCTCATTCGTTCTTCTCCGGCTCGATCTGGGTCGCGCGAAAGCGGACCGTGGACGCATCGTTCACGTCCGAACGCCACTCTAGACGAGGGCAGGCGGGCACCCCCCAGTTTTCTGCGCGGATCGGCCGTCGGCGCCCCTGCCCGCGGGAGCGGTGGCGATCAGGGAGCGCCGACTTCCGTCGCCGGAACGACCTCGGTCAGCCCCAACAAGACGAAGCCCTCGTGGGTTTCGACCCGTGCAACGCCGCGGAGCCCAAGCTCCTCGGCGACCAGCGCTGCGAGCGCCCAGGCAGTCGCTTCGTCGGTGACGAAACCCGGAGTCGAGATCTCCCACATGCTGCGATCGCGCATCTGGTCGAGTGCTTCAGCGGACCGGCGCCGCGCGGCCTCGGTGAGCGTGGGGTTGTGAGCGCCCCAGACCCACGACCTCATTCGACGCGAGAACGATCCGAGAACGACCTGAGAGCACGTGGCCCGGGTCACGCCACCAACGACGGCGCGCGCGGTCCCAAGCAGCGTGTCTGCTTCGATGACGGCTGCTCTACCGATCTCGAATCGGTCGAGCAGCTCGACATTCTTCGCGCGGATCGTCGAGACCGCCTCGTCGCGTCGCGCGTCGAAGCTCGGGCTTGGCGTCCGGACGCAGCCTGGGATGAATGCGACTCCTTCGTCGAGTCGGACGAAGGTTCCACCGCCGTGATCGGCTAGCTCGAGGTCGTCGAGCAGCGTCAGCGCTTCGACCGCGCTCGCCAACGCCGGAAGCGCGGTGCGCGCTGCGAAACCTTCGAACGCCGTCTCGACGCGTCGCTCGTCGAGGATCTCCTCGACCTGGAGATCGCTCACGCGGAGAGAACCGTCGGGCTTTCGCTCGACGAACACGAGCAGTCGCCCCCACGCATCGAGAGCGAAGGCGTCGCGGAGCAGAGGCCCGAGCTCCGACAGAATTCCTGCCCGCTGGTCAGATCGCTCATCGGGTTCCATTCAGCCTGCCTCGCCCCGACCCATGCGGTCGTAGTCGCCTTCGTCGCAGTGCGCACCGCTCCAGGCGAAGACGCCGTTCTGCCCGCGAAGCAGAATGGCTCGCGCGCCAGCAGACGCTTCGTATTCGGCCCAGATCGCCGACTCTCCGACGTGCGGCGCACCCTGTCCCATCCGTGTGATCGTCACCGGGACCCGCGATCGGCGCCGCATCACGATGCCACCGAAATCAGCCGACGACGGGGGCTCGATACCCGACTCCATGTCGATGGGAGAGAGCCAAAAAATCTCCCGTCTCGGCGTCGGAAACACTGCGACTGCTTCGTGCCGTGCGCCCTCGGGTGCGAGAAAGAGAACGCCGACGATCTCGGAACCGTCTTTCGCGACCAGCGCGCCCGCGAGCCAGCGCTCTTGCATGTCGAACGAGACCACGTCTCCCAAGGCGAGCGGAAGCCGAGCGAACAGCTGCTTCTCGTCGACCGGTTTCGAAGGGGTCCGTTCGGTCGTGGTCGCTTTGGGGAGTGGAGCGACCCGCACCGGCGGCTCGCGCACGGGCTGCGGGTCGACCGCGTGGGTGTTGGTGTCTGGATCGGCTTCTCGGTCGACGCGCGACGCAGCACGCCTCGCGAACGCCGCCCCTGCCGCGCTCGCAGCGGCGACGACCGCTGCGGCCAGAAGAATGAAGCTCATCGAGTGACCCCGACGTCGGCGGTCTCGCTGGAGGCGCCGAACGATTGCCCGATCTCTTCGGCTCGCCGACGAATCGAGTCGAGGGCGGCTTGCGTGGAAACAGGCTCAGGCGGAAGCAGCGCGCCGATGACGGCCACCATGTCGACGGAGCGCGCGAGCTCGGCCGAGCGGGGTTGATTCAACCCGCCAATCGCGACGATCGGCAGCGATGGTCGGATCGAGCGGGCAATCGCAGCGAGCGCTCGAAGCCCGTCGAGCCCGAGCACGGCGTCGAAGTTCGCCTTGCTGAGCGTCGAAAACACGGGCCCGATCGCGAGATAGTCGATCGAGAGCCCAAGAGCTTCTCGCAGCTGAATCTCATCGTGGGTCGAAAGACCGACCAAGAGGCTCTTCGACGCGAGCTTGGCGATCGTGTGCACGTCCGAGGGGGCGAGATCGTCTTGGCCGACATGCACGCCGTCGCATCCTCCGAGGATCGCGAGATCGGGTCGGTCGTTGGCGAAGAGCGGCGTACTCGCTCGATGAGCCAAGCTCGCGATCTGTTTCAGCAGCGCGATCGTGGCGCTTGGCGCGAGCTCTTTGGCGCGGAGCTGTAGACATGCCGGTCGTGCATCGAGGAGGGCTTCGGCCACCGCCAAAGGCTCGAGTCCGAGTCGTCGGGACGCCGTGACGTCGACAATTGCATAAAGGCCGCGCACGCGCGAAACCCTAGTGCGGCGTGGAAGGCCTGGCAATTCGCTCTCGAGCGCGTACGAGCGGCTCTTGGCTCTCGGTGAACCGCCCGTTGACTCGGCATGGGGGCCGAAAACATACTGCTCCCATGCGACCCACCTCGGCTCTGGCCTCGTCCCCCGCCCTTCTCGCGGGTTTGTCTCTGGGCTTGGTCACGGTCGGGCTCGCCGTCTTCGCCGTCGATGCGCGCGCAGACGATCCCCCGCCCATGGTGTTGCGGGCTCCGCCCCCGAGCTCCGACTCGAAGCCTGCCGTCGGAGCCGATGCGCAGCCCGCGCGCCCCGCCGCTCGCAGACCAGTGGTCCCGCCGAAGCCGTCGCTCCCCATCGAGATGACGATCGTCGCCGCATCGCCGGATCCGCCGTGGACGCTCCGGATCGTGAACATCGGCGATCACCCGATCCGCCTCGCCGCCGACACCCGGCTGCTCACCTTCGACCTCGATACGGGCGGCAAGCACGAAACGAAGGTGAAATGCGCGGCTCCCGCGGGGATGCGTCCGAGGAGCTTCCCCGACGCGCGTGAGCTCTACCTCGACGCCGGCGAAGTCTATGTCGAGGACTTCGATCCGCGACTCTATTGCTTTGGCTACAAGATCGACCTTCTCCGAGGGGGCACCAACGTCCACGCCCACCTCGGATGGCCCAAGGCTTCGAGCCTGGGGCGAGGTCCGTTCGCCGCGCAGGGTACCGATCGACCCGAGGCGTTCGCGGCCTTGAGCGAGCTCTCTGCACCGACCATCCAACTGGGGTACGCGCTGTTCGCGCCAATGGCGCCACGCGTCGGTGCGTTGCCGCCCGACGAAGCCGCTGATGCGCAAGCGTCGTCGATGGCGTCCGTCGATGATGTCGGAACCAAACCGACTTCGGTCAAGGCGGCGTCGAACGGTGCTCTTCCGACGAACGCCTCGACCGGAGGTCGTCCGTCTTCGAATCAGTCGGAAAAGAGCTCGTACGATCCGACGGCGAAGAAGTCAGACGACGATGCCCCTGCCGCGCCACCCGCCGAAGATCGCAACGCGGCGCGAGTCGATGTGTACGTCGATCGAACCAGTGACGCCGATGCACCTCGCAACGTCGTCGTGAACATCCGAGCGGTGAACGAGGGCCGGCGCGAGTTGATTTCGGCCCTCCGCGGTCGCATGCTTTCTTTCACGGTGGAGCAGCTCGGGCCCGACAACGAGCCGAGACAGAGTTTCGTCTGCCGCGGCTCCGAGCGCCCGCACGCCATGCCAATCGAAGCCGGTCGCGACCTCGATGCTGGTCAAGCGGTCACGATTCCAATCATGCTCGCCGAGATCTGTCCGCGTCAGGCCTTCGAGCGCCCGGGCCTCTACCGTGTGCGGCCCGGCATCGACACGACCCTCGAGGGTGAGATGCTGAAGCAGCACCCTTACATCGGCAAAGCCCTGGCCCGACAGTCGTCGCTCGTGCGCGTCGCGACCTCGCGAAAGCCCTACCAAGACGATGCGCCCAAGGTCTTCACCCCCCCGAAGGCGCCGGCTCCCGCTGCCCCGCGCTGATGAGTCGCGCGGGTCGACTCTCTTGCGCAGAAACACGGAGACCCTCTTGCAAATCCAAGAGGGTCTCGACACGACCGACGCGCGACCAACGATCGCTGCGCGAAGAGTTCGGCGAACGATGCCTCGTTCGCGGTCAGTCGCGTAGGAGCCCCGAAATCGCGCGGTACCGCACGGTCTGAGCCTCCACGAGGTGCTCTCTCAGCGCGAGCTATCTACGGCGTTCCGTGGAGCGCCACGACCGGAGACATACGGGAACCACCAGAAAGCTCGACCCATCGAGCACTCCCCAGTCGACAGCTCAGTGCGTGCCTTCGATGAGCTCGTAGAGCATATCGCTGTCGGTGCGGTTCGGCTCGAGGCCAGCAGCGACGTTCGCGTTGATGCGAGCCACCACGGTCTGCGCGGTGACGATCGCGCGGGCGCGAATCGGAATCTTCATGTCGGCATGACCAGCGAAGTGAGCCGGACCATCGAGGCTGATCTGGATGGTCGAGTAGACCTCGTCGACCTTGATCGACTTCACGTGCGAGCGAGCTTTGAAAAGCTCGAGGATCTTCGCGTGAAGCTCGTCTCGGCTATGAGGAACCACCGTCATTGAATCGCTCATTGTCTAATCTCCAGGTTCGGGTCTGCCTGCCAGGGTTGCGCGGTGTGTGGTCTACGTCAACGGCCGCTGAGCCTTCCTGCCTCAGCAAACTTCGGATACCAACGGCTCTGCGCGGTGCGTCAGCGAAGGCGAGCTCCAGCAATCCGGCGCAGGTTGGGGTGGACAGTTTTCGTCCATGCCGTTCTCCTACACGCGCACAGTCGCCCCCACGAACGCGCCGAGGCGTCACGTCGTCTCTCGTAGACTCAAACGGGCATGATGCCGCGCTTCTTCGCGGGGCGTTCGAGGCGCTTGTGGCGCGAGAGCGCGAGGCCCCACGCGATCGCGCGCCGCGTATCCCGCGGATCGATGACGTCGTCGACGAGACCCCACCCTGCAACTTTGTAGATATCGATATTGGACTGCAATTGCTGAATGATTGCAGCTTTCGCTTCGGGAGGCGGAGGAGCGTCACCGAAGAGCTTGCGTGCAGCGATGCCGACCATGCCCTCGGGCCCCATGACGCTGACCTCGCCAGTCGGCCACGAGACGATGAGGTCTGGCTCGTAGGCCCGCCCACACATCACGTAGTAGCCCGCCCCGTACGCCTTGCGAACGATGACCGTGATCTTGGGGACGGTCGCAGCGCTCATCGCGTGGAGCATCTTCGCGCCGTGCCTGATGATCCCTTCGTGCTCGACCTTCGACCCGATCATGAAACCCGGAACGTCTTGCAAGAAGACGAGCGGGATGTTGAACGCGTCGCAAATCTGAATGAACCGCGCGGCCTTGTCGGCCGAGTCGACGTCGAGAATCCCGCCCATGTGATGGGGCTGGTTCGCGAGGATACCGACTGGCTGTCCGCCGATGCGCGCGAGGCAGGTGATGATCGAGCGTGCCCAGCGAGGCTTGATGTCGAGGTAGTCGCCGTGGTCGACGATCGACGTGACGAGCTTGTACATGTCGTACGACTTGCGCGGATTGTCGGGCAAGAGGTCGAGCAGGGCGTCATCGCGGCGATCGATCGAGTCGGTCGCGGGGAGGATGGGAGCTTCGTCGTCGCAGCTCGACGGAAAGAACGAGAGGTATTTCTTCACGGCAGCGATGCACGCGGCGTCGTCTTTGTACTCGCCATCTCCCACACCACTCTTGGTGGAGTGAACCTTCGAGCCGCCGAGATCTTGTTCGCTGATGTCTTCGCCGGTCATCGCCTTCACGAGCGCAGGGCCGCCCAACGCCATGGAGCCTATCTCTTTCACCATGGGAACGAAGTCGGCGAGGCCTGGGATGTAAGCCGTGCCGGCGGCGCCAGGACCGACCATGGCGGCGACTTGCGGCACCACGCCGCTCATGTGGACCTGCTCGCGAAAGAGATGGCCGGAGCCGGCGAATAGGCTGATCGAGTCGGCGTGCATCGCCCCGGGATCGATACGAGCGCCGCCCGAATCGATGAACCACACGATGGGCCATCGACCACGAAGGGCCATCTGGCGAAGACGAGTGACCTTTTCTTCGCCGGTCTGACCGATGCTGCCACCCTTCACCGTGAAGTCGTAGGCGGCCGAGCAGACCATTCGACCGTCGACTTTCCCGAATCCACAAACGACCGCGTCGGCGGCAGGACGGTCTTTGCCCCCCTCCCCGGCCTGGAGCCCCATCTGGGTGCCGTGGAGACCTACTTCGAAGAACACGCCGTCGTCGAAGAACGTCGCAAACCGTTCGCGCGCAGTGAGCTTGTTGCGCGCGTGCTGCTTCGCCACTTTGTCGGCGCCGCCCATCTTGCGGATCTCTTCGCGACGACGCTCCAGGTCTTTCACCAGCTCTCGCATGTCCATGGCACTCTCCTCGGTGAGCTCGATCTAGACGTAGATGCTTCTACATCTTCACTACGTTCACGACGACACACAACGGGTTACTTGCCCGTCCAGACGGGCTTTCGCTTTTCGAGAAATGCCGTGAGGCCTTCACGCGCGTCGTCGGTCGAGAGCACCGCCCCGAGTCTGTCTCGCAGGTAAGGCAAGGCGGCGGCGAGATCCAATTCGCCCTGGTGAAAGTACGCGTCGAGCCCGAGGCGAACGGTGCTCGGGCTCTTCGACGCGATCTTCGAAGCGATGTCGGCGACGGCGCCGTCGAGCCCATCGGCGTTCACGACACGACCGACCAAGCCCACGGAGAGCGCCTCCGAGGCCGAGAGCTTCTCGCCGAAGAGCATCATCTCGAGGAGGCGACGCTTGGGGACGACGCGCGCGAGCACCGCCATGATCATCATGGGGAAGAGCCCGACGTTGATCTCTGGCGTGCCGAGCTGGGCAGAATCGACGGCCACGGCGAAGTGCGCTGCTGCGACGAGCCCGAGGCCCCCGCCCATCGCGACGCCGTTGACGCGCGCGATGATGGGCTTCTGGGCTCGCGCCATCGCGAAGAGCAGATCGGCATAGTCGCCCTTCCATGGGAGCTCGTGCTCGCTCAAGCCGCCACCGGTCATCTGTGAGAAGTCTCCGCCCGAGCAGAAGGCTTCACCCGCACCCGTGAGCACGATGCTGCGGACCACGTCGTCGAACATCGCGTCTTCGAGCGCGTGCAAGAGCTCGTTCACCATCACGGGGCCGATCGCGTTCTTCCGCGCCGGGTTCTTCAACGTGATGACGAAGGTCGTATCTTCGACACGGACGTCGATGAGCTTGTGCTCGTGGTTCTTCACGACGCCTCCCGGAGCCCGAGAATTTTTCGAGCCTCCTCCACCGTCGCAGGACGCCGCCCGACGTCGCGCACCATGCGGGTGAGGACCTCGACGAGATCTCCGTTTGAGCGGGCCATTTCGCCGTTCGGCAAATAGAGGTGATCTTCGAGCCCCGTACGCACGTTGCCCCCGAGAACGAGCGCCGCCGCCAACATCCTCCAGTGACCGTGGCTGATCGCGATGACCTCCCACTCGACGTCGGGGCGGGTCGGAAGGTCTCGGATGATCTTCGTCTGGAGTTGGAGCGACTCGACGTGCCCGGGGATGCCACCGAGAACGTTCATGATGAAGGAGAACTGGAGCGGCGGCGTGAGCACCCCCATGTCGAGCAGCGGCCAGACACCGTTCGTGTGGCCCGAGTCGAAGCACTCGAGCTCGGGCTTGACCCCCGACTCGTTCATCGCCTTCAAGAGCTCGACGATCTTGCCGTACGTGTTCGGGAAGATCATGTCGAAGTCGAAGGCCTTCCGGGCGCGCGAATACTTCGAATAGTTCATGGTGCCCATGTTGAGGGCGGCGATCTCCGGACGGGATTCGCGGATGTAGGCTTTCTGGTCGGTCGTGTCTTCGAGGATGGTTCCCGTCGAGTAGTTGAGAATGACCGGACAGCGACTCCGAATCTCTTCTTTGATCTTCGCGAACACGGCGGGAGCGAACGTCGGCGAGCCATCGTCGTTGCGCGCGTGAATGTGGACCACGCTCGCGCCTGCGTCGTACGCGCGCTTGGCTTCTTCACCGATCTCCGCCGGTGTGTACGGAATCCCCGCGCACTGCTTTCGAGTCGCGAGCACGCCGCTCAGAGCGCACGTGACGACCGCGAGGTCGGGGTCACGTCCCTCGGAAGGCTTCGGAGCACCCGTGAAACTCGGCTTTTCTCTGCTCATGGTGACCTCTCCTCGTGGCGCTTGTCGGTCTTGCTCTCGGGCGTCAGCCCTCGCTCGTCTTTTTCGGTCGGTCGTCTGCCCCGTCTTCGCGGACGATCGATCGCACGCGCTTCTGGAGCTTGTTCAAGATCCGAAGCAGGTCTTTGGTGTCGTCTTTGGTCAGGGTCGTGAGCACGTTCCGGAAGATCTCCATCGGCTCGACCTGAATGGTCTTGGCCATGGTGTCGCCCTTCTCGGTGAGCTTGATGTAGACGACCCGTCGATCGCTCGTGCTGCGCTCGCGCACGACGAGCCCCTCGCGCTCCATTCGATCGATAATCCCCGTCACCGTGCTGTTCTGCGCGCGGATGCGCTCCGACAGCGACGAGAGCGACAGATCACCGAACGTCTCGAGGAGCTTGATCACCGTGAGCTGGGGACCCGTGAGGCCCAGCTCGCGAGCGACCTGCTTCGTCACCCGTCGAGACTCGGTATAGAGGTAGATGATCGTCTCGACGATCGCCTCGACTTCGGCTTTGGTTTCGCTGTTGCCGATCACGATAGTTCGCACACGAAGTATTAGCACACGAACACTACGTCAAGCCCCCGTTCGCCAATTCGAGAATCGGGCGAATGATCGACCGCCGAGTTGCAGCTGGCGCCTTCGCGCGCGGTGACTCCTGAAAAGCACTCGGCTAGGGTTGGGCTCTGGCTGGAGGTCTTCATGCGCGCTCGAATCAATTTTGCACTCGCGATCGCAACGTCCCTTTTGGCTTCGTGCGGCCGAGAATCGACCGGGGATGGTGGCAAGACGCCCGCCGAGCCGGCGCCGGGCTCGGTCGTCGATGCGGCCGACGGCATCACCTTCTACACGCCCGAGTTCGAGGTCCCGACCGGCGACTCGTTCACGTGCATCTACACGAGCTACTCGACGAGCGAAGAGCTGACGATCGTCAATGGCGACGGCAAGCAGGGAGCGGGCGGCCACCACATCATCGCCTACTTCGCCGACCAGCCGCGTGAGCCCGGTGTCCACAAGTGCGCCGACGAAGAGATGACCAACCTCAACCAGATCGCTGGAAGCGCTGGAGACGGCGGCCAGGTCCTCGGCCTCCCGGAAGGGCTTGCGCTGAAGGTCCCTGCGGACAAGCAGATCGTGCTCCAAGCCCACTACATCAATACCTCGGGCAAGGCTCACACCACGCGCGACTGGGCGAAGATCTCGAAGGGCGATCCGTCGAAGGTCAAGTCGTTCGTGAACTACTTCGTCACCAACGACGACGCCTTTCAGCTCGAGCCGAATGCTCCGATGAAGCGCACGAGCGATTGCCTCGTCGACCAAGACTTTCAGATCGCGCTCGGGCTGCCGCACATGCACGAGCTCGGCAAGCACTTCAAGCTCGACCTCCTCGACGAAAAAGGCACCCTCGTCGAGACGTTGATCGACACCGATTGGCAGGCTTCGTACGCGTCGCACCCCCCGGTGCAGACTTGGCCCATGTCGGCGCCGCGGCTTTTCAAGAAGGGTCAGAGGCTCAGGCAGACGTGTGAATGGGACAACAGCACGACCGATCCGGTGCTCTTCCCGCGTGAGATGTGCCTCTCGTTCTTTTACTACTGGCCCGGCAACGGCGACCTCAATTGCAAGATGACCCCGGTGACCGCTCCATGATGCATTCTCTCTTCGCTCACGAAGTGTCTGGCTCGAAGATCGTGTGCGCGCTGGGGCTCACTCTCGTCGCCGCTGCGTGCGGCGACAGCAGCTCCACCGGGGCCGGGGGCGCGGGAACGTCGACGAGCAACACGTCGAGCGCAAAGAGCGCATCGGTGGCGAGCACGGGCACCGGAAAGTCGATGTGCATCCAGCCTGGCGATCCCGGCAATGCGAATGGCGTCGGCCGGTATTGCACGCCCGGAGGCAAGGAGTGCGCTGCCTTCCCGCTCGCGCCGCTCTGTCTCGCCGACGTCGGCCAAGACGAATGGTTTTGCACGCGCATCGGTTGCGACGCGACGACCGCTTGTGGCCCGGCAGCTGGATGCCTCCTCGATCCGCAAGGCTCGGCGTGCGTCGCGTGCAAGTGCGAGCCGAGCGCCGTCGGCTGCGGAACGAGCTCGTCGAGCTCGGCCTCATCCAGCAGCACGAGCAGCACGACGAGCACCGGCACCGGCAACTGAGCCGCCGCTCTCTCTACGCTCGGGTCCAGCGCCTCTCTAGGAAGGCTTTGGGTGCCGAGCCCGCGAACGGCGATCAGCCCTCGTGGTGAGAATGCGCCCGCTCGCGGCGTAACGGCTCATCTGCCGCGCTCTCGAGGTGTCTCACGGAGGACACTGCTGGGGCGAGTTGCAGTTCGCCGGGCATCCGGAGCAGATCAGGCAGTTGATCAGCGCCTGGTAGACCTGTGCGCCAGCGGGATGCTGGTTCTTGCACTGGTTGAAGCAGCCGGGTGCGTTGCCGCATTGGTTTAAACAGGCGTTGAACGCCTGGGCGTCCATGTTGCTGTTCCAGGTTCCGAACTCGGTCGCACACGTCGACGAGATGGCGCAGTTCACGCAGTCGTTGCACAGGTTGCTCTGCGGATTGCCGATCTCGCCGGTGTCGCAGGTGGAGATTCCTGTCGACGACGATCCGACGGGGCCGACCGTGACGCCGCTCGAGACGTTCACCGTCGTCGGTCCGACATTCGTCGAGACCGCGCTGTTCAAGCTGCTCGTGCTCGACGGAGTGCTGGTCGTACCGACGGACTTGGTGGTCGTGGTCGTGACCTTCGTCGTGGAGCCCGTACCGCCCGCGCCACCGTTTCCGTCGCTGAACACGACTTTGCCGCCGCAAGCCGACAGAGCAAGAACGATCGCGCAGAACGAAAGCAAGAGAGCAGCGTCGAGCTTCATGATCCCAGAGCTACGAGAAGAGGCCCAGCTCGTCAACGCGAGCGAGGTCTTACGCAGGCTTGCTCACGGAACTTGGAGCGAGGCGCCGGGCTGGATCTCGGTCGAGAGACCGCGGACCTTCGGCGCCGGCCAGGATTCACTTCGCGGGTGGTGGCTTCTTCTGCGGGCTCGGAGTCGGAGCCGGGCTCGTGCCCTTCTCGATGCCTTCGAGCTCGATGATTGCAGCCTTCACGCGGGGGTCGGTCGGGTCGATCTCTTTGGCGCGATCGTAAGCCCCGCGTGCCTCTCTGTACTGCTTGAGACGCGCGTGGGCGTTGCCGAGGTTGATCCAGGCCGACACGAGCTTGTCGTCGAGCGCCAGCGCCTCTTGGTAGAGGCTCATGGCTCGGTCGAGCTCGGACTTGAGCCAGTGTCCATAGCCGAGGTTGTTCTTGTACGTGGCCCGCTTCGGTTCGAGCTGGACGGCCTTTTCGAGGAGCGCGATGCCGTTGTCGACCTGATTCTGTTGCAACATCGTCGTCCCGAGATCGTTCAAAATCCGAGGATCGTTCGGCGCGATCTTGAGGGCTTTCCCGAAGGCGTTCACGGCTTCGTCGACGCGCCCAGCCATGAGGAGCGCCGTGCCGAAATTGCCTTGCCTCTCGGCCGACGCAGGCTCGATCTCGGCCGCGCGACCGAGCTCTTTCGTCGCACCGGGGACATCGCCCGTCGCCAGCAGCCCGACGCCGAGCGCCGAGTGCGACTCCGGGTCGCTCCCATCGAGATCGACCGCGCGCCGGAGCGCTTTCAGCGCGTCGTCGGTCTTGCCCATCACCAGGAGCGCGCGCCCGAGCTCAAGGGCGGCCGGTGCGTACGTGGGGTCGAGCTTGGTCGCACGAACGAGCTCGGTAGCCATGCCGCGCAGCGTGGGATTGTTCGGCGCCGAGTTGAAGTCGACCGGGACCGCGTCTTTCGCCAAGCGAGCACGGGCGACGCCGACGACCGGTGCAGCGTCTTTCGGCGAGAGCGAAGACGCTTTGCGATAGATTTTCTCGGCCGCCTCGAAGTCGGCCGACTCGTAGGCTTTGTCTCCCTCCTTCAGCAGGGCATCCGTGGGCGTTCCGTCACCTCGCGCGAGGCCTCGGGGTTTCGGCGAAGGAGCCGTCTCGGGCTGCGGCGGGGGACCGCTCGGCGCGAGCGCCGGCGCGCTCGAAGACGTGCCCGGGTGTGGGAGGACGAGCGGCGGGCTCGGTGGCGCGCAAGGCCAACGTCCGCACATGGGTGGTCCGAAGGCGTTCTCGTAGGGAGGCTTCTCGGCGCCGGGAGCGCCACACCCGATCGAGCCGACGCCCGCGGCGACCGCGGCCAGCGCGACGACGAACGGGACCACACGGTGGTTGGCGCGCCGCCCGGGAGAGGGCAGCGACAGGCCGTTACGACGAACGAGAGTGAGGCGAAACGACGACATCACCCCTCGCGACTCACGCCTTGTAAGGGACGACCGAGTGCTCGGTCCCGTCGAACCGGAGCATCACGGACTTGTTTTCGAGCTTCGTGGTGAGGCAAGCCGGGCGCTTCCACACGCGAACGAGCGCACTTAGCGTCTCTTTCGCGTAATCCTGCCTGAGATCGGCTCCCATGTGCTCGTGCGTGAGCAACAGCTCGCCGCGGTTCGCGTAGTTCGCGTCGATGACGCGGATGTACGGATCGCCGAAGTTCGTGAGTTGGAAGAGCAGCTTGTCTTTCACCTCTTTGAACTGGCGGCTCTCGATCTCGAACCGGTCGTTCCGGCCGGAGAATCCGAACGTGTAGAGCTTTTGCTGGATGCAGAACTCGGGCGTGAGAAACTCGTCGATGAAGGTGACGTCATTGTAGAGCGAGCGGACCTCGAAAATTTTCTTTCGACCGGCACCGAGACGCATGTCCCATCGGCGCTTCTCGTCGAGGTCGTCGCACTCCTCCCACTCTTTGCCGAATTGACCTTTGTTCCAGCGGTCTTCGACGTAGCGATAGAGCTCGACGCCGACCTTGTACGGGTTGAACCGACCGGGTGAGGTCGCCATGACACCGGCGTTGGCGTCCGCGTAGTCGACGATCTCGGAGGCATCGAGGACCTTCTCGGTCATCATCCGCGAGTGCCAATACGAGGCCCAGCCCTCGTTCATGATCTTCGTCTGACGCTGGGGGACGAAGTAGTACGCCTCGTCACGAACGACCTGGAGAACGTCGTGCTCCCAGCGCTCGAGAGGCGCATGGTCGAGGAGGAACTTGAGCACGTCGCGCTCGGCTCGCTCCGGGAATTTCTTCTCGGCCTCGGCCTTCGCGTCGAGCTTCTTTCGCTGCTCCTCGATGTACTCTTTCGGGTTGATGTAGTCCTGCATGTAGGACTTGGCGGTGAGTCGTGGGACCTCGCGCGGTTTGTCGTCGTCGCCTTCGGGCGCTGCCTTCCGAGTGCCGCTGAAGGGTGCCCATGGATCGATGAGATTTTCGAGCGACAGGCACTGGTCGATGAAGGCCTCGACCTTGTTGATCCCGTGCCGCTCGATGTGGCGCGCGATGCGGCTTCCATGATTCGCCATCTTGTCGATCCACCGACGATCGGGATCGTACTTGTCGCGTTTGCGAAGCGGGTCGAGGAGCGGCGCGCGGGTGTCGAGGTCGGTCGTCCGGAAGCAGAAGTTGTTCTTGAAAAAGTCGACGTGGCCGAGCACGTGGGCCATGACGAGCTTCTGATCGGTGAGCGAGTTGCCCTCGAGCAGATAGGCGTACGAGGGGTTGTTGTTGATGACCATCTCGTAAATTTTCGAGAGGCCGTACTCATAGCTCTTCGCGAGCTGCTCGAACTCCATGCCGAAACGCCAATGCTGATAGCGGCTAGGAAAGCCGCCGTACGCCGCAATTTCGTTCATCTGATCGTATTTGAGGATCTCGAAGACGGTCGGGAAGAAATCGAGGCCGTAGCCCCTCGCGATCTCTTGGATGCGCTCTTGCTCGTCGCGGAGGTAGCGAGGCAACGCGGTGTTCAGGGCAAACTTGCTCACGGCCTCACTTACCCTTCCCCAAGAAGTCTTTGATGCTTCCGACGATGGCGTCTTTGTCGCGGATCTCACTCGTGACCACGCGGTCGTCGGCGGCGAAGTGCTCGCGAAGATCTTTGATGAACTGGCCCGAGCCGTACGGGCTCTCGACCTGTCCGTAGGCGAACATGTTCGATGCCGGGAGGAGCTGCGACTTCATGATCTCGACACACTGGAGCGTGTCGTCGACGCTCCAGTTGTCTCCGTCGGAGAAGTGAAACGGGTAGATGTTCCACTCGGCCGAGGGGTAGTCGTCTTTGATCATCTGCGCGCAGAGCTTGTAGGCGCTCGAGATCATCGTGCCGCCCGACTCTCGGGTGTGAAAGAACGTTTCGCGATCGACCTCGCGCGCAACGGCGTCGTGGATGATGAAGCGCGACTCGAGGCCTTTGTATTGCTTCGTGAGCCAAGCATCGAGCCAGAACGATTCGATGCGGACGATCTCCTTCTGCTCGTCGCCCATCGAGCCCGACACATCCATCATGTAGATGATGACGGCGTTCGCGATGGGCTCGTTGATCGTCTTCCAGGAGCGGTAGCGCTTGTCGTCGGGGACTGGGACCACGATGGGAGCGTTCGGTTTGAACGTCCCGCTCGCGATCATGCGCTTCAACGCTTCACGGTAGGTCCGCTTGAAATGGCGGAGCGACTCGGGCCCGACGCGGCGGATGCCCGAATAGCGATCGTGCGCGTTCGAGATCTTGTTCTTCCCTTTGTCGAGTACGTCGGGGAGCTCGAGCTCTTCGCCGAGGATGTCGGCGAGCTCGTCCATCGTGATGTCGACCTCGAGGACGTGGTCGCCCTTGCCCTCACCGGCTTTGCCTTGGCCGGGACCGTCGCCCTCTTCGGCGCTGAGCGGATCGCCCGGATCGCCATCGCCCTGCGCGACGCCTCCCGTCTGCTTGTCGCCGAAGCGGAAACGCGGAATGTCAATCTGGGGAATGGGGATCGAAACGGTCTCCTTCCCCTTGCGACCGATGAGCTCGCCGGTCGAGATGTACTTCCGCAGATTCTGGCGGACCTTGCCTCGAACGATCTGCCTGAAACGCCCGTGGTCTTGGTCGATCTTCACGCTCTATCTGCTCCGAATCGAGACGGGATCGGTCCCCGGATTTCGGAACCGCCCGATTAGGATAGCAGACGCGCGGAGCTGTCACCTTCCGTTTCCGGAAGAAGCTCGCAGCCTGGTCGCGCTCGGCCATTCGACAGTCGCGAGAGCGACGTCGCCCCGCGAATCGAGGCGCCTCGTGGTAACGTCGGGCCGTGCGCAATCTTCACTTCGTTCTCGCGCTTCTGGCGCTCGTTTTGGGTCTGAGCTCACTCGGCGTCGCGTGCGGAGCCCGCAACGAGCTGCCGGGGACGACGACCGGGAGCGGTGGCTCCGGGTCTTGCCAGGACGACGGCCTGCCCTGCTCGACCCCGAGCACGTGCTGTAGCGGAGTTTGCGAGAAGGGCGCCTGCGGCAAGACCGGTCAGTGCAAGAACGACGGAAACACGTGCGCCCAGGCGGCCGAGTGTTGCGGCGGCTCTTGCAACGCCGGAAAGTGCGTAGGCACTTGTGGCAGCGAAAACGCCAAGTGCGCCCAAGGGAGCGACTGCTGCAGCGGCGTGTGCGGGCCCGACGGGCTGTGCCGCTCGAGCTGTCTCGGAGCCGGCGATACGTGCACCCAGGGACCGCAGTGCTGCTCGCTCAGCTGCGCCGGCGGCAAGTGCATCAACGAGTGCGTGCAGACGGGCTCGTCGTGCGAGACCGCGCCCGAGTGCTGCTCCGGAAACTGCGTCGGCGGCGTCTGCAAAGACATGTGCCTGCCCAACGGATTCGGCTGCCAGAACCCGGCAGACTGCTGCAGCGCGGCCTGCAACGCCGGCGTGTGCGGAGGTTGCTTCGCCACCGGGAGCCTGTGCTCGACTCCGTCGGATTGCTGCACGGGCATCTGCAGCAACGGGGTCTGCGCGGGTCCGTGTCAGCCCAACGGCGCCGGGTGCAACACGGGGCCCGATTGCTGCAACGGATCGTGCAATGGAGGCGTCTGCGGGCAAGCTTGTTCACTCGACGGCGCGCCGTGCAACACGCCGACCGACTGCTGCAAAGGGGACTGTCAGGCCGGCACGTGCGGCGGGATGACGACCTGTGACCACGACGTCTGCGTGACCGGCACGCCCCTCGGCGCGCAATGCAGCCAGTGCGCGGCCACCGTGTGCATGGCCGATGGGTTCTGCTGCAACCAGAGTTGGGACGGCATCTGCGTGCAAGAAGCCCAGAGCCTCTGCGGTGCGGCCTGCGGCACGTGCGCCCAAAACGGATCGATGTGCGCCGCGGGTCCGAACTGCTGCTCCGGCAACTGCGTGGGTGGCATTTGTCAGAAAGCGTGCAACCCCGACGGCGGGACCTGCATCGGCTTTGCCGATTGTTGCAGCGGCGTCTGCGCGAACGGCACGTGCGGACAGCAGTGCAAGGCCGATGGCTTCGCGTGCATGACGCCGGGCGAGTGCTGCACGGGCCAGTGCGCGAACGGCGTCTGCGGCGCGCAGCAGTGCCCCTCGGGCGGTGGAGCGTGCAACGACTGCGTCGCCAGCCAGTGCTGCGGTCAGCTCCAGTCGTGTTTCCAATCACCCAATTGCATCAACGACGTGACGTGCTTCACGACGTGCATTCAAAACGGTGGCAACCCGCAGCAGTGCCTCTTGCAGTGCGTCAACAGCCCCGAAGCCATCCAGTTCTTGATCTGCCTCGGCTCGAACTGCGGCCAGGGCGTCTGCTTCTGAGGTCGCCGTTCGGCGAACGTGACGAATTCTCGCGTGGGTCTTCGCCGATTGAAGAAATCCTTCGCGAGGCGTGGCTCGACAGACTGCTAGACTAGATGAATGCAGCACGGCCTAGCTCTGTTGAAGCTCTGCCTCCTCGCGAGCGCGTTCACCGGCTGCGTGCTGCTCAACGCGTACCCGGGGTCGGCGGCTCCGGTGTCGCTCGGTCAGTCAGGTCCATCGCCGATCGGGGTCGCGAACGGTCGCTCGAACGATTCGCAGCTCGGCCTCGTCATGCCTACGCCACAGACGCCGCCCGGCCGATCGATACGACATGGGGCGCCGCTCCAGGAAGTGTCGCGCATCCACAAGCCTCGTTCCCTGGCCGGGCCGATCTCGAGGCCTCGCCTCCGAACGACAAGGGCCAGTGTGTCAGGCCCTGCGTGCCTCCCGCGCGAGCGATCCAGGGCGAGCTCTGACGCCACGTCGATCGCATGTCCGAGCTGACGATACAGACGTGGAATTGCTTCGGTGCCGCGCAGAGCCTGCGGTCTGCTTTGGCGTGGCGCGGCGTCGTCGATGCCCATCGGCTCGGCCACCCCGACGTTCGACGGAGCGTGACGGAGCCCGATATCGTGTGCATCCAAGAGGTGTTCCTGGGCGATGCCGAGGCCTTCTTCGACGGGCTCGACCAACCGCACAAGACACGCGACGACAACCACGCGACGTTCTGGCCGCTCACCGTCGGCGGCTCCGGTCTCGGGGTCGCGTCGCGCTTTCCTTTTTCCTCGCGTGCCATGCGGCCCTTCTCCCGGCCGCAGGTGGGGTCCGAACGATTCGCGCGGAAGGGATTCATCCACGTCCGAGTCCGCGCGGAGAGCGGCTTGGAGCTCGATCTCATCACGACACACATGCAATCTGGCTACGATAGCAAAGCGAAGTTGGTGAGGGAGCGACAGCTCGGTGAGCTCCGAGAGGCCGTCGACGAGCTCGGCTCGAGCGATCGAGCATTCCTCGTTTGTGGCGACTTCAACATCTGTGGTCTCGCTCCGAGGCGGGCCGACGAATATGCCTCGTTCGGGCGGATACTCTCGGACTTCGTCGATCTCGGTGCAGTCGAAGACACGCCGACGTACCACCCCGATCCAGCAGTGAACGAGCTGGCGCACCGGTTCGAGTCGACCTCGCCCAAGCAGCGAATCGACTACATGCTCTTTCGCGCTGCGAAGGAGGGTGGTCCCGTGCCGATTCGCTGCGAGCTGGTTCTCGCCGCGCGGCTCGAAGGTCACGGGCCGACCACCTTCGCATCGGATCACTTCGGTCTACGCGTGACGCTTCGGCTCTGACCCACCGTCGAAGCGCCCGACCCCACGACTCTTCAGTAAGTCGTTTCGAGACCGAACCACGCGACGAGGACGGGCGTCAACCACGCACCATCCCAGGCATGGGAGTGCCACCTGACGCCGGGCCCTCCTCGGGAGGGGGAGCGATGGCCCCGAGCACGATGGCTTCGTAGACCGACCGGACGGCGCGGGTCGTGTCACGGTAGCGCGAGAGGAGGACGTCGCTCGCGGGATGATCGGGTCGGTCACGGACATCCATACGGCGCGCGAGGGCGCGAAGCATCGGGCTCGCCTCTTCGAGGATGTGAGAGCCGTCGGCGCGAACCACGCGAATCTTGAGCTCGAGCTGCCGAAGGAACCGGTACGCGGAGCGGAGCACTTCGGCTTGCTCCTTCGTCAGGAGATCGAGCGCCTCGAGCGCGACGATGGCGAGCGAAGTGTCTGCGACCTGCGGTGCTCGGTCTGGGCCGAGGAGACCGGCCGCGCGAATCTGTTGCAGCTGCACCACGAACTCGATGTCGATGAGGCCGCCCGGGCCCAACTTGAGGTCGTGGACTCCGCGCCGCTCGAGAGAGCTCTCTTTCTCGACTCGCTGCCGGATGCGGTGAATCTCTTCGAAGGCCGAAGAAGTATCGGTGCCGCCTGCGAATGCTGCCGCGTGGGCGATGTCGACCGCCCGCTCGCCGAGCACCATGTCACCGGCTGCGGCTCGCGCCCGCGTGAGCGCCATGCGCTCCCAGATCGCGGCGCGCGTGTCGGATCGAGGAGCCGTGGCGTCGGGTGAATTGAATCCGTGGTAGCGGGCGAAGGCCTCGAGGCTCGTGACGAGGAGACCTTGGTTGCCTGACGGCCGAAGACGCATGTCGAGCTCGTAGCCAGGCCCGGCACCGTGGAAAGACCCGATGAGCGCGATGACCTTTCGCGCGCGACGCGTGTAGTACGCCGCGGCGTCGGCGCCCGGCGGCGCGGCTTCGGGCTCGTAGAGAAACAAGACGTCGAGATCGGAGCCGAAGCTGACCTCGTAGCCGCCGAGCTTCCCCATGGCGACGACCGAGAGGCCGACCGCCGGAGCATCGTCGTTGCCGAGCGCGCGGCGTGTGGCGACTTCGAGTGAGGCATCGGCCACCGCCGAAAGCACGTCGGTGACCTGTCGCACGGTGAGCTCGGACGCGAGATAAGCGAGCGCCACCTGCAGAGTGAGTCGAGACTTGGCGAGACGAAGCGCCCCGATGAGCGTCTCGTCTGGATCTTCGTCGAAGAGCCCCGCGGCCTTGGATGCACCGAGGACCTCGGCGTACGCGGCCTCGGGTGTGATCACCTCGCGCGAGAAGAGGATCATGTCGCCGAGCTCGGGGTTGTTCGCGAGCGCGTCGCCGACGAACGCGCTCGCGCCGAGGACCGCCGTCAGCCGACGGAGCGCCGCAGGGTCGGAGAAGGCGAGGCGGACGTAGACCGCGGGCTGTCCGACGCGCGAGAAGAAGACCCGAAGGTAGAGCGCGGCCTGCGCTGGATCGGCGGCCTCGAGGACCGAATCGAAGAGCGACTCTCCCAGCCCTGGAAAAGACTCGAGGGTGCGCATCCCGAGCAAGCCATCGGGATGACGCGCGAGCTCGAACAAGTTGTCGGCTAGGCTCGGGGAGGCATCGGTTTGAACTGCCTCGGTGAGCTTCGCCACTGCAACGCGAAACCCATCGCGATCCCCTCGCTCGAGCGCCGACAGCCACGAGACGAAGCGCGTGTCGTGTGCCTCGCCCGCCGGAAGCACCGAGCGAAAGCGTCTTGAGACGCGCGCACGATGCTTGTCGAGGTCGGCGCGAAATCGGGCCGAGCTCGAGAACCCCAAACACTTCGCGACACGCTCGAGATCGGCCCCCTCGGGGAGCGAATGCGTCTGAACGCCGCTCATGACCTGCACGGCGTGCTCCGCGCGACGCAGAGCCAGATAGGCGTCGGCCACTTCTGCCGACTCCTTCGGCGTCGTGAGGCCTTTCGCCTCGAGACGGGAGAGCGCAGTCAGCGTGTTCCGGACGCGCAAGCTCGGAACCTTGCCACCCCAAACGAGCTGGAGCGTCTGCGCGAAAAACTCCGCTTCGCGAATGCCTCCCGGTCCGAGCTTCAGATCGCGCTCGGCGTCCGTCGAGAGCTCGGTGCGGGCCCGGAGCACCAGGCTCGACATCTCTGATGCGATCGACGGATCGATGCGCTTGCGCCAAACGAACGAGGACAACGACTCGAGCAGGCGATCGCCGAGGTGGAGGTCGCCCGCGACCGGCCGGGCACGAAGGAGTGCGGCGCGCTCCCAGAGCCGACCGAACGATTCGTAGTAGCGCTCCGCGGCAGCGACGGAGTTCACGAGCGGGCCCGATCCGCCCTCGGGCCTCAGGCGAAGATCGACCCGCCAAACGAACCCGTCCATCGTGACCTCTTCGAGGGTCTTCGTGAGCCGCTTGGCGACGCGCGTCCAGAACTCGTGGAGTGTCACCTCGCCAGTTGCCGAGCGCGCTGCACCTTCATCGGAGTCGTAGAAGTAGATGAGATCGATGTCGGATCCGGCGTTCAACTCGTCGCCACCGAGCTTGCCCATTCCGAGGATCACGAACGTGGAGGGATCACCGTTCGAGGTCAGTGGATCGCCGAAGCGCCGCGTCGCCCACGCGAGGGCTTCGTCGAACGCGGCTTGCGTGGTGACGTCGGCCAGCGCGGAGAGCTCGGCAGCGGTGACGTCGACGTCTGCCCCCCCGAGAGCGCGAGGAAGGATCTCCCGCAAGGCGACCCGCACCTTCTCCGCACGCGTGAACCGTCGGAGCTCGCGCGTGAAGCCGGTCTCATCGTTCTCGACGGGCACGAGCCGAGCCGCGAGAAGCTTCGTCAACAGGGGTCTCTCGCGCGCCTTCGCATGGCCGGTTCGCGCGATGTCGGCGACGACGGAGGGCTCGGCGTGCAAACCTTGAGCGACTGCGGGAAAGGCCGAGCAGGCGAGCACACCCAGTGCCAATCCGAGCCCTTCGAGACCGAGGTCGGAGAGCACCGCCTTTTCGACGCGCGCTCGCCGCTCGTCGATCGCGCTCGCGAGCTCGAGCACGCGGTCCTGACGTCTGGCCATGGGTGGCCAGATATATGGACGTTCGCCCCGCGCGTCGACCTTCGGCCGTTCGAGCTGTTCGAGGTGGTGACGGCTCATGTATTCTCCGGCCATGCGTTGGCTCTGCATCTCGGACATCCACGGGGATGCCGAAGCGCTTTCCGCGGTCTTGGCGACCGCCGAGCGCCGCGGGTACAACCGCATTCTCGCGGCGGGCGACCTGTGTTTTCCAGGTGATGAGCCGCTCGAGACGTGGCGGCGGCTCACGCGTGCGAACGCGACATGCGTACAGGGCGTCGGCGACCGCGCCATCGCGATGCTCGATCCGAGCGCTCTGCGTGGACGCGACGAGCACGAGCGAGCCCGGCTCGACAAGCTCAGCAAGGTACGAACCGAGCTAGGCGAGCTCATCCTCCGGCGTCTCTCGCAGATGCCGGCACAGCTTCGAATTCCAATCCCACAGAAGGCCGGGCCCTTCGCTGGCGGTGAGCTGCTGCTCGTGCACGGGTCGCCAGCCGATCCGACCGAGCCATTCACTCACGACATGACCGACGAAGAAGCAGCCGCGCTCATCGGCGACGATCCTGCCGACTTGATCATTTGCGGCGGCTCTCACCTCCCCTTCGATCGTGTGGTCGGTGGCGTTCGGATCGTCAATGTCGGCTCGGTGGGCGAGGCCATCGGAAGCCCTGGGGCTCGGCACGCAGACGCAACGTTCCTCGAGTTCCGCGAGGGGATCCTCGTGGTCGAGCAATTCTGTGTTCCACTCGAACGCGCTGCCTGAGCCCCCGAACAGCGACGAGCCACCTCCATGTCGCTCGCGAGGTGTATTTTTGACGCGAGCTCCGCCGCCTCGGCGAGACGACTTTCGCGTGCTGCCGTCGATGGCGTGCCGAGTTCCGTGCCTCGAATCCTACGGACGCCGCGAGCCCCTTGACGGAGTGCGAGAAATGATGGTTTTCTGAGGCGAAATGGCGGGCTCCCCTTTCGACGAAGACCCTGACGCGACCATGGTCGCGAGCGTGGGGGAGCTACAAGAAGAGCTGCGGAAGCGAAGACCCCAACGCGACCGCGCTTGCCTCGTCGTCCTTGCCGGAACGAACGTCGGTGAGATGTACCGGATCGAAGCGATCGAGACGGTCTTGGGCCGGGCGTCGAACGCCACGGTGCGTCTCAACGACGACGGCATCTCTCGAAGGCACGCGCGAATCCTCAACGAAGGAGGGGTCCTCTTCATCGAAGATCTCAACAGCGCGAACGGGACGGTGGTCAACGGCGGCGCGGTCCAGAAACAGAAGCTCGAAGACGGCGACAAGATTCGCCTCGGTCCGACGACGATCCTGAAGTTCGGTTTCCAAGACGAGATCGAAGAGAACTTCCAACAGAAGATGTACGACGCGGCCCTCCGAGACGGGCTGACGCGGGCCTACAACAAGAAGTTTTTCCTCGACAGGCTCGAGACCGAGCTCGCGTACGCAAGGCGGCATCAAGCCGACCTGAGCCTCCTCTTGTTCGACGTCGACCATTTCAAGCGAGTCAACGACACGTACGGTCATCTCGCCGGCGATGCAGTGCTCGTGAAGCTCGCGAAGGTGACGCAAGGAGCCCTTCGCCAAGAAGACTTTTTCGCGCGCTACGGCGGCGAAGAGTTCGCCATCATCTGCCGCGCGGTTCGACTCGAGCAGGCCGGGATCTTGGGCGAGCGGCTTCGCGGCGCGGTCGAGAGCGCCCCCTTCGAGCACGAGACACGTCGCCTTCCGATCACGATCAGCGTCGGCGTCGCGGCCTTCCCCGTGGTCCCTGCCGAAACGCCGTCTCAGCTGATCGCCGCCGCTGACGAAGCCCTCTACGAAGCCAAGCGTTGCGGTCGCAATCGCGTGCTCCTCAAGCACTGACGGACCGCACTCCAGATCTCGTCGACCACGGGGTCTCGGGGCATCACGGGGTTTCGGGGCATCACGGGGTCTCGGGGCATCACGGGGTCTCGGGGCATCACGGGCTCTCGGGAGGTCACAGGGTCTCGAGGTAAGCGACGAGATCGGAGAGGTTCTCGGACGAGAGCTGCGAGGTCTTTCCGTGCAGATCGCCGCCGCCACAGTAGACGTTCGTGAAGCGGTCCATCAGTCGCGGCGCGCAGCCGTCGTGCATGTAGGGCGCTCTCGCGCCGACGCCGCGGAGCGATGGGACCTGGAACGCCGCGCCCGTGCCGACGTCGACGGTGACGTTGTCGGTAGTGAGCGAACCGCTGTGACAGCCAGCGCAGCCCACGCCATCGTCGAAGAACATCCCCCGTCCGCGGCTCGCTGCGCTGGGGTCGATCCCGGTCGAAGCAGCCGCTTCTGGAATGTGCCGCATCCAATTCTCGAGAGCGGTTTTTCGTGCAGCCGACTGCGGTGCTCCGCCCATACGCCGGACGAAGACCTGATCGACGAGGGCGCCAGCGTTCGGTAGATCGCCCTCCCAATGGAACGGCGCGGTCTCCGGTGAGAACCCCCGCAGTGATTGCGTCCGTCGCGAGCCGACTCCTTCGAACGTCCATGTGTGACCGTCGTCTCCGCCCTCGGGATGGCATGACGCACAAGCGATCGGTGCGTTGCTCGAGTCTGGGTTGCCATGGAACATCCTGTGCGCGGTATCGAGCCGGGACTCTCCACCGAGATCGACACGACCCACGATCGCTCCTGTCGCCGGATCATGAATCTCGAGGCGCGAGGGCTCACGCATCTGGACGATGACGCGATCGAGAGCCCCATACGCGACGGCGATGGGCTCGGGCGAGCTCGGGAGCACGCGGAGGCTTCCAGAACCGATGGGTAGGGCCGCGTCGCCGAGAGCCGCCGTCGTTCGGCCGGGTCGGTCGTCGGCGCACCCGTCGCTCTGGATGATGTCCGCGAGGGGCCCTTCCAAGATTCGCTGGCTGCCCGCGGCGACGATCGCGACACGCGTGCCCGAGGCGGATACGGCGAGATCGACGGCGAGGGTCATCTGCGACATGCCTCCGTCGTCGTCGCCGTTGATCGCGATTCCTTTCGAGTCGAGCACCGTGATCGAGGAGTGCACGGCAGCCGTCGTGCAGCCGTTGCCGACATAGCCGCCCGGACCGTCTTCCTCGTCGTGGACGAGCGAAAGCGAGTCGATGCGCGCTCGCTGGTGCGCGATGACGACATGCCCGTCGGGAGCCGCGACGGCGCGCCAAGCGACGGCCGGAGCGAACTTTCCTCCGCCGTCGGGGAGGTAGAGTGAGAGCGTCGAATGCGCTTCGATTGCACCTCCGGAGTCGAGCACGTCGATCGCAGCTGCGCGAAAGTGCGTGACGAACAGCCGCTCGCCCGAGACGACGACGTCGCGCAAGTCGGGCTCCAATCGTATCGCAGAAAGGAGCTGCGGCTTCTTCGAGGCCTGAAGCGTCACGAGCTCGCCGGCGGCGCAAGCGACGTAAAGCCGATTGCTGGCGGGCGCGAACGCGATGCCTCGGGCGTCGGCACAGACATGGGTCGTGGCGCTCGGAACCCCGGTTTGGACGTCGAGCGTCACGACCTGTCCCGTGCGTCGCAACACGACGTGGACGCGCCCATCGGAATCCTCCACCGAGCGCCCAGGCTCTGCCCGAAGTGGAGTCTGGAAGACGCTTCGAACCGTCTGGGTCAAAATATCGACGACCACGACGCGATCCCGATCGGGATCTGAAACGATGGCGGTCGCGCCGTCACGAGTGACCATCAGAGTGCCGCCGCTGATCGGCAGCGGCGGAACGCTCGAGACGCTCACCTCTTGCATCGCATGTGCTGGCGTCGAGCGTCCGTTATCGCATCGGACGTCGCAGCATTTGCAGTCGGTCGCTTGGTAGCAAGCACCGACCAAGGCGACGAGTAGCGCGCTCGGCAACATCAGTAGGAGCGCTCGTCGCATCGTTGTTCGCGTCAAAAGCGTTGTACTTTGCATGGGATCGCTCCAGTCGAGCCGTTCGCAGGCGAATCGATTCCGCGCATCAACGCGTCGTCCTCTCCCCCCACGCCCTCGAAATGGATGTGGATGGCGAGCCGGCATGTGGAGAGCCCAAAGCAAAGGCCTTGCCGAAACCCGAGCGGCCGCGGTTCTCGCTAAGAAACGGGCTTTCGCCGCCGTTCACGCACGCGAGGACTTCGTCTCTCGCGGAGGCGGGAGGGCCGACCCAGGGACGCAGCGACGCGCCCATGACGGATCGTCAGGCGCTTGGCGCATCAGACGCTGTCGTTCGCGTCGCTCGGCCGGAACGATGGAAAGAGAGAGGCCCCCCGAAGCTCGGAGGGCCGCCTTGTGAACCGATTCGGAAGCGGTTCAAGCGAGCTCGAACGCCAGCGCGTCACTCGATCTTCAGAAGCTCTTTCACCTTGGCGATGACTTGCGGCGCCTGGATGGGCTTCGTGATGTAGGCGTTCGCATTGAGCTGGAGCGCGCGTTGGCGATCTTCTTGCGAGCCTTCTGTCGTGATGATGATGATCGGAGTGTCTTTGTGAACCGGGTCACTGCGCACCCGCTTCACGAGCTTCAGCCCATCCATGATGGGCATGTTGATGTCGGTGATGATGATGTCGTACTTGTTCGAGGCGAGCTTGCGCAGCCCGTCGACGCCGTCATCGGCCTCCGTGACACGGAGCCCCTTCACCCTTGCGAGCGCGAACACCAGAAGCTGCCGCATCATCGGCGAGTCTTCGACGATCAGACATGAGTACTCGGCCATCCGTCAGTCCTCTTGGTCGATGAAAGACTGCACACCGGGCACGCGTCGTCCGGCATCCTCGAAAAGTCGAGCATGGACAAGCGCCGGTCCCGCCTGCGCCGCGAGCAGCTTGAACAGCTCGTGGTCGACCCCCACGAAGGAGGTTTTTTGCGGGAGTGTTCTGAAAATCGCGATGGCCCCCATGATGTGACCCGACACACCGATCGGAATCACAGCCGCGGGGGAATCGATGGATCCCTTGGATGGATCCGCGTTTTTCTCGTACGTGATCTGCCCTGAAGCGAAGGCTTTGCCGACATGATCGTCGACTGAAATTTCGCGGGCCTCTTTTTGCGACAGCCCATCGACCGAGATCGGGACGAGCGCGGAGCCGTCGTCGGTGGCGAGGTAGACGACGAACTGCGCTGCACCGAGGAACTGCGCACAGAGCTCTTTGATGTTTCGGAGCGCCCGTCGAACGGTCGTTCCGGTGTGGAGCTGGAGGCCGGCGATGTGCAGTGTTCCGAGGTTTGCGAGCTCGTTCTCGACCTCGGCGAACCGCTCGGCGAACTCGTCGTTGGCCGAGGGCGGTCGGATGCTGTGAGCGATGAGCTCTTCTTTCTCGACCTCGAGCTCTTTGATCTTAATGAGGAGGCGCTTGATGGCATCGTCGCTCGCGACGTGGGCCTTCAGACGCGCATTTTCGGCTTCGAGAGACTGAATCTCTTCGCGAAGCTTCTCCATCTCTCCGAGGAGCTCCTCGGAAATCTGAGCTCCTCGGCGGAAGAACTGCTGAATGAACGCGTCGCGCTCGCGCTTCAGATCCTCGACAGGAGGATCACTTCGAAACTGTCGCGGAAGATCGCTCATGGCGTGTGACGGGACGCTATCAGCGTCTTCATGCAAGTCGCAAGCGACTGCTTACCGCAGACACACGGATTTTCCTTTCAGAGTGTGTCGACGGGTCTCTCATCCTCGTTTGGCGCGCTTTCCGCTGCGAGCCGTCTGGGCATGAATGAGATCTCGCCAGCGCGCGAGCGCGGGGCCGACCAGAATGGGCGTCTCGGAGAGGTCTCGGACCTTCCGCGCGCCCGTCAGGAGCATCACGCCGGCGATTTCTGCTCGCGCCTGGGCGAGAAACGCGCGTGCACCTTCGGGACCGCCGGCGGTGAGCGCTTGGAGCACGGGACGCGCGATGCCGCCTGCGTCGGCACCGAGCGCGATCGCGCGCGCCACGTCGATTCCGCTCGATACTCCGCCGGTCGCGATGATCGTCTTGAAGCGCGGTCGAGCCTTGCGAACGGCGATCACCGAGGCCGCGGTCGGGACACCCCAGTCACGCAAGACCGTTCCGAGAACCTTCGCAGCGCCTTCGGCTCGCTGCATCTCGACTGCCACCCACGACGTGCCGCCGGCACCGGAGACGTCGACGTGACGCACGCCCGATTGGAGTATCTTGCGCGCGGCCGCAGGTCCGATTCCACACCCGGTTTCCTTCGCGACGACCGGGACGGATAGCTCGGAGTGAAGGCGAGCGAGGGTGTCGACGATGCCTTCGAAATCGCGGTCGCCGCCCGGTTGAACGATTTCCATCGCGGGGTTCAAGTGCACACAGAGCGCGTTCGCGCCGACACGTCCGACGAGGTCTTCGAGGACCTGCGTCGCGAGCACGCGCGCCTGCACGCCGCCGATGTTGCCGAGTACGAGGGTGTTCGGTGCGACGTCACGAACGCCGTACGTCGCGTCGCGACCCTCTGCAGAATCGAGCATGGCTCGTTGACTGCCGAGACCGAAACCGTAGCCTTCTTCGTCGGCGATGCGCGCGAGCTCGCGGTTGATGTTGCGCGCCTTCTCGGTGCCGCCCGTCATCGCGGCGATGATGATCGGCGCCGAGAGCTTCTTTCCGAGGATCTCGACGCTGGTGTCGATGTCGTCGACTTTCAGCTCGGGCAGGGCGTCGTGGATGAACTCGACCTCTTCGAAGAGGGGCGTCTTTTGCTTGAAGCCGACGTCGCCGGTGGCGCAGAGGTCGATGTGGTCGCGCTTCCTGCGCTCGATGTCGAGGACCGCTTCGGGGGCTGTCATGAGCGGGACGTAGTACCGTTTGGCACGAGATGCCATGGCCTCCGAACGGGTCCGAGAGTACGCTCTCGGTCATGACGCAGCCCTGGTCCGAAGAGCAGGCGCGGTGGGTCTTCAAGAGGTCCGCAACGCTCACCTCACGCGGCGCAGAGCCGGTCGGGAGGCTGGTTCTCCCGAACGCGACGTTCTTCCCCGACGTGTTCGACGGCACGCCGAAGAGCGTTCTCGCCCTCTTTTCTCGCATGAAAGAGCACGCGGGGCTCGACTTCATCGAGACCGAGCTGTCGCTCGTCGACCCTGAAGAAGGGTCGGTGACCTCCTGTTCGAGCGGCGGATGCTCGAGCCCCGGGCTCGGTGTCGCGAAGCTCCAACGCCTCGTCGAGCGACAAGACGGCTCCTATTCGGTCCAGCTCGGGACGACCGAGGTGCGCAATCCGACCGTTCTCACGACGATGATGGCGCGCACCCTCGGGGCGTTGTTCATCGCCGAGGCAAACCTAGGGAATCTATTCGCGCGAACGGAGATCGATGCGGCCTCCGATCTCGCCGCTGTCCACCTCGGGCTCGGCGTCTTGATCATGAACGGAGCGGCCATCGAAATGAAGGGCTGCGGCGGAATGAAGGTGCACGCGGCGACGAGCCTTTCTGCTGGCGAGGCGGCGCTCGCGCTCGCGATCCAGATCGAGCTCGCGCGGATCGCTCGAGCCACCGACGAGAGCATTCGGATCGTCTCGAAGCACCTCGGAACGGCGTCGGGAGATGCGTTCCGACCAGCCGTCGGCTTCGTCGAAGCGAACATCGACGTCGTCGAGAGCATCGCGAAATCGCCTGCGAACGTCGAAGGCGACCACTTCACACTACGCGAGTCGAAGAGCTGGCTCGTCCGCGCCCTCGGAATTGGTCGCTCGAAGAGCCGGAGCGACGAGCTGGCCGAGCTCGAACAATCGGTGACGGCCCAGCGGGCCGCGAGCTCGCAGAAGAGCAGCACTCCTCTCGATGCCAAGAGGGCAGCGCGACTGCGTGAAATTCAGGCGCTCGTCGAAGAGTCGTTCGACTGATCCGATCGACACGAACGAGGCGACTGGCATGCGAAGGTTCCCCGGAGCACGTCGCGGCCGAACCGTGCCCGGTTCGCCGCAGCTCCACCAAGCCAACGTGCAGAAAGACACGACGAGCGTGAAGCACTCGAGACTGTGGGACAAAGGCGGCGCTGCCGATGCGGACATGCTCCGATTCACGGCGCGCGACGACTGGCAGCTCGATCAGCGGCTTTTGCCGTTCGATCTCGCCGCCACGGCAGCACACGTTCGAGGTCTCGGGCGCATCGGCACGCTCTCCGAGGTCGAGGTCGCGACCCTGGTGAAAGAGCTCGAACGGCTCACCGACGAGGTGCGCGAGGGCCGCTTCGTCCTCACCGAAGAGCACGAAGATGGTCACACGGCGATCGAGATGGAGCTCACGGCGAGGCTCGGCGACGCGGGGAAGAAGGTGCACCTCGGTCGGAGCCGCAACGACCAGGTCTTGGTTGCCATGCGGCTCTACGAGCTCGAGACCCTGGAGCATCTCGACGAGCTCGCGCTCACTGCCGCCGGTTCGCTTCTCGATCTGGCGAAGCGAGAGACGATGACGCTCCTCCCCGGCTACACCCACCTCCAGCGAGCAGTTCCGTCGACGGTCGGGTACTGGGCGGGCGCGTTCTCCGAAGGCCTCGCCGATGCGGCCGAATCGATTCGAGGAGCGAAGAGGCTCTGCAACCGAAGCCCTCTCGGTGGTGCGGCTGGGTACGGCGTGAACCTGCCGCTCGACCGTGAAGGCGTCGCCGAAGATCTCGGATTCGTGGGTGTCGCGTTGAACCCCCTCGCGTCGCAGACCTCGCGAGGGATCGCAGAGGCCGTGATTCTCTCTTCGGTTTGGCACGCCTCCGCGATCGTTCGGAGACTCGCTTGGGATCTCTCGCTCTTCACAACCGCGGAGTTCGGCTTCGTGCGCCTCGACGACGCGCTCACCACGGGCTCTTCGATCATGCCTCAAAAGAAGAACCCGGACGTGGTCGAGCTCTTGCGTGCGTCTTGCTCGATCATCGAAGGCGCGATCACCGAGCTCATGTCGCTCGTGGCTCTCCCCGCGGGGTACCACCGTGATCTGCAGCTCACCAAAGCCCCGACGATGCGCGCTCTCGAGGAAGCTCGTCGCGCGCTGTCGTTGGTCCCGCGTGTGATCGCCGGGATGACGTTCGACCGCGCCCGAATGGCCCGAGCCGTCAGCGCCGACATGGTCGCGACCGATCGCGCGGTCGACCTGGCCGTGGCAGGCGTCCCCTTCCGCGATGCGTATGCTCGAATTGCCAAAGAGGTCGGCAGCGCAGATTTGCCGGCCGGCGATGCGGCGCGCCTCAGTCTCGAGCGCCGGGTCTCGCTCGGATCACCCGGAAACCTCGCCCTCGATCGCCTCGAGGCGCGGCTCTCGCTCCTCGGGCGCCGCGAGCCTGGCGACGGGTCGGCAGACTGACATGACGCCCACGGCGAAAGCGCCTGCGATGATCACGATCGTCAATGGCGCAGACGACGAAGAACGGATTGCAGCTCCGCTCGTGAGCGTCGACGAGACTTGGGTCGTCGTCCGAGTGGGCGAGGTCGAGCGACGCTTCAGCCGCAAGACAGGCTTCGAGCACCCCACTGGTGGGTCGTGGAGCGCGTGGCGCCTGTCGGGTGCAGACCGGAGACGTCTCGCGAGAACGTGAGCGTGTGTTACCTTCGGCGGCGCATGCTCGAAATCCGTGAAGAGGCGAGCGCACGATGGTGAGCTTGAAGGTGCTGCTGTCGAGCTTGGAAGGAAAGCGAGCCGCACGCCTCGAGCTCATGAGCGGCCGAAGGCCTCGGCTCGTTTTCGACGACGGTGAGCGCGGTCGGGGCGAGGTGAAGAACCTGGCAGACGAAGCCCTCACCGACGACGAAGTGATGAGTCTCTGTGAAGCCGCGGGAGCGGGTCGCAAGCTCGACGCGATCGAATCGGGCCCGGTTCATTGGACGTATCAAGGAGCGAGCGCTTCTTTCCGCGTGACCGCCGAGCTGCGTGGCCGCGAGATCTCGGCGACGTTCGCGCACGCCGATCCGTCGACTGGAACACGGCGGCCATCGCAGGCTGCGCGAAGCTCGCGCCGAAGCCAGCCAGCGATCAAAGCCTCCACGCGGCCCGATCGCGATGTTCGCTCGCGACGCCCGCCGACGGTCAACGAGCGACCTCCCGCTCTCGAGAGAAACATCGAGAAGCCCGCCGAGGTCGCGCGCGCTCGGAGCCACGCGCTTCCGCCGATCGGTGGACCGGTCCAAACGAGCACGAAGCCTGGAGAGACCTCGAGGTTCGGCGACGGCTCGAGCCACGGACGCCACGAAGACGACGCGCGCCGCTCCAATCACGGGCGGCACGCGGATACCGCACGGAGCGAGGAGCCCACGCGGAACGCAGAGCCCACGCGGAACGCGGAGCCCACGCGGAACGCGGAGCCCGCGCGACACATCGGCGCCGCACGCCACGAGGAAGCACCGAAGCCGGTGGCGGGGCTTGGGTCATTCGAAACCTCGAGGGACGCGGGCGAGCCCGGATCCCGCTCGGCAGACACGCGACGAGCGACGCCACGGTCACCGTCGATCCCTCCGGCCTTCGCGTCGGTTCGATGGCCATCCGATCACGGTTCGGCCAATCGCCTCGGCCCCCTGCTCGCCGAAGGGCGGCGCGGCGGGGCAAGCGATCTGCACCTCGTGCCAAAGCGCCCGGCCCTCTTTCGGGTCGGTGGCGCGCTGACGCCGACGCGCGAGACATTTCCTTTGGCAGAGACCGAGCGGGCGATTCTGGCGCTCGTTCCCGACGGACATCGGCAGCGGTTCGAGGCTCGTGGGAGCGCAGATTTCGCGCTCGAGGTGAAGTCTCTCGGCCGCTTCCGCATCAACGTCTCACTGACGCTCGGGGGGCTCAAGGCAAGCCTGAGATTCTTGCCGCGGGAGGCTCCGAGCCTCGCTTCACTCGGGCTCCCGACGCGACTCTCGGAGGCCACTGCTCACCATCAAGGGCTCGTCATCATCACGGGGCCGACGGGTCACGGAAAGACGACGACGATGGCCGCGTTGGTCGATCACATCAACGAGACGACGACCCACCACGTCATCACGGTCGAAGACCCGGTGGAGATCGTTCATCCGAAGAAGAGCGCGCTCATCACTCAGCGCGAAATAGGCGCACACACCAAGAGCTTCGCGCGCGCGCTGAAGGGGGCGCTCCGACAAGATCCCGACGTCATCGTCGTCGGTGAATTGCGCGATACCGAGACGGTGCGCATGGCGCTCTCGGCGAGCGAGACCGGGCATCTCGTTCTCGGAACGATGAACACACCGAGCGCGGCAGCCACGATCGACGCGCTCATCGATCTCTTCCCGCCGGGCGATCAACCGCAGGTGCGCGCCACACTGGCGGGCGGGCTCCGCTACGTCGTGAGTCAGCGGCTCGTCCGAAAAGCCGACGGGACGGGCCGCGTGGTCGCGCTCGAGACGCTGCCGGGTAGCTTGCCGCTCTGGAACCTGATCCGCGATCAGAAGACCTTCCAAATCTCGAGCTTGATGCAGCGGAGCAAAGGACTAGGTGTCGTGCGCCTCAACGATTCGCTCGCCGATCTCGTCAAGAGCGGAGTCGTCGGCGCAAATGATGCCGTTTACGCATCCGACGCGCAGGAGGAGCTCGAGGCGATGTTGAAAGGTGAGCCGCCGAAGCGCGAAGAGCCTGCGCCGCGCGAAGATCTCGTCTCGGGGCTCATCGGGCGCGCCGGAGCCTTCTTCTCACGAAAAGGGAGCGAGTGATGCCGAGCATCGACGCCTTCTTCGACGTGATGCTCCAACGCAAAGCGTCCGACCTGCATCTCGCCGTCGGTCATCCTCCGACCCTTCGAATGCGGGGTGAGCTCGCTGGATTTCGCGCCCGTGAGGTCGACCGCAACGAGATCGAACGTGTACTGCTCGAGCTTCTCACGCCCGAGCAGCGGGCCGAGCTCGAGGCCGAGCGCGACCTCGACTTCGCCTACGCCTACGAAGACAAGGCTCGCTTCCGGGCCAGCTATTTCTACAAGAAGAGCCACGATCCTGCCGTCGAGCGCGAGCTCGGCGCAGTCTTCAGAGTCATTCCGACGAAGGTCCTATCGCTGGAGGAGCTCGGGTGTCCCCATGCGATCAAGACGCTCGCTGAGCGCCGCAGCGGGCTCGTTCTGGTGACCGGCCCCACGGGAAGCGGCAAGAGCACGACGCTGGCCGGCATGATCCGCCACATCAACGAGTCGCGCCCGTGCCACATCCTCACGATCGAAGATCCGGTCGAGTTCGTTCACGCGCCCCTGAAAGCCGTGATCACGCAGCGCGAGATCGGCAAGCACGCCCCGGATTTCGCCACTGCCATCAAGAGCGCCGGCCGAGAAGACGCCGACGTGATCCTCATCGGCGAGCTTCGAACCAACGAAACGATGAAGCTCGCCCTCCAGCTCGCGAGCTTCGGCGTGCTCATTTTCGGAACGGTGCACACCAACAGCGCGCCGCAGACGATCGACCGAATCTTGAACGCGTTCCCGGCCGAAGAGCAGCCGATGATTCGAGGCTTGTTGGCGACGAGCCTCGCCGGGATCGTCGCGCAGCAGCTGGTCCCATCGGCCGACGACAAGAGCCGATGCGCCGCGCACGAGATTCTCATCGGCTCGAACGCGCTCAGCGCGATGATCCGCGAACAGAAGACCTTTCAGATCCCGAGTGTCATGCAATCGGGACAGGCGGTCGGGATGCAGACGCTCGACATGGCCCTCGCCCGACTCGTGGAGCGAGGCAAAGTCACGGCAGAAGCAGCGCTCGAGAAGGCCACCGACAAAGAGAGCTTCACGCGGATGCTCAAGTAGGTCGAATCACGCCGCGAACCCACGAGGCGCGGTGTGGCGCCGTCCGCTCCATCTCAAAGGTAACCCTGCGCTTGTAGCTTGAAGAGGCGCGCATAGCGGCCGTCTTCGGCGAGCAAGCCTTCGTGCGTTCCTTCTTCGACGATCGTGCCTCCGGCGAGGACGACGATCCGATCGGCTGTGCGAACGGTCGGAAAACGGTGGGAGATGAGGATCGTGGTCCGCCCCTCGGCGAGCTCGCGAAAGCGCTCGAAGACGGCCTGCTCCGCCTCGGCATCGAGGGCGCTCGTCGGCTCGTCGAGCACCAAGATGTCGGCCTCCTCGCGCATGAACGCCCGAGAGAGCGCGACGCGCTGCCATTGCCCTCCCGAGAGCTCGACGCCTTCGGACTTGAACCAACGTCCGAGCGGCGTCTCGAGACCCGACTTGTGACTCTTGGCGATCTCTTCGGCCCCTCCTCGATGAAGCGCCCGCCATACCCGATCTTCTTCGTCCATGTGGTCGACGCTCCCGACCGCGACGTTCTCACCGAGCGTGAACGGGTACTTGTTGTAGTCCTGGAAGATCACGCCGATGCGCGCGCGGAGCGCTTTGTCGTCCCAGTCGGTGACGTTGCGGCCGTCGAGCATGAGGCGGCCCTCGGTAGGTGCGTAGAGGCCTGTGAGCAGCTTGATGAGCGTCGTCTTGCCAGAGCCGTTTTGGCCGACGAGCGCGAGGCTCTGCCCAGGCGGGATGCGCAAGCTCACGTGTCTGAGCGCGAAGTCTTCTTGTCCCGGGTAGCGAAAGCCGACGTCTTCCAAGACGATCCCCTGGGTCGCGTCGAGCGGGGTTTCGTCGAGCAGGGTCGCATCGAGTGGAGTCGCGACGAGCGCCGAAAGGACCTCGTTCGACCCCGCGTCACCGAGCTTCGCGACGTCGTCGGTCTTGCTCTTCGCGGAGCGGGTCGAATGGGTCTCGATGGCGAAGAACTTGAAGAGGTTCGACATGTACAGGTTGTCTTCGTACATGCCTCCTATTGCAGTCAAGATAGACTGGAAACTCTGTTGCCCCTGACGAAAAGCCGCGACATAGAGCGTCAGGTTGCCGAGCGTGATCGCCGCGGTCGCAGCCGCGATGGCGAGCGACGCGTAACAACCGTAGAACATGCCCGTGGCGAGGAGACCCAAGAGGTAGCCGAAGACTGCGCGACGCATCGCGAGACGCCTGTCTTCGAGAAAAATGGAGTTACTGAGCGTGCGGTAGCGCTCGAGCAACATGGGTCCGAGGCCGAACGACATGACCTCTTTCGCGTGAGCATCGTTTGCGAGAACGTATTCGAGATACGACAGTCGCCGCGTCTCGGGGGCTCGCCAGTTGCGGAGACGGAACGCCTGGCTGGAGAAGCGCATCTCGACGATGGTCGCCGGGAGCGCAGCGATCGCCAGGCCCAGCACGGCGAGGACGCTGTACTGCAGGAGCAGCGCGACGTAGCCGAAGAGCGTGAGCGTGTTCTGCAAGAGCTGGAACGTCTCGTTCACGACCGAGAGAGGCCGCGACGAAGCCTCGCGACGAGCGCGCGTGAGCTGGTCGTAGAACTCGGGGTCTTCGAAGTGCTGGAGATGGAGCGTGAGGGCCTTGTCGAGAATCGCGACGTTCACGTCGATTCCGAGCCGCGCACCGACCAGACCGCGGACGAGACCGAGCGCCCGCATGAGGAGCGCCTGCGCGCCGATCGTAGCGAGCTCGAGGAGGACCCACCTGAGCGCAGCGTCTTTGTCGTGGGCGACGACGGCATCGATGATCCGCTTGCCGACGTAGGCCACCCCGAGCGGCACGATCGACGCGATGAGCGTGAGACCGAGCAGGGCGAGCGTGCCCCCGCGCGAGCTCTTCCAGACGAGGCTCAACGTGGCTGGGACGAGCGCGAAGCTCTCTTTGACCGCAGCTCGGATCGTCGAGAGAGGGGAGCTGAAGAGATCTTCGGCGCTGCGCTCCTTCTGAGGAGCTGAACCGCCGCCGTGCACGCTCGCCATAAGGCTCCAATCTGGGCACGAGGATCGGTCGCGTAAAGCCCGAGAGATGTGAAGGAGTGTGTGCTTCGCGACCTGATCGTTCGAGCCAAGAGCGAGCTCGAGGCAGCCTCAGACCTCGCGCACTCCATTCTGATCGGCGCAGAGGACGAGGCTCGCGAGATCGAAGAAGAAGCCCGTGTCGACGACCCCAGGGATGCGGAGGAGCGCGACCTCGAGCGAGCGCGGATCGTCGATGGAAGCGAACCGAGCGTCGAGGATCGCGTTTGCGTTGTCGGTGACGAACGGCGCTCCATCGGAGCCGAGGCGTCGCGTCACGACGGCCCCTAGAGCCGCGATGTGTCGCTCCGCCGTGGCGACCGCGAACGGCACGACCTCGATCGGGATCGGAGCTCGGGTGCCGAGCTTGTCGACGAGCTTCTCGGGCGTGACGAGCACGACGAACCGCGCGGCTTCGAAGGCGACGATGCGCTCACGGAGGAGCGCGCCACCGAGCCCTTTGACGAGCGACCGATCGGGAGCGACCTCGTCGGCCCCATCGAACGCGACGTCGAGAGGAGCCAGCAGACCGAGCGCCGCGGTCTCGATGCCGACCTCGCGCGCGAGCTTCTCCGAGCGCTCGCTCGTCGCGGTGGCCCGAACGACGAGCCCGCCACCGACGGCTTCACCGAGCTTTCGAATGAACGCTTCGGCCGCGCGGCCGGTGCCGAGGCCGAGCTTCATGTTCGGCGTCACCTCGGCGAGCGCGCGCAGGGCGACGCGATCGAGGGCCTCGGGCGAAGGTGACGTATCAATCATGCCGAGCTTCTGTCGGAGCCTACGCCCCGACGCAACTCGAATCACGGAGACGCTGTCCCTTCGGACGGTCACCGACGAACCGCTCTCGTGGGTGCGCAATCTGCTCCCGCGTCGCGTGAAAGCGCGCGACAATGCGGCCATGGCAAGGCTCACCCGCATCACGCATCCGCTCGTCCGCGACAACGGCTCGCTCCGACGTGCGACGTGGGACGAAGCCCTCGACCGCGCGGCGACGGGAATGCGCGCGTCGATCGATCGGCACGGCCCGCGTACGTTCGGGATCTTCAGCTGTTCGAAGGCGACCAACGAAGTGAACTACGTCGCCCAGAAGTTCATCCGCACCGCGGTCGGGAGCAACAACATCGACAGCTGCAACAGAACCTGACATGCACCTAGCGTCGTCGGTCTGGCGGCGGTCTTCGGAGCAGGCGGTGGAACGAGCTCCTACGAAGAGGCGGAAGACACGGATGTCATCCTCCTGTGGGGGTCGAACGCTCGCGAAACCCATCCGATCTTCTTTCATCACGTCTTGAAGGGGATCCAGAGGGGCGCGAAGCTCTACGTCGTCGATCCACGGCGGACCTCGTCGGCCGCCTGGGCAGACGGGCACTTGGGGCTCGACGTCGGGACCGACATCGCTCTCGCGAACGCCGTCGGCCACGCGATCCTCGAGGCCGGTCTGGAGAACCGCGCGTTCATCGAGCGTGCGACGATCGACTTCGACGCATACGCCGCCGAAGTGCAGGCCTATTCGCCCGAGCGAGTCGAGAAGATCACCGGCGTCTCGGCGGCCTCGATTCGGAAGATGGCGCACGATTACGCGAAGGCCGATCGCGCCATGATTTGCTGGACGCTCGGCATCACCGAGCACCACACGGCCGTCGACAACGTCTTGTCGCTCATCAACCTCGCGCTGCTCACCGGCCACGTGGGCCGCCCTGGCTCTGGCGTGAATCCACTTCGGGGACAGAACAACGTCCAGGGAGGCGGCGACATGGGCGCGCTGCCGCACAAGCTCCCTGGGTTCCAAGACGTCGAAGACGATGCAGTCCGTGCTCGATTCGATGCGGCGTACGGCGTCGCGATCCCGTCGCACAAAGGCTGGCACCTCACCGAGATGTTCGAGGCGATGGAACGCAAAGACCTCACCTCGCTCTACGTCATCGGCGAGAACCCCGCGCAATCGGAGGCCGATGGCTCACGGACCCATCGCCTCCTCAGCGGGCTCGAAATCCTCGTCGTACAAGACATTCTCCTCACGAAGACCGCTGAGATGGCCGACGTGGTGTTTCCGGCGACGGCGAGCTGGTGCGAGACCGACGGGACCGTGACGAACAGCGAGCGTCGGGTTCAGCGCGTTCGAAAGGCCTTGGCGGCGCCAGGTGAAGCCCGCGACGACGTCGCGATCATCGCGGCGCTCTCGCAGCGCCTGGGCCACGAGCTCGGCATCGGCACGCCCGAAGAAGCCTGGAACGAGCTGCGAACGCTCTCTCCGATGCACCGTGGCATGAGCTACGCGCGGCTCGAAGACAACCACGGCATTCAATGGCCCTGCCCCTCCGACGACCACCCCGGCACGAAGTATCTCCACGCGCGTCTCTGGGCAGAGCCGCTCGAAGGCCCCCCGGCGGGCTTTCACGCCATCGCGCACCGTGGTCCGATCGAGGAGCTCGATGCGACCTACCCGCTCCGCCTGACGACCGGACGACGTCTCGAGTCGTTCAACACGGGCGTTCAAACCAACGGATTCTCGTCGCCGCTCCATCGGCGCGAATCACTCGATCTCCATCCGGACGATGCGGCCAAGTACGACGTGGCCGACGGTGAGAGCGTGCGTATCAGCTCGAGACGAGGCTCGGTCGTCGCCCACGTGAGGCTCGACGATACGCTCAAGCCGGGGCTCGCGTTCATGACGTTCCATTTCCCCGACGAAGTAGATACGAACCAGCTCACGATCGACGCCTGGGATCCGAAGAGCGGCACGGCGGAGTTCAAAGCAGCTGCGATTCGAATCGACAAGCTCGGAGCACCCGCGCCGACTCGAAGCGCGCACATCGACGCCGAGGAATGACGCTTGGACCTGCATCCCATCGCGACCGCTCCGACCGCTGACGAGCGACGAGTCGTCGACGACGTGCTGGGCGCGCGCCCGACCGATGCATCGTGGTCTCGCCCGCGCGACGCGATGACCACCGAAACGCTCACCACCGAGAAGTCGACGTCCGAGAAGTGGGGATCGGCCACGGTGGGGCTTCGAGAAGCCGAAGGACGGCGACATCTCCTCCTACCGGCGCTGCACGCGGTGCAAGACCGGTTCGGCTGGATCAGCCCCGGAGCCCTCGGTTACGTGTGCGACCGACTGCACGTTCCACCCGCCGAAGGCTTCGGCGTCGCGAGCTTCTATGCCTTGTTCGCGCTGGCGCAACGACCACCGGTCATTGCTCACGTCTGCGACGACATCGCCTGCAAAACGCGGGGCGCCGACCGTCTCATCGCAGACCTCGAGAAGGCCCTGGGCGAGCCCATCGGATCGCCTCCGCACGCGAACCCTCACGCCCCCAGCGCTTGGATGAAGGCACCGTGTCTCGGGCTGTGCGAGCAGGCCCCGGCGGCCCTGGTGGTTCGAGCGGGAGTCACCCCCACCGAGCATCGATTCGGTGACGCGACGGTCGAAGCGATCGTCGATGCGCTCGCGAAGCCTTCCATCGATTTAGCCATCTCGGACGAGGCTCGAGCTCGGCCCCCGATGACGCGTCTTCCACAACGCGACATCGCATCGGCGCCGCCACTTCGGCTGCTACGGCGAATCGGTGTCGTCGATCCTCGATCGCTCGACGACTACCGCGCGCACGGAGGGTTCTCGGCCCTGCGTCGCGCCCTCGCTTGGTCCCCGTCGGCGGTCATTCGAGAGGTCGCCGAAGCGGGGCTCCTCGGTCGAGGTGGAGCGGCATTTCCCACGGGTCGAAAGTGGGAAGCCGTAGCCAAGTCGCCGTCGAGACCGAAGTGGGTCGTCGGCAATGGCGACGAGTCCGAGCCCGGCACTTTCAAAGACCGGATCCTGATGGAAGACGATCCCTTCGCCCTCGTCGAGTCGATGATCCTCGCCGGGTACGCCGTCGGCGCCGAACGAGGCCTGCTGTACGTTCGCGACGAATACCCGCTCGCCCGCGAACGGCTCTCGCACGCCATCGCACAATGCGTCGCTCGAGGGTTTCTCGGTGGAGACGTCATGGGCCGTGGCGTGTGCTTCGAGCTCGAGATTCGTCGTGGGGCCGGCGCGTACATTTGTGGCGAAGAAACGGCGCTCCTCAATTCGATCGAGGGCTTTCGAGGCGAACCGCGCACCAAGCCTCCATTCCCCGCCGACCACGGCCTGTTTGGCCAGCCGACCCTCATCAACAACATCGAGACGCTCCTCAATGTTCTCGACATCGTGAAAGACGGAGCAGAGATCTATCGACGAACCGGGACCGCGGCCTCCAGCGGAACGCGACTCTTTTGCCTGTCGGGATGCGTCGAGCGACCGGGGCTCTACGAGGTGCCATTCGGCATGCGCCTCGACGCGTTGATCGATCTCGCTGGCGGCGTAACGAGCGGACGAAAGCTCCGCGCCGTCTTGCTCGGTGGTGCCGCGAGCTCTTTCGTCACACCGAACGAGCTCGCTCTCCCGCTCACCGTCGAGGACACGCGCAAGATCGGGGCGTCGCTCGGCTCGGGCGTCGTCCTGGTTCTCGACGACTCTATCCCGGTGCTTCCCATCCTCGAGCGCATCGCGAGCTTCTTTCGCGACGAGTCGTGCGGTCAATGCGTGCCCTGTCGCGTGGGGACGGTGCGCCAAGAAGAGCTCGTATCGAGGCTCGTGCGAAAGAAGAGCACGCCGAAAGCCGAGCGCGCGCTCCTCGCCGATCTCGGTCAGGTGATGCGCGACGCGTCGATCTGCGGCCTCGGACAAACCGCGCCGCTCGCTGTCGAATCGGCTTTTCTGAAGCTCGGGCCCGCGCTCGACGAGGAGGTCTCGTGACGAGATTGCCGCTTGCACCGGAGCATCGAACGGTCGAGCTCACCATCGACGGACGAAAGGCACGTATCCGAGAAGGCGCCACGTTGCTCGACGGTGCGAGGAGTCTCGGCATCGAGACGCCGACGATGTGCTGGGCCGAGAATCTGACCCCGGTCAACGTGTGCCGCATCTGCGTCGTGGAGCTCGAAGGCTCGCGCACGCTCGTGCCGGCTTGCTCGCGCAAGGCCGAGGCCGGCATGGTCGTCTTCACCGACAGCGAGCGCGTGAAGACGAGCCGGAAGATGGTCATCGAGCTGCTCGCCTCGTCGGTCGACATGTCGACGGCCCCCGGCTTCGCGGAGCTCGGTCGACGCTACGGCGCCGACACCGACCGCTTCGGTGAGCGACGCAGGCCGACGCACGACCGTGATCAATCCCACGCAGGCCACCATCACACGAGCGGAGAAGACGGCGCCGAGACCGCCTCGCAAAGGGTCAAAATCGATAATGATCTCTACGTCCGTGACTACTCGAAATGCATACTCTGTTACAAATGCGTCGAAGCGTGCGGAACCGATGCCCAGGCGACGTTCGCGATTGCCGTCGCCGGACGCGGCTTCGAAGCCCGCATCTCGACCGAGCTCGACGTGTCGCTTCCCGATTCGGCGTGCGTCTATTGCGGTAACTGCATAGGCGTCTGTCCGACCGGGGCGCTCATGTTCAAGAGCGAGTTCGACATGCGCGCGAAGGGCACGTGGGACGAATCGAAGCAGACGAAGACTGACACCATCTGCCCCTATTGTGGAGTCGGATGCACCCTGAGCCTCCACGTACAAGGCAATCGCATCGTGAAGGTGACGTCGCCGACCGACGTCGACGTCACGCACGGCCATCTCTGCGTGAAAGGGCGGTTCGGATTCGAGTTCGTCCAGAACCTCGCCCCCGATGACGCCGCCGAGTCCCCCGAATAGCTGCGACCACTTGCCTCGGCCGGACGGCGGTCGATGGGCCGCGTGGTCGTGTTTCAGGTCATTAGGTGGGCCTCGAATCGCCCTCGAACGTCGGCCGGCATGTCGACCGATCGCATCTTGTCGAGATCGGTGACGACCACGGTGTGCTCGACCTCGCAGACGATCTCGCTCGAGGCCCTGTCGTGCATCACGTACCGCAATACCGCGCTTCGACCGCCGAGACGGGCCGTGGAGGTCTCGATGGAGAGCGTGTCGCCGAAGCGACTCGGACGAGAGAACTTCATCGTCACCATGACAGCGGGAAAGCCGATTCGGCGTTCGTTGATGAGCGCTACGTACCCACCGTCGAGCACGCCGAAGAAGTCTTCCATCGCCTCGTGCGCGTAATCGAGATAGCGCCCGAAGAAGACGATGCGCGCGGCATCGACCTCTTGGAACCGGACTTGACGTTCGAAGACGACCACGCCCCCCCTCAGCGCAGATCGCCTGCGAGCGAGCGCTTCGTCTCGGGGCCGAGGTCGACGCTCGCGGCGAGCGCAGGATGATTCACGGTCATGCGGACGTCGGACTTGAGCGACAGCAAGCTCTCCTTCGCCTTGTCGCTGAGGCGAAACTTCAGATAGTGCACGGCCGTGGTTCGCCCCATCCCGTCATCCGGGCGCTTGCCCATCGCCGGAAAACGATCGCCGTCGATCTCGATGGCCACGTGATCTTCGAGCCCGACGAGCTCGACGAGCTTGGGCTCGCGCTCGGCCTTGTCGGGGATTTCGACGTAGAGGGTGAGGGAAAGCTCACCGTCGTCGGGGACGAGCTCGTTGTAAGTCTCCATCTCGTGGCGAATGCCGTCTTCGCTCGTGATGCGCTCGGTTCGCGTCATCTCCTGAATCTGCATCAATACGGTGTCGCGATTCTCGAACGTCACCGAGAGAATGTCGGAGAGACGCACGCGTCGCGGCTTCTTCTCCTGAATGACCCGCGCGCGAAAGCGCTCGCGGATGATCTCGTATTCTCCAATGGGGAGGATTTCGCTTCGCTCGATCTTCTTCATGACTGCCTCGTCGATGCTTCAGGCGTTGCCAGCGGGTACGATTCCGTGAGTGGTCGTGGCGTCGCCGAGACCATAAGCCTCGGCGAGCGCTTCGATGGGATGAACGACACGCGGGCCGGGCTTCTCGCGCTGGCCGGTCTCGTGAGCCAAGCGCAGCGCCGAGAGCGTGCAATCGGTGACCACAAGATCGGGCTCTGCATCGTTCACGCCGCGAACGAGCTTCTGCGCGTACTTGCGCCCCGTCTCGTAATGGGCGGCCTTCATGCCCCATGTACCGTCGACCGCCGAGCACTCCTCGACGATGCGAATGTCGGTATCTTTCACTTTGCCGAGCACTCTCGCGCCAGGAAAGCCGATCTTCTGAGCGCGAAGGTGACAGGCCGCGTGATAAACCACTTGGCCCAGCCCCTTGTCGAACTCGAGCTTCAGCTTCTTCTCTTTACCGAGGAGGAGAAGAAACTCCATCAGATCGATGGTCGCGGCGGCCACGGCCTTGACTTCGGGCAGATCGACGTATTCGGGCCACTCCTTTTTCATGGTGTAACCGCACGTCGGCGACGGGACCACGATCTTCAACCCTGCGGCGACTTGCGGATAGAGAAGCGCGACGTTGGCCTTCACCTTTGCGATGTAGCCGTCGATGTCGCCGCCATCGAGATTGGGCATTCCGCAACAAGTCGACTGCTGTTCTAAAGCTCGCTCGCCCGGGAGCGCCCCCGGACGGAGGACGCGAAACCCATTGTGCTCCAGCACCTTCACCGCGGCCATGGGCACGTTGGGTGCGTTGTATTCACCGAAGCACGTCGCGAACATCACGACGTGGTTCTCGAGGTCTCTGGGCTCTTCGCGATCGCTCTGCCACTTCGAAAATGGCGTTTTCGCCATCGGGGGCAACGGGAATCGGCTCGAGATCCCAGCGATCTTCTCCTGCGCGGTTCGGACGAGGCGGTTCGCGTTCACGAGGTTGGCCATACCGCTCGCAACGCCGCTGCCCATCGCTCCGACGAGCTGAGGCTCTCCGAGCACGCGGTCGACTATCTCGATTCCGTTTCGTTTGGCCCTCGCCGCCTTCTCGCGCGCCATTAGACGGGGAAAATCGAGCAACTCGCTCGAGTCGTCATCCTTCGTATAGGGGCATTTGATGAAGCACAGCTTGCACTGCCAGCACTCGTCGCCGATCGCCGTGAAGTCTTTGTCGTCGAGGAGCTCGGCGCCTTCGGCCCGCCCAGAGGAGATGTCGCGATCGACCCGACGAAAGAGCTCGGGAAATGATCCGCAATACCCGACGCACATTCGGCACTCGTGACACACCTGGAACGTGCGGCGCAGCTCGGCCTCGAGATCGCGGGGCTCGAAGTAGCGAGGATCGCTCGGACTCGTCGCGGGTGGAACCTTGGGCGCGCGTGGGATCTTGCTCATGAATGTCTCGCGTGATCGATATGGTGCGTAAAACGGATTTCGAGCGTGCTCGAAATCGAGAGCCCGCCGCGAGCCGTCGATGGCTCGCGGCGTGAGGCTCTTCACGAGCGGTCGCTCCCGTCGAGCGCGTCGGGCACGCGTCCGGGCGGTCCGGGCGTGTGCGACGACGGCCTTCGTCGGAAGCGGTCGGCTCAGAAATCGAGCGTCTCGAGGGCCTTTTGGAAACGACCCGCGTGCGACTTCTCCGCTTTGGCGAGCGTCTCGAACCACTCGGCGATGTCGTCGAAGCCCTCTTCGCGAGCGACCTTGGCCATGCCGGGATACATGGTCTCGTACTCGTGAGTCTCGCCTGCGACGGCGGACTTCAGGTTCTTCTCGGTCGAGCCGATGGGCAGACCGGTCGCGGGGTCGCCCGCCTGCTTCAAGTAATCGAGGTGGCCGTGGGCATGCCCGGTCTCACCGTCGGCGGTGTCTTTGAAGAGTCCGGCGACCTCGGGTCGGCCTTCGACGTCGGCCACCTTGGCGAAGTACATGTAGCGGCGGTTCGCCTGGCTCTCGCCTGCGAATGCGTCTTTGAGGTTCGTGTGCGTCTTGGTTCCGTCTAGCTTCGGCATGATCTCGTATCTCCTTGGTGAAAGCCTCTTCGGCACCCCGAGAAGAGGTCCGATGGGCAGCTTTTTCGGGCGACCGCGGAGCGATCGACCAGGCGGTTCGCGTCGGGCCAGAGCCCTACGCGTTGGCGCTCTTCCGATGCGGCGTCGATCGCGCCGGGGATGCAGCAGCACCTGCAGCACCTCGCACCGCCTGAGGCTCGGACTTGCGACGTGGTGCACTCCGGTTCTTCTCGCAGTCTGCGCAGACGCCTCGATAGATTTGCTCGACTGCGTGGACCGAGAAGCCGGGGATGGGCGTGCCGAGCTTTTGCAGGCCGGCGCCGCGCGGTCGACCCTTCATCGAATGCTCGTCGCGAAGGCTCTCGGCCCTGGCGGCGGGCTCGCGCTTGCCTTCGTGTTGCGAGACTTCGTGTTGCGAGCCTTCGTGTTGCGGGCCTTCGTGTTGCGAGCCTTCGTGTTGCGGGCCTTCGAGTTGCGACGTCACGTCGCGTACGAGCCCGCAGCTGTCGCACACCGCATGGTCGTGCGCGACCATGTTCGGATCGAACCTCGAAGGCCCTGGGGCGAGAGCCCGTGCGGAGCAGAGCCCTGCAGCGGCGAGAGCATCGAGCGTGTTGTACACGGTCGCGAAGCTCATCGTCGGCATCGAGGGCAACAGACGCTCGTAGAGCTCTTGGGCCGTGGGATGGGTGGGGTCGGACGCGATTTCCCGCACGATCGCGAGCCGCTGCGGCGTGAGCTTGAGCCCCGAAGCCCGCACCTTGGCCAGCATCACGTCGGCCGCGCGCTGATTCGGCAAGGGGCGGAGGGCTCTCGCGATGAGCTTCGATGAAGCGCTTCTCCGCGCGCTTTTGTCGCCTTGGGACATGCCGGAACCTTAATTAGAAACATTCTCAAGTGCAAGCCATCCTGAGAAAGAATCTTTCGAGAGCGCACCCGCTCGGCTGGGCCCGCGCCAGTCGAGCGAAACGCCGAGTTGTCTGGTAACCTCAGGGCGGGAGATTCTCATGCGAACGACGATCTTGGGCTGTGCCTTCGCGACGACGATCGTGGTCGCGGCGCCTTCGTGCAGCGCCCCCAACCGATGCTTCTTGGACTCGTGTCCGGGCGGCGGCGGAGCAACCACCTCGACCACCACCGGCGACACCACGTCGAGCTCGAGCACCGGCGTGAACCCCGTGTGTGGCGACGGCAAGAAAGATGGCGCCGAAGAGTGTGACGGCGCGGATCTCGGTGGCTCCACATGCCAATCGAAGGGTTTCCCCGGCGGCAACCTCACATGTCACGGAGACTGCAAGCTCGACACGATCGCCTGCTCGACGACGTGCGGAAACGGAACGATCGATCCGAGCGAGAAATGCGACGGAGCTGACCTGAGTGGCGAGTCTTGCGCCACCGTCCTTCCCGGCTCGCCCGGCGGGACGTTGGTGTGCAACGCCCAGTGCACCGGGTTCGACGCGGGCCAATGCCAGGCGTCGACGACGTGCGCCAACGGCGCGCTCGACCCAGGGGAGCTGTGCGACGGGTCCAACGTGGGGAGCGCGACTTGCTCCTCGCTCGGGTACGGCGGCGGCTCGCTTTCGTGCAACGCCAACTGCAGCTTCAACGAGACCGCCTGCACGAGCTGCGGCAACGGAACGATTCAAGCGGGTGAGTCGTGCGACAGCGTCAACCTCAACGGGCAGACGTGTCAGTCGCAGGGTTACGTCAGCGGGTCACTCACTTGTACGGGCGCATGTACGTTCAACATCTCGAGTTGCACGCTGTGCGGTAACGGCTCGGTGAACGCCGGCGAGCAGTGCGATGGTGCCAATCTCAACGGGCAGAGCTGCGCGTCGGCGAGCTACGCGGGCGGCAGTCTCGGCTGCCAGGCCGACTGCACGCTGAACGTCGGAGGCTGCACGAACTGCGGAAACGGAGTGGTCGACTCGGGCGAGCAATGCGACGGTGGCAACGTCAACGGACAGAGCTGCGGATCGCTCGGATTCAGCGGTGGCTCTCTCGGCTGCTCGGCTGGCTGCGCGTACGACACGAGCGGGTGCATGACCGCGACGTGCGGCGACGGACAAGTTCAGGGCATCGAGCAGTGCGATGGCGGCAACCTCAACGGAAAGTCTTGCGCGACGCAGGGTTTCGCCGGTGGAAGCCTCGGATGCAACCCCGGCGCTTGTACTTTCAACACCGGCGGTTGCACCCTATGCGGCAATGGGGTCGTCGACGCCGGTGAACAATGCGACGGCGGCAACCTCAACGGGCAAAGCTGTGCATCCAGCGGCTACACGGCCGGAACGCTGGGGTGCTCGGGTTGTGCGTTCAACTACTCCGCTTGCACGATCTGCGGGAACGGGATCGCCGAGCCTGGGGAACAGTGCGACGGGGCCGACCTCGCCGGTGGCACCTGCAACAACCAAGGATTTTTCGGTGGCACGCTCGTGTGCTCGACCGGCTGCACGTTCAGCACGGCAGCATGCAACAACTGCGGAAACGGGATCGTCGACCCGGGCGAGGAATGTGATGGTGCTAACATTTCTTTCCTTGACTGCTGCGACTACGGCGCCCCGCGGGGCGGCGGATTGAGCTGCAAGCCGAGCTGCATCGTATCGACGGCGTCCTGCCACTTTGCAATCTGCATGTGACGCGAGATCCGAGCTAGGGCGCGAGTCTTGCGGGTCGGCCCGAGGTCTGCCATGTTTCGCGGCCTCGTTTTTCGTTCAGGAGCGACTGCTGTCATGCCGACCGAAGCCATTCAGTGCAAACCGCTCGAAGTTGCCGTTGGCGACCGAGGTATCGAGCGTGCGATCAAGAATCTCAAGCGCCAGATGGCGACCGAGGGGATCTTGCGAGAGCTGAAGGGTCGACGGCACTACCTGAAGCCCTCGGTGAAGCGACGCGGGAAGGCCGCCGAGGCGGCTCGTCGTCGACGCAAGCGCGCCAAGCTCGAGATGGCGTGAACGAAGCCGGTCGCTTTGGAGGCGTCTCGTCTCGAGGCGAGTCGTCTTTCGAGTCCGGCGCTTCGAACGAGGGGTCTCGCGCCCCTCGTGGTTTCGCAGACCGGCGCCGTGGAGGCGCCAAACGCGTGTTGGTCCTCGCGACCTCGTACCCTGCGCACGCCGACGATCCATCCGGACATTTCGTGCGCAGCCACGCTCTGGGGCTCGCCCGTGCGGGTGCCGATGTCCACGTCGTCGTCCCCGGCACCGAAGCGCTCGAGCCACGCGAGGAAGCCCCGAACGAGCTTACCGTGCATCGGCTCGGCGCCGACGCGTTGTTCCGCTGGCCGGGCGCGGCGGCCCGAGCGCGAGAGCAGCCACTCAGGCTCTTCGCCGTCGCGCCATTCGCGCTTCGCCTTCGAAAGCGGCTCCAGACGATCGGGGCTTTCGATCGAATCGTCGCGCACTGGATGGTTCCGACGGCGCTACCACTGTTGGCTTTCGCCGAGCTCGCTCTCGGCCCGACACGAAAGCCGGAGCTCGAGCTCGTGGCCCACGGCGCCGACGTCCGTCTCCTGCTCGGCCTTCCGGGTGTCGTTCGCGCACACCTCGTCGAGAGGCTCGTCGCGCGCGCGTCGCGATTCACCTTCGTGGCGCGAAGGCTCCACGACGAGCTTTGTCGTTCGTTGCCCGCGGCGCTCGCAGAGCGAGTCTCATCACGAAGCGTCATCGGCCCTTGTCCCATCTCGGTCCCCGAACGAAAAGACCTCGCCGATCCACGCTTACCTTCGTTGCAAGAGCATCCCTATGCTGTTTGGGTCGGCCGCGACATCCCCGCGAAGCGGCTCGAGCTTGCAATCGACGCTGCGCTCCACGCGCGCGTGAAACTCGTCGTGGTGGGCGCCTCCACCTCGCGTCTCCGCCATCGCCCTGGCGCCCGGGGGCAGATCACTTTCCTCGGAGCGCGCCCTCGCACCGAGACGCTCGCGTGGATCGCGCACGCGAACGTGCTCCTGTCGACGTCGTCGGGCGAGGGAGCCCCCACGGCCACGCGAGAAGCGCGAGCCCTCGACGTGCCGGTGATCGCTTGCAATGCGGGCGATCTCGCCGAGTGGGCGACGCTCGACGATCGCATCCGCCTCGTGGCCGACGACCCTCGTTCGATCGCGTCGGCGCTTCGTCGCGAGGTGTGAACCGAAGGCAAAGCGCGCAGTCTCCGGGCCGAGCCCCCGAGATCGTGGATCATCGGCGCAGACCAGACGCTCGGGCGAAGTGATCCGCAAGCCGCACGATCGCCTCGAGCTCGTCGCTCGGCTCGCCCGCTTGTCGGGACGTACCCACGCGCTGTGCACGGGCGTCGTGGTCCTCGATGCGGCCACCTTCCGACTCGAGAAAGAAGTGACGACCGTGCGCCTCACCATGCGAAAGCTCGGCTCGGTCGAGCTCGAGAGGTACGTCGATCTCGACCAGCCATTCGGTTGCGTCGGCGGCTACACCTACGAGCGACGGGGGATCTGCCTGTTCTCGCGAATCGAGGGCGGCGAAGACTCGGCCATCGTCGGCCTTCCATTGATGAGCCTGATGCGCTGAATTTGGGGCTCGGAGTCGAGCCCTTCACGCTCTTCACGTGAGCTCACTCAGTCGCTGAATACGGCGACGAGACCTTCGCGACAAACGACGGCGACGCGCCCGTCGGCCGCAGGGAGCACGGCGATCGGAGTGTTGCAAACGTGTTCACTCACCAAGTCGACCGAGGTGCCCGTCGCCTTCGCCGAGCCTGAAGGCCCCTCGTTGCGCTTCGTGGCGTCTCCATCGCTATTGGCTCGGCGTGGCGTTTGGAGGCTCGAGCCATCGGCTGCAGAGATTCCGAATCGTCCGCTCGATCTCACGAACGCGATTCTGCCGGCCGCGTCGATGACGAGAGGCGGGTTCGATCGCTGCATCGACTGCGTGAACGAAGGAAGACCTCCTGAATATCCACCGGGCGGAACGCCTGGTGGATAGCCGGGCTGTCCTCCGGGCGCCGTGGGTGGCAACACTCGCTCGACCGCCGCGCGCGAGAGCTCCTGTCCGGTGCGATCGATCCCGACGAGCAGACCGTCGCTCGTCGTGTAGAACACACTGCGCGTCTTCGAAACGACCACGGGTCCGTCGACGACCGAGAAGTTGCCGGTGCTCGCTCGAACGCTCACGACCCCGGTCTTGAGGTCGAGCGCCAGAAGACGGTCACGCATGACACCGAGCAGGGTCCGCTCGTCGGCCATCACGGCGCCGCCGTCGAGCATGCCTTGAAAGCTGCCGACCTTCTGCGGTTGCTTCGGCGGCCTCACGCGCGTGACCGAGCCATCGTCGCCGATGACGAGGAGACCGTCGGACGTCACGAGCGGTGCGGTGCTGACGTGCGCCGGCAAGGGAGTGTCGGTTTCGATTCGTCCGTCGGCGTCGAGCGTGAGGAGCGATCGACCCGCGACGACGGCCGCACCCCCATCGTCGGTGGCGACCGGAGGCGCCATCAGATCGGGGCCGCGCACCCCGAGCGCAGTCGAGAACCGAAGCTTACCGCGCGGGCTCACACCCACGAAAAAACCTCCGGTGGAGACGATGCAGGCGGTTCCGTCGCTCAGGCGAATCGGCGCTGCAGCCGGCCCCCCCCCTTGCATGCGCGTTCGCCACAGCTCTTTGCCGTCGGAAGAGAGCGCGACCATCTCGGCGGATGCGAGCGCGAGCGTGATGGTTCCTCGTTCGTCGATGAGCGGAGTCACTTCGATCGTGCCGAGCGAGCGACGCCAGATTTCCGATGGGTGATCGGGGAGAACCATCGTCGACTGGCCGGTTCGGTGGCCGTCGAGCCTCGCCTGCGTGACTGCACCACGTGGTGTTCCCACGGTGATGACCGTCGGGACATTCGGATCGAACGAGTCGGCCAACGCCGCACCGGGCGCGATCGAGAGCGAGAGTGCGCAGACGATCGCTCGGTGGCTGCCCTTCGTGCGCAGCGCCAGCACGCGCTGCTTCGCGGGGCGCGGCGCGGCCCACCGCGAGCACTCTCGGTGAATCATGGCGCTCTCTTGGCAGTCACTTCTTCGAGCGACACATGGTAGGTCGCGCTGCTTCCGCGCGGGATGGGGCCCGAGTTCTCTTTCGAGAGAGGATTCACCGTAGCCCGTAGGATCGCGCAAGCGGGGCTCGAGCCCTCGAATGACGGGCCGAGATACGGTCCGAGACGATCGGTCGCGGCGACATCTGGCGTGAGGCGCGCGCTCGGCTCGGTGTGGACGCGGACGATCGGTCCCTCGCCGGCGACGCCACGAATGAAGCTCACCGCGAGAACGCCATCGCGAGGATCATCGCTGATTCGGAAGCGGTATTTCGCATCGGGCTGGAGCTTCTGAGCACAGAACACGTCGACGTCGCCGACCCAGCCGAGGGTGCCCGCGACGGTGCCCGATGGTTCGATGGCATTGGCCGCTTGCTGCACGTCGTTGGGCTCGGCTTCGAACGTCGGGTCTGCGAGGGCTTCGTCGAGTGTCAGCGAGTACTCGTCGGAGACGTTCTCGAAGACGTAGCGCGGCCCATTTTCGCCATACGGATTCATGTCTTCGAGGACGGTGAACAGATAGGGACCCGGTGGCAGGCGCAGATGCGGAACATCGAGGGCGACATTCGATCTGCCCGTGCAGAACTGGACGAGCGGAGACGACTCGCCCTTCTTGAACACCTGCGTGCACATCGGGATGTTCGGGATCGAGTTCACCTTGAGCGAGACGAGCTTCGCGCTTTCGGGCACGCTCACCGCGAACACGTCGAGATCGGACTGTGTGTTGCTCAGTCGCTTGCCGAGCGTCGCAGAGACGCTGCTGCCGAACGGGACCTCGGTGGCTTGGGTTGCCGTATTGTTGGGCTCGATCTCGAAACCCGAGAACCGTCCGGCGCTGGCTCTGTAGCGTTGATAGAGCTGGATACCTCCGAGGCCGAGCGCGATGGGGATGACCGCGACGATCGCCAACACGAACCAGCGCCATCGCTGGAGCTTGCGCTCGTACGCTTCGACCTCGTCGCGGGTCGCGACGGGCGAAGGTCCGGGCTCCTTGCCTTGAGCGATGATGACCGGCGCCTCGACGATGCGCTGAATCGTCTCACTGTCGAGCAGTGACTCGATGCCGCTCGTCCCGAGACTGCCAATCTCGGAGGTGATGGCCGCCTGCATGTCTTCGATGCGCTGAAACCGCTCGCTCGGATCTTTCGCGAGGGCGCGCATGACGATGTCGCTCATCCCGATCGGGATCGCGAGATCTGGCGCGCGCTCATGCGGGGGCGGAGGCATTTCGGTGAGGTGCTTGGCGAACACCGACATGGGGGTCGGGCCATTGAACGCGTAGTGCCCCGTCAGTGCGCGGTACATGACGGCGCCGAGTGAATAGACGTCGCTGCGCGCGTCGACCTCGTCGCCCCTCACCTGTTCGGGCGACATGTAGTAAGGCGTGCCGACGATCGCGCCTTGGCTCGTGAGCTCGTTCAGCTCGGAGCCCTCACGCAGCTTGGCTAGGCCGAAGTCGCAGACCTTCGCGAAGTCGGTCTCGTCTCGAGACCGGGTGATCATGATGTTCTCGGGCTTGATGTCCCGGTGAACGATGCCCTTCTGATGCGCTTCGGCGAGTGAGTTGCAGACCTGCACCACGATCTGCCCGAGCTTCGCCGGGTGAAGCGCGTCGTGCGAACGAAGGAGGCGCCCGAGATCTTCTCCGGTGACGAGCTCCATGACCAGGTAGGTCAGCCCGTCGGAAACGCCGTAGTCGAAGACCTGGACGGTGTTCGGCGACGAGAGCTTGGAGACGGTCAAGGCTTCGTGCTTGAAGCGCTTCACCACCTCGGGGTTCATGCTGAGCTCGCCAGCGAGGAGCTTCATCGCGAGGAGCTTGCCGATACGGGTGTGCTCGACTTTGTAAACGATGCCCATTCCGCCGCGCCCGAGCGGCTCCTGGATGCGGTAGCGCTCGGCGATGATGAGACCGATGAGCGGATCGACCCGCGTGAGCTGCGTCGGCTCTTCTCTCCGTTCGGCGGGAGGAGTGCTCGCGCGCATCGAATAGGCCGAGGAGTAGCCGAGCGTGTAGCTTCCAGGCGCCGGAGGACGATTCGAGCGGACGGTACCCGATTGGCCCCCGGGAGGGATGGGCCGGTCCGAGGCCTCGCGCTTGCGGTCCTGAGCGTGCTCGGTCGTGCCGAGCTCGGAGACGGCCTCGCCGGAATCGGTGCCCCCGAGCTCGGGGACGCGAGGCGCTTCGAGCGAAGCCTTCGTGAGACGGGTCAAAGCCGCGTTCGCATGCGCTGGCCGCGTCTCGGTCGGATCGCCTTCGGAAGGCGGCTCTTCGAGTGATCGCTGAATGATGACGACCTGCCCGCAATCGAGGCATCGGCCGTTTTCGATCGTAATTGCAACTCGAATACAAGTGATACAGTAAAAGAGTGCAGGCTCCGTCGGTCGCGATCCTTCTTCGGGAGGCTCGGAGCGTGGCGGAGGAACCGACCGCACACGCGACTAGGAAGCCGCCCGCGGCGACGAAT
>JAYUUB010000213.1:0-28353 GCA_043755175.1 Polyangiaceae bacterium | reverse complement strand
CTGGCTCGACGATGCGCTCTTGCTCGACGATGCTGGCTCGACGATGCGCTCTGGCTCGACGATGCTGGCTCGACGAGGCTGGCTCGACGAGGCTGGCTCGACGAGGCTGGCTCGACGATGCTGGCTCGACGATGCGCTCTTGCTCGACGTTGCTCGATGATGCTTGCGCGATGATCCCTGGGTCATGGTCTTCGACACGACGACCCGGACCGGCCTGCTCATTTGAGCCGTTCGCCATGCCGATGATTCGCATGGGGTCTCGCACGTTTGTTCGACCCGCGGCGCTCACTGCGCTACACGGCTCTCCCTTCGGTGTTGTCCGAAGACTCGGTCGTTTCGGCTTGTAGGTCGTGGCGGCCTTCGGCAGAGTGCCGACCCCCCAAAGCAAGGAGCCGCCGCCATGGCGAAAGGTGACCGCCGAAACTCGATGAAGATGAAGCGCCGCAAGGCACAGGCCTCGCTCAAGGCCCGTCTGCGCCGCCGCAAGGTCGAGAAGACGACCCCGCCCGCGAAGACGGCCCGCAAGCCGCGCGAGAAGGCTGCTGCGGTCGAAAAGAGCTGATCGACGATCACGCGACCCAGCGACTGAAACGCTCGCGTGACCGAAGACGCGATCGAAGTCCGCTGATCAACGTGACAACGTTGATCAGCGCGAGCGTGTCGGCTCAGTGCGAAACGTCGGAGCCACTGAGCTCTCCGACTGGCGCATCGTCGGAGGGGCCGCTGGGCAACTCCTCGGACGAGCGATCCCGCGCGCGGTGCCCGGGAGAATTGTCGGTCCGCGACAGTTGGCGGTATTTCTTTCCGTCGGACTTCGGTGCGGGCGCGTCGAGCGCGTCGTCGGGCTCGTCGATGAGGCCGGTGTCTCCAGAGATCCGCTTCTCGTTCATGATCTCCCAACGCTCGTTGTGAGACCACGTCTGGCGAAGCGTCGTGGTCCGGAGCGTCGACTCGTCGAGGTGCTGCCAAGCGACGATGAGCTCGACGTGGGCGATGTCGCCCGGCATGACGCGCATCCCGGCGTACTCCAGATCGACGATCCGAATCGAATGTCCCCATGCAGCGTGCGCAGCAGCGAACTCATCGCGGTGGTTGGCCGCGACCGCGTCGGTGACGATGTCCATTCGACCGAAGCGTTCGGCCATGGCGATGTTGTTCGCGTCATCGCTGAGCTTGCGCGTCGCCGTCGCAGCGCTGCAGCCACCGAGCACGAGCGCGACACCAAGAGCTGTGATTGCGATTTGGGTATTCACGCCCCGGAGCTAGCCGAGGCTCTTCGACGGGGCCAAGTTTTCGGGTGAAGTTGGTAACGAGCGCGCTCAGAAAGCGGACGCCGCGAGAAAATAGAGCTGGCCATGCTTGTACGCGGCGCTCGAAAATCCGTACGCGTAGCCAAGGCGCAGCATGAGATCGATTCGGTGCGCGAGCGTCGCGCCCATCCAGATTTCGCCGCCGACCGACGCGTGAAGGTCGGGGAGATAAATGAGATCTCCTCGATGAAAGAGGCGGGCGCGCTCGATCTGAAGACGTTCGAAGGCGCCCCCGTAGTCGACGAACGCGGCCGCATCGAGGCGGCGCAAAAAGACGGGCAGCGTCGACGGACCCCAATTGGGAACCCAGACCGGCGCTCGGTACTCGAGCGTCGACTCGAGGTATTCGGAGCCGGAAAACTCGTTCGGAGCATACCCACGTAACACGAACGCGCCGTCGTAGGTTCCGTTCAGGACCGTGTCGAGCAGGCTCGTTCTGACGAGGTCGTAGCCGCCCACGAAGAACAGACCGCGCTTCGCGTAGTCGCCTCCGGAGACGCCGCCCTGCAGCCGGACGGCAAGCGTTTGGTGCCCCGGCCACGGCATGGGCGCATAGCCGGCGAACGACGCGTCGAATGCATAGAGCGACGAGTCGCTTCCGATCTCTTTGCTCGCGTACGTGCTCCCGACTCGGACCGCGACACCGCGAACCGATCCGGCGGTGTCGGTCCCGCCTTCGATTGTCGAGAGCGAATAGCTCGCGCGGAATTGCGACAGGTATCCCTGTGGCGGTAGCTGCGTGCGCGTGGCGTAGGGATCGAGACGTGTCGGGGCGGGGAGGTTGCCGCTGTAGAAATTCCCCGAGTAGGTGACTGCGAACGACTGATCGACGAATTGATGGCGAACCGGGAGGCTCACCGACGAATAAAAGCTCGTCAGGGTTTCGTCCCACGGGACCGTTTCGTCACCGATTTGATAGCCGCTCTTGCGGGGAACGACGCTCCGAGAGAAGCCTGCGCCGAGATTCACGGGGAGACCGCTGAAAGAATAGTCGAGGCTCAGACGGGGCGCTGGAGCATTGGGCTCGACCGTCACCGAGGCGGCGAGCGAGTGATGACCGACCAGGTCGGAGGCCACGGTCTTGAAGGTGACGGCATTGTTGCCATAGAAACCTTGACCGAGCTCCAGCAGATACGAACGCGGTCCGAAGGTCGGTAGTGGGTTGTAATGGTGGCGCTCGATTCGGACGCTTCCGGGCTCGGGCAGCGGGTCGGGGCGATCGGTGGGCGCGGCCGGCGCGGGAAGAAAGCGCGCAGGCTCGATCTTCATCGCGAAGAGGTCGTAGCCTTCGTGCGTATATCCCGTGTAGACGAGCTTCTTTCCGTCGGAGCTCACAGCCGGCGTGACTGCACCATTGTGGACGTTGGTGACGAGATGAAGCTCCTTCGTCGCCAAGTCGTATGCATAGATGTTGAATATGCCGCTGCGATCCGACGAGAAATAGAGCGTCGCGCCATCGGGTGACCACACGGGCTGCATGTCGACGGCCCGGTCGCGCGTCACGTTTTCGGTCTTGCCAGTGGCCACGTCGACGAGTCGAATGTCTCGATAGCCGCCTTCGCTCCAAACGCTGTAAGCGATGCGGCGCCCGTCGGGCGAGTAGCGCGGCGTGTAGGCTTGTTCGAATCGAGCGCTCGGGACGAGCGTTCGGCGCGTGCCGAGCGATCCGTCGTCGGCGATGTCGGCCAACGAGAGATAGCTGGTCGACTCGGAGTTGACCGAGAAGGCGACGTGACGGCCGTCCGGGCTCACGTCCGGAGCGGTGGCGCGCATTCCCTCAGTCAGGCGCTTTCGCGCGGACTCCGTCCCCGAGGAAGCCGTCGCTTCTTTCGGCAAGAAGAACAGGTCGGTTCGCGAATAGAGGTTCCGATAGAAAGCGAGGTCGGAGAAGACGAAGTCGCCCTCGGGCGTGAAAGTGAGGTTCGAATCGTCGGCCGTGCGAATGACGAGATCCTCGTCGCGCTTGCCCTCCTTTTCGATCGAACCGAGCACGAACCGGTAGAAGCCCGCTCGATCGTTCTGCGTGGCTTGCCAATAGATGATTTCGTCTTCGCCGGCCTTCTTGAGGGCATTCGAAGGAACGAAGCGTGGGTACTCGACCGTGCGGCCGTGAAAAGTGATTTGAACGCCTTCGCGACGACCGACCTTGTCGACCGCGTCGACCTGCTCTTTGTAGTGGCGCCGCAGATGGTCGCGCCAACCATCGTAAAGGTCTTCGTAAGTTCGACCGGTGACGCGTCGAATGGCGCGATTGACGCCGAAAGGCACGGTCGTGGCGCCGTAGTCGGCGGAGACGGCCGCCATGGTGTCTGGACCATAGATGTCGACGATCCACCGCAGAAAGCGCGAGCCATACAGGTACCAGAGGTTTCCGTATGGCCAGCGCTGGGCATTGCTCGAGAATTGATCGAGCCGTGCGAAGTTGTCTTCGAGCACGTCGGTGCGAAGGAACATGTCGAACAGATTCGACCGCACGCGCCCACCAGAGGTGTAAGCGCTCTCCTCGACGACGGCGAGCCCCTCGAGAATCCACCGCGGTTGAGCGGAGTTCGGTGCGAGGGTCTTTCCGATGATTCGGTTCGCAATCGCAGCTGCACCGCTGATGTTATCGGTATGCAATATGTGCGTGTATTCGTGCGTGACGAGGCCGAGGAGCCAATCGTCGTAGTCACCGAGCGTCGAGAGGTCGGAGGGCGCCGTGGCGAACAGCCGAATGTTGTCGTACGGCACTGGCGTGGCGACGCCGTTGGCCGATTCGCTGTCGTCGGTGAGCAGGATCTCCGTCTTTTCGGCCGGAGTGAAATGCATCTGGATCGAGAGCCTGCCGTGAATCGTCTCGGACAACACGGCGACCCGGCGAGCGACCGGATCGAGGGACTCGGGGTAAGTGACGCGAAAATGATCGGTCTCGTACGTCCACCAAGTCAGTTTCGGATCATCGACGGCGCCGGCGGCTGTGGGGGCGAGCGCCAACACGAGAGACGCCATCGCAAAGGCGACGCCCCTCCGAAGACGGCGAAGGCTGCTCCTGCTCACTCGCGCGACGCGGCGCGCTTTTCCGACGCTGACCGCCCGCCGACCCCTCGACGGGTTCGAGCTCACAGATCGTCGTAGAACATAGGCTCGCGATTCCGCGTGTAGCGGTAGACGAGCTGGCGTCCTTCAGGCGTGATCTGCGTGAGCCGCGCGCCGAATCCAGGCTCGGATGTCTCGCCGCCGCTGTGGGGATCACGAATCCACTGAACGACGCCGACAGCCATGAACTCGTAGTCTCCGGGAAGGAGCACGCGGAGCTTCACGTTGGTGCCAAGCTTGGGGATTCGATACGTGGCGACGAAGAGCCCACCATGCTCGATGACGTCGTTGCCGCCCAGGCCCTTGTAGAAGTTCGACACGCTGTGCGTCCCAAGCTCGACCACGACGTTGCCCGACTCAGAGGCCGAAGCCGCTGGAGGGGCGCCAGATTGCGTCGGTGCCGCAATTTTCAGCGTCTCGTGACGCACGGGCATCTCGCGAGGCGCTTGCGCTTCAGCAGCGGGATACGGCTGTGGGAAAGCAGCCTGCTGTGGGAAAGCAGCCTGCTGTGGAAGAGCAGCCTGCTGTGGGAAAGCAGCCTGCTGTGGGAAAGCAGCCTGCTGTGGAAGAGCAGCCTGCTGTGGAAGAGCAGCCTGCTGCTGCAGCATCGGCGCCTGCTGCACGGGCGGCGCATATTGCTGGGCGTGGATCGGTTGGGGGGGCGCCGGCGTCGGGAGCGGAAAGCCGACTTGCGGAGAGCCTGCTTGCGGGGCCGAAGCGAGAGCCTGTTGAGGTACCTGCTGCGGTAGCACCTGTGTTGCGAAGCCGGGATGAGCGCTTGCGGCGGGCGTCGTGCTCGGTGCGACACTCGCTGGCATCACGTGGGTGTTGCCAGGCTTCTCCTGGCCAGGAATCGGGGAGCCGGGAAACATGCCGGGGCTCGTTGGTTGAGCCGGGGCAAGCACGGGACCGGGCTGGGTCATCGCGATCGACTGAGCCATCACGGGCGGTGGTGCCGCGGGCGGTGGTTGCGGAATCCCCATGGGCTGGGGCGTCGCGGGCGCCGGTGCGGGTGGGGCCTGGAGCCGCGAGAGCCCGTGGACGCTTGCGAGGCTGCCCGCGACCTTCTCGAGGACGAGGTCGAGCGCCGGATGGTCGAGCTCGAGCGTCTGAAGGTGATCGAGCGCGGAGCGGACTGACTTCAGCGCGATTTCTTTTCCGGTCAGGTCGGCGCCTTGCGTGCGCTCGATGCGATGGAGGACGCCCATGCATTCGGCGATGATATCGGCGACCTGCATGAGCTCGGGCGGAACATCCGCGCTCATTTGAAGCGTGTTGAGAGCAGCTGCGAGATTCTCTCGCGCTGTTTTCGCCAGTTTCTCTGCTTGGGACAAGTCGGACCTCCCGACGGAAGGACAGCGTGACGCGACGGAAGGCTATCATCTCGCGTGCAATCAGCGCAGGACGAATCTTCCGACCTCGGATTGTGCGCGTGATGTGCGGTCAGCCAGCGAAAACTTCCGCTAGGTCTGCGGCCGACGAAAGCTCGCCGTCGAGCTCCGCTTCCATGATCTCTACGGCACCGTCGGCGGTCCTGATAAGGATTCGGCCCTCGATGGCCATCCCTTCCCCGGGAACCTCGAGGAAGGGAGGAGCCACCGAAGCTCTCGCCCGAAGAATCGTCACGACCCTTCCGCGCACCTCGGTCGAAGCGCCTGGCGCGGGCGCTAGCGCGCGGACGTGGCGAAGAACATCGGCAGTCTTGCTGGTCCATCGAATCGCGAGCATGTCGTCGTCGGGGAACGGTGCGTCGGTCGCGTCTTCCGGGTGCTGGACGCGCTCGGACGGCGGCTCGCCCCGAGAAAATGCCGCCGCGACCTCCCGAAGCACCCGGAGGCTCGGTCGATCGAGCGCCCGGGCGAGATCGAACGCGCTCCACTCGGGATCGATACGAAGCGTCTCTTGCTTCAGAATCGCTCCTGTATCGTAGTCTTCTTGGAGTCGATGCGCGGTGACGCCGGTCAGCTCGTCGCCGCTCCAGATCGCCCACGTCGTCGGGTCGGGGCCGCGATGGCGCGGCAGCAGCGATGGGTGGACCCCGAAGCCCCCGAGGGGGGCGGCGTGCACGAAGCTCATCGGGATGCGATGGGTCCAGTACCAGCTGACGACGAGGTCTGGCTTCTCGCCCTTCACGCGCTCGAGCAAGACGTCGTCGAGGCGCGGCTTCACGAGAACGCGGTCATCGCCGAGGACGCGGCGCAGGCGCGGCAGACCGACGCCATCGGTTCGAGAAATCGACGCGAGGCCAATGTCGTGTCCATCGCGAGCGAGGAGAATCGCCGCGAGCGGCAGACCGAAGAAGGCGATCTTCATGGGTGCTCAGGCGTACCGCGGCGCAAAGCTCGCGACCACTCGCACGACGGCACGATCCAATGCATTTCGGCGCTTCCGCATCCGCAGACCTCCGCCGAAAAGTTTCCCAAGCAGAGAGGGCCTGTTAGGGGACACTCGATGGCCGGTTCCACCGCGCAGAGCTCGTTCCGACAGGCGTTTCGCCAGGGGCACCGCTACGATCCCTCGGCGGCGGCCCGACCGATTCTCGTCTTCGAGAACGTCTACAAGTCGTATCGCCCCGATCAGCCCGTCTTGCGCGGGATGTCGCTCACGATCGAGCGCGGCGAGTTCGTGTTCATCACGGGCCCGAGCGGCGCCGGCAAGAGCACGCTTCTTCGTCTGCTCCACCACACCGAGACCGTCGACGACGGCCGAATCCTCTTTCTCGGGCGCGACATCGCGCGTCTCGCTCCCGATGCCATTCCGGCTCTCCGCAGGAACATCGGCGTGGTCTTCCAAGACTTCAGGCTCGTGCCGGGATGGAGCGTGTTCGACAACGTCGCGATCTCACTCGAAGTGATCGGCCTGCCGCAACGCCTCATTCGGACGCGCGTCGGAGAAGCCCTCGAACGCGTCGGCCTCGCAGGCCGCGGAACCGATCCGGCACGCGTCCTCTCGGGCGGGGAGCAACAGCGTGTCGCCGTGGCGCGCGCCATCGTGTCCGAGCCCGCGCTCATTCTCGCCGACGAGCCGACGGGCAATCTCGATCCGCAGCTCGCGATCGATGTGCTCGGGCTCTTCGAAGACATCCACGAGAGCGGGACGACCGTGCTCTTCGCGACGCACGACCGATCGCTTCTCGACGTGCGCCCGCGCCGCGTCGTCATTCTCGACGAAGGCAAAGCGACCGATGTTCCACGCGGGCTCGGGATGGTCGAAGAGCTTGACGACGACGACGACGCCGAGTGGGACGACGAAGAGCTCGAGGAGATTGACGAGGAATTCGTCGACCAGGCCAGCGGCGTCCGCGCTTCGGCGTAAGCGACCGAGCGAATCGAACAGGAGACCAGAGGCGGAACATGCAGAGCGCTTCATCCATCGCACCCCGTGGACGTTTGGGCGCTTGGCGCGCCGGTCGGAGCGACTGGCGCCTCCAAGCCCTCACCGTCTTTTCGTTGTCGGTCGCCTTCATCACGTTGGCTGCTTCGCTGCTCGTCGTGACGAACATCGATGCAGTTCGCGATCGCTGGTCCCGTGCCGGCCGAGCGACGATCTACCTCAGAGACTCGGCCAAAGAGGCGGACGTCGGCGTTCTGATGGAGGCTCTTGGTCAGACCAAGGGCGTCGCGAAGGTCCACAAGGTCTCGAGCGAAGAAGCTCGACGCGAAATCGTCGCGAGCGACGAGGCCCTCGCGGCCCTGCCCGCTCAAGCATTTCCGGGCTCTCTCGAGCTCTCGTTCACGAACGAGATCACCGACCAGGATCTGAGCCAAATCGCGCTCAAACTTCGGGCGTTGCCCGCGGTCGAGACGGTCGAGACCTACGAGCGCTGGACCGAGCGCCTCGGCGCGCTGCTCGGTGGCGGCGTCACTGCCGCTGCGTGCCTCGCCTTGATCGTCCTCGCGGCGGTCGTGAGCGTGGTCAGCTCGACGATGCGGCTTCTCTTGCAACGTCGCAAAATCGAGGTCGAGGTGCTCAAGCTCGTCGGTGCGACCGATGCCTTCGTCCGAAAACCGTTCGTCACCGAAGGAGCAACGCAAGGTGCGCTCGGCGCCCTCTTGGCCCTCGTCATGTTGGGCGGTCTCTTCCTCATCGTGCGCGGGCACTTCGATCAGCAGCTCGCCAATCTCCTCGGCGTTTCACCAACGTTCCTCCCGTGGCCCATGGCGCTCGGCATGGTCGCTCTCGGCGGCATCCTCGGCGCGACGACCGCGTTCGTCAGCCTCCGCAAGCTCGCGAGCGTCTGAGATGAAGCGCCGCCTCGTTCTTCTCTGTGGAGCTGGAGCCGTCTTCATCAGCGGCGTCGCCTTCGGCGTCCCGGCCTCCGCGCCTCCTCTGCCCATCGGCGAGCCTGCCGAGGTCGCGCCTCCGGTCGCAGCGAACGCCAGCGAGTCCTCGCCCATCGGGTCGGACCTCGACATCATGCTCCGGCAGTACGAAGCCGAAGAGAAGTCGGTGCGTGCCGAGCTCGAGCAGGTCGAAAAAGAGCGTGGCGAAGTCGAGGCGCGCGTCCTCGCGCGCGGTCGCGTCTACTACAAGCAAGTGCGCGCGGGCCTCTTGCCGGCCGGTGGGGGGTTCGACGAGCTCGTCGACCACGCCGCAAAGGTCGAGCGAACGCGGCTCGCGCTGACCCGCGACCTCGAACGCGAGACGACCCTCGACAAGCGAAAGACGGCGCTCCTAGACCGGCTCGCGAGGCTCAAAGCCGACAGGGCTCCTCTCGAGGTCCACCGCGAAGCGATGGCCGAGGCCCGATCGGCGCTGCAGCAAGCCGAGGAACGCAAGGCCGCTTTCGGTCGCGCCTTCGAGTCGTCGACCTCGCCCTCCGACTACGTCGCCATCTATGGCGCCGACCCCGGACCGATCAACGACGCCACCGTCGGAGGGTTCGCCAGTCTCTTCGGGCATCTCCCGATGCCGCTCGCAGGTCGGGCCGAGTTCCGGAAGATCGACAAGAGCGTCGAGCATGCTCCCGCGGTCGAGCTCATCGCGCCTCCTGGGGCGGTCGCACGGGCCGTCGCTGCGGGCCGCGTCGCATTCGCCGATCGCGTCGACGACGACCGCATCACCGTCATTCTCGATCACGGCGACCGCTTCTTCACCGTGTACGGAAACCTAGTCCGGACAGACGCCAAGGTCGGCGAAAACGTCTCCTCGCTCACGGTGCTCGGACCTGTCGGGAGTCGAAAAGGCGAGGGTCCCACGCTCTATTTCGAGCTTCGCAAGTCGGGGCAAGCGGTCGAGCCCGGCCCCTGGCTCGGCCTCTGAACGAAGACCGACGCACGCGAGCGGGCCGCCGAAGGCTGGCTGCTAAGCTCCCTCGTCATGCGACGTCGTGACTTCGCTCTGGGCTGCGCGAGCGCCGTCCTCGCCGCGTGCTCGAAGGACCGTGCCACGCGCGACGGTGCTTCGGTCGCGCCCTCCACCGTCGGTGACTGGCATTCCTTCGCCTTCGATCCTTCGGACGTCGCTCCCGACGGCGAAGCCGCCCTCCTTTTCGCTCCTGCGGGCTCGACGGCGTGGCCCGCGTTGATTGCGCTTCACGGCCGAGGTGAGGCCGGCCGCGGGCTCGACGCCGGCGCACGCGGCTGGCGCGACGACTATGCGCTCGAAGCGATGCACGAGCGCATGCTCGCGCCACCTCTCAATTCGCGAGACGTGGGCGACATGCTCGACGGTCCGCGATTGGCCGCCATCAATGCGTCGCTATCACAGTCTGCTTACAAGGGACTCTGCATCGCATGTCCCTACACGCCGATCGTTTCGGATCCGTCGGCCAAAGGTGCGGCAAGCTTCGGGCGGTTCGTGGTCGACTCGCTTCTCGAGAAGGTGGCCGAGACGCGATCCGTGAAGAACATTCGCGCTTCGACTGGAATCGACGGAGTCAGCATGGGCGGTCGGCTAGCGCTCTTGGTGGGGCTATCGCATCCCGAGGCCTTTGGATCGGTTGGGGCTCTGCAGCCCGCGATTCACGTCGACGAGGCCGAGATGCTCTCGAACCTCGCGAAGCGCGCGATCGAGAAGGCTCCGATTACGCTGCGGCTCGTGAGCAGCGACGGTGACCCTTTCCTCGAAGCGGTTCGAGCCCTGTCGGCTCGGCTCGACCGAGACGGCGTCGTTCACCAGCTCGTCGTCACGAGCGGCCCACACGACTACGTCTGGAATCGCGGCCCCGGGGCGTGCGAAATGCTCGCGTTCCACGAGCGCGCTCTCCGCGGCCTGCCCCCCCCGTGAGCCCCGACGGTGCCCTGCTTGGTCCGGGGCGGTCTGCGTGATACGCACGTCACGTGTCCGAGGACCTCACCGGTCGGAACCGAACGAGTAGCCCACCAGACGGCGGCTCTGAGCTCGCCGACGTCGATCCTGCCTTCGCACAGGCTTTGGCGACCTTGCCGACCGGGGTGACAGCGCTCTTCGTGCCGCTCGAGTCGGTTGGCCTAAGGCGCGAGACACGAGAAAAGAAGGTTGGCGGCAAGGCCGCGAAGCTCGCCGAGCTCCTGCGTGCAGGCCTTCCGGTGCCGCCCGGTTGGGTCCTCGACGCACGTCAGTTCGCGCGGATCGTGGACGATCAGCTTCCTCGCGGCCACGACGTGAGCTCGCTCATCAAGCTCGCGGGAACCGAGACTGGAACCGATCGCGCTGCGCGCGCGCGCGATCGAATTCTCGAGGTCGAGATTCCCGACGACCTCCACGATGCAATCGGCAGACTCTGGGAGGTCGTCGCGCCGCACGCCCCTTGGGGCCTCAGCGTTCGATCGAGCGCGACGTGCGAAGACTCTCGCGCCTCGTCACTCGCAGGTCTCGCGACGACGGTGCTCGGCGTTCGGTCTCCTGCCGAAATCGAAGATGCGATGAGACAGGTCTGGGCGAGCCTCTATCTCCCTCGGACGCTCCTCTACCTGGGAAAATGGGGGATCCGGTCGGTCGGCATGCCGCTCATCGTTCAGCGGATGGTCGTGGCCCAAGCAGCCGGGGTGTTGTTCACGGGGCCACCGCCAGGCCTCGAGGGACCTCGTTGGCCGGAGCACCAGCGAGTCGTGCACGCGACACTCGGGCTCGGAACGCCCGTCGTCGATGGCGCGGCCGCCACCGACGTGATTCGCTTCGACGCCGCCGGAAGCGTCGTCGAAGAGATCATCACGGCGAAGCGTCGCGCGATCGTCGTCGGCCCGTCGGGGGTGGAGACCATCGAGATCGACGCTGCATTGGCGTCGAAGCCAGCGGTCTCGCGCCCCATGCTCGCCGAGCTCGCGAAGATGTGTCGCGAGCTGGAGCTCGCTGGTCGAGGAGCCCTCGACATCGAGTTCGCCGTCGAGCTCCGACACGAAAAAGAAGAGCTTCGAATCCTCCAAGTCAGGCCCATCACGGGTGGGCTCTTTCCAGAGGGTGGCGACGAGCACACCGTGTGGTCTCGCGCGAACATCGGCGAAGCGCTGCCTGGCGCTGCCACGCCGCTGACGTGGTCGGTCGCGAAGCGTTTTTCGGAGGAAGGCTTTCGGGCCGCATTCGCGGCGCTCGGCTGCAAGGTGCCCAAAGAGAGCACGTTGGTCGCGAACGTCTACGGCCGGTTCTACCTGAACCTCTCGGCATTCATGCAGATCGCCGGGCAGGTGCCAGGTCTCTCACCCCGCACGCTCCTCTCTCTGAGCGGTGGTGCCGACGAGTCGATGATCGCGGCGCTCGAATCACAAATGCGTGAGGTGTCACACAAGAGATTCTTGATGCGTGCGCCTTTCACGGCGCCGAGACTACTCGCGCGGCACCTCGGTCTCGCTCGCGAGGTGGCCGCCTTCGAAGCGGAGTACGAGCGGAAATACAGGAATGTGCGCGAGATGGATCTCGGCCTCTTGCCCGACGACGCGCTCACTCAAACATTGAAGAACGCGAGCGCGATGCTCTTCCAATGTGGCGAGCTCATGCTGACCTGCGCGTCGGCATCCCTGGGGGCGCATCTTGCGCTCACCGGGCTCTTGATGCGCTCCAACAAGCACGCCGATGCTCACGGCGAGCTCGGCTCCGACGGACCGAGCGAAGGTCGATTTTCGGCGGCGTCGCGTTCGGCGCAGACGCTGACGGGTGGCATCGTCGCGCTCGATAGCGCCACCCCCGGCACGGCGCTCCTTCGGGTGGCGACCATCGCGCGTCGCGACCCACCCGCGCTCGCTCGTTTCGCGCTCGGTGATTGTCGAAGCATCGACGATCTCCCGGTCGGCGCGACGCGGGCTGCGCTGCTCGAGTTCCTCGACACGTTCGGCGATCGCGCAGTTCGAGAAGCCGAGCTCGCGACGCCGCGATGGAGCGAAGACCAAACGGAGCTGCTCGCGATGATGCAGACCGCATTGCGCGGACCTTGGGTCGATCCAGAGAGCGGGCCGGCGCGCGCCCGCGTCTTGGCGGATCGAGAAATGGCCCGCCTCGAAGCTTCGAGCACCACTCTCGAGATGATCGCGCTCCGCGCCCTCATCGGCCAGAGCCAGCACCTCACTCGTCTCCGCGAGCGGATGCGCTCCTGGGTCACCAAGACGCTCGGCATGATCCGACGGGCCGCGCTCGACATCGACCGGCGTCTTCGACGAATCGATCCGTCGCTCGCGCCAGGAGGCGTGTTTTTCTGCACGTTCGAAGAGCTGGTCGTCGCGCTTGCCAGCGGTCGCGCCGAGATAGGCCACGTGACGCGGTTGCGGCGTGCCGAGCATCTGCGTGATCTGACGCGACCCGATCCGCCGACGACCTTCCTGGGTCGACCGCCGCTCGTCGCGCTCCCGCCCTCTTCTGCCAAACGCCTCGTGGGACTTCCGGCGAGCAGCGGCGTCGTGGAAGGACGGGCACGCGTCCTCGGCCCGAGCGATCACCTCGAGACGCTCGAGCCCGGAGAAATTCTCGTGTCGCGAACCACCGACGTGGGGCTCTCGCCGCTCTTTCTCGTGGCCGCTGCGGTGATCACCGAGCTCGGTGGCCCTTTGTCTCACGCGGCGATCGTCGCGCGCGAATACGGCGTACCGGCGGTCGTGAACGTGGAGGGTGCCACGCTGCGAATTCGGACCGGTGATCTGCTCCGCGTCGATGCCGATCGGGGGATCATCGTTCTGCTAGAAAGCGCGCCGAAGTGAGCGCGACCCGTTGGGTCGTCGAGAGCGGTGGAACGCGTGAACCATTGCCGCAATCGCTGACCTCGGTGCTAGAGCGCATGAAGGAGAGCGCATCGCTCGTCGACGGTCGCGCATTCGTGAACGGGATCCGAACGGTCGATGGTGATCGGCTGCTCAAGACTGGCGACATCGTCGAGGTCTGGGCGGCCCGCGCGACCGCGCAGCTCGAAGAAGGCTTCGAGGTCCTCGCGTTCACGGGGGATCTGCTCGTCGCCCAGAAGCCGGCGTCGCTGACGACGACCGCCGACCATCGCGGAAGCCACTCGCTCGTCTCGAAGGTAGAAGCCTTTCTCGAGGTGAACGCGCCTCATTTTCTTGGCGCTGCCCATCCGGTCTCACGGCTCGACGTGGGCGTGAGCGGGGTCGTTCTCTTCGCGCTATCGCCTGAAGCCCGACGAACGATCGAACGGGCGACCGAAGAAGGGCGACTCTTCAAACGCTACGTGGCCATCGCTCGAGGCCGTCTGGTCGGTGAGGGGCTCATCGAAGGTGCGGTCGGCCGCGACGCGCGCGGCACGCTTCGACGACCGGCGCTCAGCACCGAAGGCAAACCCTCCGTTTCCAGGTTCAAGGTCTTGGCGGCGGCCAAAGACGCGACGCTCGTCGAGCTCGTTCCAGTCACCGGAAGGACACATCAGCTCCGATTGCACGCGGCCAGCGCCGGCGCGCCACTGTTTGGAGATCGCGCCCACGGGGGTCCCACGCGCATCACCTCGAAGACCGGTGCGGTCAGAGACCTCGGCCGAATCATGCTTCATGCGATCAGCGTCGAGCTCGACATCGAAGGGCATCTTCCCTTGTTCGTTGCGTCGACTGTCCCGAAGGCGATGGTCGAGCTCTGGTCGACGCTCGACGGCGACCCGAACGCATGGAATGCTCCCGGCTCCACGCGCGAATCACCCCCCGGCTCCTGACCACACATGCGTTTTTGGCAGTTATCTTTCGCTTCGGTGATCGGACTCGCGCTCGGCGTCGCTGCGCTCCAAATCGGCACCGTGGCGGCTCTGGCCGATCCTCCTGCGCATGGGTTCGCGCCTGATCCCCCGGCGATCGCAGCGACGAAGCAGTGGATTTTCACGATCGACGTAAAGGCGGGAAAGATTTCGCTCGGCGCCATCCGCGAAAAGACGCTGGCCAAGCCCGAGCCCACGCCGCGCATCTTGGGCCGCTACGCGCTCGAGCTCTGGGTGGGCAAAGAGCTACTCGATCGTGTGCGCTTCAACGCCCCAGGCGGCGGAGATGGCCCACTCCCCGACGAGAAGCGGATCTTGAAGCGTCCGGCCATGGATCGAATCAACACCCGTTTCGCCGTTCGCCTGGCCGACAATCCGCGCGCGACTTTCGCCAAGCTCGTCGATCGCGCTACGGGTGAAGAGACCGTGCTGCGATGGCCCCCAGGCGAAGACCTCGCACCGCTCGCGACCAACAGCACCACCGACGCCGGGAGCCCCCAAGACGCGGGCACGAAGCCGAGCGTGGCCGACGGTGCAGTGAACGCGAATGATTCGGCGAAAGACGCCGGTGCAAGCGCCCCCGCGAGCGACGCGGGCAAACCTGCACCGAAGTGAGTCGGTGGACGGCTCTCCTCGACGGCCGTCACGCTTTGCGATCAGGGTTTCGAACGCACCGGGACGGGCCCGTCATCGGTCCATCGGTAAAAACCTTCGCCGGTCTTCTTTCCGAGCTTTCCGGCGCGCACCATCTGCCTGAGAAGAGAAGGCGGCCGGAACTGCTCACCGACCTCCTTGTGCAGATGCTCGAGGATCGAGAGTCTCACGTCGAGACCGACGAGATCTCCGAGCTTCAGCGGACCCATCGGATGGCGGTAGCCGAGCTCCATCGCCCGATCGATGTCTTCGACGCTCGCGACGCCTGCTTCGAGCATGCGGATCGCTTCGGCGCCAATCGCGACGCCAAGCCTGCTGGTCGCGAAGCCAGGCGTATCGCTGACGATGATCGGAGTCTTTCCGAAGCGTGCTGCGAGCCCCACGGCCGCGTCGATCGAAGCGTCGCTCGTCCGGAGGCCACGCACGATTTCGAGCAGCTCCATGACCGGCGGTGGATTGAAGAAATGCATACCGACGGTTCGATCGCTCGCGCCGATGCGGGCGCCGATCTCGGTGATCGACAGGCTCGAAGTGTTCGAGCCGATGAGCGCATGCGCGGGCGCGGAGGCGACGACCTTGCCGAGGATCTCGACCTTGAGGCTCATCAGCTCGGGAATGGCTTCGATGCAGAGATCGATTCCTTTTGAAGCTTCTTCGAGAGCGGTCACGATCCGGATGCGACCGAGGAGCGCTCCGCGCGCCTCTTGAGCGAGCTTGCCCTTGTCGACGCTGCGTTGCGTGATCTTCTCGATCGAAGAAAGCGCGCCGCGAAGTCGCGCTTCGTCGACGTCGACCACGCGCGTCTCGAGCCCCGCAGCCGCGGCGACTTGCGCGATGCCTTGACCCATGGTCCCCGTCCCGATGACGAGCACCGTCGAGAAGGTTTGCGCGCTCATGGTCGCGGCTTGTTCGTCGGCGGCTGGAGCTGGATCACTTGCGGCTGCCCTGGAGCCAGCGGCTGACCCGATGGAGCACCCGGAGCTCCCTTTCCCATCTGCTGTCGAACCTTGTTGCTGAAGTCGAGATCGCCTGGTCGGGGAGCGTTCGGGATCGCCGGGCGCGGAGGCGTCGGCGCCGGCGCCATCGAAGGCGGCGTGATCGCGCGAGGTGCGGCGCTCGCCGAGACACTCGCGCTCGGAGCGGCCATCGCGTCGGGAGCGCCCGGCGTCGCGAGGAAGTAGGTTCCTCCCACGAGAAAGAGACCTGCACCGAGAATGGGAAGCCAGGCCGGTGAGGCCGACTCGCCGGGCGACAGCGCGGTCGCAGGCTCCGGATCGAAGTGGTCGTCGTGACCGCCAGCATCGGCGTCGTGGCCAGTCGGGTCTGCTTGATCGTGGTCGTGGGTGCTCATCTCCAACGGAGATACTTGGGCGCTCGACGAAAGAAAAGAGGTGAAAGAACAGCCCTCGATTGGCGGCGCACTGCATCGGCGCATGGCGACAAACGCGACACGCCTCTCACCACGAAGGAGAGAGGCGTGTCTCTTTCCGCAGCGCCGGGTCTAGAACACCGGGCCGCCGCGCCAACCGCCGCCACCCCCGAAGCTGCCGTCGAGCGGCACGAGGCGCGAAGTGAAGAACACGCGCATCGAGCCGACTTCGATGCGGTTGCCAGTGAGCGTGAAGGTGACTCTGCGCGACTCGCCTCCAGGAAGGGTGAAGGTGACCTCGCCCGTCACCGGCGAGCTCGACTGGGATGCGCGAACCACCTCGACGACGAAGTTGCCGGCGTTGAGACCCGAGACGCCGAGCGTCTCGGTGCGCGTCGAAGTGGCGTCGGTAGACGACACGCTGACCGTCTTGAGAGGCGAGCCGAGCCAGGAGATTCGCTTGCCGTTCTTGTCGATGAGCGCGAGGTCGAGATCGACGGGCACCGACCACGTCGCCGTGACGCGGACATCACCACCGACCGGGCTCACGTCGAATTTCACCGTCTTGATGGCCGCGTCGAGGCGATCGCGCTGGGTTGGGTCGACGTTGTCGTGGATGGCCGTCGACAATCCCGAGAAGCCGAGGTCGAGCGAGCATTTCACGGCGCCGGCAACGTTGTTCAGGTCGCTCGCGTCCATGTCGGCGATCGCGATCCGATTTTGGCAAGCGAGGTCACGCGCTCCCATTTGCATGAAGGCGTTTGCGAGACGCTGTTGCACGACCTTGTCACCCGGTCGCACGTCGGCGATGCCCGAGAGGATGCGGACGGCTCGCTCTCGATCGCCCGACATCGCAGCGAGATCAGCACGAGCGGTGAGGGCATCGACGTCGAGCGCATCGCGTTGGGCCCAGCGTGCAGTCAGCTCTTGAGCTTCACCCACGCGACCCGATGCCATGAGGAGCTTGTAGAGCGCGAGGGTCTTGTCCCGGCTGTCGGGAGTCGCCTTCTGCGCGGTCTCCGCGTCGGCCAAAGTCGAGGCGAGCTCCGTCGCGAGCGCATTGCCAACCGCGAAGGTCGCTTTGCGATCGAACACCTTGCGCATGGGCACGAGGTTCGGTTGTCGGGGAGGAGGCGGGGGCTGGAACCGGTCTTGGGGGCGGTTGTTCCAGCCCGGGCCGAACGGATCATTGCTGCCCGAGCCCGACGCAATTTGGGGCTTCTTCGCAGGTGCAGGGGCGGAGCTTGCCGTCGTGCTCGATGCGCTCGGGCTCGGCTGTTGTTGAGGTCCAGCGGCTTTCTCGGCAGCTGAAGCACCCCTTCCGAACCCCTGGCCGCTTCCGCCGTTGCCCAGTCCCGCCAAGCCCATGCCGTCATCGGCATCACGCGAGTCCTTCTTCTTCGACTCCTTGGCTTCGAGCCGCTCCTCTTCGCCGTCTCCGTCGTCTCGCGCCACGGGGTCTGCGCTGTTCGAGGTCGCCCGCGACTCGCCCGTGAAGTCCGGAGCCGAGCTCGTCTTGTCGAGGCCGAATGCCTTGAACATGGCCTCGCTCTCGAGAACGATCATCGAGGTGAAGCGACTCGCCACGGCGAAGCGCTGTGACAGCGCGACGATGCGCTCCTTGTCTTCGATGCGACCTACACGCTCGAGATCGGAGATCTTCGCCGCGGCGAACATCCGGGGCACGAACGCATTTCCGGCGCTCGTCGAGGACACGATCTTGGCCGGGTAGCTCTGCTCGAACGCGTCACCACCGACACGGCCGCGGATCTTCACGTTGCCGGTCACGTTCGCGCCGGTCATCCGAGCGAAAATGAACGCCTCTCCACCCGCCGGAATCGAATCCATGCGCGAAGGAGTGATCTCGGTCAGCCCCGGAGGAAGCTCGACCGAGACGTCGCTCAGAGCCGATCCGTAGGCTGCGGCGAGCACGTCCACCGACGCCGCAGAGACCTTCTGCCCAGGGACGTAGGGAACGACCACGCCGCTGCCGCCGCGAGCCATCGCCGCGAGCGTCGTCGTGTCGGCGTCTGCTCCGAGTGCGACGGCGATGACCGAGCCCTGACCTGCCGGAAGCGCCTGACGAATGGCAGCTTCGACCGTCGCCGACTTCGTCGGTCCGACGGTCGGTGTCCCATCACCGAGGTAGATCACGCGAAGGTCTTTGCCCTTGGTCGCGACAGCGTGCGCGGCTTGGACGGCGGCGAAGAGGTTCGAGCCGCCATCGGGCTCGATCGAGCCGAGGAACCGCTCGACGTCCTCGGCTGAGTCCGCGCTCGGCTCCTTCACCTCGGGCAGCGGACGCCCCGGCGCCGCGCCCATCCCCTGACAGGTGGTGTCGCAAGCGAGGACCATGAAGGAGTCACGTCGGTCCATTTCGCGAACCAGGCTCGCAGCAAGGTGCGTCGCTCGAGCGAACCGTTCTCCGACCATCGAGCGACTCGAGTCGACCACGATCACGTGAAGTCGCTCGTGCCCTTCGCCCCAGCGCGGGAGCTTAGGCCTCACGGCGATGGCGACATACGGCGACCCGTCGTCGCGGATCGCCCGCGCCTCGTCCTTCGCAGTCTTCTCACGCTGCGCTTTCGTGTTCGCCCCGCCTGCGACCGTCGGAAGCGCGTTCGTCGCGAGTGCGGGCTGAGGTGCAGACGACACATCGGTCACCGGCATCTGGTAAGCCCAAGCCGTGAGGTCGGCATTGCGGTCGGGCAACGCGTATTCCACGGTCAGATCGCCTGCAGGAACGAAGTTCTTCTCGTTCATGACGAAGCGGTCGGCCTCTGCCGAAGCGTCGCCCTTCTGGAGCGTGTAGCCCCGAGTCGACACACCGAAATCTTTGTCGTGTCCGAGGACCTGGACGTCGAGACTGAAGTCGTCGATCTTCGTCGTCCCTGCCGCGTCGTGCGCCAAGGGATACGAAAAGCGCCGCACACCGCCCGATACCGGAACCGTCTGGGTGTACGAGAGAACGACGCGTCGCGATCCGTGCTTCGGGATCGGGAAGATACGAAGCTCGAAGCGACCGCCTCGTTGCCATTCGAGGAGCGCGGGGTCACGCCAAGGCCCTGGCACCCAGACGATCTCTTCGCGCGGCTTGGGCGCTAGCGGAGCGGCGTTGTGAATGACGCCGCGCCAAATGGCAGCGCCGCGATCCCGGTCGATGAAAGCTCCATCGATGAGCTTGCCGTCTACCTCGAGCGACAGCTTCTCGATCAGCGCATCGGGCGGGAGCGGGAACCTGAAGATGCCCTCGAGCTCTTCGTCCGAGTCGTTCGTGAACGTCTCGTCGACCTCGGTACGGGCCACGACGTCGACGACGCGAACCTTCACGGCGTGCTTCGCCAATCGCACGGCGTGGGCTTTCTCCTGCGTGTCGCCAGGCTTCTTCGCCCGAAGCTCGCCAATTCCTCGGAGAGCCGCGGCGTCGAGCGTCTCTTGCGATTGATCGCTCCACTCGAGCATGTCGCTCATGGTCCGCTTCGGCGAGACGACGGCGTCGCCACTCTGAGGCATCATGGCTTCTTCGCCCGCGCGAACCGAGCTGGTCTGACCATTCGCGCCGGTGACCTTCACCTCGCCCCGCGCCACCTCGACGGCGGATCGCCGATCGGTTGTCGTGATGCTGAGCTTGGTTCCGATGACCTCGATTTGGCCTTGCGGGACGACGAATTTTGCCGGCGCAGCCTTGTCTGCTTTTGCAACGTCGGCGACGACCAACCCGCGCTCGACGCGCGCTTCACGCGAGGAGCCAGCCGGGAAGACGACCTCGGTGCCACGGTCCAACGCGAGCGTCGTTCCGTCGGCCAGCTTGAAGCGCGCGCGTGTCCTCTCGTCGGTTCGAACCGTCGACCCCGCTTCGATCGTTCCGCCCTGGGCGACCTGCGTGCATCGCGCCGCCTTGTCCCCCTTGCAGACCTCGAGGCCCCCCGTCGCGCCGTCCGAAGATGCACGCGCCACGCTCTCTACCGAGCCAGACCAAGCGCCATCGGTGAACGCCGTCGTGGTGGGTGCCACCCAAGGCTGCTTCTTGCCGATGACGAAATAACCCACGGCCGCCGCCGCCGCCATGCTGCCGACCACAGCGGCGATGAATCCGCGACGTCGAAACAACGAGACGACGCGACCCGTCGGAGCAGAAGTCGGAACCACCGCCATCCGAGGCGCTGCCTTAACCAACTGCAGATCGATTGCAGAATCATCGGAACCGGCCGCACGCACTACGGCGGCAGCTCCAACCGGCGCATTGCCGTCGCGCACGGGTGGCGCGCCCGAAGCACTGCGGCCTGACGTCGAGTCGGTGTCGTTCTTTCCGGTGACCGCCGAAACGACACGCGCCGGGCTCGCGGGCACCGGAGTCACTTGCTCCGACGTTCGACCGAGCACCGCGGCGAGCGGAACAGTCTTGGTCATGGGAACGAACACCGCGCTCTTCACAGCGGCTTCACTCGGTCGCGCCTCTTCGACTTTGACTGGCTCGAAGACCGTGCGCGCGTCGTCGACCATCTCGCCGCCAAGCGACGTCGCGATCTTCGACTGGGTGGCGGAAGCGTCGGTGCGCCGTTCGTTCACGTCGTCGGTCTTGGCCAGGTCAGCGAGCGAAGCGGGGGAGAATTCAGTCGCTGCCGTGCCCGACACGCGCGTCGTGTGCCCTTCTGCCGTGGAGACAGGGACGGACTCGCGCTCTCGATAGCCCTTTGGAGCTCCAGGCCGTGACTCGAGAACACCTGCGATCATTCGCTCGGCGAACCCTTCGGCCGGACGAAAATCGGCGCCGGCATGCTCCACCGCCTCGGCAGCGCGTTCTGCCTCGTACCGCTTGTCGCGGCATTCGTCGCATTCGGCGATGTGATCGATGAGACGCGCGGACGCAGACCCATCGAGAATGTCGGCCAGCGAGTCTTCGACCTCGAGACAAATCGCGCTCTTCGTGCTGCTCATGGCTTCCTCTCGTTCCTCGGAAACTGGAGTCGGTGGGGGACCTCGGACCTAGACATCGGCGAGACTCTCGCGAAGCCTCGACAAGGCGCGGCTCACGCGCTTGCGAGCGGCGGCTTCGTCGACGCCGCACGCGAGCGCGACCTCGCGGAAGCTGAGGCCCGCGTCGTAGCGAAGGACGACCGCTTCCCGTTCGCTCGGCTTGAGCTCGGCCAGGGCGTTGCGTGCGCGAATCGCGCGCTCGCGCTCCATGTGGAGCTCGCCCGCGTCGACGCCTCGTCCGGTGTCGTGAACCAACCGGAGGCGTGCTTGCCGCCGATTCTTCATTTCGTTGTGGCGCCCGCAGATGCGCCTCGCTATCCCAAATAACCAAGCGCGGACCGTTCCTTCGAAACGGAACTGCGGAAAGCCGTCGTAAGCCGCGATGAGTGTCTCTTGAACGAGCTCCTCGCCTTCGGCCTGCGATCCCGTGAGCGCCATGCAGAGGCGACCCAAAGGTGCTGAGTACGCGCGAGCGCACCTTGCGAGGGCTTCGCGGTGGTCGCCTCCGGCGACGAGCTTCTCGATCGCCTGTGTTTCATCGGCCGCGGTCTCGATCCGCGCGAGCGCCTTGGACATTTTTTCCTCTTCGCTTGTCATGTGCCCCCGTGGGGTCGGTTCGTGACCGACGCCGTTCCAACTCCGCCCGTTTCGCGTCGATTTGCCCGACGCCCCATCGATCGGGCCGCTTGCTCACGACCGATCTTCCCGTCCGTGCTCCTGGGCGCTGAACGAGCGCGCACCCGAGAAGCAGAAAGCTCAGAGTGCGATCCCATCGGAAGAGTGAACGCAGATGCGGCTCGCACCTTGCATTGCGTCCGCAACGCCCGCACCCTCTTGGAGCCTCAGCCTGGAGTTTTCGACCTATGTCTACCCGATCCCCTGCCGATTTTTTCGCCACCTCGACGGAAGGCTACATGGGACCCGTGAACCAGCGTCCACGGACTGAGGTTTCGAGCCTCCTCCAGCGTGGGACACCGAGATCAGGTTCCCGGATCCTTGGACGGTTCGGTCGAACCTTCGGTCTCGCGCTCGGCCTCGCCGTGGCCGCGAGCGGCTTCGGGGTCGCGAGCCCCGCTCGGGCAGATGGTGTACCCGCGACCCCCGCCCAGCCCGCGCCGAAGAAAGCGCCAAAGTCGAAAGGCGAGAAGGTCAAAGCTGCGCTCGACGAGGCGCCGCCGACGGCATCCGGAAAAGTCTCCGGGAAAGAAGCTAAGGAAGAAGCCTCCGAGGTGAAGGCCGCACGCGGGGTGGTCGTCCTCAGCCGCGCGGGCATCCCGGTGGGTCTTGGCGCAGTGCTCGGCGGCGACGGGCGCATTCTCACCGCGCTCTCACCGCTTGGGTCAGGCAACGATCTCGACGCACGCTTCGCCGATGGCACGAGCGCCAAGGTGAAGCTCGGTCACCACGATCGTGCCTGGGATCTCGCGCTCCTCGTCCCACAGAGTGGCAAGTGGAACGAGGGCCTGACCGCGTCGGGCGCCGATCCGCTTCACGAAGACGCCGACATCCACACGTTTTCGGCGATGCCGGGAGCGAAGCCCGCACCGACCAGCGTCGAGCTCACCTCGAAGCGAACGATCATCGGCGGAGACGATCGGAGCCTCGACGACGCGCTCGAGCTCGGTAGCCGTATCAACCCATTGAATCTCGGCGCTCCGCTGGTCGACGAGACGGGCCGAGTCGTGGGGATCATCGGTCGCGGCTGCATGCCGGTCGAAGGGAAGCCGTGCATCCCGGTTGCATTTGGAATTCCTGTGCAGGCCATCAAATCCTTCTTGCGAAACGTCCCCGCCGACGCGACTCAGCCGTCACCGTTCCTCGGAATCCAAGGCGCGAAAGAAACGGGTGCGGTCGCCAAGGGAGTTCGCATCCTCTCGATTGCGAAAGGGAGTCCCGCAGCTTTCGCCAAGCTTCGAGCGGGCGACAAAGCCGATGGCGACATGATCCTCGCCGTGGGTGGGGAACCGGTCACCACCCCCGAAGAGCTCGCTCAGGCGATCCGCAAGCACGCGATCGGTGAAAAGGTCCCGCTGACCGTGTTCGGCAAGAATGCCTATCGACAGGTCGAGGTGCTCCTGGGCTCTCCTGCCGAAGCGCGCACCGCGGCTGCCTTGCCGGCACCGAAGCCAGGGGCGGGCCCCAAGCCCGCTCCGGCCTCCAAGCCTGCCGTCCAAAAGGAGCCCGAGGCTGCGCCCGAAGCTCCGAGCGATCCTTTCGGCAAACCGATGTGAGGGCTTGACGCGAGGAGACGAGGGAACGCACGCACAGGGCTTCGGGCGGAACGGCTTCTTCGGATTGACAGAACCCGAGGAAAACCGCCACCATCCGACGGGCTCGTCGCTTCAGGCGGCGATCTCGGTTTCGCTCTCTCGTCCCCGAACCCTCGTGCCCCCGCGCGACCGGTCCATCCAGTTGATGCCCTCGATGGTGAGCCTTTACGTATGGCGCAAGTGACCCCCCACATGCAGTTCCGCATCGAGGTCGCCGGTGAGACGAACGTCGGTCGCAAGCGCAACCACAACGAAGACAACTTCTCGATCATGGCCGACTACGGCCTGTTCCTCGTCGCCGACGGAATGGGTGGTCATGCCGCGGGAGAAGTCGCTTCGAAGATGGCGCTCGACTCGCTGCAAGAGTTCTTCACCGCGACCCAGAGCGATCCCGAGCGGACGTGGCCCTACAAGATGGACCGCACCAAGGGCTACGAAGAGAACCGCCTCATCACGGGGATCAAGCTAGCGAACCTCCGCATCTACGAGACCGCCCAACGCGAGTCGAAGAAGCGCGGCATGGGAACGACCTTCGTCGGCATCTTCACTGCCAACGACGGCGTCTACGTCGCCCATGTCGGCGACAGTCGCGTCTACCGCTTTCGGAACGGGCAGCTCGAGATGCTGACCGACGACCACTCGCTTCTGAACGACTACATCAAGATGAAGCGCCTCACCGAAGAGGAGATCGCGAACTTCCCGCACAAGAACGTCATCGTTCGAGCGCTCGGAATGAAAGACACGGTCAAGGTCGACACCCGCTTCGAGGTCCCCGCCCTGAACGACACCTACTTGCTCTGCTCCGATGGTCTCTCAGGACCCGTGACCGATCCGGAAATGGCACAGATCCTCGGTGAGCACAGCGACATCAAGGTGGCTGCCGCGAAGCTCATCGAGCGTGCGAACGAGAACGGCGGACCGGACAACATCACGTGCGTCCTCGTCCGCTGGACCCGGTAGCGAACGCACCGTGGGAGAGCGATTCGACCAAGAGCTCGCGCGGCTCGAGCGTGTCGGTCACACTGAATGAGTGGAGCTCGAGGATCGGGTCGGCGGAGGACCCCTGCAGCTCGAGTCGATCCGTCGGCTCGTCGGCTCGCAGCGCAGCTTGGAAGATGTCGTTCGCTGGGGTTTCCACCAAACCCCGCCACGACTGATCGCCGAGCTCGTCGTTCAAGACGAGTACACGCACGACGTCGTCATCGCCTACGACTCGCATCTGTATCTCGTCTACGACACGACGTGACTCGGCGGCTTGACGGCGGTCGCCGTCTGGTCTCGATGCCCGACCGCCGACGAGCTTCTCGAAGCTCGATTGAAGCGGGGATGGCGCCCGACGCCCACGGCCACCCGCGACGGGCCTCGCATCCTCGGGTTCGCGGCGAAGTGCCTCATCGACGACTCGACGCAGGATCGTAGGTAGCGCTCCGCAGTTTTTGTTAGCATCCTCCGGTGGCGGATGAAAAAGAGGACAAGCCCGACGAACCTTATGTGCCCGCTCAACCGGAGGGCAATCCGCAAAGGACGTTGATTGGTCATCGCCGACCGATCGAGCCTGCACCGTCGGAACCGACCATTTCGGACACCGTCGAGTCGGCGGGGCCGACTGGCGCGTCCGCCGCGACACCAGGTCAAACCACACCGGGCGCGGGCCCTCCCGCACGTCCGCAGCCTCGCCTTCGACCGCCGCGGATCGCCGCGACGCAGCTTGGGCTCGAGACGCAAATTCCGCCGTTGCCAAAGCCTTCGCCGCGCCCCGGCGCCTTGCCGAGCGATCGCCAGAGTCCCGCCCCGCGTGCGCCCACGGATGGGGTCCCGCCGAGCCGCAAGCCGCCGCTTCCAGTTCGCGCGCCGACTCCTCCGCCGATGCCAGCGGTTCGAACCCTTCCGTTCGGGTCGAAAACGATGATGGGAGGCTCGAACCCGCTCGCAGGAGAGACGACCCAAGTCACTCCTATGCCCGGTGCCGCAGCAGCCGATCCGCCGCAGCGCTCGAACCGGCCGCCGCCGTTGCCGAACGCGGCGCCCGAAGAAGTGGCGGCAGAAGAGGGCTGGGAAGAAGCCGAGAGCGAAGAAGGCTTCGTCACGCAGACGATGGGAACGCTCAAACCCGTGGCGTCGAGGCCCTCGACTCCGGGTGCCAGCCCTTCGTCACCAGGCGCGCCAAGCCCCTCATCGCCAGGCGCGACTGCTCCCGGGACGACGAGCCCAGGCGGAGCGGCGGCCGGCTCGAAAGAAGATCAAACCGTCGTCACCGGGCCAGCCGGTGGACCGAGGCCCCGGAGTCCTGGCGGCTACAGCATGACGCTCCCTGCGGAACGGTCGCGGCCGTCGCGGCCAGCTCCGGCCGACCCCCAAGAGCGCACCGCACACCTCGAGGTGTCAACTGCCGTTCCGAGGGGCGAGCGCACGGTCGAAGGCGAGCTGCTCGCACGCATCGAGCGGCTCAAGAGCGAAGATCCGGTCGGCGCGGCCCGTTCCCACGTCGAGCTGGGCCTCATCGCGGAGTGGGAGAGCTTCGATCGAGACGAAGCGAAAAAGCACTATGAAGCGGCTCGCGGTCTCGTTCGCACCCTCCAACCTGCGCTGTCGCGCCTTCGTCGTCTGACGACGCAGAAGCCAGAGCGCGGAGAGGCGTTGCCGATCATCGAAGACGAGCTCTCGGTGGCCGAGAACGACTCGCTGCGAGCCGATCTGCACGCGACGCGCGCCCGAACCTTCGAGGCGCTGGGCCAGCTGGGTCCTGCGCGAACTGCCTACACTGAAGCGTTGAAATGGGTCGGCCATCACCCGGCCTCCCTGCGCGGGCTCGAATCGGTGCTGCGACGCGAAGTGTCTTCGGGAAAGGCTCAGCTGGCAGGCGAGCTCGCCGATCACCTGGCGAAGCTCGCTGAGGCACACGCACAACCGGGGGCCAACGACGCCGACACGGCACTCGCTGCGTGGATCAACGTCGAGCGCGCCGAGATCCTCGACGTCGCTCTCAAAGACTCGGGTCGCGCACGAGAGGCTCTCGAGAAGGGCGTCGCCCTCGAGCCCAACCCCGGCCCGGTCCGCGCCGCGTTCGTGCGGCACCTCGCGCGCTACGACAAGGACGCGCTCACCGAAGCCCTTCGGATCGAGTCTGATCGCGAAGGAGACAACGGACGCGCCTCGCGCCTGCTCTACACGGCTGCACGCGTGTCGATCGATCGCACCCGGAGCACGAAAGACGCCATTCCGCTTCTCCTCATGGCCGACGGAAGGGCTCCACAAGGGTCGCCGACGCAGATGCGGACCCTCGATGAGCTCATCGCGGTGCTCGAGGCCGACTCGAACTTCGCGAAGCTCGTCGAAGTGAGACACAAACGTCTCGCGCTGCTCACCCAGAAAGAAGCGATCGCGTACGAGTACATACGGCTCTCTGATGCCTACGCTCGCCTCGGAAGGCCCGACGTCGCCGCCGACATGGCCGCGCGAGCCCTGCACCACGATCCGCTCAACGAAGCCACCCGCGAGCGTCTCGACCAGTCGTTGATGCGGCTCGGGCGTCACGCCGACCGCGTGCGCTCGTGGATCGTCGAGGCCAACAACTCGGATCGCTCGGTCAACGCACGAATCGTCGCCTTCCGAAAAGCAGCCGACATCGCCGTTCGTCACCTCGCGCAGCGCGATCAAGGGATCGAGACGCTGCGCGCAGGGTGGCTCATCGCTCCCGGAAACGGCGGGCTCTTCGACGATCTGTCGGCCCTCGTGCGCGCTCCGTCGGCAACTGGAGAGTCGGAGGTCGCGAGAATCTTCGCCCGGGTCGATCTCTACATTCAAGCCGCCGCACTCGAAGGCGATCCAGATCGAAAGATCGCGCTCCTCGAGAAGGTTCTCTCCGTTCATGAAGACGAGCTCGGTGATCCGAAACGAGCGATCGAGGTCGTCGATCAAATCCTCGCGATCGAGCCGGGACGTCGCTCGGCCGTTCTCGCGCTTTCGCGCAATGCTCGCCGCGCAGGCGACAACGAGAGGCTCGCGCGCGCTCTCGTCGAAGAAGCGAAGATCACTCAAAATGTAGCGCTTCGGTGCCGCCTCTGGCTCGAAGCCGGCGAAGTGACCGATCGACTCGGAGACGCCGAACGCGCCCTGTCCCTGCTCGACAGAGCGCTCACGTCCAAGCCGTTCGATCAAGACAGCCTGCGTGCGCGCGTCCGAATCCTCGGGCGGCTGTCGCGGCACGACGAGGCTCGAAAGGCACTCCTTCTCCTGGCCCAGCACACGCCCGATCAGGCGTTCGAGCTCTGGTTGGAGATCGCCGACATCGACGAATCGGTTCGCAAACAACCGCTCGATGCCGTCGAAGCATACCGCGCGGCCGCGCGCCTCGAGCCTCAGCATCCCCTACCGCGGATCGCGTTGGTCCGTCTCCTCAGACAGGCACGCGAATTCGGCAAGCTCGTCGAAGCACTCTCGGAGCTCGCCCAGAACGAGACCGACTCGGCGACGCTCATGCGCCTTTGGGTTGCACGCGCCGAGGTCGAGGAGCTCTGCCTCGAGAACGATGCGGCGGCGCTCGAGAGCCTCGAACACGCCGACGAGCAGGCGCGGCTAGCGCTCGCAGATCAAGAGGTTTCC
>JAYUUB010000212.1:0-10271 GCA_043755175.1 Polyangiaceae bacterium | reverse complement strand
GATAGAGCGCGCGTCTCGCCGGCGACGAAGTGTGCTCGGCTGCCCAGCGCATCGTCAAATGGCTGCCCCGCTCGGCGAGCGCGAAACGCGCGAGCATCGCCCCGACGGCGCGATCGCGGCGCACCCAGATGGGCGCGACGAGGTGCGCGATGGCGGTGTGGCCGAGCATGTGGTCAGGGTAGCGGATGTCGAGCGGACCGAGCGGACTCCCGGGAAGCCCGAGCTTTCAACGCGCGTTGTAGACCGGTACCTTCCCAGAAACCTGTTCGGGGGTGACTTTGTCTTCGAAGAAAAAGCGTTCGTGGCCGAAGCTCGGTCTTCGCGTTCTCACCGGGCTCGTGCTCGGCCTCGCGATCACCGAGGCCGTCTTTCACGTTCGCGATCACGGCGCGTTCCCGCACCTCAACGTGTACGTCGCCGATCGAGAGCTGGGCGTGCGTCTCCGCCCCCTCGCGACCGAGAAGGTGAGCTTCGGCGGAAACCCCGTCACCACGGTTCGCATCAATTCCGATGGCTACCGTGGCGCGGAGTGGGGGCCGGCGGGTGACGACGAGGTGCTCGTGGTCGGCGACTCGCAGACCTTCGGGCTCGGCGTCGAAGAGGGCGAGACGTTCTCCGCCATCCTTGCGAAAGCGATCCAGAAGCACGTGCTCGACGCAGGTGTCCCCACGTACGGGCCGCCGGAGCTCGAACGTGTGATCGACGAGGTCGTGAGCAAGCGGAAACCGAAGACGGTCGTCTACGTCGTGAACTTCTTGAACGATCCGTTCGAAGCGCGACGTCGCAACGTCGATCGGCACGCCGTCTGGGACGGTTGGGCGGTGCGTCGCGAGCTCGCTCCGAAACAGGTGACCTCGTTTCCTCTGCGGAGCACGCTCTTTCAGCAGTCTCATGCCGTATTCGCGCTGCGTCAGTATCTCTACTACCGCGACGCGCTCGGAGTCATCCGAACGCCGTCCGAAGGAGGTGCCGACGACCTCGTGAGCCTGTCGGTCGCCCTCGAGCGGGATCAGGCGAGGGCGATCGACGCGACAGCGCAAAAGAACGAAGCGCGCGAAGCCGAGACGCGCGCCGCGCAGATGCTCGCCATCAACGCCGACCAGCGTGTGAAGCAGCTCGCCTTCAGCGAGCTGAAGCTCGGACAGGGAAGCGTCTTCGGCGACGGCTCGGTCTACCTCGCTTCGGGGGCGAGCCCGGGTGACATCGTCGTGCCCCAGCTCGGCGAAGAAGGCAGTCCGCTCGGTGCGACGGCCGAGTACGTGCAGCAGGCGGCGAAGCTGCGGGAGAAGATCGAGAAGGATCTGAAAGACCGAGCGCTCGCCCACGCCACGGACGACGCATCGAAGACGACCCTCGATGCGCTCGAGCGGCGCGATGCGCTCGAGAAGCATCTGCGCGAGCTCTACCAATCGCCCATCGAGATCGTTCGCGCCACGCAGCCCATCGTCGTCGACGTGCTCCGGGCGAAGAAGCTCGCCGAAGACCACGGCGCGACCTTCGTTCTCTTGGCCCTGCCGATCGACGTTCAAGTCTCGGAGACCGAGTGGGCGAAGTACGGAGAAAAGCCGCGCGACATGTCGCAGTCCCTTCTCCTCGTTCGCGATCTCGTCGACGCCGTCCGTGACGCCGGCGGCATCGCGGTCGATCCGACCGAGGCGCTTCGGGCGGCCGAGCCAGGGGCGTTCTTGAATCACGATCCGCACCTCTCGCCGAAGGGTCACGGGGTCGTGGGCAAGGCGCTCGCCGACGCGCTCGTCGGCCCGCGCCCCAAGCCACGTCCGCAGCCATTGCTGGCGCTCCCCGATGGGCGCTCGCGTTTACCGAAGCCTGGCGACTGGGATCGCGTCGGAGAGCTCCTCGTTCACGGATCCGACGCTGCAGGCTGCAAGACGCAACACATTCGCGAGTGGATGCTCGTGCGCTGCCGCACCCCCACGAAAGGCGCCGCGCCCCAGAACGTCCGCGTTCTCCGAGGCGGGCACGGCGAGGCCATCACCCTCGCGAGCGATGGCTTCGTCACTCTCATCGCCCCCGTGCTGCGCGGAGATTCGTTCGCCGCGAAATTCTCGTGGGCCGACGGGTCGAAGGAGCTCACCGTCGATTGGCCCGCCGACTTGGTCGAGACCGACCGCTTTCTCAAAGGGTCGAAAGAACCACCCGATCCGCCAGCCGCGATCGATCTGAAACCGATCGTGACGTGCCGAAAGAGCCTCGGTCGCGACGACGCACTGATCGGTTATCCCGATCCGGAATGCATGACCACCTATGCCTCCGATTGCTCGAAAATGATGGCTTGTGTCGAAGGCAATCCGACCGCCATGCCCACGTGCAAAGAGGGTGAGACCAACGCTGGCGCGGCGCTCCATTGCTTCGCGACCTGCGAAGGTGACGCCGATTGCAAGGTCGGCCGCTGCACCGCATCGCAAGGAGGCAAGCTGTGCATCGCACCCTGAGGCGGCTGACACTCGTATCGAAAAGCCGCCAAAGCGCGGCTCGAAGCGCCTCTCTGGCTTGCTTGGTCGCTGCGCTCACGGCGTTGGGCTGTCACGAAGAGCCAGTCGGGCTCGCCACCGATCGGACGGCGCCGAGCGCCTCGAGCGACCCCTCGACGGAGTTCGATGCGGCTGGATTCGATCCCCCCGCGAAGGCGTTCGTCGCGGCGGCGTTGGCGTATGCAGAGACGTGCGATTTGAGGGCCGAAGAGCCGACTGGTTGGTTCGACTTCATCAATTACGACATTTGCTCGTCCCGGCCCCAAGACTTCGAGGCCGTCTTCGCTGCGAAAAAGGCGTTCGACGGCGCGACCGAGAAAATGCTCCATGTGCCGCTCCCTGCACGGGCCCTCGGTGACCAGATTCGAATCTTCTCCCAATGGATCGAGGGCGTATCGAAGATCCAAGTGTCGCGTGGAACGATGCGTGTCTATCAGGGATTGGCGCTTGCGCTGAATGCCTATACGCCCGAGGCGAAGGTGCCCACGGAGCCCAAGCACGCGCTCGATCAGTACTTCGTCGCCTATCCGGTGCGCGGCGTCGCCTACATCTGGGAACAGGTCAATTGCTACGACCCAGTGACGTTTCGGTGGAGCGACTGCTCGCCGACTTCACCCTACGTACGAATGGACCGCTACGCGATTCACCGCAAGCGAGGGACCCCGCTCGTCTGGCGCTCGAGCCCCCAAGGTCCCTATCTCGCTGAGTGAGCCTTGAGCCTTGAGCCTCGACGAGTCTGCGCGTTCGGGGCTGTGCAGGATTGCATGCATACCATCGCGAGACAGGCGGCCTCGTCTGGTGGGAGGCTCAATACAGGACGTGCTTGTGAATCGCTACGCCGCTTCCGGCGAGGGGAGCGTCGAGCTCGTCGAGGTTCTGGCCTCGATAGTGATACGGCACGAGGACCTTCGGCTTGAACGCCTTCACGCACTCCGCGGCTTCGTCGACGGGCATCGTGTAAGGCAGATTCATGCATACGAACGCGATGTCGATGTTCTGGAGCGCACGCATCTCGGAGGTGCACTCGGTGTCGCCGGAGAAGTAGATTCGCTTGCCACCGAAGGTGATGACGTAGCCGTTTCCGCGCCCTTTGTCGTGGTAGAGCTTTCCCTCGGAGGGGCCGCGCTTCAGGTTGTACATGGGAATGGCTTCGATGTGGATCGGGCCCTCGTCGTGCTGGTCACCGTTCTTCATCACGATGGCCGAGTCGACCTTCTCGGCGACGACGGGCGGCGCGATCACGTGCGTCGTCGGCTGGCGAACGATCCCGAGTGCCTTCGGGTCGAAGTGGTCGGGATGAATGTCGGTCAAGACAATGATGTCGGCTTGCGGGCCATCGAGGTTGGCGTCGCTCGATGGGTCGATCCACACGATCTTGCCGCCCGCCTTGAACCACACGGTCGCGTGGTGAATCGGATGAATTTCGATCGGGCCGGCCGAGCTGTCGAGCGTCTCGCCCATGTCGGTTCGGAGCGGGCCCGCGGAGGGCGTGCTGCTCGACATCACCTTGGGAGCAGGGGTTGCTGCGTCGTTGGGGCTCGAGACGCTCGGAGAACCGCACGCGCCCACGGCACCGAGCAGCACAACGAGAGCGCGGGCCGAGGCCCCTCCGACGTTCGGACGGTTCATACCGGAGATCATGGGTTTCGATGGTGCGGGCCGCAAGACCCGCGTGCCTTCGTGCGGTGACGTCCGGTCGCGCACCGAGACCCGCGTCACTTCTTGCGGCCGAGCACGCCGCGGACCATCGAGAGATCGGCGCGCGTCAGCTCACGTGTCACGATGAGGGTGGCAAGGTAGATGACCACCATCGGCACCGCGAGAACGGGTCCCGTCAGGCGACCGAAGAAGGGGAGGTACCGGCCGACGCCGACGGCGCACCCCATCGCGAGAGCCACGCGAAGCGGCGTCGCGAGGCTCACGAGGGCCCCCGCCGTTCTTCTCAGGATCACCGCGCCGAGGCCCGCGACGAGGAACATCGCGGCGAGGGTCGCGGTCGACGAGGCGATCATCATCGGCTCGCCGAGGGCGGCGTTCGGAACCAACAGACTGCACGCTCCGGCGACGAGACCGACCGCCATCACCGTGAGAAGCGCCGCCATGCGCTCGCGACGCAAGCTCGTCAGCGCGGTGGAGACGACCCCGAGAAACGCGAAGGCCGCCATGCCGAGCGCGTGAATCGGCTGTGCGCGCTGCCCGAGCGCAGCGATCATCGGATCGGCGAAAGCGAATCGGAGGAGCGGGAACGGGATCGCAGCGACGACGCCGGCGATGAGCCCTATCAAGATGAAGGCGAGCCGAATACCCGTTTGCGTATAGCGCTTGATCGCCTCGCGATCGTCGTCGGCGCTTGCACGTGCGAGCATGGGAAACAAGACGAAAGTCACGCTCATCAGCAGCTGATAAGGCAAGAACGAGAAGAGCTGGAATGCCCGATAGACGCCGACCAGCTCGTCTGCCCTCTTCGACCAGAGCGCAGCCGTCGCGATCGACGCGACAGGCGTCGAGGCGGCGGCGCCGACGGGGCCGGCGAAGGCGCCGAGCGATCCGGAAATCCAAGCGACTGGCGCGGTCGCGGTCAGCGTGCTCGCTCGGGCGCAATGCTCTCCGATGAAACGGCTGTACAAGAGAAAGTCGGTCTGCAACAGCACGTTCAAAGCGATGAGTCCGAGCGCGAGCGGAGCGAGAAACCCAGCGTACGTTCCGAGGGTCGGATGACTGCCTCCTCGACGACCCGTGCCGGCACGCGTGACGGCGATGGGGACGATGATCGCGGCGCCGAGCGCGAAGCCGAGCACGCCGCCCTGCACTCCGTCGGTCTTCAATACGCGGCTCCACACGAAGGCGAAGCCGAGGGTCGTGACGAGTCGAAGACCTCCGTAGAGAATGTCGAGCCCGGCCTGGGCGAGAAAGCGTCGACGTCCGTTGAGCGAGCCGACGAGGGGGGCGTAAATCCCGTAGAGGAGCACGACGACGCCGATGATGCGCAGCGAGCTCCCGATGTACGGCGCGCGAACTTGCTCGGCGATGATGCCGGCGACCGCAGCGAAAATCGACGATGCCACGAGCGCGAGGACCGCGTGCATCCAAAGAACCCGTCGGTAGGCGCCGTCGACTTCTTCATCGGAGGCGCTCGACACGGTGCGTGAGACGCCCTGTATCGACAGCGCGACGACGATGTTGTTGACGATCCCGACGATCGCCAAGATTCGCGAGATGACTCCGTAGCCGTCGGTCCCGAGAATGGCAGGAAGGGCTAGCTGCTGCCCGAAGCCGAACAGGACGAACGAGATCTTCGCGACGGCGATCGCGAGGCCGCCGCGTCCGGCTGTTTTGGCTGTGTCGTTTTGCGCTTCGGAGCTCAAGCGCGCGACGCTTCGCACGTTCTCGCTCGCCCGACAATGGCGTGACCGGGCCCGTCTCCGCTCGCAACGGGCTGCTCTACCCGAGGTCGGCGCGAGGCCGCGCGTGCCAGCTCTATTTGATCGCGCCGATCTTCTTCAGCGCGGCTTTGAACGCGACCGGATCTTTCACGTCGACAGCCGCCATCTGCGCGCCCGGACCGTCGAATCGACCGAGCGCGAATTTGTCGTCGGTGTCGCAGAAGCCGAGGACGCCGAGTCCTTTTTTGGCTTTGTCTTGGAACGCGAGCTTGGTCGGCGTGATGCATTTCGACTCGAACGGCTTCTTCAGAAGCTGATCGGTGCCGATCGCCGTGATGATCGCGGCGATGTCTTTCTTGTCGGAGGCCATCACGCCCATCGGCGACGTCGCTTTGCCGAGCGCCATGATCGTATCGACGTCTTTCAGCGTGTCTTTGAGCGCCGTTCCCGGAAGAAGCGGCGTGCCGGGGCTCGCTTCGGCGGTGGCGCTCGCTGTCGGCGCGGCGGTCGGCTTCGGGGGGGTCGAGGTCTTGGCGGCCGGCGCTGCCGAGGCGGACGACGACGTCGCGGGCGGCTCGTCGCATGCGAGCAGGAGTGCCGAGAACAACACGAACAGAGCAGTTTTCATGAGGTGCGCGAGCCTATCAGCTATCGTCACTCCGTCGGTTCCGGTTGTTCGATCGCTCGTGTGCCGCACGGATCGCACGGGCTCGGCGTTCGGGGCAATGGTACGCAGAGTGATGGATCGCGATCGCGCCAACGGCTCACGCTTCGAAGTCGGGATGCGAGGCGGGTACTACGAGAGCTGGTTCCAGCGCGCGAATCACGTCGAACGACCGTTGGCGTTCTGGAATCGCTACACCGTGTTCTGCCCGAAAGACGCACCCGAGCGAGCCACCGCCGAGCTCTGGGGGATCTGGTTCGACGGTGAGCAGCGCGGCATCGTCGCGGTGCGCGAAGACGTCCCGATCGAGCGTTGCCGCTTCGCGAAAGATTCGCTCGACGTTCGCATCGGCGACGCGACGCTCGACGATCGATCGCTCAAGGGCGGCGCGGCCTCGGGCGGCCGAAAGATGTCGTGGGACCTCAGATTCGAAGATGGCGGAGCGCCGCTCCTTCTCATGCCGGAGTCGTTCTACGAGCGCCGGTTTCCGAAAGCGAAGGCGCTCACGGGCTCGCCGTCGTGCCTCTTTCACGGAACCTTCGTGGTCGACGGAGAGACCCATGCCGTCGAAGGTTGGCGCGGCGCGCAGAGCCACAATTGGGGGAGCGCTCAGACCGACGAGTACGCCTGGGCGCAGGTTGCTGGATTCGACGGCGCACCCGAGAGCTTCTTCGAGTGCGGCTCGGGGCGCCTTCGGCTCGCGACGTGTCTGCCCTCCGTTCTTCCGCCGTTGTTCACTCCCAGAACATCGTTCGGCGTTCTGCGGCACGAAGGGCGCACCTATTCGTTCGACTCGTTGTGGAAGGCCCTTCGCGCGCCATCGGTCTACGACGTCGGTCGAATGGTGCTCTCGCTAAAAGCGCGAGATGGCGTCGAGCTCGACGTGGTGGTCACGGCGCCGAAGAGCGCCTTCGTCGGTCTCACCTATCGAAATCCACCAGGCGGCGCGAAGGTCTGCCACAACACCAAGCTCGCGCGATGCGACGTCACGCTTCGCGAAAATGGCCGCGCGGTCGCGCTTTCGAGTCGACGACGAGCCGCGTTCGAGATCTTGAGTGACACAGCCGACGGTGTCGATGTCGTGATCTGAGCGACCGTCCTCCGACGTTCACGCCCGAGACGTTCACGCCCGAGACGTTCACCTGGAGCGCTCCTCGGCGACCTTCATCTCGCGAGGGAGGGGCCTCCGCGCAGCGGCTCGCCGACTGCGACCGGGGCGCTGGCGGAGCACGCGCTCCAGCAGCCTGGGGAGGCTTTCGTCGGAACCTCCGCGTAGCGGTATCGGAGAGAGCCCGGCGAGATCCCACCCGTGATCGTCTGCCGGCTCTGCCATTGGCAACCGTCGGCGAACGGGAAGCTCGTCGTGAGATTCACCTCGAGCAGACCATCGTGGACGACTCCCTCGAAGCGCGCTTTCCCGAACTGGATGCTGGCGACGCCATCACCGGTGCAAGGCCACGTGAGAACGCCGGCGTCCGTCGAGACGTGCTCGTCGAGCTCGCATGTCGGCGTCGACTTCGTCATCTCTCCCAATCGAACCGACGCTTCGCATTCACGGTCGATGGCTCTTCGCGGAGCCGCGGCCGTCGCGATCACGACGGGCGCGACGGGCGGCGCGGGAACCTCGAATGACGTCGCCGGCACCTCGGGTGGCTTCGAGCATCCAGAAGCAAGCGCGACGACGACGAGCATGCACGTTCGAATCATCGTCTCCTCCACCATGCGCTCATCTCCCTCCCGGACAAGATCCGGCTCGCGTCCTACCTTTTCGTCGTAGCGCGGGATCGCGCTCTCGTGGGCGAAGAAGCTCCGCGAGCCGCGAGCCTTTGCTCGTGTATCCTCCGCCGCGGAGGCTCGATTGGCGCTAGACAGGGTAGGGGAGTTCATTCGAGAGAAGACGCCGCGCCGCCTGCTCGCGCTCGCGACCTTCGCCGGGTTGCTGGTCGCATTTCGCGGGCTCTTCGTGTTGTTGATCTTCTTCGTCGCGTTCCAGCGCTCGCTCGACGCGGCCTCGGCGACCATCGCGGCGCGCACACGCGTCAAGAAGAAGGCTGCGCTCCTCGGCCTCGTCGCGGGGTTCGCCTCGGCGCTGGGCCTCGTCGTGCTCCTCAGCGCAGGACGGATCTCGCGCGCGATCCTGCACGCCCGCGACACGGTTCCCGAGCGGGTCGCTGCGATGCAGCACAGCCCTCTCGTCACGCAAGTTCGAGAGCGCATTCCAGGCGTCGAGCGTTGGGTCGAATCGGCGAGTCACTACGCGAGCGACGCGCTCCATGCCCTCTCGGCGGTCGGCCACATCGTTCTCTACGCGTTGATTGGTCTCATTCTCGCGCTCGTGTTCGAGCTCGAAAAAGACGAGCTCGTCCATTTTCGGCGGAGCCTCGATCCGCGCACGCTGTTCGGCACGCTCGCTCGTTGGGTGGAGCACCTCGCCGACGCGGTCAGCGTCACCATTCAACTGCAGATGGTCGTGGCCGCTTGCAATACGGTGCTCACGCTGCCGCTTCTCATCTGGCTCGGCATTCCTCACAAGATCGCCCTGATGAGCCTCATCTTCGTCTCCGGCCTCGTCCCGGTGATCGGCAACATCGTTTCTGGCGTCGTGCTCTCGATCCTCGCGCACCAGCAACGAGGATGGTTGGGCGTCGGGCTCTTCGTCGGGCTCACGTTCGTCCTGCACAAGCTCGAGGCTTACTACTTGAACCCCAGACTCACGGCGCGGCATGTCAAGCTCCCAGGCTTTCTCCTCGTCGTGAGCTTGCTCGGTTGGGAGCACCTCATCGGCTTCGTGGGGCTGTTCGTCTCGTTTCCGTTTCTGTTCGTGGCAGGTCGCATTCGTTTGGAGATGCGCGCCGAAGACGCCGCCGAGAGCGCGGCCGACGCGGTGGTCGAGGCGCCCAGGGAGACGCCGGCATCGGTGCCTCGTCGCGACCCGTCGAGTGGGCGTTCGTGAAGCGGCTCTTCGTGCTCACCCGTCGCGGCACACGGCACGGCATTCACCAAGAGATGCGGAAGACGTGCGTCGCGACCGAGCCTTCGAGGCTGGCGCTCACTTCCTCGATGCTTACCGACACGACATCGTGCGAGCTCGCCGCCCCACTCACGATCCCTGTGAAGATCGAGCGGTAGTAGGTCGACGGCTCTACCTTGCACCGCCAGGTCATCTCGCGGTCGCCCGACGAAGCGACCGTATGCTCGTTCCACGGCACCGACAGGTTGTAGGCGTCGGCCAACCGCGCGAGGAGCGTCTTGGGATCGCTCCCGATGAATATGCTCATGGTCTTGCCGAGCATGCTCTGGCGAAATATCGGATAGAAGCTGTGCGCCATCGATTCCAGTGACTCGGCCAGCGAAGACCGTCCATGGAGAGAGCGCGCGGCGAGGAAATACATGCGATACAAATCGCGCAGCGGATAGAGCGAGAACGCGAGCTTGCGAGGGCTGACCCCCGAGATCGCGAACAAGTCTTTCATCGACGGGCCTCGCGCATCCTTGGTGACGACACGTGACAGACCCTCGAAGAAGACTCCACGCACCCGTGCTTCTATGGGGAACGCAGCCAAGTCTTCCGCGATGGTTGCGCGCTCGGTCGCACTCGCTCCCGGAACGCGGTGCGCGTACGCCTCCGCCTGCGCGCGCGTGATGGGTCCCTCTCCCCACGCGAGGCTCATCGTCGCGAGTCTCCGCGATACGACGGTCGGTCGAGAGTCGGGCGCGCCTCGGCCGTGCCAC
>JAYUUB010000211.1:0-3573 GCA_043755175.1 Polyangiaceae bacterium | reverse complement strand
AGAGGATCTCGACCGGAGGGATGCCGTCGGCGCGGTAGCCATCGCCGTCTTTGACGACCTTGTAGCCTGCTTCACCGAGGAGCTCGCGCGCGCGGTCGGGGTTGAAGACCGAATCGGGGGTGGCGAAGGGGTCGACGCCGGCCTTTCGATCGGCTTCGGCCTGAGCGCTGTATCCGAGCCCGGTGAGATCGGGAACGTAGTGGGTCGCGGCAGCCTGGCCGCCGAGGACGACCTTGTCGATGAGCTGCTTCTTGTCGATCGCGAGGTTCAGCGCGCGCCTCACGAGGACGTTGTCGGTCGGGGCCTTGTTGGTGTTGAACTCGTACCAATACGTCGCGAGGTAGTCGTTTTTTTTGAAGTCTTTCTTCGTCGAGAGAAACTTGATGTAGTCGGGCGGCAACGTGAGATTTTCCCCGATGTAGTCGATCTCGCCGGCCTGATAGAGGCTCATCGTCTGAAGGTATTCTTCGACCTCGAGCTCGACGACGCGGTGAATTTTGAGCTTGTCGAACAGGTAGTGATGCGGGTTCCGCTTCATCGTGATCTCGTAGCGAAACTTCCACTCGTCGAGCATGAAGGGGCCGTTCGAGATCATGTTCTCGGGGCGCGTCCAGAGGTCGGGCTCGTGGCGCGCTTCGAACTTCTCGATCAGATCTCTGCGCACGGGGAAGAGCGTCGGCGCGCAGGCGAGATCGAGGAAGAACGGTGTCGGACCTTTGAGCTCGACCTCGAGCGTTCGATCGTCGGTCGCGCGCACGCCGAGCACGCTCGGATCGTCTTCGAGGAGCGCCGTGTCGACCCAACCGATGGGCTCGGTGCGGGCCGCGGAGATCGGTGAATCGGCTTTGAAAGTAGGCAGATGCTCGAGGTTTGCGACCAGCGCGAACGTCTGCTTCGCCCCGGCCTCGGCCAACATGCAGCCCGGCAACACACCGGTCTTATCGCCGTCGGCCACTCGGAAGAAGAAGTCGTCTTCCTCGTTGCAGCGGACCGGGCCGAGACGCTCGACGACGACGACCTCGTGCCCTTTCCAAGCACCATCGTCGCTCGGTCCGCGCGCGACGCCGTCGACGGTCATCTGCTCGGGGGCCTTCGTCTTCGGGCTCGGCGGGTCGTAGGTGAGTCGCTCGACCTGCTCGGGAGCCACGTCGAACGGCTTGATCGCGACGGCCACCTTCATGGGCGAATGAGCGAGGACGCGGAGCGCCGTTCCCTTCGAGAGCGTCGAAGTCTTCGGAGAGGTCGCGCTCGCGCTCTTCAAGAGTCCGGCGTCGCTCTTCGAGGCCTTCAGCCGACCGAGGTTGAAGTCTTCTCCGTTGAGCAACGAATAGAGGTTCGGAGCGGCCTGCGACGCGGTCTTCGGCGAGAGCACTCTCTTCCACGCGTACTCGAAGTCGTGAGCAGTCACGGGCTTTCCGTCGGACCACTTCGCGTCGTCGCGGAGATGGAACCGAAAGAACCGATTGTCGGAGCTCTGATCCCAGCTCGTCGCTACGGCCGGCGTCGGCTCGGCATCGGGCCCGTAGGCCACGAGCCCTTCGAACAAGCTCTGGATGAGCGATCCGGAAGCCGTGTCGTGCGCCATCGCTGGATCGAGGTACTCCGGCTCGCCTCCGTTGTTGACGTAGAACGTGTGGACGTCTTTGCCTTTGCGCTCGATAGTCCCGAAATAGGGGCTCATGTCGTTGGCGATCGAGCAGCTCGTACAGCCAGCAGAGAGCGGCAGCGACGACGCGACGGCGAGCGCGATGGCGAAACCTCGGGTGCTCGCTCCGTTCTTCGGCAATCCCACCTGAGCGGCGGAGCGGCTGAACACGGACGGACGAGCCTGGGGAGCGACGCCCCCAGCGAGAGCGTTCGTCACGCGGATGGCGAGCCACGAGCGCGCTTCGAGCTTCAGCATCGCCGCCTCTCGTATCACGAAATGCAACATTCCAGGTCGGCGTCGCAATGACCTCTGGGTCGGGCTACTCTCCCGCGACATGCGCCACTTCCCTGCCCTCGCGCTAGACGCGCTCTCTCTCGGCTGCGCGCTCGTTCAAAGCCTCGGCTGTACCCCCGCGCCCACCCACGGGGGCCCCAAGTCGCCCGCCTCGTCGATCTGTGGCGAGGGCGCGATCGAGGCGTGCGAAGCCGCGCTCCAGAGCTCGCTCGACGGATCGAACGACATCTCCGCGGCCGTCGACGCCTATGCTCGAGCGCGCTCCGAAAAAGATCCGGCCGTCGAGAAGGCGCTCGACGCCCTGAAGAGCGCTCGTTCCAAGTCCGTCGTCGTCCGCATCGGAGGCGCGAAGGTCACGACGAAGCTCCAGTCGGTCGACTTGGCGCTCGCGCCGAAGCCGGTCTCGATTTCCGACGACGTGATCTGGCTCGCGCTCGCCAGCGCCGCCAAAGTGGATTTTCTCGCGGTCGCACGCCCCGACGGAACCGTCGCCCGCTACTTTCCGAGAGACGTCTTGAGGCCGGTGATGGGCGGCTTGGTCTCCGCGGTCGCCGACGCGAAGATGCCCGATCTCGACTCGGACTCGGAGCTCGAGCGCGCGCTGCGCGATGCGGCAGAGGCTGCGCGCGCGTTCGACTACGTGCGCGCAGCCGACGCGATCGACCGCGTCGACGATCTCGACGCGCGGCGCGATCCCTACGACCCGGTCACGATGCGGGGAAAGATCTTCTCTTTCGCGCTCGGGCTGTCGAAGCCTGCACCGACCACCTCCGTCGACAATCCGAAGCCGAACGGAGACGCTCCGAAGCCTGCGCCGAACGACACGCCCTATCTCGACTTGCTCCGCGTGCGCCTCGACCGACATGCCACCGAGTGGCCGCTGCGACGAGAGCACATTCTGGCTGCGTTTCCGGCCGATCGACGCGACGCCTTGCGCGCGATCTACGACCCGAATCCTGGATGCAATTTCGCGGTCCCACCGCCGCTCGAACGCGAGAGCGACCTCCTGTTCGGAAGTCTCTTGCCCCGCGCGCTGATGCCCTCGCACGCGAAAGCAACGCTCGGACGACTCCCTCTCGAAGCATGGTACCCGCGCTATGCTGCGTTTCTCGACGTCTCGGAGCTCTCCGGCGCCGCATGGTTCACGCTCCCGACGTTGATGACCGAGCGAGGTCAGTCGTCTGGGATCGTGCCGAGCGGAACGTCGACTCACCGCAAAGCGATGGAGCTCGCGCTCCGACACGCCCACGCACTGACGGCGCTCGCCGAAGCGAAGCCGGGGCGGATCGGTGTCGGTCAGGTCGCCTTCTTCCTCGCCCCGGGGACCCTCCTCGACGAGCCACTTCGAAAAGAAGTCGTCGCGCTCGCCCAGATCGCAGCGCGCAACGGGATGAGCCAGGCGAAAGACCCGAGCGATGTCGCATTCGCCGCGCTGACCGGCGTCCTCGGTGGCATCTCGATGCCGGCCGAGCTGCGTGAGGCGCACTTCACCGCGCTCCAGGCGGCGTTCACGGCGAAGCTGCGAGGCGAGTTCGCCCAGCGGAGCGGCTGGGGTGTCGCGCTCTTGTTCGTGCTCGACGGAGTCTACCGGACCGTCTCGGATCAGGCTCCGAATCTGAAGTCGACGGCAG
>JAYUUB010000210.1:0-70502 GCA_043755175.1 Polyangiaceae bacterium | reverse complement strand
GGTGCTCGCCACTCCGTCGAGCACGCCGACGGCGTCGCCCTCGGCGTCGTCGGCGCCGGCTCCTCTGCCGACGAGCTCTGCTCCGTCGAAGGGATGCGCCGTGGCGCCCGGTGAAAAGAGCTCCGGTCTCGGAGCCCTCCTCTTCTTGGGGGTCGCGCTCGCATCTCGTGCGCGCCGTCGTCCCAGGTTGGGTTGCGCGGTGTCGAGCGGCTCCTCGTCGCTCGGGTGTCGAGCGGCTCCAGATCGCTGGTAAGCTCTCGTCGATGCATCGGCGCCGGTTCACGACGCGGATGAAACGTCGATCGAATCGTTCATGAGCCTTCCGTCACTCTTCCGCGTGAGCTGCTGAAATGGACCGCGCGCTCGCCATTCTCCGACCGCTCGATGCCGTGCGGCAGAGGCTGCTCGCGCTCTTCGCGCCCTTTGCGCGCAACTGGATCGTCGATCGCGAGCGGCGCGTCGCCCTCTCGTTCGTGGTCGTCGTCACGACCTCGCTCGCCCTCGCGACGACCATGCCGCTGGTGTTGCTCGCGCTCGGACCAATCTTGCTCGGCGTTCCTCACCTCGTGTCCGACGTTCGCTACCTCGTCGTTCGCGAAGGGCTCCACAGGCGCGCCACGGTATGGGGCGCCGTCCTCGGCCCCCTCGTGGCGCTCGCCATCACCGCCGACGTGCGGTGGGGCTGGGGCGCGATGATCGGCGCTGCCCTGGTCGCGCGCGGCTCGATCGTTCGTCGCGCGATTCTCTCTCTCGTCGGCGTGGGCTTCTACGCGTTGGCCAGCCGCCATGCGTTCTTGACTGGGCTCGCCATGGCGCACTTCCACAACTTGTTCGCCGTGATGGTGCTTTGGGTGTGGCGACCGAAAGAGCTCAAGATCTCGTTCGTCGCGGTCGCCTTCTATGCAGCCGCTTGTCTCTTCTTCGTGTCGGGCGCGTATGCACCGATCCTCGCCGCCGCCCACGGAACGCAGACGTTTTGGACCGGCCTCGACATCGGCGATCAGGCGCACACCTTTGCGCCGCCCGACGTCGGCGCGCTCGGATCGCATCTGGTCGTGTTCTTCGCGTTCGCCCAGTCGGTCCACTACGGTCTCTGGCTCCGCCTCGTACCCGACGAGGCGAGACCCTCGAAGACGCCACGTTCCTTTCGCCAGAGCGCGCGGGCGCTCGTCGCCGATCTCGGAGCACCGCTGGTGCTCGTCGCAGTGGCTTTGGCCATCGGTCTCGCGGTTTGGGCTGCGTTCGATCTCTTGACGGCTCGCGACAGGTACTTTCGCTTCGCGATGTTCCACGGGTACCTCGAGTTCGCAGCGTTCACGCTCTTTTTCTGCGAAGGGTCGGTCACACGCGCGGCGCGCGACGCTGCCGCGCCTCGAAAGCACGAGAGCGTCGTCGTGAGCGAAACGAAGCGCGCCGATTGAGCCAAGACCTCGGTTACCCCTGGTTCTTTGCGTTCCTCTTCACGCAGGCGGTCGAGGTGCCCATCTACGTCTACGGCGCCCGCACGCGATGGGACGAAGGCTTCTGCGCCAGCGCGATCACGCACCCGATCGTCTGGTTCGTCATCCCTCAAGCATTCGACCGCGCCTACCTCTCCATCTGCGCGCCGCACGAAGCGCTGTGGATGACCGATGGGCACCGTTACTGGCTGATGGTGGTGCTCGCCGAGACCTTCGCCGTGCTGGTCGAAGGGCGCTATCTCCGCTGGCTCGACAAGGCCGATCCTTATCGTTGGTCGCTCATCGCGAACATGGCGAGCGTCGCGCTCGGGCTCACGTCACGCGCGATCTTCGGCGTGCCCTGACGCGCCGACCGTCGCGCTCGCCAGCACGAGACGCTCGCGAAGAAGCTCGCGCGCCGACGTGGGAGACGCGGGCGACCGCGGGTCTCATTTTCCGCCGCTCGCGACGATCGCCTTCGCGAGTGTCTCACCCAACGTCGTCGTGTGCGCGGCGTCTTCGATCGGAGAGCTCACCGCTCCGGCCCCAGTGAACGCCATGTAGGTGACGCCGTTGTCGACGCCTCCGACCGAGGGATCCGGGTTGATGCCGAGCGCTGCGGCCATCGCATACGAGGCCTCGCCGATGATCGTCGTCGGTCCCGAATCGCCGATGACGCCGTACACGACCTTGTTGCCGTAAATGACCGCGACGACGCTCCCCATGTGGAGACCGTGCGTCGAGTATTTGAAGATGCTGCTCGAGCCGGGGATCACCACGTAGGGAAGCGTGGCGGCGTCGAGCGGATTTCCGTTCGAATCATTGGCCGCGGTCTGGTTCTGATAGGCGGGATCCGTCTGAAGATTGCACTGTGGCGACGACTTCCCGTCGCAATCGACATCCATGTCGGCCTTCCAAAAAACGGCGCCCACGAGGCCGCAGATCGGAATGTCAGCTGGGGACGATCCGGAGTCGGTCTTGTAAAACCCGTTCGAGAGCTGGTTGCACTGCGTCGTGAGAGCCAGCAACTGCGCGGCGGTCGGGACCCCCGATGCGCCGCCGGCACCCGTGCTCGCCTGTGAGCTCGACGCGGTCGTCGTTCCGCCGCTCACGGAGGCACCGCTGGTCGAGGCGCTCGCGGCGACGCTCGCTTCCGTGCCCGCACCTCCGGCACCCGTGGCCGCAGACGATCCGCATCCCAAGAAGCCGGTGATCAGCAGCCAGACGGTAGGAGTGAGCGTTCGGTTCAGCATGAGCACCTCGAGTCTCGAATCAGCATCGTCGATTTTGGCGCGTCCGACAGACCTTCCGTTCAATCGATGGGCCGAGAACGTCGCTGCCCTCGACGCTCGGCCCCGTACGCTCACTCCGCCGGTCGGTTTCGAGAGCCCACTTCGACGACGTCACGCATGCGTCGAAGGGCTTGACTAATCCTCGCTGTCGGATACCGTGCCGCAACTGTCCGGGCCTGTAGCTCAGTTGGGAGAGCGCTAGAATCGCACTCTAGAGGTCGGAGGTTCGATCCCTCTCAGGTCCACCGAAAGAAGCGAAGTAATCACGGCACCTTGAACGGGTGCCGTTTGCTTTTCTGCCATCCGCTTCTCGGGGCTTGGGTCCATCCTGGGTCCATAGGACAGCTCGGGAATGACCCCAGCGAGGGCAGGGAAGGGCCGGATGCGGAGCTCTTCGAGCAAGCGCGCACCCTTGTCGTAGAGGTCGAGCATCTTCTTCGACTGGGTCCTGAGGAGCTCGCCGCTCGTCCAAGCATCGCCCACCGTGCGCACCGTCGCCTCGAGGGGCTTCTTCGCGGCGGGCTTCATCTGCACGCGCTCGGTCATGAAGATCGCGGTGAGCTCGTCGCGCCTTTCGAGCCAAGCGGCGCGGGCTTCTTCGGGGCGGGCTTGGGTCCACTCACGCGGACCGATCTTCGGGCGCGAGCCGTCGGGCATACGTGGGCGGATCGTCCAACCGCTGGCGCTGGCCTCGAGGTTGAGAGCGCCGGTCTCGCCGCGCTTGCCGATCGCGCTCATCGTGAGGCCTCTTCCTTGAGCACGCGCTTTCTTCACGACCGCCGTCGGACGTGACGAGGCGCTCGAGGCGAAGCGGACCGAGCGGCGGAGTGCGGTAGACCGACAGAATCGAGGCAAAATCAGCCCGCAAAAAAAGATCGTGGATGTGGGCATAACTTCGCCTCTCGGTAGGCACGCGATGGTGCGGGCCTCCCAGGGCCGAGGGGACGACCCAGAACCCACAGACTGAGACAGGATTAACTTACTATGGACTATAAGTTGTACTTACAGATCATGCAGAGCTTCGGCTGGCGCGAGTATCGACGCCCAGCGAACCTCGATCGACCATTCATCCGCAGCTCACGGTAGTCGGGCAGCGCCCACCGTCAGTACTCACCTGTGCCCTCGACTCCCCCTTCGGTGAGTACAGGGCGCTTGTATTTCCGGGTTCAACCAGAGCGCGGCGTCAAGGTCTCGCGGCACGGCGCGCCATGGATCGATGAGGGCGTCGACACGTGGGCGTCGACAGCTGTTCGGTTCTGGATCGAGCAATGCCAGAACGAGGGGCTCTCGCCGTTGCCGTAGTCGCTCCGCCTAGCTCCCCATGATGGTGTTGCTCACCGGTGAGCGAGGTGAGCGATGCCCCAAGCAACACGGCCCGGCTATCGTCGACATGGCTCCAAGTTTACCGAGGCTCGTGGCGCGTCTCGTTCTCTGGGCTCGTCGCGGTGTGGGAGCACCTGTCATGGGCGTATGTTCGAGCAAGCTCAAGATCCGCGTCAGGACATCCCGAACCGCGTGCTCGCTGACCTCCAAGAACTGGAGCTGCGGAGGAGTCACCGTGAGCGCGTAGCGCTTCGTCAACACGTGCACCTGATCCGCGGCGAAGAAGTAGCCGGGGAGGAGCTCACCGTCTTCGAGCAGCCCCTCGCGCTCAAGCCACTCCTGTCGCAATACCGACGGGTTGAACACGTTCGCGTTGATCACCACGTTGCTTGCGAGGTGAGAGAACTTCCTGTTGTACGCATCCTATGAAGCCGCAAGCTTTTGACGCAACCTTTCTCTCGGAAGGCCTTCGACGTCGGGCCTCTTCGTCGCGTTCTTCTTCGCCGTTGGTTTCGCGCTCACGTTCCCCTCGTATCCAGATCGTCGGGGCTCATGTTGCCGCCCCAATCTGGTAGCTTCGGCCCGGGTAGCCGTCGCAGCCGAGCTCATCGGCAAGGCTCAATCGTACCTGGGTTGCAACGGTAGGTCAGTCCCAATCGCTATGGCCCCGGATGGACCTACGCGCACTTACGTGCATCGGCGCGTGCCCTTTCCAGGCCTCGACCTCACAGAATCCGGCAGAATCCGACGCTTCGGATTCGAGGTCGCAGAATCGCACTCTAGAGGTCGGAGGTTCGATTCCTCTCAGGTCCACCCTAGGGACCACCGAACACGGCACACGGCATCGCGGCGTCTCTCATCGAGAGGCGCCGTTTTGCTTTTGGGGGCTCTTCCTTTGCGGGTCGTTCGCCGGCGCCGCGCGAGGGCGAGCCGTGAGCGACAATCTTTTCCCCGGGGAACTTGGTCCGGCAGAGATTCACCGTCCTCGCATGTTGCTTCTGCGCCTCTTCGCGATGGTTTCACGGGGGAGCGAGCATCGGCTCGGCTCCCAGACCCACTCGGCGCCGACGCGATCCGCCGAGCTCGCCGCGTCGGTCGTGCTCACGGGGCAGCAGTCTCGACCACGCGGCCAACCCCGGTCACCATGTCGATGCCCCGGCGAGGTGCCGGCGCAGGAGGATTCAAAATTGTTCGAAGTGAAGATCGAGGTTGATGGCGGCGCGAGAGAAGAGTTGAACGCGGCGATTCGGGCTGGCATGGAAAGCCGGACGAGCGTGGAGGTTGCGGACAAGAGCCGCACAGGAGAAGACCTGCTCGTCAGCATCGACTCCCTGGGGCGCTTCTTCGGTTCGCTCCGCGCTCTGCAAGCCTGCCTCGGGATGCTTGCCGAGCTGGGCGGTCGCGACCACTCCAGTGAGAGCGGGGCCGCACGGCTCGACTCAGATTTCGCTGAGCGTTGCGACGACTTGCGCAAGCTCGGAGCATCGATCTCAGTCAACGGCGATACCTTCGAGGCCGATGCTCCCGAGCCAGCTGGCGACCCCCCACCGGCCCAACCGACACCGGCCACGTGAGGACGTCAGGGGGGATCAGAGCTTACCGCGACGAACGTGAAGTCGTTCCACCAGCTGCCCATGCCGACCGAGGGGCCGGCTCCGACCGCGACCAACGCGAAGCCTTTCCCGTTGAGCACGTCGGTCGACGAGAGGCCCGCGAGGGCGAGGGCGTCGCTGAAGCTCTTGCGTACGACGGGGGTAGGGCTCGGGGCCTGCGCGATCCCGATGTCGGAGCCGGCGACCGATCCGAGGTCGGCGATGCTCAGCTTGGTGAAAGGGGGAAACGGGCCGGCGCCGCCCGAAGCCAGCGTGTCGACGACGAGATCGTCGGTCGAGCCTGCGAAGGTGGGCCTCAGATAGACGTTGGTCTTCTCGATCGCGGTCGTCGCATTCACGCCTTGAAAAGCGAGGTGCGCAGGGTCGGTGAGGCGCGACAAGGGAGCTGCCAGCAGGTTGATTGTAGGTGTATCGGGTGTGTAGCCTTTGCCGCAGATCGCCTCTTGATTCGCGTCTTGGTGGGCGGCGCCACCGATGCAGCCCATGGGCGCGAGGAGGAGGCTTCGTTTCGCGGTCAAAGTGCTCGACGGGAGCACGCCGAGCGACACGATCGTGAGGGTGGGATGCGCGCTCGGGTCGGCGAGGATCTGGCCGCACGTGAGTGCGCCCATCGACGCGAGATCGCCCGCCACGATCGAAAGGAGCACGTCGCCCGACGGGATGTCGTCGCTCGGAAGAGGCACGACCAGCGCATGGGCGAAGGCAAGCCCGCCCGCAGGGAACGGCGGCTTCGCGGCCGTCCCGCTCGGATAGGAGGCGAAGCAAAAAGCCGTAGCTTGCGCGTCGACCACGCCCGCGACGAGCGTCAAACGGGTCGGACCATCGGGCTCGACGGGCGTCGCGCCTCCAGCACCCATCGAGCCCGTCGATGCGCCGCTCGACGCCGCCGAAGAATGCGCCGACGTCCCCGCATCGGGATCGGGCGCAAGCGAGTCGTGGTCGTTGCAGCCTGCGACGAGGCCCAGCGCAGGCGCTCCGAGAGGAGCTAGCGAGAGGCCGATGAGGCAGGACAGGACGAGTCGCGGACGCTTCACCCATCGTCATGGTAATCGAAAGCGATGAGACTCGAGGTTCGAGAACGCGCGGCCGGTACGCTTTTGCGCGGACACCCCTGGGTGTACCGAGAAGCGCTCGCACAACCCCCGAAAAAGCTTCCGACCGGATCGGTCGTCGAGCTCGTCCAAGACGGTCGCTTCATCGGGCGGGGTCTCTACGACGACAGCTCACCCATCGCCGTGCGCATCTACGAACGTGCCGAGGGAGCGGTCCTCGACAGCTCCGCGATCGGGCGTGCCCTCGAGAGGGCTTTTGCTCGCCGCGACCCGATGTTCGACGAGATGACGAACGCTTACAGGCTCTGCAACGGCGAGGGAGATCGCGTCCCCGGAGTCGTGGTCGACAAGTACGGAGCGACTGCAATCGTGCGGCTCGACGGAGCGGCCATCACCGCTCGCTTCGACGAAATCGCGCCGATGCTCATCGCCTCGTGCAAAAAACGCGACATCGCCACGGTCGCCCTCCGCATCTCCTCGCAGGAGAAACCCGGCGACGACGGCGCATGGAAGATCCGCGTGCTCGAAGGCCCCGAGCCCGAGCCGGTGCTCGACGTCCTCGAGCACGGGATGATCCTCGAGGTCGACGTCCGCTTCGGCCAGAAGACCGGCGCGTTCCTCGACCAGCGCGAGAACCGCAGACGGGTGAAAGAGCGCACACGCCCAGGGACGCGCGTGCTCAACCTCTTCAGCTACACCGGCGGATTTTCGCTGGCCGCGGCGCTCGGCGGCGCTGGCCGCGTGGTGAGCGTCGACATCGCCGCCAAAGGGCACGCCACCGCGCAGCGCACCTTCAAAAAGAACGGGATCGATCTCGGAAACCACGCCTTCGTCACCGCCGAAGCAATCTCGTATGTTGGCGAGCTTGCCAAAAGAAAAGAGCGCTTCGATCTCGTCGTGAGTGACCCACCGAGCTTCGCGCCCAACGAGAAGAGCGTCGAGCGCGCCATGTCGGCCTACGCGAAGCTCCACAAGGCCTGCGCGTCGGTGCTCGCGGAGGGCGGCCTCTTCTGCGCCGCATCGTGCTCGAGCCACATCGGCATGGAGGCATTTCTCTCGACGCTCGACGATCGCGCGCTCGGCCGAAGCGATCTCGAGGTCCGGGCCATGTTCGGGCCTCCCGCCGATCACCCGAGCGTGGCCGCGTTTCCCGAAGGTCGATACCTCAAGCTCGTCGAGCTCGGCTGATCCGACGCCAAGCTCCTCGCGATGCGCCGCTAGACGATCCGCGCGAGCAGAAACGACGCGAGCGCGAGAACCTTGGGTTCGAGGCTGTCGATCTCGATGAGCTCTTCCTTGGTGTGGAAGCCACTCCCGCGAGGCCCGAGGCCGTCGATCGACGGGATGCCGATCGCGGCAGTCGAGCTCGCGTCGGATCCGCCCGCGATGAGAGCAGCCTCTTCGGATCCGAGCCCGGCGGCCTTCGCGCACGCGGCATACTCACGAAAGAGAGCGAGGTTCGCCTCGGTGCGCTCGAGCGGATAGCGGGCCGGCCCGCCCACCACTTCGAGGGTCGTTCCTTCGACTGCAGAGCTCGCGGCGATCTCCTTCATCCGCGCGAAGGTCGCGTCGGCGTCTGCGATCGTCTGAAAACGGAAATCGAGCTCGCACTCCGCGTGGTCGGGGACCGTGTTCTTGGCTTGACCGCCGCGAATGATCCCGACGTTCACGGTGACGCCGCGCTCGTAGTCAGTGAGCGCTTGAACGCGGTCGATGAACCGCGCGAGCGACCAGATCGCGTTCTTGCCGTCTTTGTGTCCGTTGGCCGCGTGGGCGGCGCGCCCCTTGGCGATCACGTTCGCCGAGCCAGTGCCTTTGCGGCTCGTGATGATTCGATCGCTCGCGCGTCCGGCTTCGAAAACCAGCGCGCACGAGGCCCCGGCGAGCTCGCGTTGAAGGATCGGGCGGCCTTCCGAAGATCCGATTTCTTCTTCGGAGACGATGACGAATCGAAGGGAAAGCTTCGCGAGCTCGGCCACTTTACCGACCGCTCGCAAGGCCTCGAGAGCGACGACGAGCCCGCCTTTCATGTCGAGCACGCCAGGCCCGCGCGCGATGTTTCCCTCGCGCGAGAAGCCCTCGAAGGTCCCTACGGGGAAGACCGTGTCGAGGTGCCCGACGAGCGCGACGCACCCCGCCGAGTCTTCGCGACCGCGGTTGGTTTCGATGACCAGGTGATCGGCGTGCGTCTCACTCTCGAACCGCCTGACCGAAAGACCGAGCGCGACGGCTTCGCGCTCGAGGATCTCCGCGACCTGGTTTCCGCCCGCCCGATTCGGGGTGTGCGAATTGACGAGGACGAGCTCGCGGATGATCTCGAGCATGGGCTCGGTGCGGCCAGCGACGGCGGCGCGGAGGGCTTCGGTCATGCGGGTGAGCATGCCACGTCGGGCCGAGAAGATCCCCGTTCGCGCGCGAAGGCGCACCCTCCCCGCGAGCGCGTGCCGGTGCTAAGCAGCTGTGTCATGAAACGGTTCAAAGCGGCAGTGGTCGGAGGCAGCGGGTACGGCGCAGGCGAGATCATGCGGCGGTTGCTCCTCCATCCCGAGGTCGAGCTCGTTCGGGTCGCGTCGATCGATTACGTGGGCGAGCCACTTTCGAGCGCTCACCCGAACCTCGAAGGGCTGAGCGATCTCGTCTTCGAGAACGTTCCTCCCGACGAAGCCGCCAAGGGAATGGACGTGGTGCTGCTCGGCCTCCCGCACAAAGTGAGCGCGACCCACGTCCCCAAGATTCTCGAGACCGGCGCGAAGGTCATCGATCTGTCGGGCGATTTTCGGCTGAAGAGCCAGGCGAGCTACGAAGAATTCTACGGTGGAAAGCATCCGAGCCCAGGCCTTCTCGCGCAAGCGGTGTACGGGCTCCCCGAGCTCAACCGCGAGGCCATTCGCAAGGCGACGCTCGTCGCTTCCCCAGGTTGTTTCGCGACCACGATCGAGCTCGGGCTCCTCCCGCTCGCGAAGAAGAAGCTGCTCCGTGGCGCGATCGAGACCGTCGCGATCACGGGATCGAGCGGAAGCGGCGCCGCACCGCAGATTGGCACGCACCACCCCGTTCGCTCGGTGAACCTGAAGACGTACAAACCGCTCAAGCACCAGCACGTCCCGGAGATCTTGGAGACGCTCGCCTTCGCTGGCGCGCCCGATCTCCACCTCCATTTCGTTCCAGTGAGCGCGCCGCTCTCGCGTGGGATCTTCGCGACGAGCTTCGTGCAGGTCGACGCAACCGTCACCAAAGAGCAAATCACCGAAGCGTTCCTCGAGACGTTCGCGGCCGAGCCATTCGTCCGAATGCCGAAGAAGCGTCTGCCCGAGGTCGTCGCGGTGAGCGGCTCGAACTACGCGGAGGTGGGTTTCGAGCTAGGCCCCGTCTCTGGGTCGACCCGCGTGCTCGCCTTGTTCAGCGCCATCGACAACCTCATCAAGGGCGGCGCCGGTCAGGGTGTCCAGAACATGAACCTCGTGCTCGGGCTCGACGAGACCCTCACGCTGAAAGATGCGGGAGGGTTTCCGTGAGCCAGACGACTCCTCCTGCGACGGCGCGCGTGTCGACGACCCTCGTCTCCGCCGACGAGTCCGATCTCGTCGTCGTGAAGCTCGGCGGCGAGGTGATCGCGAGCGAAGGGCTCTCGGTGCTCGCAGCCGATCTCGCGGCGATCGCTCGGCAGAAGGGTCTCATCGTCGTTCACGGCGGTGGCCCTCAAGCATCCAAGATGCAAGAGAAGCTTGGTCAAACTCCAGTCAAGATCGCGGGCCGCCGCGTGACCGACCAGGCCACGCTCGACGTGATGAAGATGGTCGTCGCCGGACAGCTCAACGTCGATCTGACCGCGGCGCTCCTCCGAGCAGGTGCGAAGCCGGTGGGTCTGTCGGGGCCGAGCTCGCGCGTGATCGCCGCCGAGAAGCGCCCCCCGCGCGTCTACGGCGGCGCAGGTCCCGATCCAGTCGATCTCGGCCTCGTGGGCGACGTCACAGGCGTGAACGAAGGGCTCCTCGGTCTTCTTCTCGCGCACGGCTACACGCCGGTGCTCGCGTGCCTCGGTGCCAGCGCCGACGGCCAGGTCTACAACATCAACGCCGACATCGTCGCGACCCGCGTCGCCGTCGAGCTCTCGGCGAAGAGCTTGGTTCTCGTGAGCGACGTCGTAGGCGTGCTCCGCGACGTTGCCGACAAGACCTCGCGCATTCGACGCCTCACGATCGCCGAAGGCAAACAGCTCATCCTCGACGGAGTCGCCAAAGATGGGATGATTCCGAAGCTCGAAGAGAGCTTCGCAGCGCTGGCCGCCGGTGCCGCGCAAGTCCACATCGTCGGCAAGCTCCAAGCCGGCGATTTGGAGCGAGAGGTCGGTTCGCCCGGCTCGGTGGGAACCGTCCTCGTCCCCTGATCGACGAGCGATGAAATGACGCTCACGCACCTAATCGAGATCGTGAAGAAGGACGCGTGGCTCGCTGCGGCAATCGCCGTCGGCTCTTTCGTTCTGAGCTTGGGGCTCACGATCGCGGTGGTGATCCGGATCCCCGCCGACTACTTCGTGACCGACCAAGCTCCCCTGCCCTTGGCTGGCCGTCCGCTGGCCATCCGCTGGGCCGCGCGTGTGGGCCTCAATCTGTTGGGCGCGCTCCTCGTCGTGATTGGTGTCGTGATGAGCTTTCCGGGTGTTCCGGGTCAGGGGCTGCTCACGATTCTATTTGGTGTCATGCTTATGGATGTCCCGGGAAAACGTTCGCTCGAGCGAAAGCTCATTCGCCGCCCGTCGATCCTCAAGTCGGTCAACCGCTTGCGCGCGCGCTACCGCAAGCCACCAATCTTGATCGAAGTTCCCGTACGTGAGGTCTAGCCCGATCGTCGCGACTGAGCGCTGCGCCGAACGGCTCGCTCCACGCGCATCCCCCGGGCCTACTTTTCTGCGGTGAGCGCTCCCGGAGTGGCTCTCAGCTTCGCGTCTTGCGCGGCTTTTTCGCGGGCCGATCGGCGCAAATTCCAAAAGAACAACCCGCCACTCAGCACGAACAAGATGATCGCCGACACCCACTGCCTCGGTGGAAGCAAAAAACATCCAGCGACAAAAGTGAGAATGACGAAGGTGCGCCGAATGCTCGGACCATCTTCTTGGGGCAGCGATTCGACGTCGGCCGGGTTCGCTCGATCGCGGGTTTTATCGGGCATGAAAACCACAACGCAAATGGCAGAGTAGATGGTCGACGCGACGTAACTGGAGTAAGTTCCCCAGGTTCTTACCCCCTAAATAATGGATCGCGGGCCCATGAGCGAGCGAGAAAAAACGACAGCCGAGGCATCCTCGGATCGAGATGACGTTGCTGGTGCAGCTGGCCTTGCCAAGAAGGCGAGGGGTGTCGACGCGCCAGAGTCGAGCGAGCATCCCGAAGACGAGGCTCTGGCCGGTGACTCGACGTCGACGCCGACGTCGACGGCAGACGGAGCCGAGAAAGCCCCGCTCGACGAGGCCGAACGCGACGACGGCGACATCCGCAAGCAGGCTGAGAAGCCTGGCGCGAAGGCCCTTGGAACGCCCTCGACGACGCCGAGCCCGCGCGTCGAAACGTGGCGCGAGATGCTGACGAGCACGTACTTCTCGTTCGATCGGCGAACGCTCGCTCTCTCGCGTGTGCTCCTCGGCTGGCTCCTCATCGGCGACTTGTTCCGACGCACGCCCGACTGGATCCACATGTTCGGCGACAAGGGGATCTTGCCGACCGTCACGATTCTCCAGCGCCCTCAAGCCTCGAACTTTTCGATTCTCCACGGCTTCTCGTCACCGACCGAGCTCTGGGTGCTCTGGGGCGTGATGTTCGTCACCTACTTCTGCGTGCTCATCGGGTACCGAACCAAGGTCGCGCAGGTCTTGTCGTTGCTCTTCGTGGCGAGCCTGAACGGCCGCGTTCTCCTCATCGAGAACGGCGGCTACGTCGTTCACAATCTGCTCCTCTTGTGGACTTGCTTCATGCCGATGGGCGACAGGTTCAGTCTCGACGCGCTGCTCGCCGAGCTCCGTCGAAAGCGCGAGACCACCATCGACGAGCTCAACGATCGCACCGACGTGCTCGAGCCCTTCCGAATGCGTCCATGGGTGTCGCTCGTCGGGCTCGTGCTGCTCGTCCAAATCGCCGCCGTCTACTACTTCAACATCATCCACAAGTACGGCCCCGCGTGGGCCTTCCAGAACGGCACCGCGGTCCACTTCGTCATGTACGTCGATCGCATGGTCAACCCGCTGATCGGCCAAGTACGCACGCACATCCCGTTCTTCATCTTTCAGCAGATGGGTCGGTCGGTCATTCTCTCCGAATTCACGCTCGGCTTCTTCCTGCTCCTCCCAATGCTTCCGCGCATCGATTGGCTCTTCACTCGCAGCGGAAAGAAGAGCTTCTTCCCAGACTTCTCGACGCAGAAGTGGTCACGTCGCATGGCCGTCTTCCTCATGTGCTTCTTGCACATCGGGTTCGGCTCGACGTTCGTGCTCGGTCCGTTCGCGTGGGCATTGTGCGTGTTCGCCTCGCTCCTCTTCTCGAAAGCCGACTGGGACGAAACGAACGCCATTTTGCGTCGGCCGAGCCGCTCGAGAACGGTGCTCATCGACCCGAGCTCGGGCGCAGCGATCTTCTTCGGACGCCTCATCAGGCGCTTCGATCGCTACGATCTCCTCGCGTTCGACGAGGCGCGCGGCAAAGAGCTCGAGCACGGCATCGTGGTCGAGCGCATCGACGGCTCGCAAGTGACCGGCGCTTTGGCGCTCGCCGAGATCATCGCAGCGCTTCCCATCGGTCCGGTCTTCGCGTGGATGGTTCGCGTTCCCGGCATCTCGAGCGTCGTCGATTGGGCCCTGCAACGCGGTCGTTGGTCGCGCTTCTTCGGCCTCGATCCGAAGGTCGCCGCTCCCGAAGAGAACCCCGACGTCATCGGTGTGGTCGGAACGCTCACGCTCGTCGTCACGGGCGCCGTCTTGTTGCTCCTCACGTTCGGATTCCCGGTCATCGCGGTCGCTTCCGAGGTTCCTTGGGTGGTTCGCGTCGCGTTCATCGTGGGCACGCTCTGGATCCTGCGGTGGATGTTCAAAGACCAGCCGCTCAAGAAGCGGCTCGTCGAAGTACGAGCCGGCATTCGCGAGTTCATCGTGTTCGCGATGTTTCTCAGCGCCATCAACCAAGCGCTCACCGAGCTCTGGTGCACGAAGAAGCGATGGGGCGACCTCATCGCCGACATCAACAAGATCGAGTTGCTGAAGTCGCACGGCATCGTCGTGAGCCCCCAGCCCGAAGCGATGCAGCTCTTGGCGCACAAGCTCCGCTTCCTCCAGGGCTGGTTCATGTTCTCGCCGAACCCGGTCATGGATGACGGCACGATCGTGGTCGATGCGATCACCGTAGATGGTCGTCATGTCGATCCGTTCTGGAACAAGCCGCCCGACTTCGATCTGCTCCACGCGAAGAGCTACGGTTACAGCCAAATATGGAGCGACTATTTCAATCGCATCCAGCTCCCGGGCAACCGTGCCTACCGCGACAACATGGTCGACTACATGCGTCGCCTCCCCGAGCGCACCGGCAACCCGAACGACGAAATCGCCTCCGGTGAAGTGTGGTGGACCCACGACATGAACCCGAAGTGGGGCACACGCGAGTCGTATGCCTTCGGACAGAATCTCCTCTTCTCGTTCGGCAAAGACGGTGGCGCCAAAGACCCGCCTCCCCCGCCCACGCCGAAGAAACCCGACGGAAGCACCTGAGCTCTCGAAAAGGCCTGATTCTCTGGCCTTTTCGCTCATCGCGAGGCGCGTCCACGACGCGCCTCGAGGTTCTTTCCGAACCAATCGATTGGTGGATCGGCGCTTCACCTCGGTAGATCGCGGCGGGCATTGGATCGTCAGCGAAGATGCGATACGGGTCGCGCGATCGATGACCGTTCTCGTCAAGTCCCCGCTCGTCACGCCGACCCTCGTGAAGCCCAGCCTTCGCGGTGTGTCGCATCAGGCTGCGTTCTTCGTCGCGATCGTCGCGACGGCGGGGCTGATTCTGTGGGCACCGAACGCGAAGTCGAGCATCGCGAGCGCAGTGTACGGGGTCACACTCACCGTTCTCTTCGGCGTGAGCGCGCTCTATCACCGACCGACGTGGTCTCCGGCTCGGAGGCAGCTCCTCCGGCGGCTCGATCATTCGGCGATCTTTCTGCTCATCGCAGGGACGTACACCCCCTTGTTCTGGCTCCTCGATCCGAACGAGCAGAAGCGACCGCTCGTCATGATCTGGATCGGCGCGTCGCTCGGAATCGCCAAGTCGCTGCTCTGGCCGAACGCACCGAAGGCCGTCACTGCCGCGCTGTGCCTCGTGCTCGGCTGGGCCGTGATCGGCGACGTCGCGCGGCTCAGCCCGCTCATGGGAACCACCACGGTCGCGCTGCTCGTCGCCGGTGGCGTCATCTATTCGTTGGGCGCCGTCGTCTATGCGCGCAAACGACCGAACCCAGCGCCGCTGGTGTTCGGCTACCACGAGATCTTCCACGCGCTCGTCATCCTCGCGAGCATCTGCACCTTCGTCCACGTCGTGCGCGTGGTCAGCGCCGCAGGCTGACCGCTCGTCGCTACTCGAGGCATTTCCGCCATCGATGTCGATAGTGGATCGACTGACCATCAGGTCGCGAGCACACAATCACTCAGCGATTTGACGACGTGAAGGGATCATCATGCGGATGCGGCGAAGCGCGTCGATATAGTTCTTCGCATGAGCCGTCTTCGACTTCTTGTTCCAATGGGTTCGATCGTGATCGCGATGCTCGGCTGCGCAGACACGAGCACCTCGGGAGCGGGCGGCGACGCGACCGGAGGCTCGAACGCCCACGGAACGAGCGCCTCTACGGCTGGCTTCACGACCGCGACGACCGGGCAAGGCGGAGGATTCGAAACGGCCGCGACGTCGAGCGGCGTCGGCGGTGGAACCGGCTCGTATCTGATCTACGCGAGCACCGACACCACGCTCTTCACGCTCGATCCGTCGTCAGCCAACCTCGATCTGAAGCAGGTCGGCGACTTCGACTGCATCGATCCGGTGAACGGCCCGCACAAGGCGATGGTCGACATCGCCGTCGACCAGGGTCAAAACATTTGGGGCATCACCGGTCACGACGTCTATCCGCTCACGATTCAGGGCAACGCCGTTCATTGCGGAGCGAAGGTCTCACTCAACGGAGGCGGCACCTCCTCGCCCACGTTCTACGCGCTGACGTTCGCGCCGGTCGGCGTGATTCAAGGGGCGACGACCGAGCTGCTCGTGGCGGGCAACAGCGCCGGTGAGCTTTGGGTCATCGATGGTGCCGGAACCGCCACCCAACACGGCGTATTCGGAACGGTGCCTGCCAACGACGGTCATGGCCACGCGTACGCCGCCGCCAACGTCGGCAAGGCTTGGGAGCTCTCGGGCGACATCGTGTTCCTCGCCAACGGAGGCTCGCCCGTTGGTTTCGCGACGGTCCGCGATTGCCCCAACCCACCGAGCACCGCGGGATGCAGCTTCGTCGACACGCTGATCGAGATCGACGTGAGCAAGCTCGCGACCGAAGGCTCGCAGCCGGTCATCCAAGCGGTGCGTGGCCAGCTCGTAAAGCGCAGCGGCTGCAACGACGGCGTCGCCGGCGACTACGGCAGCATGTACGGAATCGCTGCTTGGAACGACAAGGTCTACGGGTTCTCGCGCACGGGCAACCTGGTCGACGTGAACACGGTCGACGGCGGCACGTGCAACGTGAAGAGCTATTCGCCGAACAAGTTCTCCGGAGCTGGAGTCACGACGCTCGCACCGGTCATTCCGCCGCCGCCCCCGAACTGATCGGAGGCGCCGATCTCGATCGCTCACGGTAACGAGCAGAACGTGGTCGCCGAGAACGTCGCGGCCATGTCTTCTTTCACGTCGCGCTGCTTGCAGGGCTCGTCTTCGCTCCAGGCGAGCCACTCGGCTTCACGACCGAGCTTCTTCGCGTGGTCTTGCCAGAGCTTGTAGCCGTCAGCGCGCGCTCGGAAGACGGTCGGCTCGACGCACATGTTCGCAGCGTCGGCGGCCTGCTTCTCTTCGTTGGCGAAGTCGATGACGATGTCGGCCATCTTGTCGGTCGTCGAGTTCCAGCAGCAGGTCTTCGACTCTTCGTACACGAGAGGAGCGAAGACGTAGTCGGCGAGCGTGCGGAACTGGCCATCGATCTGGGCCTTCGTCATGCCGATCGAAGGAGCGATGTCGTAAAGGCTCGAGAAGGCTTGCTCACGCCTCTCGCGCGCCGAGCAGCTCGCCGGATGCTCGGCGAGGTGCGTTCGCGCGCTCTCGATCTGCGCGAGCAGCGTCGCCTTCTGCTCGTCGACCGAGCCAGTGATCAAGATCTCGTCGAACCTGGCGGGCCGCGCCGCGATGGCGGCGGTGTCGCTGGGATCGACGGCGACCGGGAGATCGGCCTTCGAGATGTCGTTGTACCAGCGTCCCGCGCGCTTGGTGGCCGTGCGCCAGCGTCGGATGCCGCCGCCGAGCTTGGCGTAGGGCGATCCGTCGTACGCGTTGCCCTCTCCGCCGGTCACGTCGTTCGTGAAGTAGCCGCGCGAGCTGAGGGCCTCTTCGAACACGGGCTGGCGTCGCGGCATCGAGCCGGAGGCGACGTCGATGGCGAGCTTGCCGTCGATGGGCGAGGTCACGTGTAGAACCGGGATCGTGTGACCGATGCCCTCTTTTTGCCAACGCTCGAGGAGAACGTCGCCCGGGTGCGTCGCGTCGGGACGGATGGGGAACATGTTGGAGCCGTCGGCGAGGTTGATGCTACCGAAGTACAGGAGCATCAAGCGCATGAAGTGACCCGTGCGCTTGTTGAGGAACAGCTCGTCGAAGTACGCGCCGGCGCCGACGTCTTCACCGTTCGGTCCTTTGAGGAACGCGACGGTGTCGTCGTTGCCGAGGTGCTTCATTCGAAGAGCGGCATCGGTCGGCCACGAGTCGCCGGGAAACCAGGTCGATTCGTAGTTCTTGTACTGATCGCGAAACTTGGGAAACCCGGCGAGGCCGTTTCCGTTGGCGTCGACGAAGCCGAAATGACCGGCGTACATGTAGCGCTTCTGAGACGCGTCCCAGCCGCGCAGATAGAACGGGAGCTTGTACCAAGAGGCGAACGCAGCGCGCAGGAGCATGCCGAACTCGGCGCACTCGAGCGTCGGACCACGGAGCTTCTTGTCACCGAAGGGCGTGGGGATCGAAATCGTCGTCCCGCCCCATTCGCTCGGCACGCTCTCGAAGCTCGCGACCCAGAGGTCGAACTTCTCTTCCCAGGTCAGCCCCGAGCTCGACGCCCACGCGACGCCTGCTTTCTTCGCAGCGGTCGTGTCTTTGTCGGTCCAGACGTTGTCGGCCGACCAGACCTCCCAAGGGGTGTTCTTCTTCGCGATCGACCCCGACGAGTTGCCGATGATGTCGACCGACTCGCTGTCGGGCTCGTCGGCACAACCGGAGATCGCGATTCCGAGCAGGAGCAGGAGCAGGACGGAGAGCCAGCGGCGCATGAGGGACGCTTCAGCAAGCGTCGGGCCATACCTCCCCTTACATAAGTCCCCCCGAAACCTACATCGGGGCCCTAGCAAAGTGGATCGATGCCCTACCAGGTGCCCTGGGAAAAGATTGTCCATGCCGGCTCGTTGAAGCGTGGTGCGAACGACGCCGGCAGAAGCGAACCGAGCTCGGGATCGTCCGAGCAACCGAGGAAAGCTGACGACGAGCAACCCAACCGAGCCGACGATGAAAGCGTGAACCGCGCGCATGCCCCTCACTCGTACCTGCGTATTTCGGCCATCGCGATCACCCAGCGGCGCCATGTCCGGCTCACACGGGTGACGCCGCGCGCGGTACCTCGGAGCTCGCAAGAACGTCCCCGGCCCGACGCACCGGGGCAGAGCGGCGCGGTGGTGGCGGTGCAGAGTGTTCCGCGATGAGGGGCAATTGTGCTACACTCGAATGCACAATGAAGAAGCGGGCTGGAAGAACGCAAACCGTGGGAATCTCCGTCAGCAAGGAGACGCTCTCCCTGCTCAAGGCGAGAGCCGACCGCCTGCACGGAGGCAACCTGTCCGCGTTGGTCTCGGAGTATGCGGCGCAAGCCAAGCGCGACGAGGCGTTCGACCGGGCCTGGGCGTGGTACGGGGGCCCCGAGCCGACGCCCGCCGAGCGGCTCGAGATCCTGTCGGAGATCCTCGGCGCACCTAAGAAGAAGGCGAAGAAGAAGGTAGCCGCGTGATCACGTTCGATACCGGCGCGCTCATCGCGCTCGAGCGGCGGAGCCAGCGCATGTGGAAGAGGTTCAGGGCCGCGAGGGCCGAGGGCTTCACGATCACCGTTCCTTCCGCCGTGGTCACGGAGTGGTGGCGTGGTCGAAGCGATATTCGCGAAGACATCCTTGGGAGCGTTCGCGTGGAACCCCTCTCCGACGCCTTGGCCAAGGTCGCGGGCGAGGCGCTGGCAGCGACCCGAAAGGCGACGGCCATTGATGCGATCGTCATGGCTTCGGCGGCCTCGCGGGGGGACCTGGTCTTCACGAGCGACCTCGACGATCTCCAGCGACTTCAGGCTTACTTCCCGGGCGTGCGACTCTTGTCGTCGTGATCCCGCGCGGCGATCGCTCTATCGTTTAGACGATGGCGAAAGTCAGATCTCGCGATGGAGGAGGGGGATCGTGCTCTCCGTTGTCACCAGGGCCGTCGGTTCGGATCGGATTTCTGGGGTCTGGCTAACGTTTGGGTGCTCATCGGCGACCGTCAGCTCAACGATCTTCGACGGCTACACCGTGCGCTGGATGGTTGGGAATCCGCCGGTGGCTTCATCCACCGCCCGAGCTCGAGGTCCCAGTCGAACCAGCCGACGTTGCGCCTGCCTTCGCACTGCTAGAGGCGAACCCGGCGCTGCCGAGGCCCCCATCCATTCCGCAGAACCCATCAAAGCAGGAGGGTCGGTTGCAGCAAGTGCTTCCCCCTGGTGTGAGCTCGCAAGGTTGTCGGTCGCCGACACAGGGTGAGCCGCCGGCGCCAGTTCCCCCTGCGCCGCCGCTACCAGAAGGTTTCCCGCAACTCCAAGCGCTGGCACCCAGCACAATGGCGGCTACGGCGAGAGTGCACAGTGCGCAATAAGGTTTCAATGTTGGACCGCCTCTGCCCCGCGACATCTTCATCGCATTGCACCCGAAGGCCAACGAGGGCCGAAAGGAACCGTGGAGTACAGATACAGTTCCATGGGTGCGCCGACCTAATGCCCGACGAATAGCGTGAGTGGTCGGCAACGAGCGCGCAGCGGGGTCGAGAACGACCCAACGAGAATCGGGATTGCACAGGCGATGCGCGCGACTCCTTCAACGTAGTAGCTGAGCAGAGCGACTTTGGATTCGGCGTCTTGCATGGTGTCTGTCGGGCTACCGACTACGTGCTCACCTGCGGCGCGAAGCGCCTTCAGGCAGCACGATGTTAGGCAGGCACAGGGCGAAACATCATCCTCCTACCACAATCGTCGCCTTGGTTGAAACTGCATCCGCATGCTTGGCGAGTTCCGGCAAGCTTCGCATGTATTCATGCTCCGCAAACCAGGACAGCCGGCCGGTGCTCATGTGCCGTGTTCGCTTCAGCTCAGTCCAGAAGCTCTCGGAGCCATCGACGTGTTCCAGCAGAACGAGGAATTGAGGCATCCCAAGGAACCAGCAACCAAAGTGCGGCCGATCCGTCGACCGTAGCTCCATGAGTTCCCGCGCCTGTTGGCCCAGCACGCCAAGAAGAGTGTTCAGCTTTTCGACCTGCTTCTGGTCCGCTTCCGGGGATGAGACGACCGCGCCTGCGACGAGATCGAGAAGCTGCATCGACACATCGCGCGTATGAAACGCACCATAATCGAACAGGGTCAGGGCGACGCGTTCGATATCGCGGTCGCCGCGAACGACCGTCGTCCCATCGTCAAGTCGGAGCTTGCCGTCACGCCATAACGCGAGTTCGTGCCCACCGAGCTGCTTCTGCGGCTCAAGAAAGGCGTGCTGGAGGTCTCGGAGCAGCGCCCAAGCGTCGGCGCTACGTGACCGACGAGTCAGCGACTTCCGTTTCAGCTCGAGCAAAATGATTCGCGAGTCGGTCTCGATCACCACGTCGCATTCGCCATCACCGGTCGATGCACGGTAACGGCCGGAGCGCACGGCAACGTTCCTCCTGCAAAGCTCCTCCTGCACCCACCGCTCGAGGGCGCACCCCATTTTCTGATCGGTCCCCTGGTCGACGTCTCTGAGGAGACTGGCCGCGCACTCGACAAACGCGTTGCCCGCGACGCGCGCGTCGAGAATTGTAAAGTCGCCACCGCTAGCGAAGAGAGGCCGCGTCCACGCATCCAAGTGCTCCGTTTGCAGAGGCGAGTTGAAACCTACGTTGCACGGCCTTTGATGGGAGAACGCCGTGAGCACATCATGTGCCTTATCACCGGGCAGGACCGTCGCGAAATCTCCCGGCGTAAAAGTCGCGGGCCCGACCTCGTTCTGGGTATTTGCGTCGATGCACTGCATGATCGCGGCGAGCTCTTGGATGCCGACCCGGAACCGGGTCTCGAGAACATCGCCGGCTGCCCAGTCGAACAAGTGGGACACTGCTCGAGCTGCGTCACTCAGCCGAAACTGAGGCACTTGATAGAGAGTATCGAACGCAGCAAGCTCGCGCAGAAACGGAATGATCGACGAAAGGCTCCGGTTCTGAATCTCCCACACGTTGCTGGGAGCAAGGTCGTGCACGCGGCCGTAGTGATCCGCTGCCGCGAACAGCTGGGCGACCCCTGCTTCGGGATGATCGACCGTCGCGAACGTCGAGATGTGTTTGGCGGCGAGGTTTAGCAAGAATCCGTTTGGAAGCCCGGGACGGGGAACGTCCATCGGGGCAGTGCTCGCGGCCCTCGTGATGTGGAAGTAGCCCTGACTCTTCGAGAGCTTGGAACGCAACTTTTGAAAGATCGCTTCCGCAACCAGCACGCCCCCAATCTCGCGGACGTTCCCGTCAAGGCGCGAGAGGAAGGCGCCTTCCCAAGTCGTAAAGTCGACCCGAGCGTCCTTAATCGTGATCGGGCAGCCAAGGGCTCGAAGCGCCTGGATGGACTGAGCAACGCCGTTCATGCGAGCGTCCTGGGAGTCGGACCAGTGCTGGCTTCTGCGCTCTAGGCAAAGAAGCGCGAAGAGAGCTGCCTCCCACGCCTCCTTGTGACCTTCAAAGCGCGGGAGAATCCAGTCCGTCGTCTGTCGCGTCGCGTCGCGGAGAAGCGCGACGAGTTCGCTCGCAAGCTTCACGTCGACCCCATCCGCGGCCTGCCGCAGGTGAAGATGCCGAGCCAGCACGCGGAGATCAACGCCACCCACAGTGGCCGGAAGCTGCGTTGCGGCCTCGCGGAGGAGCCGGTCGCGGAGCAGGCGCGGCTGACCGGCGTCTTCATGGGAGATCCCGTACCTCTCGGCGAGCCTCGCGTTCGTCTCGTTATGGGCGCCGGCGTGTCGAGCAGCCGAGATCAGGGCCAGGAACTCGACCTCGAGCGTCGACCCGGGTGCAGCGGCGCGCTGTGTATGCCGCGACGTCAGCGAGGGAAAGTTGTTGCTACTCCGACGTGAACTCACCAGCGTGACCCTTCTTTGCCGTACCTAACGTATTGCCCTTCACTTGCAAGCGCTAGAGGGAGCCGCGCGCAGCGCGGCGACCGATGGCGATTGTCAAGTGCAAGGGCCTGCTAGGCAGACCCTCCATCACCAGGGGGCTCCGGACGAACCGGCCAATAGGCGCGAACCATGTCTTCGATCGTCGCGAACGCTGAGCGGGCTTCCAGCTTGTTGCCACGAATACGAAAACACGCCCCTAGATCCCCGAGGACGTCCGAATGGTCACGCTCTTTGAGGTAGCTCCGAGCCGCCTCAAGCTGCTCCTCGCACCATTTGTAGGGATGCTCGAGCATAAACTTGCTGACGTCGCCGATAACAAGGGGTTCGTCAATGCCACACCGATGTGCTTTGTTCAGCGCGAGCTGCTCAATTGTGAATGAGTACGTTGTCTTCTTCGGGAAGACCTGGCCGAAATCGATCAAGACGATCTTGAACCTCAGGTAGTCGATCACCAGAAGCAAACTACGTTGGGACAAGAGCTGCTCGTAATCTGCGTTGGAGCGTCGGCCGTCTTGTACCGCGCGCTTGAGGCTCGATTCGAGGTTCTCCGCAACAATCGGCGAGACCCGGTTAATGAGCAAGCAAAGTCCATCGATACTATCGGGTACGGTATGTCGAGCACCCCTGAGAAGTGTGGACTCGGGGCCGACATAGGCTGTCGCGCGGGCAGCGTGAAGAATGGTGTTATTGCCAATCGCCCCAACGAAGAATCGATTGTGGAGGTGTGCAAGCTTGACCTTCCCCCCACTTCGCGGACACCTCGGGTAGCGCAAAACAGACGCCGGCGGGTTCTGCACATGGCGCGCGGAGGACGGCAGCATGGTGACCTGCCCGGCCGACGGGAAGACAGAGTGCCCCGGATGGGATTGCAACCGATGCAGATGTTTCGTCTACCCGGACGGCCAGGCTAACCCGATCTGTACTACCCACCCCTGCTAGAGCGCCGATCCGCAAAAAAAAGCACGCGGGGATCGATATCTGGGTGGGATCTGTGATCAACACCCGGGACGCACTGGAAGCCTCGGACCGGCTCGGCGCGTGAAGAGCGTGTCGCGAAGAAACTCCGTCCTTCGAGCAAGTTCTATCGATTCCTTCGGGAGATCCGCAGCGAGCTTTTCGCTGGCCGGCTCGAGGACCGATCGATGGGCGCCTACCAACCACGCGAGCAGATCCGTGGCCGCCGGCACTGCTGGCGGATCCAGCCTGTGGCAGGAGGGTCTGGCGTCAGTGCTTCAAGTTGATGTCTGCGAGCGCCATCTTCGCGTCGTTGATGAACGGGCTGTCGGGAAAGCGGCGAATGAAGCTCCGAAGCGTCGTCTTCGCGTCCCCCCAGGCTTGAACGTCCATCAGGCACTCGGCGAGAAGGAAGGTCGCGTCGTCGAGCACGTCTTTATTGGTCGAGGCCTCGCTCAAAGCCGTGAGCATGGGGATCGCCTCGCTCTGGCGTGAGAGCTTTCGATAGACCCTCGCGAGCTCGAGCTTCGCCGCCGGCGAATGCGACGTGTTGTCCTTCATCCGGAGCGAGTCTTCGAGCGCGAGCGCGGCCTCGCTCCATCGCCCCGATCGCTCGTGATCGAGCCCGCCTTCGTAGCTTTGTACGCTCAAGTCTGCGCGCGCCGATTCCACCGCGTCGCTGAGAAAGGCGAGCTCGGCGCGCGTGAGCGGCAGCTTGCGGATGTCGTCGAATCGCTCGATGACCTCGCGCTTTCGACCGCTTCGCACGAGCTCGTAGAACCCCGCCGCAGCCGTCTCGGCCTGGGCATGCGAGTCGCTCTCGGCCTTGAGCTTCGCGACGTCGTCTCGGGCCTGTTTGGCCTGGGCTTCGGCTCGCGCCTTGAATTCGGTGTCGGAGTCGACGCGGGCGTTCCAAGCCACGTAGACGACCCCGAGGATGGCCGCGACGAAGATCACGTAGCCCGCGGTGCTCGCGTAAAAGACGCGTCTTTCGAAGCCTTGTTGCTTCTTCGAGATGCTCTTGAGGTCGGCCGCGAGCCCGCTCGCGAGGTTGTTCGTCTTGATGACGAGGCTCCGCGACTCGACGATTTCCCGTTTGATTTGCCTGAGCTCGTCGTCAATCGCGTCCAATGGAGGCCCCATGCGCCGGCCACGCCGACAAGGACGGGTGAGGCTCCCCGCGCCTCCTTTTTCGGCTGCCGCGCTGAGCGTCTGTGGTAATGAGACTGCGCGTTTCCGGCCAACAAACGTGGGCCCTCTCGCAATCTGCTCCCAGCCCCAGAACGGGGTTGGGCGCCGGGCCCCTCGAGGTGCGTCGGCTCGATTCACTCCGCTTTTCGGCCGGAGGACGGGCGCCTCGCCTCTCACTCAGGAAATCCAGAGCATGGACACGAGCGACATCCGCAAAGGGTTGAAGATGATGATGGACGGCAGCCCGTTCACCGTCGTCGACTTTCAGTTCGTCAAGCCCGGCAAGGGACAGGCGTTCACCCGTCTGAAGGTTCGCAACCTGATGACCGGTGCCGTTCTCGAGCGCACGTACAAGTCGGGCGAGAAAATCGAGAAGGCGGACGTCGAAGAAAAGACGATGCAGTACATCTACCCGGAGGGAACCGACTTCATCTTCATGGACGAGTCGACCGGCGAGCAGGTGAACATCCCCGGCGAGAAGCTCGCCGACGATTCGCAGTGGCTGAGCGACGGCATGAACGTCGACGTCACGTTCTGGAACGGACAGCCCATCGGCGTGAACGTGCCGAACTCGGTCGTTTTGCAGATCGTCTCGAGCGAGCCTGGAATCAAGGGCGACACCGCGAGCGGCGCGACCAAGCCCGCCACGCTCTCGACCGGCGCGGTCGTCAACGTTCCTCTGTTCGTCAAAGAGGGCGAGTGGGTCAAGGTCGACACCCGCGAGCACGCGTACATCGAACGCGTGAACAAGTGAGCTTGCCGACGCGAGCGCACGTCGACGAGAAGATCGTCGTGTCGTAGCTCACGTCTTCGCACTTCGCGTCTTCGCACTTCGCGCCTTCGCCCCGCGCTGCTCGTTTCGAGCGGCGTAAGCGAGGGCGTCGCTCATTGGGGCGAGCGGCTGTACGGTGACTCAGCGAGGCTCGGCCAAGAGCGCGCCGCTCTTCGTGATGCAGGCGATCCGCGTCCCACCGCTGCGTGGAACACAGCTCGTGGCGTCGCGCAGATCGTCGGAGTGCCAGCGGCGCGCCCCTTTTTGCGACAGCACGAGCACTTGAGCCGCGTCGCCCGAGAGCGGGATGGCGAGCGCCGTGCCGTCGGGCGAACGACTCGCGCCAGGCAGCGACGGCGGCGATTTCGCGTCGGGCACAGGAGCTCGCTTCGCAGTGACTCCGCTTCCGCTCGACTCGATTCGGAGGACGTCTGCGCCGACCGCGACGATCGCGCCATGGCCCTCGGTGACGAGCGGTGCGAGCCGGAGCTCGACCTCGTGACAGCCCCCCGCGCGTGCGCCTTTCGGGATCATCGCGGAGATCGTCGGCAGCAGCGTGTCGGTCGGGCCGCCTCCCACTCGAGCTTTGGCGACGACTACCGACGGATCGCACCTACGTGCCGCCCCCAGAATGGCGAACTCCGTCCCCGACGCTTGCCACGCGATCGTGCGCGGCCACGCGACCGCGTCGCTCTTGTCTTCGCTCAGGTCGGAGGCGGCGATTCGGGCGACCCCGCTCTCGCTCACGACGAGGAGGTTTCCATCGGCGTCGAAAGTGAGGGAGCTCAACACGCCGCTCTTTGCCGGGACCGCCGCGATGCGCTTCACGATGATCGCTTCGACGATTGGCGCAGCCTTCGCCAGCGCGGCGTCGAGCTCTTTCGCGCGCTTCTCCGAAGCCGGCTTCAATTCCGCGAGCGCCGCCCGCGCGGCGATGGCTTGTGCGATGTCTCCCGACGTGATTCCAGCGACGCCGACCGCGTGAATCGCATCACCGACGTAGTGCCCATCGCCGCAGCGCACCGCCCCTGCGCTGGTCGACAGAAGCGGCTCGCCGAGCTCTTCGCAGGCGATCGTCGCGGCTCGGAGGAGCTGCGCCGCGCCGCGTACCACGTCGGGTGCGGTCTTCGCCGAACGCGCCTTCGCCACGAGTCCAGCCGCCGACTTCGCGAGCGTCGCCTCGGGCTCGGACGGGTCGCGCGCGAACCCGGCCGGTCGATCGACGAAGACGATGGGCAACGTCATCTTGCCGTTCGCCTCGAACGGCTCACCGACGCCTTCGAGCGTCAGATCGAGCCGCAGATCATCGGTCTTGTCGTTGTCGCGGTCGGCGGTGTCGAACGCGATCTTCATCGATTCGCCCGGCGCAGGAGGGCGAAGGCGACCCTCGAGACGCAACTCCGGGTCTCGAGTGTCGGCCCGATCGGCGCCGCCACCGACCCCCGCGACGTGCAACCGAACGATCGCGAACCAGCGATGAATTTTTTGCTCCGCGCAGCGGGCGTCGACCTGCGCGAGGACCGTCTCAGAGCCGATCTGCGAGAGCTTGATCTCGCGCTTGCACCCTGGATCGCCCAGGTCGACCGGAGGGCTGGCGAGCGTGAGACCATGGCCCGCGCGATCGTTGCCGCGGACGAACCAGAGCTCACCGCGTCTCTTGTCGGAGGTCTCGACCCAGGCGAAGAGATCGAGCTTGCCGTCGCCGTCGGCATCGACCGGAAGGCCGCTCACGAAGACGCGACCCGCCGGCGCAGGCACCGATCCCGGCTCCAGGGGAAAGCTGTCGCCACTCGAGGCCGGGAGTCCGACGAGCGGGACGAAACCGCTGGTCGAGCCGCTCGGGGAGGTCGGAAGCACGGCGCTCGAGTCGGTCGGCGCGCCGCCGTCGAGCGTGAACGGCGTGTAGGGCTTGCGCTCCGTGCACCCCTTGCATCCCGAGGCAGCGAAGGCGAAAGCGAGGATCGTCCCCAGTTGGGTGATGGCGTTCGGCCGTGTCATCAATCGGTGCAACGTGACTCCTGCCTTCGTCTCGGGCGAGCCCTCCCCTTTTGAATCATGTAGTCTCACGAACGAGAAACGCTCGAGCTCGACTTCTCCATGAAGCCTCCCCTGGTCGAAGGCATCGACTACTACCTCGAAGACGGCAAGATCGTGCTGACGAGTGTGTACCACTTCAAGCGCGGGTTTTGCTGCAACTCGCACTGTCGGCATTGCCCGTATCGGGGCGAGGCCGAAGCGACCGAAATCATACAAATCACCGGGTTGCCGCTAACAATCAAGCTACCCAAGTAACTTGGACTCGGAGCCAGGGTGGTCGGCTCAAGCGAGAAACGCTCTTGCTCGAACATCGGTCAAATCGGCGACCGTGAGCGAGGGCCCATCGGCTTCGAGCACGTCGACCGAGAAGCCGCCGGTTGCGACGGCCAGGCATTCGGCGCCGATGAGTCGAGCCGCGGCCACGTCGCGAGGCGTGTCGCCGATGACGACGACGCGCGCACCCGGGCCGGTCAGCGACAGACCGCGGTCTCGTCCGCGCGAAAGGAGCTCGGCGCGATCTTCGGCGTCGCACGCGAACCCTCCGAACGAGAACCGATCGCCGAGCCCAGCGTGGGCGAGCTTGAGCTCGGCCCCACGCTTGACGTTGCCGGTCCCGATCCCAACGGCATGACCCGACGCCGCGACCCGAGCGAGCGTCTCCTCGACAGCGGGAAGGATCCGAAACGCGCTCGACGCAGAGAGCTCCAGAGCGAGTGATTCGAGGTAGGCCTCGATGACGCGATCGATGGCCCCTCGATTGGCTTCGAACCCGAGCTTTTCGAGTCCTTCTCGCACGATCCACGGGTCGGTCCGTCCGCCGAAGCTCAAATGAGCGACCGCTCGAGGATTGGCGTGGACACGCTCGAATCCGCGCTCCATCGCGCGCCGCCCGGCGCCGCCGCAGTCGATGAGCGTTCCATCGATGTCGAAAAGGAGGACGGCCCTCTGCGTCATGACGCCACTCTAGCTCAACCAGCCGCTTGACCCCGCACTGCAGGGAGACTGAGCAGACTTCTAGTCTCCCGAGCGCCCACGCGAGGTCTTCAAAACCGATCGAAAAGAATGGCGAGAAGCGTGAAACCGCGCTCGCTTTCAAGCTATGCTCGATACCATCGTTCACGCGCACGTGGCGCCGTGTCGGGCGCTCTCCTTGATCGCGCACGCGAGAAGAGGCTTCAAGCATGGGTCAGAGTTTCGATCGCTCGGGCGGAGGACAGGGAGCAGGGTTGCTCCCGAAGCCGACGCCACCGCCGCGCAAGATGGCCGACGATCCGACGAATCAAGAACCCGCTTCGCGTCTTCCGCCCGTGAATGCGCCTCCGCGCAAGATCGGCCAAGTCCCGGAGATGAGCGTGTTCAACGGACTCGCGACGACGCCACAAGCGAAGTCGGCTCCGGCTCCGCCCAAGTCCACGCTCGCAGGTGGATTCGGGCCGCTGCCGGCGCCGAGCATGCCCGGTCGCTCGACGAGCCGACCGAGCTTGCCCGCTGTGGCACCGCCTCCGCGCCGCTCGAGCGACAAGCTCAGTGAGAGCATCACCAAAATCCAGTCGAGCCCGCCGCTTGCTGCCGATACGATCCGCAACGGCGTCCACGATGCTCCCACCATCGACAATCCCGAAGCCGAGGTCGATGCCGACGGCCTCGATTGGGAAGAAGACGAAGAGAGCACGCACGTCTTCGGCAACGGCTCCGCTCCGCCGCCAACCAACGAGGCTGCATCGAACGCGTCCTCGGCGAACATGCGGCCCCCGCCTTCGTCGAGCATGCTCGGCCCGTCTTCCATTCCCGGGCCGCGGCCGTCGTCCCCACCTTCTTCGCGTGCACCGCGGCTCGTGCCTCCGAGCCCACCGTCGAAAGCTACGTTGCTCGGGGTGTATCCGAGCGAGCTGACGGGGCCCTCGCGGCCAGCTCCTGCCTGGCCGCCCGGCGCCGACGCCTCACCCCATGGCGGCTATCCCGCGAGCGCGCAGAACGGCTTTCCCAGCGGCAACCAGCAGTCGCCTTCGCAAGCTCCCTCCGCGCAGTCCACGCAGGGATCGAGCGGCGTCGGCGGGCCTTCGCAAGGCGTCGTGATGCAGCGCGAGATGGGCGACGAGCAAGCAACCGTCTCCCGCGATCAAAACGGGCGAGGCTACGAGTCGAACGGATACGGCACGAACCCGCAGCGCGCGTTCGGTGCTCAGAACGGCTACGGCTCCGCTCCTCCGACGTTCCCGGCTCCCGCCTTTCCCGCGCCGGCATTCCCGGCGTCCTATGCTCAGCAGCAACACCAACAACAACACGACGAGCCCGGTTTCGTGCGGCTCCCGAGCGCGCGAGCCGGGTCTCCGACCGAGCTTGGCCTGCGCCGACCCGTTCTGCCGATCGTCTCCGAGGTGTCGACCTCGGGCGACCGAAGCTCGAAGAAAATGGCCGTCGGGATCGCCGTCGCGACAGCGGTGATCACGGCTGCCGCGGCGAGCGCCTTCTTGTTGATCAAGCGTCCGGGGACGCTGCAAGTCGACGTGCGTGACCCGAAGGGGTCGTCGGTCGCCGTGGCCGAGGTCTACGTCGACGGAAAGAAAGTCTGCGAGTCGACACCGTGCATCGTGCGCGATCTCGACGCGGGGCCACGCGCAGTCCGCGTCGTCGCGAACGGATACGCGAACGAAGAGCCGACCATGGTCGATGTCGGCTCGGGGACGATCACGACGTTGCCGGTGGGTCTGAAAGCCGCGTTGGGATCGCTCATTGCGGGCAGTGACCAGCCGGGCCTGCGCGTCTTCGTCGACGGAACCGAGCGAGGGCCGCTCCCGGCCCGCCTCACCGACATTTCACCCGGCACGCACCAGATCCGAATCGCGGGTGGTGAGCGTTACAAGGCTCTCGAGCGGTCGATCGAGGCGAAAGCCGGTGAGCCGATCGATCTCGGCAACGTCCGCCTCTCGGTGCTCCGCGGAAAGATCACCGTGGTGCTCAAGACCGACGGCGCGAGCATCGTGTTGATCCCGAACGACGACGCCTCGAAGGCGAAGGTTCTCGACGGACCGTTCCCGCGCGCGATCGAAGTGGAGACGACCAGCGGCACCTGGAAGCTCGTCGCCAAGAAGAAGGGTCTTCCCGACTTCGTTGCCCCGCTCGATTTCTCCGACGGGATCGCTGAAAAGACTCTCGAAGTGGCGTTGAAAGCCGAAGCTGTGGCGGCGACACCGACACCGACACCGACACCGACGCCAATGACGCCCTCACCGAAGCCCGAGCCCGCAGCCAAGCCTGAGCCGAAGCCGCCTGTCGACGAGCCCACCGAGAAGCCCGCCGGCGACAAGGGGGTCGGCTTTCTCAACATCAACTCCCTCCCCGTCTCGCGCATCTTGCTCGACGGGCAGCCTATGGGCGAGACCCCGAAGACCGGCGTGCAGGTCTCGGCGGGAACGCACACCATCACGTTCGTGAACGCCGACCTACCGAAGAAGTCGATCAGCGTGACGGTGAAGGCTGGCGAAACCAAGACCGCGTCGGCGAAGCTTCGCGACTGATTTAGGTCGTCGCGGGATCGTCGAGCGGAGGCGCACTCGCAATGGGATCCGACGACCGATGGCGCGTGCGCTTCGACACGTGCGTTCGGCCTCGCTGATGGCCGCGTCGGGCTTCCGGATATCTCTCGGCGCTCGACTCCTCGGCCATTCGAGTCTGCCAGGGCGGTTGGTGATTCGCCAATCTATTGGCAGCATCGCTCGTTCGTTGGAGCACTGCGTTAGACTCTCATCGACCCGACATGCGCGACTACCTCGACCTCATCCGAAAGCGACCCGCGTTTCGCTCCCTTTGGGCTGCCGAGGTCGTCTCGCTGTTCGGCGACTGGTTCACCGTCGTCGCCGTGAGCCTCATCACGCTCGGTGCCGGCGATCGCGTCGTCTTGCTGGCCCTTTCGTTCATCGCCCATTCGCTTCCCCAGGCCCTACTCGCGCCGATCGCCGGGCCGCTCGCCGACTTCGTCGACCGGAGGCGGTCGCTGCTCTGGACGGCGATCTTCGAGTGCGTCGTCACACTCCTCATGGTCGCCGCTGCGTCGACCGAACATGTCGTGCTCGTTCCGCTCCTCGTGCTCGTGCGAAGCATCCTCGGGGCGATGCGCGATCCCGCGCTCAGCGCTGCGCTCCCTCGGGTGGTCGAGCCCGATGAGATCGTCCGCGCGAATGCCCTCTTGTCGGTGAGCTGGAGCGCGACGTTCGCCATCGGAATGGCGGCAGGCGGTTTGGTCGCAGGGTACCGTCCAGAGCTCGCGCTCGCCATCGACGCCTTCTCGTTCGCCATCGCCGCCGCGATCATTTCGGGCCTTCCGGCGATCGAGCCCGAGGCGCGTCCCGAAGGCAACGGGCGAGGGCTCGCATCCTTGCGTGGGCTCCTCGCGGGCATGCGCGACGCGGCTCGAATCGGCTTCGGAGATCGACGCCTCTCGCGCGCGATTCTCGGCAAGGCACCGGTTGCTTTCGCTGGCGGGGCCGGTTGGATTTTTCTGAATCTGACGACCCGGGCGCATCCGTTTCTCGGAACGGCGGGCGTCACGCTCGGCGTACTCCAAGGGCTTCGAGGGATTTCGACCGGTGTGGGGCCGGTCATCGCCGAGCGTTTTCTCGAGCGGGGTGTACCGCTCGAGAAGGTCTCGGGAGTCGCGTCGCTCGCGGCTTTTCTCGGCATCGCGTCGTTCGTCTTCGCGAGCTCGCCTTCGATGCTCCTTGCGGCCGCGCTCGTGTGGGGCGCAGCGGCAGGCGCGAACTGGGTGCTGACGACGTCCGAGGTGCAGAAGGTCGGTCCACCAGGGTTCGTCGGACGACTCTCGGCGATCGACGGCTTCGCGTGGGCGAGCGGGATGTGCGCCGCCGCGCTCGGAACGGCCATATTGACCGAACGGACCGGCGCCAAGACCGCGACCCTCGTGTTTCTGGGCGCTGGTGTCGCGCTCCAGGTCGCGCTCGAGCTCGCGACCCGTCGACGCAAGCCCCCCGTTTCGGGGCTCAGCTGCCCGTGAACTTGGCGGCGCGCTTGTCGACGAAGGCGCGCATTCCTTCGCGCTGATCTGCCGTGCCGAAGAGGTGGGCGAAGGCCTGCACCTCGAGCTCGCACGCCGACGAGAGGCTCTGATCCTCGCCGCGAAGCAGCACGCGCTTGGCCGATGCAACGGCGAGCGGTCCTTGCTGCGCGATGCGCTCGGCGACCTCGCGGGTCTTGGCGAGCAGATCGTCGGGGGCGAACACGGCGTTCACCAGGCCGATTCTGAGCGCTTCTTCGGCGCCGATGATGTCGCCGGTGTAGCAGAGCTCGCGCGCCTTTCCGATTCCGACGCGCCTCGCGAGCCGCTGGGTGCCGCCGAACCCCGGGATGACCCCGAGCTTCACTTCGGGCTGACCGAATTTGGCTTTCTCGGATGCGTAGATGAAGTCACACGCGAGAGCGAGCTCGCAGCCTCCGCCGAGAGCGAAGCCGTTGACCGCAGCGATGACCGGGAAGCTCGCGGTCTCGAGGAGGGCGGCGACCTGATGCCCGGCTTCGGCGAAGCGGCGCGCGTCGGTCGTCGACATCGACGACATCGCCGCGATGTCGGCTCCGGCAACGAAGGCTTTGCCCGCGCCCGTGAGGATGACCGCTCGCGGGGGGTCTCGGTGCTGCAGCTCGGAGACGGCGCGTAGGAGCTCGGCCACGGTCGTCGGATCGAGAGCGTTGAGCTTCTCGGGCCGCGAAATGGTGACGGTCGCGATGTGCTCGGTGCGCTCGACGAGGACGGGATCGCTCATCGAAATCGCCTACCAGAGCTGCTCGCCGGTGGGGAGACGCCTTTTCGTGTTTGAAGAGGCGTCTCTCCTTTCTCAGTCAATCGCGTTCAGGCGGCGAGACGCTGACCTTTGTCGTCGTAGCGGTAGAACCCGCGTTGGGTCTTCTTTCCGAGCCATCCGGCGGCGACGAGGTTTCGCAGATTCACAGGCGCTCGGTACTTCGAGTCGCCCAGATCGCGATGCAACACCTCGGCGATGGCGAGCACCGTGTCGAGACCGATGAGATCGGCAAGCTCGAGCGGGCCCATCGGGTGGTTCAGGCCGAGCTTGGCTCCCGTGTCGATGTCGGCGGCCGCCCCGACGCCTTCTTGAAGCGCGAAGCACGCCTCGACGATCATCGGAATGAGCACGCGGTTCACCAAAAATCCTGGCGCATCGTTCGACGTGATCACCGTCTTGCCGAGCCGTTCGGCGAGCGCTTTGGTGAGCGCATGGGTCTCGTTCGAGGTCTGGACCCCTCGCACGACCTCGACGAGCTTCATCAACGGAACGGGATTCATGAAGTGCATTCCGACGACCAGAGCGGGACGGCAGGTGGCCGCCGCGAGCTTGGTGATCGACATCGACGAGGTGTTCGACGCCAGGATCGCGCCCTTCGGAAGGGCTTCGTCGATGGCCTTGAAGATGGCGAGCTTCGTCTCGAAATGTTCGGTGGCGGCTTCGACGGCCAAGTCGACGCCGTCGAGGGAGGCACCCGACGCTGCGGGCTGGATGTGCGCAAGTAGGGCAGCCCGAGCCTCCTCGGTCATCTTGCCTTTCTCGACTTGCTTCTGGAGAACGCCCGCGATGACGCTCTTCGCTTTCTCCGAAGCGGCCACGTTCACATCGGTCAGGATCACGTCGATTCCGGCGGCAGCAGCGACTTGCGCGATGCCGCGACCCATCTGCCCCGCGCCCACGACCGCCATCTTGCGTACGGACTCTGCGTTCATCGCCTCGCCTCTCCTTCGCGCACGTCGGTCGGCCGCGCTGGCCTTCGAGGGCGCGTTTTCCGAACCCCACCTAGATAGCGGACTCTCGCGCCAGGTGCGAGCGCTCCTCACGTCCCGACGACGTTTCCGACCGGCGTTTCCGATCGCCACGGCAAGCCTTGATAGTGCGGCCTTTGTCCGCGTACATTCGCTGCGCCCGTCATCCGAAATTGCCGCGCTTTTTTGCGCGATGACGGAGTGCTTCTCGGGTTGGCCCACACGGGCACGGCCCTTCACCGATTTTCCAATTTGTTTTGCAGTCGAGTCCTCTCCCGGACCGGAGTGACGATGAGCGTTGAGACAATTCGCGTGGTCCTTGGACGTCTCCAGGAAGATCCGGAGAGCGCGAGCGCATGGGACGAGCTCACCGAGATCGTGACCACCCCTTCGGCGGCATCGACCTCTGAGATCGAGCGGCTTCTCGAGCAAGCGCGCGCACGCCACGCCGAGCGTCGCGAGTGGGCGGCCGTGGCGAGCATGCTCGACCTCGAGCTGTCGCTTCATCCAGGCGCCCCCGACGAGAGCATGGTGGCCGAGCTCGCTCGCATCTACGACGAAGAGCTCGCCGACTCGGTGAAGGCCGTCGAGACGTACAAGCGGCTCACGGCCGCGAACGATCCGGCGCTCAAAGAGAAGGCAGAGAGCTTCCTCGAGACCGAGGAAGGCAAGCGCGCGAAGTGGTCCGAGCTCTGTGATCGCTACCTCGCCGAAGCCCACACTGCGACCGATGCGTCGTTCCGATCGGTTCTGTTCGCCAGCGCCGCCGACGTCGCCTACCGCTACGCGGGCGAGGCGATTTCTCGCGAAGCGCTCCTCGAGTACGTCGAGACCGCGCTCGAGCTCGACGCGAAGAACCGTCGCGCAGCGCTCCTCGCCGAGATCATCTACACGAAGCTCGGTGACCAGCGCGCCGTCGCTCGCGTGCTCTCGCGTCTGCTCGCAGTCGGCGCCTCCCGTGAAGATCGCGTCTCTGCCGGTCTCCGCGTCGGACGCATCTACGACAAGGTGCTCGGCGAGAAAGACCTCGCCGTCGACGCCTACCAACAGGTGCTCGACATGGTGCCGGGGCAGCCCGACGCGCTCTCCTACCTCGCCGAGGCGTTCAGTCGCGACGAAGCTTGGGACCACCTCGTCGCTCTCTACGAAGACCAGCTGAAAGGCGGTCTCAAGGGCGAGGCCGAGCTCGGCGTTCTCTTGCAGATTGCGATGGTCCACTGGCGCATGCGCGACAAGCCCGAAGCGGCGGAGCCCTATTTCGACCGCGTGAGGCGCGCCGATCCCACTCACGGGGGGATGCTCGCGTTCTTCCGCACGGCCTTCATGAAGCGTGGCGACTCGGCTCGCCTCGTCTCGATTCTGACCGACGCGCAGCGTTCCACGAGCGACCCCGCGCTGAAGAAAGAGCTCGCCAAGGAGATCGCCGGTTTGGCAGAGAGTACCGACAACGCGCAGAAGGCGATCGAGCAGTATCGAAGCCTTCTCAAGAGCGACCCCACGAACGACGAGGCGAAAGCCGCGCTCTTCCGGCTCTACAACCAGACGAACAACTTCGCCGCCGTCGTCGACCTGCTTCGCCAGGATCTCGATCGTGCTCCGGTAGACGACGCCGCGACCCGCGCGGGCATCTTGCGCGAGATCGCCACCATCCACCGCGACAAGCAGAAGAACGAGCAGGCGCTCGTCGCGACCCTCGTTCAGATCACGCACGTCGACGAGAGCGACGCCGAAGCTCTTCGCGAGCTCGTCGCCATCTACGAGCACCTCGGGCGGTTCCGCGACCTTCTACTCTGCCAGCAGAAGCTCGCCGATCTCACGACCGACGAAGACGAGAAGGCCGAGCTCTACCGCTCTGCCGCGCGTCGCTGGGGCGAGCAGTTCTCGAACGTACAGAACGCGATCACGGCCTACGAGGGTCTCCTCGGCGTTCGACCGAGAGACGAAGAAGCGCGCTCCAAGCTGCGCGAGCTCTACACCAAGCGCCGCAGCTGGGCGCAGCTCTATTCGCTCTACGAGATCGAGTCGAAAGACGCCGAAGGCGCCGTTCTCACCGAGCTCCTCGGGGAGATGGCGAAGCTTGCCGCCGAACGCCTCGACCGAGGTGCAGATGCCATTGCGCTGCAAAAGCGAATCCTCGAGAACGATCCATCGAACGCCGCGGTGTTCGACGCGCTCGAGAAGCAGGCCGAGCGCGAAAAAGACTTCGCGACGCTCGCCGAGGTGCTCGAGACGCGCGTCGACGCGACGAACGACGAAGCCCAGAAGCTCCAGCTCCTGCAGAAGCTCGGCGTAGTCTACGAGACCCGCCTGAAAGATCCTTCGGCGACGGCGCGGACCTGGAAGAGGGTCCTGGATCTCCAGCCGGGCCATCAGAAGGCGCTTCGCGTCTTGCGCGAAAGCTACCTCGCTTCGGGCGAGCTCGACTCGCTCGAAAGCCTCTACGAAGCGCAGGGTGACTGGGAAAATCTCGCTGATTTCCTTTCGTCAGCTGCCGACAAGGCCGCGCCTGCACAGAAGGTGACCATCTCCTTCCGCGCGGCGCGGGTCTACGAAGAGCGCCTGAAGGCGAAAGAGCGCGCTGCCCGGTCGTACGAGCGCGTTCTCTCGGTCGATGCCTCGAATCACGACGCGGCGTTCGCGCTCGTTCCCCTCTACGAAAAAGAAGAGCGTTGGGCGCGCCTGCCTGCGCTCTACGAGATCCTCCTCGCGGCCGCCGACGACAAGTCCGATCGCGTGGCCATCTTGAAGAAGCTCGCCACGGTCATGGGGGGGCCTCTCGCCGACAAGAACGCGGCGCTCGCCTACGCGCGTCGCGCCTACGAGCTCGCCGCCGACACCGACACGCTCGAGTTGCTCGAGTCGTGGTCGAGAGCCGCCTCTTCGTGGGGCCCCTTCGTCGAAGCAGTTCAGGTTCGCCTCAAGAACAAGGAGGGACTCGACCCCGTCCTCGAGCGCCAGCTGAAAGTGAAGCTCGCCGACGCCTACGCGCGAGAGCTCGGCAAGATCGACGAAGCGGCCCTCGTCTACAAAGACCTCGTCACCCACGATCCGTCCGACGCCGAAACGATCCGCACGTTCGACGCGCTCCTGCGTGGCGCCGAGCGCAAAGACGATCTGCGTTGGCTCTTCGAGATGCGTGTTTCAAACGCCGAGCCTCACGATCGGGCCGAGATCTACGAAGAGTGGGCGACGCTCGAAGAAGACGTCTTCGGCAACGCCAAAGACGCCATCGGCCTCTACCGAAAGGCCATCGAGATCGAGCCCGAGCGAAACGATGCGCTTCGCGCGCTCTCGAGGCTCCTCCTCGCAGCCGAAGACTTCGCGGGCGCCACTGAGATCATCGCGCGTCATCGCGACGTCTCGAATGGAGAGTCACGCGCTCAACGCGAGATCGAGCTCGCCGATCTCTACTTCACGCAGCTGGCACGACCCGACGCCGCGTTCGAGGCCGCGGTGCGCGCCCTCGAGCTGAAGCCTCACGATCCCGATGCCGTCTCGATTCTTTCGAAGCTCCTCGACGTCAGCGGGCTCCCGGGTGCGCCCGCCAAAGAGACCGTTCGCGCTCGCGCTGCCTCGGTGCTCGAGCTCGAGTACCGCGAGCTCGGAGATGCGCAGCGTGAGGGTCGAGTCCTCGCGATCCTCATGGAATCGGAGGACGATCCGGTTCGTCGGCTCGATCTCCACATCAAGCTCGCCGAGGTCGAAGAGCGCCTCCTCAGCGCGCCTGGAACGGCGTTTTCGACGATTCTGCGCGCATTGAACGAGTTCCCCGACGAGATTGGCCTTTGGGACCGTGCCTCCGAGCTCGGCATGAAGGCCGGCCGTCCGACCGATCTCGCCGAAGCGTATCGGGCGCACATCATCGCGGTCGATTCCGAGGCGGAGCGCCGCATCTCACGCGACGTCGAGCAGCTTCTCTGCGAGCGAGCGGCCACCTTGCACGACGAGCAGCTCGGCGACGCCGACGGCGCGATGCCGTACTTGAAGCGCATCCTCGTGATGGATCCCGGAAGCGATCGGGCCTTCGAGCGTCTGAAGCAGATCCTCACGGCGAGCGAGCGTTGGAGCGAGCTCGAAGAGCTCTTCGAGCAAGCCGCGCAGACCGCGACCGACCAGGCGCAGAAGATCTCGCTGCTCGGCGAGGTCGCGCTCGTCGCCGAAGAGATCATGGGCGATTCGGCGAAGGCCATTCGCTATCACGAGCGAATTCTCGCGATCAATCCGCATCACGTCCCCTCGCTCGACACGCTCGAGAAGCTCTACGAAGACGAGGAACGATTCGAAGAGCTCGGAGTGCTCCTCGAGAAGCGTCTCGAGAACGCCGTCGACGACGAAGCCGTCGACATTCGCCTCTATTTGGGGCGCCTCTATCTCGAACGCCTCGCAAGCCCTGAGCGATCGGTGCAGAAGGCAGAAGAGATCCTCACGGCTCGTCCCGAAGATCCCGACGCGCGAGAGCTCGCCGAACGACTCCTCGAGGTCGAGGCGCTCCGTCTCCGCACGGCGCGGCTCCTCGAGACGGTCTACGAAGTCAAAGACGACATCAAGAACTTGGTCAAGATGCTCGAGATCCGTCTCGGTGCAGCCAAAGACGACTCGGAGAGGCGCGATCTCCTACGGCGCATCTCGGAGCTTCGTGACGAGCGCCTCCACGACGACGCAGGTGCGTTCGCGTCGCTCGCCGACAGACTCCCGCTCGATCCCGAAGACGAAGGGACTCGTGAGCGATTCATCGAGATCGGTCGCAAGCTCGGTGAGCACGCGAAGATCGCCGCCGTGCTGACCAAGACCGCCGACGCGACCACCGCGAAGCCCGTGCGCGCCGAGATCTTGATGGCCGTGGCCTCGCTTTGCGAAGGCCCTCTCGAGGATCCGCTCCGCGCCGAGAAAGAATACCGCAAGGTCATCGAGACCGACTCGAGCGATCCGTCGATCGTGGTCCCGGCGGCGAAGGCCCTCGCGCGAATCTACGAGGCGCGTGGCGACAACGAGGCGCTCGCCGACATCATCTCCACCGAGGTGAAGCTCGAGGAATCGATCGAGACGCGCAAGGCTCTCTACGAGAAGCTCGGCGAGCTCTACGAGAAGACGTTGCTCGACCCTTCGAGCGCGATCGATGCGTACAAGCTCCGGCTCACCGACGACTCGGGCGACGAGCACGCACTGACCGCGCTCGAGCGCCTCTATGAGAACGCGAAAGACTATCGCGAGCTCGTACGCATTCTCCGGGCTCGCGAAGAAGCCTCGAGCGAGCAAGCAGAGCGTCGACGCGCGATGGTGAAAGCCGCCGAGACGCTGGCTGGGCCGCTCGACGACGCGCCCGAGGCGATCAGCGCGTGGCGCGCCGTGCTCGACGCGTTCGGTCCCGAACGAGCCACCCTCGCGGCTCTGGCCGCGCTCTACGAGAAGACCAGCCGCTACGCCGATTTGGCCGAGACGCTCGAGGTCGATCTCTCGCTGGCCGAGGAGCCCGCTGATCGCATCGCGCTGCTCGCGCGGCTCGGAGACACGCGGCGCGTCTTCCTCGCCGATCTCCCGAGCGCCATCGACGCGTACCGGCAAGCGCTCGAGCTCGACGCGAGCGATCCGAAGAGTCGAGCCGCTCTCGAAGCCCTTCTCGAGGGCGGCGACGGCGACGCGGCGACCATCGCTCAGCGCAGCGCAGCCGAGATTCTCCATCCGTTGTACGAGGCCGAGAACGAGAACGAGAAGCTCCTCAAAGTTCTTGAAATCGAGGCTGTTGCGGCCGATTCGCCGCCTGAGCGGCTCGACAAGCTCACCAAGGCGCTCGCGACGGCCGAGGGCCCTCTCGCAGATCCGGCACGCGCCTATCGTCTCGCCCAGCGAGCGGTGAAAGAGGCTGTCGGCGAAGACAGCATCACCGATCACGTCAAGACGCTCGAACGGCTCACCGAGACCACGGGGCGCTTCGAAGAGACGCGCAAGCTCTACGAGAGCATCGTCTCCGACGTGCTCGACGGTGACGCCCAGCAAGACATGCTCCTCCGCATCGGCGAGCTTGCCACCGAAAAGGCGAAAGACCCCGCGCTTGCGGTCGAGTTCTACAAGCGCGCGCTCGAAGCGCGGGCCGACGACAAGCGCGCGCTCGTCGCGCTCGAAGGTCTCTACGCGGAGAAGCCGGAAGACGCGAAGGCACTCCTCGAAGTGCTCCGTCGACGGGCCGAGGTCGCCGAGAGCGACGATGAACGCAAAGAGCTCCTCTTCCGTGAAGCGGAGATCCAGAAGACGTCGCTCGAAGACGTCGACGGCGCCATCACGACGCTCGAATCGGTGCTCGAGATCGATCTCGACCCACGCGCGACCAGCGCCCTCGAGACGCTCTACACCGCGCGCACGCGCCACACCGATCTCGTCGCACTCTACGAGCGGCAGCTCGACACGGCTCCACCGAGCCTGACCGGACGCGGCTCGGCGGCTTCGGCGATTCGCGTGAAGATCGCGCGGCTCGCACGTGGACCGCTCGAAGACATCGCGCGGGCCTTCGACGAGCTCTCGGCCGCGCTCGACGCCGACCCGGCTCACGCCGAAGCGATCGCCGAGCTCGAGGCGATCTTGCACGGAGCACGTGAAGGCGCGGCCGAGCCGAAGGTGCTCGAGGAGCGTGCTCGCGCAGGTGAGATGCTCGAGCCCGTCTATCTCCGTCATGGAGACTGGACGAAGGTGAAGGGAGCGCTCACGGCGCGCATCGCCGCGTGCAACGATTCTGGCGACAAGGTCGAGCTGCTCAGGCGGCTCGCCACCCTCCACGAAGAGCAGCTCGAAGACTACGCAGCCGCTCTCGCGACCATGGCACAGGTCCTCCACGAAGACGTCTCTGACCAGAGCGTCTGGTCGGAGCTCGAACGCCTGGCGCGGGTTGCCTCTGCCTCGAAGCAGCTCGCCGGGGTCTTCGCCAGCGAGCTCGAGGCCATCGCCGACGACGACGAGACGACGGCTAAGCTCGCTCGCCGCACCGGCGAGATCTTTGCCGACCTCGGAGACGTGACCGCTGCGCTCAAGTGGTATCGGCGTGTTCACTCGTTCGAGCCCGAGTCCGAAGAGCTGTTCGATGCGATCGACGCGCTGCTTCAGAAAGAGAAACGACACGAAGAGCGCGTGAAGCTCTATCGCGCTGCGCTCGACTATCGAGAGGGCGAGCGCCGCCTCTCGTTGCTCCACTCGATTGCAGACCTCGAGGAGCGTGAGCTCGGCCGACTCGAAGACGCGGTCGACACCTACCGCGCGGCGCTCGACGTCGACGCAGACGACACCACGAGCCTCGACAGGCTGACCGAGCTCTACAAGAAGCTCGAGCGACACCAAGACCTCGCCGACCTCTACCTGCGTCGCGCCGAAAGCGCGTCATCGCCTGAGGCCGCCGCTCCGTTCAGGCTCGCTCTCGCTCGGCTCTCCAAGGTCACGCTCGGAGAGAAGGGCACCGCGATCGATCAGCTCGAGGCCATCGTCACCGAGGTTCCGTGGCACACCGACGCGATCGCCGAGCTCGAGGCGCTCAGCCACGAACCGGAGCACAAGGCGCGCGTCGTCGAGATCTTGCGGCCGCTCTACGAGCGCGCCGACGACTGGAAGTTGCTCGTCAAGCTCAACGAAGACCGCATTCAGCTCGCCGAGGATCCTCGCGACAAGGCGACGATTCTTCGCGAGACGGCACGTCTCTGGGAGACGCGCGGCAGTGACACGAACAAGGCCTTCGCGGCGACCCGCAAGGCTCTCGAGGTCGACCCGGGCGACGCCGAGACGAGGTCCGAAGCAGAGCGGCTCGCCAAAGCGGTGTCGGCGTTCGCCGAGCTCGCGACGACCTACGAAGCTTCTGTCCCACGCCTGACCGAAGATTTCGAGAAGCGTGAGCTCCTCCAATCGCTCGCTCGCGTATACGACAGCGAGCTCGACGACCCGAGGCGAGCCCTCGAGACGCAAGACCGGCTGTTTGCGCTCGATGAGAACGAGCTCGACCCGCTCGACAAGATCGACGAGCTCGCGATCCTTCTCGGTGACTGGCCGAAGGTCATTCAGACGCTCGAGAAAAAGGTCGGACACGCGTCCGACGCCGACGGCGCCGCGCTCCTTCGCCGGATCGCGCAGACCAAGCTCGACATGGTCGACGACCCAGACGGGGCGGCCGAAGCGTACGAGCGCGCGCTCGCGCTCGAGCCTGACCACACGGTGACCCTCGACCGGCTCATCGAGATCTACGAGTCGTTGTCTCCAGGAGCTCTGCCCGATGGCCGCGAGCTCGACAAGACCGAGCGGCTCGTCGAGCTCTTCGCCCGACGTGTAGAGCTGGCCACCGCCGATGAAGCCGACCTTCGCTACGACCTCAACATGCGCGCCGCGAAGCGCCAGGAAACGAGCCTCGGGAGCCGGCGTGACGCGATCGCATCGCTCTCCGCCGCGCTCGAGACGCGTCCTGGTGACAGAGCCGCTCTCCTATCGCTCGAGCGTCTCTACCGCGCCGAGGAGATGTGGCACGAGCTTCTCGAGAACCTGCGCGAGCAGGCCGGGCTCGCCGAGACGACGGAGCAACGCACCAGCATTCGAGTCGCGATCGGAAACCTCCACGTCGATCAGCTCTCGAGCCCCGAAGAAGCGCTCGACGAGTACCGACTCGTTCTCGCAGAGAGCCCCGACGACGCCGAAGCGGCCCGACGGGCGAAGAAGATCGCCGAGGAGCGCGAGGAGCTTCGTCTCACCGCGGCCGACATTCTTCTCCCCGTCCTCCGGGCGGCGGGCAAGCACGCCGAACGTGTCGAGGTCCTCGAGCTCAAGCTCACGGCCGAGAGCGATCCGACCGAGCGCGCCGCGACGTTGAAAGACATCGCCGGGATCCTCGACGGCGAGCTTTCACAACCGCAGAAGGCTCAGGAAGCGCTCCTACGTGCGCTTGCCGAGACCCCCGAAGACGACGCGCTCCACACGGAGATCGAAAGGCTCGCCGGGCCGGCAGCAGGCAGCCCCGAAGCCGAAAAGGCTGGATTTGCCAGCTACGCCGATGCTCTCGAGCGAAAGGCTCAGAGCCTCCTCGACGTCGTCGTCGCGAAGGGGCTCTTCGTTCGCCTCGGTCGCATCGCCGAGGACAAGCTCGACGACGCGCCGCGCGCAGTCGGGGCTTACACGAAGGCCGTCGAGCAGGCCGGCGACGAGTCGGAGCTCCTCGGGGCGCTCGACAGGCTTCACGAGAAGCTCGGAAGTCACAAGGAGCTCGCCGACGTCATCGAGCGGCGAATCGCCGTGTCGTCGGAGGGCGATCAAGCCCAGCTCTTCTACCGTCTCGCTCGCCTCCAGATCGAAAAGCAGCGCGAGCCGGTTCTCGGTTTGGGCTCGCTTCGCAGCTCGCTCGAGCGTGACCCGACGCATGCGGGGGCGAGAGCGGCGCTCGAGGAGCTCACCGACAACTCGGCGCTGTTCGAAGAGGTCGCCGAGACCCTCGAGAACGTCTACCGCCAGAGCGGCGACAACGCAGCTCTCGCGCGGCTCTACGAGAAGCGCATCCGGTTCGCGCCCACCAAGGCCGACCGCGTTCGGATGCGTCTCGATCTGTCACGCGTCCTCGAAGACCGATCGAGCGACGCGAAGGCCGCCCTCGGGGTGCTCGAAGGAGCGCTCGAAGACGAGCCCGGCGACTCTGACGTGCTCGCCGAAATCGAGCGCCTCGCGGCGATCACCGACGGTTGGAAGGGCGCCTCCGAGGCTCTCGAGAAGGCCATTCGTGCGCACGAAGACATCACGGGCGAGCAAGCGAGCGACCTCTGGATGCGTGCCGCCGGATGGCGCAAAGACAAGGTCAAAGATCTCGAAGGTGCCGAGAAAGACTTTGTCGAGGCGCTTCGACACGACGAGCAGAACGTCGTCATCCTCCGCGCCATCGAAGAGATTCAGCGAGCGCCTGGGCGCGAGCGCGATCTCGTCGAGACGTTGCGACGCATCGCGAAGCTCGAGGGGTCCGAAGCGGCTTCGGGGCTCCGCCGTGAAGCGAAGGGGCTTTCGGTCGTCGCTGGCGACGATGCGCTGACGGAGTCGATTCTCCGCGAGATGATCGCTGCCGACGAAGCCGACGCCTGGGCCCTCGCAGAGCTCACGCAGACACGTGAGAAGGCCGAGGACTGGAAAGAAGTCTTCGCGCTCCTCGCCCGACGTGCCGAGCTGGCCGCCGGTGGAGACACGGTGCGTGAGCTCCGACGCGAAGCTGCGACGGTTGCGCGCGACAAGCTCTCCGAGAACGAGTCCGCGATCGACCTCTTCGAGCAGATCTTCGAAGACCTGCCCACCGACGATGGCGCTCCGGTCGCGCTTCGAGGCCTCTACACCAAGACAGGCCGCAAGAAAGACCTTCTGAAGCTCCTCGTTCGACTCGTCGACGTGGCCGATTCACCGAGCGCGCGCTCCGGTTTGCGCATCGAAGCGGCGACGGTCTGCGACGAGCTCGACGCGCAGAGCGAGGCGATCGACCACCTCCGCGCGGCGCTCGAAGAAGAGCCGAGCCATCGCGAAGCGACCTTGATGCTCTCGCGTCTCCTCGAGAAGACCGGGCGCGACGAAGAGCTCGCCGAGCTTCTCAACGCGCAGATCGCGCTCGCCGCCGAGCGCAGCGATCGCGATGGCGAGCTTTCCTATCGCGTACGCCTCGGTGAGGTCTACGAGTCGCGTCTCGGCAATGTCGAGAAAGCCATCGAGACTTACGCCGGTGTCCTCGAGCGTGACGAGAAGAATCTGGGCGCCTTGCTCTCGCTCGCGCGTCTCCACGAGAAGCGAGGCGAGAAGGCAGACGCTGCCAAATACCTCGAGCGCACGCTCGAAGTTGCAGAGCCACTCCAGGCCGTCGCTCACGCCAAGCGGCTCGCGCAGATCTTCGCCGACCTGGGCGACGAGAGCGGCACGCGCCGCGCGCTCGAACGAGGTCTGGCGCTCAAGGGCGACGACGCCGAGCTTCGAGAGAAGCTCCGTTCGACGTACGAGAAGCTCAAGGCCTACCCCGAGCTCGCCGCTCACATCACCGAGGACGCGCGCCGAACGACGGAGACACCCGACAAGGTTCGTCTCCTCCGGGCGGCCGCCGACATCCACACCAAGCAGCTCTCCGATGCTTCCGCCGCAGCAACGCTGCTCGCCGAAGCGTCGGAGCTCGTCCCCACCGACAGAGAGCTTCTGCTCACGCTATGCGACGCCTACAGCGCGTCGGGACGCGCCAAGCAAGCCGTCGAGGCGCTCCAGAAGATCGTCGAGTCTTTCGGTGGACGTCGCGCGAAGGAGCTCGCACCGATTCATCATCGCTTGGCCAAGGCCTACCTCGCCGAAGGCGACCGGACGAAGGCGCTCGCGGAGCTCGACTCGGCCTTCAAGCTCGACCCAGGGAGCATCGCCGTCCTGCGCGATCTCGGCGTCCTTTCGCTCGAGCTGGCCGACGCCGAGCCCAGTCAAAAAGACGCCTACCTCGATCGCGCCGGCAAGACCTTCAAGGCGTTGCTCATGCAGAAGCTCGACGACGGATCGGCGATTACCAAGGGCGAGGTCTTCTTCTACCTCGGTGACACACATCGTCGGCAGGGCGACGACAAGAAGGCCATCCAGATGCTCGAGCGCGCGCTCGACACCGACAAGAACCTCGAGAAGGCGAAGACTCTGCTCGCCGAGCTCAAGGGTGGCTGAGCCGGCGCACCGCGAGCCGGCACCACCCGAGCGCGGGAGCGCCGAGGCGAGCGCATGAGCTGGGTCGCGATCGACGGAACCCTCTTACCCCGCGAAGAAGCCAAGGTCAGCGTCTACGACCGCGGCTTCCTCTACGGTGACAGCATCTTCGAGACGCTCCGGACCTACGGCGGAAGGGTATTTCGGCTCGAGGAGCATCTCGCCCGTCTCGATCGTTCCGCGCAAATCACGCAAATTGCGCTTCCGGTTTCGCGCGGCCTGCTCGCGAGCGAGATCGAACGGCTCACGCGCTTGGTGCTCGACGACCTCAGGAGCAACGACGCGCCCGACGAGGCCATCGAGCTCACCGTGCGCGTGATGGTGACGCGTGGCGAGGGACCGCTCGGTCTCGTCCCTAGCTCGCTCGGGCCGCCCACACGGGTCACGTTCTTCGAACGATTCCGAGCGCCGTGTCCCGATCTCTACGAGCGAGGCGCGACGGTGCTGTTCGTCCCGACCTACCGGCCGAGCGATGCTGCGCGTGGCGCGAAGGTCGGTAACTATCTCGAGAGTCTTCTGTGCCTCGCGCGGGCGCGGGAGAGCGGTGCCGACGAAGCGCTCGTCGTCGATGCTCTTGGACGTGTCATCGAGGGGACGACTTCGAACGTGTTCGTCGTTCGAGGAGGAGTCGTCTTCACGCCGCCCGTCGACACGGGCTTGCTCGTCGGAATCACTCGGAAGGTGACGCTCGAGCTCGCCGCAGCTCTCGGCATCGAGACGCGCGAAGTGCCGTTGTTCCCCGACGATTTCGGCAATGCCGAGGAGGCTTTTCTCACGTCGACCCTTCGGGAGATCATGCCCATCGGACGCATCGCCGGCGGAGGCGCAGACGTATTCTCCTCGCCCGGGCCGGTGACCTCACGCTTGCGAAGCGCATTTTCCAGGCTCGTCGAGACGCGAGCGTTCTGAGGCGCGATCACAAACTTGGCCCCGTCGCCGCCGTTCAGATAGCGGCGAAGAGATGAAGCCGATCGGATTCTGCCTCGCCGCTTTCTCGCTCACCACCTTCGGCTGCGCCTCTTCGGCGCTGCCCCACGCTGCGACGACGCCCGTCGAGGCCGAGCAGACCGCCTCGAGCACCGATGCGAAAGCTGCGGAGAGCGCTTCGCAAGCGACGACGAGCTCGGACCCGGCTTCGGTCGACCCGCGCAAGACAGGCGACTTCGTGGTCTTCGCCTTCGAAGGCAGCTTCCACAAGAACCCGCTGACCCTGACCGAGCGCGTCGTCGAGCGCGATGGCGACTCGATCACCATCGAGCTGTCGCTCGCCGAGAAGGGCAAGAAGCTCGAGATGCTGCGCGTCCGCACGAGCACGACGGCAGAGAAGCACGGAGACGTGCTCGCCGTTCAGAAGGCCACGGGCGGCGGAGCCTTCACGACGGCGAAGACGTCGGACTACGAGACCTTGATGGCGAAGACGGTCGCGTCGGCCGACGAGAACGAGGCCGTTCTCGACTCCACCGACGACGTGGTCACGGTTCACCAGAACCGCATACCGGTCACCAAGACGCGCTATCGGGTAAAGATCGGCAAGCAGCCGGCGACGATGTCGACGCTCGCCAGCACCACCTTCTCGTGGGGCGACATCGGCGGCGAGATCAAGACCGACGCGGGTGCCCTCGTCTACCGAGCGAGCCTCGTCGACATGGGCGAAGGAGCGGGAACCGTTGCGACGCTCGACGCTCCCACGAACGTCAACTGAGACCGACTTGCAGTTCGTATCGAATCACTGAAGTAAGCAGCTATCCGGTGCGAGCGAGGCTACGAAATCTTCTGGAGCCGGTCGTAGGCCTCTTGGACGACGCGTACGGCCTCTTCGGGGCTGTTGCCGGTCGCGGAGAGGTGACCCATCTTTCGTCCGGGACGCGCGTCTCGCTTTCCGTAGAGGTGTACGCGGACGGAAGGAAGTGCCAGCGCGCGGTCGAAGGGGGGCGTGTGCCCGTCCCAGAGATCGCCGAGTAGGTTCGCGATGGCGGCCGGACGAAGCACTGCGGTCGAGCCGAGCGGGAGATCGCACACCGCGCGCGCATGTTGCTCGAATTGGCTGGTCGCGCAGGCGATTTGCGTTCCGTGGAAGCTGTTGTGCGGTCGCGGAGCGAGCTCGTTCACCAGGAGCTCCTTGTCGACGACGAAGAGCTCGATGACCAAGAGGCCCTCGATCTCCATCGTCTCTGCAATGGCCCGGCCGATCTCGACGGCGCGAGCGGCGAGAACCTGATCGACCGGAGCAGGAATGACCGACCACGCGAGGATCCGGTTCTCGTGGTGGTTCAGCGCAGGCGGGTAAACGACACTCTCGCCGCTCGGTCTTCGAGCCACGAGAACGCTGAGCTCGGCCTCGATCGGGAGCGCCTTCTCGACCACGACCTCTTTCGAGCCCAGGGTCTTCCACGCCGCGGCCGTTTCGCCTTCGGAGCTCACCTCGACTTGGCCGCGCCCGTCGTAGCCATCGGTCGTCGACTTGACGAAGCACCGACCGCCGAGGGCTTCGATGGCGGCCGTGAGCTCGGCTTCGGTCGTCGCGACACGAAACGGACCCATCGGAAACCCGGATTTTTCGAGCCAGCGCTTCTGACTGGCTCTGTTCTGGATGATCGCGAGCGCCTCACGTGAAGGTCGAACAGGGACGAGTCGTGCGGCTGCATCGAGGCTTCCGAGGCTGACCTTCTCGATCTCGAGCGTCACGACGTCGCATCGGTGTGCGAGCCACGCGGCGGCAATCTCGTCGTCGAATGGCGCTGTGATGCACTCTTCGACCACGAAGCGCGCGGCGCACGATGCGTCGGGATCGAGAACGCGGATTCGATAGCCGAGCTCTCTCGCCGCCATCGCGGTCAGACGACCGAGCTGGCCCCCGCCGAGAATCCCGATTGTCGCGCCAGGAAGGAGAGGACCGCTCGAAGAAGCCATCGTCGCTGGCTCGTAGTCGCGACCGCCATCAGCCGCAACGGAGCCGTCTCGGCTCGAAGCGCGGGATCAGAGGATTCTTTGCGCCAGGACCTCGTCGCGTCGCTTCTCGCGGTACGCACGAAGCCGCTCGCGAACCTCGGGGCGTTTGAGCGCGACGATCGACGCAGCGAGGAGCGCCGCGTTCGCTGCGCCCGAATGCCCGATGGCGAGTGTGCCCACGGGCACGCCCTTCGGCATCTGGACGATCGACAGGAGCGCATCGATTCCTTGGAGCCCCGTCGTCGGGACGGGCACTCCGAGCACCGGAACCAGCGTCTTCGCCGCGACCATTCCTGGAAGGTGGGCGGCGCCGCCAGCGCCCGCGATGATGACCTCGAGCCCACGCGACTCGGCGGTCTCGGCGAACTCGAACATCCAATCCGGCGTTCGATGGGCCGAAACGATCCTCACCTCGTAGGGGATCGCGAGCTCGCCCAGAATCTCCACGGCGGGCGACATGTGGTCGAGATCGGTCCGACTGCCCATGATGACCGAGACCCAGGGTGCGTCACTCACGCCAAGGAGCGTCACCCGTGATGAGGGGGCCGTCAACCACACGGCGACTCGTGCTCACCTTTTCGCCGAGCGTCCGACGAGGGCGTAGAATGAGGTCGATGGCCCACGATTCGTCGTTGCGCCTGGCGATTGAGATCTCGAAAAGCTTGGCCGCGAGCTAAAATAGACGCGATGACCTTCGTCTGCTCCGCACGCGGAATCTCGAGCTCTGCACTCGCACAAGGACTCTCGACTCGCCTCGAGGGGCGCGAGCCTGCTCTCGTGCTCGTGTTCTCCTCGCCAGCTCACCCGCTCGCCGAAGTGGCAGGCACTCTCGCGGCACGTTTTCCGTCCGCGTGCGTCCTCGGGGCGTCCTCGGCTGGCGAGTTCACCGAAACCGGTGAGTCGAAGCAATCGATCGCGGCGGTCGCGATTGCCGGTGAGTACCGGGTGTTCGGCGGTTTCGGACGCGGACTCAAAGCCGATTTGGAGGGCACGGTCGCGCGCGCACTCGAGGGGCTCCCGCGAATGGCCGAGGGTCATCCGCACTGCACCGCCATTCTGCTCCTCGATCCATTGTCGGGAGTCGGCGAAGAGGCATCGCTTCTCGTCGCGGCTCACCTCGGTCCCGAAGTGCAGCTTGCAGGCGGCGCTGCTGGCGACGACCTTGCCATGACGCGAACGGAGGTAGCGAGCGGCAACGATTCTGGCAGCGATGCACTCGCCATCGCTCTCGTCTATTCGAAGAAGCCACTCGCGATCGGGGTCAGCCATGGACACCAGCCCATCTCGGGAAAGCTGCTCGTGACCAGTGCCGAGGGCAACATCGTGCACACCATCGATGGTCGGCCGGCATGGGACGTATGGCGAGAGCAGACTCGCGAGGTCGCCAAGACGCGCGGCCTCGACGCTGACAAGCTCGCGCCTTCCGAGATCGGCGCCTACCTGCTTCGCTACGAAGCCGGCTTGGCGCTCGGTGGCGACCCGACCTCCGAGAGCGCGAAGTTCAAGATCCGCGCGCCGCTGGCCGTACTACCGGATGGGTCGCTGTCTTTCGCGACCGGGATTCCCGAGGGTACGACGATTCGAATCACCGAGAGCGTCGCCGAGCGTCAAGTGGAAGCCGCGATCCGCGCGGCAAGCAACGCGAAGAAGCGTCTGGGGTCGGAGGAGTGTGCCGGCGCCGTCGTGTTCGACTGCATCTGTAGAAAGCTGATCCTCGATTCGGAGTTCGAGGACGCCGTGAAGGGGATGTCGAAGGAGCTCGGTGAAGCGAACCTCGCTGGCTTCGAGACATACGGGGAAATCGCGCTCAATCAGGGCGAAATGTCAGGTTTTCACAACACGACGAGCGTTGTGCTCGCCTTCCCCCGGTGAATCATGAGCCCACCTAGGGCCTACCGGCGATCGGAGCTCGAAGCGCTTCTCAGCGCTGCGCTCGGCCTCGCTCAAGCGCGGCAGGTCGTGGCCGATACCTTTCTCGCACTCCGCCTCGGCTCCGTGCAGTTTGACGACGTGGTGGCGCGGCGGGTGCTCGCGCGCATCGCTGCGTCGGAGGGCCTCATCGGGATCGCCGGTCGAATCGCCCTCACGAGGCTCGACGGTGCCCGCTCTTCCTCGGGTACGATGCCCGCTCCGGCCCGTCCCAGCAAACGATCACTCGTGCTCGTTTCGAGCCTTCTCGCCCCGACCCTGGGAGAAGAGCGGGCAGAGACGCTCGTGCGCGAACTCGCGCGATCGCTCGCGCTCGGAGACGAGATCGACCTCGATCAAGCGCTCATGCTTCTCGAGCATGTCGCTCAGATGCCTGGCGTCACCGGCATCGCGGCGCGTTTCGCGAAGACGAGAATCCACCTGTCTTGGTGAGGTGGCGTCGCGGCAGACTTCTGTCCTGGCAGCAGGTGAACCATCGCGGCAAGTCGTCGACAGCGGCCTACTCGGGCGCTTCGAAACGACCTTCGTTCGAGCGTGCGCGACCTTCGGTGACGAGCTTGATGAGGTGCGCTTCGAGGCTCAGTTTCGCGAGCGGCCAAAGGAGCTCGTTCGTGTCGGCGTAAGCGAGAGGGAGCAGCTCGTCGAGCGTGCCGCCACCTTTTTTCAGCGCACCGGCGATGACTCCCTCACGCATGAGTCGGTGCATGCCGTACGCGCGAAAGAGCCGTGATGGCGTGAAGATTGGGGTTCCGTGCGCTGGTAGCGCCAGATCTGCTTCGAGGTCTGCGAGCCGTTGCAGCGACGCGAGATAGAGGATCATGTCGCCGTCTTTCGGTTCGATGAGAATCGTCCCGACGCTGGCAACCATGTCTCCGACGACCAGCGTTCCGCGCGCCCGCTCGAGCAAGCAGAGATGGCCTGGCGCATGCCCCGGAGTATGCAGCACCTCCCAGCGCGTCGGAGTCGGTCCGTCGAGAACGAACGACTCTCCTTCTTCGAGCCTGCGCGCGACTGGAGCGCGATCTGCGATGCGCGTCGCCGTTTCGGCATGTGCCCAGAGCGGAAGACCGAGCTCGGCGCTCAAGAACGCGGCTCCGCCGACATGATCCGCGTGATGATGCGTGACGAAAATGGCCTCGAGCTTGCGCCCGGTCGACGAGATTCCCCGCGCCCAGGCGAGCCAATCGGCGCGCTCGTCCGGGTACGGGGTCGACGGCTCGACGAGCACCACCTGGCGCTCGCCGAGCGCATAGCTCTGCGTGTGCGTCGCAGGCGGTAGCGTTGGCGTGAGAGCCGCGAAGCTCTCGACGTGAGGCGCAATGCTCTGCGTGCGAGCGTCGGGTTCGGTCATGAGAGCAGCGACGCCGACGACCTCATCGCTCCACGACCACCGCGAGTGCTTCTCCGCCCCCGATGCACAACGTGGCGAGGCCGCGCTTCTTGTTCTGATCTTTCATCGTGTGGAGGAGAGTGGTCAGGATGCGCGCGCCCGAAGCGCCGATGGGGTGACCGAGAGCGACCGCGCCGCCTCGGACGTTCACGGACTTCGCGTCGAGCTCGCAGAGCTTCGTCACGACCATGGCGACCACGGCGAACGCCTCGTTGATCTCGTAGAGATCGATGTCTCTCGTGGTCAGCTTGAGCTTCTCGAGCACGTTCTTGATCGCCGCTGCGGGAGCGGTCGTGAACCACTCGGGAGCTGCCGCTGCGCCGGCATATCCGACGATGCGACCGAGGGGCTCGAGGTTGTGAGCTTTGACGGCTTCTTCGCTCGCCAGCACGAGCGCGCTCGCGCCGTCGTTGATCGACGATGCATTGGCAGCCGTGATGGTTCCGTCCTTCGAGAAGGCGGGGCGGAGCGAAGCGAACTTCTCGGGCTTTCCGTTCGGGGGGCCTTCGTCTTCGGTGACGAGCAGCGCGTCGCCCTTCTTCTGCGCCACGCTGACAGCGGCGATCTCGTTCTTGAACGCGCCCTCTTTTTGGGCGGCGAGCGCTCTCCGAAAGCTCTCGGTCGCGAACTCGTCTTGGGCTTCCCGCGAGAATTTGTATTCGCTCGCACACTTGTCGCCCGCGGTTCCCATGTGAAAGTCCCCGTACGGATCCCACAGGCCGTCGTGAATCATGCCGTCGACTATCTTGCCGTTGCCCATGCGGTACCCGCCGCGCGCCTGCGGGAGGTAGTACGGGACGTTCGACATCGATTCCATGCCGCCCGACACGACGATCTCCGCGTCGGAGAGCGCGACGGTCTTCGCGCCGAAGACCACGGCCTGGAGCCCCGAGCCGCACACCTTGCTCACCGTGGTCGCAGGGACCTTGTTCGGAACGCCCGCGTAGATCGCAGCCTGTCGTGCGGGGGCCTGTCCGATGCCCGCCGAAAGCACGTTGCCCATGAAGACCTCACCGACCAAGTCGGCGCTGAGCTTCGCGCGCTCGAGCGCTGCTTTGATGACCGTCGCACCGAGGTGCGGAGCGGTGACGGTGGAGAGCGAGCCGAGGAATGCGCCGATCGGCGTTCGCGCGGCGCTGACGATGTAGACGGGACGGGGCAGGGACATGGCGCACCTCACGAGAGAAGAGACCTATGACGTAGTCTCTCGTAGGGGCCGAGACAAGCGGATCGCCGCTCAAGCGGCGACTTGTACTTCCTCGTCGAGATCGAAGTCGAGGTCGCTCTCGCGCAGCGCCGAGGCGAGGAGCTTTCGGCCTCGGTGCAGGCGGCTCATGACGGTGCCGACTGGAACGCCCATCTTGTCGGCGGCGTCTCGGTAGCTCATCTCTCCGAGGTCGACGAGCTCGACCGCGTGGCGGAAGCTCTCCGGAAGATCACCGAGCGCGACTTCGAGTGCCGGCGAGAGCGTCTGCATCGGAGCGGGTTTTTGCGGGACCGTCCACGCGTTCGGGTCGGTCGAGAGCCACGAGAGAGCGTTCTTTTCGCGACGAGCGCGACGACAGCGCGTGATGAACACGCTGAACAGAATCTGGAAGACCCACGCGCGCACGTTCGTTCCAGGGATGTAATGGGACTCGAACTTCATGGCTCGCTCGATCGTGTCTTGCACGAGGTCTTCGGCGAGCGCGCTCGACCGCGACATTCGGAGGGCCCTCGCTTGGAGCTCCGCTCGGAGCGACACCAGCGAGCGACGGAGCTCACTGCCTTCACTACTTCGAGGAGCTGACCTCGGGCTCGGCTGAGAGACGTTGCGGGAGCTGTCGTACGAGACGGAACGGTTCGAGCTTGTAGGGGCGAGAGCGGGCATCGTGTCCTCCGCTCGGCTGTCATCGCAAGGCCGGTGCCAGCACCCAAATCGACTCAACTATCGGAAATGACAGGGATGGATTGAGCGTGTCCCTGTTGCCACAGAACCGCACGGGTGTGGCTGGGAGAGGTCATCGCCCTTTCGCAGCGGCACTCCAGCCTGACCCGAGGCGACTCTTTTCACGCCTGCGCCGACGCGGAAATCTCAACGCTTGTCGTTCCAGAGCGTCGCGATGAGCTGCGGCAAGAGGTCGCAAAGCTCGCTCGCGAGGAGGCCGCGATCGCTCCCGGTCTGTTTGCTCCAGAGGTCGCCGGCCATGGCGTGCAAGAGCACGCCTGCGCAAGCGGCGTCGACCGTGCCGAGCGTACACCCGAGGGCTGCGATGATCCCGGTGAGCACGTCGCCCGAGCCTGCCGTCGCGAGCGCGGGGTTGCCTGCCATGCAGATGAAGAGCTTGAGGTCGGGCGTCGCGATGATCGTTCGCGCGCCCTTCAAGACGATCGTGGCGTGCGTGAGCGCCACGGCTTCGCGAACCGCTCCGAAGCGGTCCTGCTCGACCTCGTGTCCCGAGCGCCCGATCAGGCGTCCGAGCTCTCCGGGATGAGGGGTGAGAATGATTCGACCCTTCGCTCGAGCTAGGTCGTGGGCACGCCCCGAAAAATGCGTGATCGCATCGGCGTCGACGATCTTCAGGCCATTCCAGCCGAGAACGACATGATCGACGGCGCGGCGGGCGGCCTCGTCGAGCCCGAATCCTGGACCGATCGCGACTACGCGTCGGCCCTCGAGCGCGGCATCGATCGATGCCTCGAGGCGCGCGGTGTCGAGCGCGGTCGTCATCGTTTCGGTGGCACGTGCGGCGAGCGCGCGCGCAGCGTCTGGCCACGTGGCGACCGTCACGAGGCCGGCCCCTGCGCGCATCGCCGATCGCCCCGTGAGCACGGCAGCGCCGAGCTTTCCTTCGGAGCCAGCCATCACGAGAACGTTGCCCGCGGCATGCTTGTGTACGTTCGGCTCGCGCCTCGCGAAGAGCGCGCCGATCTTGTGCTCGTTGATCACCTCGGCGACGTGGCCCACTTGCTCGAGGATCTTGGAATCTGGAACGCCCAGATCGACAACGTGCACGTTGCCTGCGAGGCGCGCTCCGTCGGGGGTCAAAAGGCCGATCTTGAGGTGTCCGAAGGTGACGGTGTCGTCGGCCTCGACCGCGATTCCGAGAGGTGATCCGCTGTCTGCATCGAGCCCCGACGGGATGTCGAGCGCGACCGTGCGTGCGGTCGCTTGGTTCACCGCTTCGATGACCTCGAACAAGCGACCATGAATGGGCCGATCGAGCCCGGTTCCGAAGATGGCATCGATGACGTAGTCGGCTCGTCGTAGCTCGACCGTGAGCGTCTCGAGAGGGGTGCCCTCTGGGAGCTCGATGCAGAGACCTCCGAGATCGATGTAGGCGTCGTGATTGATGCGCGCATCGCCCGTGACGTTCTCGCTCTTGCCCGTCATCACGACGGTGACGCTTGCTCCGCGCGCGAGCAAGTGACGAGCGACGACGAAACCGTCACCGCCGTTGTTCCCGGTGCCACACACGACCACGACGCGCGCATCGAGTGGGTAGCTCGCGGGCTGGCCTGGGGCTCGCACGTGCCTCGTCGGAAACGACTCACGCGGCTCGCGCGCCGCTCGCCGACCGAGCGTCGTGCGGTCTTCTTCGATCATCGCCGACAGCACGTCGGCGGCGCCTCGCCCCGCGTTCTCCATCAGCACGACACCTGGCACGTGACACGTCTCGATGGCGCACTTGTCGAACGCGCGCATCTCGGCCCTGGAGAGGACGGGAATCATCGAGTCCGACGTTACCAGAAAGGCCCGAAAGACCCGTCCGACATGACGCGCCACGAGGTTTCAGCTAATCCACACGCATGAAGAAGGGGCTCCAAAGCTTCCTCGTCCTCCTTTCGCTCGCGGCGACCCTCCTCGTCGGAGGGTTCGTCGGCGCCCAGCCGAGCCCGCAGCAACGGCCCGAAGGACCTCCGCTCGTCGATGGTCGAGCGCCAGTCGAGCCGCCTGCGCCGCCGCCTCCGCCGCACGGGACGTTCGATCCGTCGGGGCCGATGCCGATGGGCGCGCCGAGCCAGCCGGGCCAGATCTCTCCGCTGGGCATGCCTCCGGGCCGCGATCGCGGCGCCGCGCTCACCGCCACCGTTCTCATCTTCAGCCCAGGCGATCATCCGTTCTTCAAGTTCGGCCACAACGCGATTTGGATCCACGACGCGTCGACGCGCGACTACCGCTTGCGTGATCGGGTCTACAACTACGGCACCTTCGGATTCGACGACTGGACGCTCATTCCCAAGTTCGTCACGGGCCGATCGCTCTATTGGCTCAGCGTCGAGTCGCTGGCCGGTACCAAGGCCGGCTATCACGCCGAGAATCGGGGCATCGTCGCGCAAGAGCTCGATCTGACGTCGGCGCAGAAGATGGAGCTCCAGCGCAGGCTCGAGGAGAATCTTCTGCCCGAGAACAGCCACTACAAATACGACTACTACCGAGACAACTGCTCGACGCGCGTTCGCGACATGATCGATGGTGTCATCGACGGAAAGCTCAAGGCCGCCTCGACGCCGGTCGCGCGAATGACCTACCGCGAGCACACGCTCCGTCTCACCGCCGATCTGCCGTACGAGGAGGTGCTCCTCAACCTCGCGATGGGCGACTTCATCGACAAGCCCATCACGCTCTGGGAAGAGGCGTTCATCCCGATGGAGCTGCAGAAGACGCTTCGACGGGTCACCATTCCTGGCCCCGACGGGGCCGACCATCCGCTCGTCCGCCGCGAGTACATCATGCTTCCCACCGACAAGCCCGAGCCCGCACTGGCGCCTCCGGTGTGGTGGCCGTACTCGCTCGCCTTCGGGTTGTTTTCGGGCGGCCTCATGGCGTTGCTCGGGCGAGCTGCCCGAACGAGCCGCGGCGCGCGGATCTTCTTCGCCAGCACCCTCGCCACCACCGGACTCGTCTTCGGCTTCTTCGGATGCTTCTTCCTCTTCGTGTGGGCCGCGACCGACCATGTCGTCGGCTACCACAACGAGAACATCTTCATGTGCGTGCCCTGGGCGATCGTTCTCACCGGGACGGGCATTCGCGTCGCGATGAATCGCGTTCGCGCCATCTACTTCGCACACAAGCTCATCACGGCTGCAGCGGCGTTCGCGGTGCTTGGCACCATCGTCAAAGTGCTCCCGTGGTTCGATCAGAGAAACGGCTTTTACGTCCTGTTCTTCGTGCCGTTCTGGCTCGGAGCGGCGTACGGCATCCGGGCGCTCCGCGATCATGCCCGGGCCGTCGAGCAGATCGCTGTCGGCAAGGCGAACGCGAAGGTCGACGCGGAGCCGCGCTCGGTCGAGCCCAAGATGAAGAAGAAGAAGCCGAAGGCGAGCGTGGAAGACGGCGAGCCGAGGACGAAGGGCGAGATCGGTTCCGATGCGCCCACGATCGCTTCGACGAACGAGAGTCGAGACGCAGAAGCGACTCTGTCAGACGCCGCCGCCGCTCCAACAGAAGCGTCTAACCGCGATGACGCGACCGAAGCCGGCCCGGCGAGCAAACCTGCCCCGAAGGCCGCCGAGCCTCCGAGCGCCGGTGCGTCCGAGCACGGCGGCGATTGAGCCGCATCGGGCCTGACCTGTGCTTCTTCGAGCGGGGTGTCTCGAAGGCCTCTGACGCCCGCACCGAGCGGCTCCCGCCGAGAACGCTCGACGGTGCAGAGTGGTCGCGGCGGCACGAACCGTGTGACATGCTCGTGGCGTGACCGATCCCGAGACGTTCTTCTTGCAGCAAGTCACCGCGATGGCGAAGTCGATGGGGGCGTTCGCCGAAGTGACCCCTCACGAAGAAGAGCTATCGCTCGAGCTTCGTCGTGATGCCGAGGGTGCGCCCGTGCTGACCGCCTATCTGCAGAACCTCTACTCCGACACGCGTGAACTGGCCCCTGCCGAGCGAGCGGCGCGTATCCGCTATTTCCTCGAAGGAGTGGCCGAGCCGCCCCATGCCGAGCTCACCTGGGAAGAAGCGCAATCGCGCGTTTTCGCGGTCCTGCGTTCACCAGCGATGTTCGCCGCGTTGACGCCCGGCAAGCCCGTCGTGGCAATGCGATCGCTGCCTTGCCTCTACGAATGCGTCGCGCTCGATCTCGGGCGTACCTTTTCTTATGTCGCCGAAGCGCAGGTCTCCGATTGGGGATGCTCACTCGAAGAGCTCTTCGAACGAGCGCGAGCCAATGTCGAGCGAGAGCTCGATCACACCATCGAGCCGTGGGACATCGCCGCGCCGTATCCCATGTGGCACGTATCGGCGAATGACGCGTACGAGTCGTCGCGCCTGCTCGCGCCGAGCTTTCTCCGCGGCATGCGCGAGCACGTCACCGGACGGCTCGTTTGTGCGATCCCGGAGCGGAGCACGATGCTCCTCGTCGGCGACGCGTCGAACGATTCGATTGCGCGTCTCGCCGAAGCGGCCGAGCGCCAATACATGTCTTCGACGCGGGGCATTTCGCCGGCTCTCTATTCGGTAGACGAGCACGGAGAAGTGGCCCCGCTCGACGTCCCTCTCGATCATCCGCTGGCATTCATCGTTCGTCGCGGCCACGTTCTACTCGCCAATGCCGAGTATGCCGAGCAAAAGCGCACCCTCGACGCCGAGCACGAAAAACGAGACAATGACCTGTTCGTCGCGACCTTCATGGCGACCCAGAGAGACGCCGAGCTTCGCACGATCGCGACCTGGAGCCAGGACGTCGACACTCTGCTTCCGATCGTCGACTACGTGGCATTCGTGACGCTCGACGAATACGAGGAGCCCAACGATTCGATATTGGTCCCCTGGCAGGTGGCGATGGAGACGGCCGGCGATTGTCTCGAGGAAGTGAAAGACCTCTGGCCAACGCGATTTCACACCAAGCGTTATCCGAACGACTCCGAGCTCGCGAAGCTGCACGAGGCGGCGATCACCGATTGACGATTGGGTCGTTCAGCTCGCCACCCCCACCGTTTTTCGATCAGTCGACCGGCCCGGCAGGAGCGGCTCTGGAGACGGCATGCCGTTCGATGACGTGCCGAAGCTCGCGAACGGCTTCTCCGAGACCCATGAAAACCGCGTCGGCGATGACCGAGTGGCCAATGTTCACTTCGACGATGGCACCGATCGCGACCACGTCTCCGACGTTGTGACGCGTGATGCCGTGACCGGCTGCCACTTCGAGTCCGAGCTCGTGGGCGAGCTCGGCGGCCCGAACGAGCCGGCCGAGCTCGCGCTTGCGATCGGCCGAACGGCCAGGTTCGCACGCGTGACAGAACTCTCCGGTGTGAAGCTCGATCTGCTCGACTCCGAGGGCGTGCGAGAGTCGCACCGCTGCTTCGTCTGGGGCGATGAAGAGGCTCGTTCGAATGTTACGACGCTTCGCCATCGCCACGAATGCTTCGATCGGACCCTGCTGGCCCTTCACGTCGAGGCCGCCTTCGGTCGTTCGCTCTTCACGACGCTCGGGCACGAGCGTCACCGTGTCGGGGCCGATGCGCTCGGCAATGGCGCGCATCTCGTCGGTCGCCGCCATTTCGAGATTGAAATGAGACGCAATCGAAGCGCGCAGACGCTCCACGTCGTCGTCTCGAATGTGACGGCGGTCTTCGCGAAGATGCGCCGTGATGCCGTCGGCTCCCGATGATTCGCACACGTGGGCGGCGAAGAGGGGATCGGGATAGCGCGTGCCTCGAGCATTGCGCACCGTGGCGACGTGATCGATGTTGACGTGGAGACGAACGGACATGCTACCGCGCTCATAGCATGCCCTCGTGGGTACGCCGAGACGCCTCGTCGAGCGCTTCGGGCTCGATCGTCACGAGCTTCGGCGGAGCTTACGATCCGCGCTTGGGCCTCACTCGCGATAAGACATCTCGGCCCCGAAATCGAGCGCAGGCAGCTCGATTGAGGCGCCCATCGGCGGCACGTCGAGAGGGGTGTATCGATGGTCTCGCCAAGTGATGAAGCGGCGGGTCCCGTCGTCGAGATTGCCCTCTCGGAATGAGTATCGAACGCGCGATGGGAACCCGCCAGAAGCGACGGCGAGGACCTCGATCTCGAGGTCGGGCAGCACGGTGACGTCACCCGCGTGGAGCATCTCGTCGCGCAAGGCACCGACGAACGGATCGCGCATCATTCCGCCTTCGGCCCGGAGCTCGAGCACCGACGCGCCGACGCGGGTCACGGTGATGGGTGTCGCCGCAGACGATGAGAGAACGCGCACGACCTTCGGAATGGGTCGGCCCGACAAGAGCCGCATCACGACCATGCCCGTCGGCAACAGGCTGTCGGGCGCTGACAGGATGACCAGCGTCTGCTGCGCAATTTTTGGGTCGTCGGGGAAGCTCGCCGAGCCACGCGACACGAGCCCGGTCAGCATCGTCGCCAACGTCAGACCGCGGACCGGGACGAGAAGCGGCGCGAGCACCAGGTGGACCAGCGCGCCCGTCACTGCCGCCACCCGAAGAAGGAGGGAAGGATGTGGGGCTGCCACTCGTCGCGCCCACAACGCGAGGAGCCCGAAGGCCGCGATGCCCGGCACCATCAGGAGACGATCGTCGCTGTTCGCTCCGCACGCTGGCACGAGCGATAGAACGAACGCCGAGAGCAATGCGAGAACGAGGCCACGGTTCGGCAGTCGGCGCACGGAGAGCCATGCAAATGCGACGAAGAATACAGCTCCGAACGCGGCGAGCAGCGGCGCTATCGCCGGCGTCAACCCCGAGATCTCCGCAGGAGGTCCGAAGAGCTGCGCGAGCGCCAAGATCGGCGCACGCAGAACCGCGGTGCTCGCGAACCGGGCGGGGGATTGCAATGGGTCGATGTAATAGGCCGAGCCTGACGCGCCATATCCCAATGACTTGTAAAATCCCATCCAAGCTACCGTCGCTGCGCCGACGGGAAGGAGCGCTCGGGCTCGGGCACCGAGCGTTCGAGGGTCTTCGAAGACTGCGAAAGCGATGAAAAAGGCGAGCCCGCTGAGTGCCGATTCGCTCGATGCCAGCCCGAAAAAGAACAGAAGCCCGCTTGCGATCGACACCTTGCTTCGCGCGCGCGCGCGAACGAACGCCGTCAGCGAAAGCACGACGAAGAGCGTGCCGATGAGGGAGTGACGCGCCGCGGTCCACGTGACGGTCGTCGCGTGGGCGTCGTCGACTGCGAAGAGCAAGGCGCCGAGGCTTGCGGCGCCACCCCCGATCCATTCGCGAAACAGTTCGAAGACCGCCAAAGTCGTCACGACGAAGAGCGCAATCGAGATGGCGTGACAGAAAATCGCGTGGTCCCCGAACAAGTGCTCCTCGGCGACGCGCAGAAGCGACGGGACAGGTCGGAAGAACGCGAGCTTGAGGTGCGGATTCGTCCACCAAGGAAACAGGCCCGTCTCGGTTCCCGAATGGATGGCGTCATCTCCACCGGCGAAGCGGTAGAGGTCCCACACACCGCGCGGTCCGCCGGGATAGGTCATTCCGCGAGCGAAAAACCGATGCGACCAGTCGTCTACGATGTACCCGGCTCGAAGCTCGGGAAGGTGGACCGCCATCGCGATGATGGCCAAAATCCAACGAAATCTACGGTGGACAAGCGCGCGTCGCAGGCGGTCTCTCAAAGTTACCATGTGTTGGGCGGTTCATAGGGGACGCCTGCGCCGAGGTCGAGCGTGGCAGGCGTTTTCGGAGCCCTTCGGCGGGCCGCAAATGGGCTCGACGACACCCTCCAACACGAATCCGAGGCGTTCTCGTCGCTGACAACTTCGTCAGGGCGAAGGCGACGCTAGGTTTTGCATGGCCGTCGAACACCGGGCTCCGCGATACGACGTATATGGTGTCGACCGTCGACGCGACGACCGGTGGGCTGCGGCTCCGGCGCGGTGCGATCGCGGGACGCGACCCGGCTTCTGCACGTCGCCCTCAGTCGCCGCTCTTCCCGTTGCGGCGAAGGGAGCGGAGTCAGTCGAAGTAGCGTCGTGTCGCTGACGGACTTCGCCTCGTCGGGTTCGGGCGATCGCGGCTCGCTGCGCACCGCCCAGGATTGCGTCCCAGAGCGAGCGCAGGCAGGCTCTTACGATGTTGCGCCCGCTCCCTTGGGTCTTTGCCGGTCTCGTCTTCACGCTGGGCTGCCACGACGCGAAGGAGGCGCCGACGACCTCCAGCACCACCACCAGCAGCAGCAGTGGAGGCGGTGGCGGCAGCGGCGGCAATGGAGCGTCGAGCTTCAGCGTGCGCGGCAGCGTCGAGCAAATCGACGTGTGGAAGTCGCCCGCTTCGACGAAGCTCGAAGTGCGCAAGCCCGACGGAACGGTGGTCGCATCGGCCACCAGTGACAAGCTCGGGAGCTTCATCTTCCGGCAAGTCCCGCCCGGTGATTACGCGGTCGTCGCGCCCGAGCTGTCTCCGCCCCAGACACACGAGCCGATTCACGTCATGGGCGTGCCTGACAGCTTGCCGACGGCCGATTTCTACGCAGGTCAGAAGCTCGTGCCGGGATTCAACTACATCACCACGCGCGACGGCACGCAGCTCTCGGCCTATGTCACTTTCCCGGGGCCTGCCGACAAGGGCCCCTATCCGACCGTCATCAATTATTCGGGATACGATCCCTCGAAGCCTGGTGCGCCGCTCGGCAACTTCGGAGCGCTGTGCGACGACCTTCCGGTGTTGTGCGACGCACCGACCGACGGGAGCGCGCTCGTCGCCGCCTTGATGGGTTATGCGACGGTCGGCGTGAACATGCGCGGCACGGGCTGCTCCGGTGGAGCGTACGACTACTTCGAGGAGCTACAGCTCCTCGATGGATACGACATCGTCGAGACCGTCGCGGCACAGAGCTGGGTCGATGGCCATCGCGTCGGAATGACCGGGCTCTCGTACCCCGGAATCTCTCAACTGTTCGTCGCGAAGACGCACCCGCCGAGCCTCGCCGCCATCACGCCACTGTCGGTCATTGGCGGGACGTATTCCACTGGCCGTCCCGGCGGCATCTTCAACGACGGATTCGCGCTGTCGTGGATCACGCAAGTCGTCGACAAGGCCGATCCTTACGGCCAAGGCTGGGAAAAACCGCGGGTCGATGGCGGCGACAAGATCTGTGAAGAAAACCAGCTCCTCCACGGGCAAAAAGTCGATGTCATCGCAAAGGCCAAGGCGACCCCGTACTACACCGACGATGTCGCGTTGCCGCTCGATCCCACCAACTTCGTTCACGAGATCGACGTCCCCGTCTTTCTCGCGGGGGCATTTGAAGACGAGCAGACGGGGCCCTTCTTCTTCACGTTGCTCGACCAGTTCAAGTCGTCGCCGCTGACGCGATTCACCGTCTACAACGGTGTCCACATCGATGGGTTCGCGCCCCAGGTCCTCGTCGAGTGGAAGGCCTTTCTCGATATTTACGTCGCGCACAAGGTGCCGGTCATCAGTGACCAGGTCCGCAATCTCGCGCCGCTCCTATTTCAGAAGACCTTCAAAGTCGCTCTTCAAATCCCGCCCGATCGTTTCGCGGGCTATGCGACATGGCAAGAAGCGAAGACCGCGTACGAGGCCGAGCAGCCGCTTCGAGCGATCTTCGAGAATGGCGGAACGACGAGCAACGTCGGTGCGCCCATCGGGACGACCGAGATGCATTTCGATGCCTGGCCCCCTGCAGCGACGACGCCGACGCGATTCTATTTCCAGACCGACGGCTCGCTCAAGGCGACGCCGCCGGTCGATGTCGCCGCCGGATCGAGCTTCACCCTCGATCCCGATGCCGGGCACCGGGGGATCCTGGCGCCCAATGGGAACGTGTGGGATCCGCTTCCCGACTACGATTGGAAAGCCCTGCCCGCAGGGGCCGACGTGGTGTTCGAATCGGCGCCGCTCGCGAGCGACATGGTCATGCTCGGGTCCGGGAGCGTCGATCTGTGGATTCGCTCACAGGTCGACGACGCCGATCTCGAGGTGAATCTCACCGAGGTGCGCCCCGACGGACAGGAACGCTACGTCCAGAGCGGTTGGCTTCGCGCGAGCCTCCGCAAGCTCGCCCAAAGCGCGACCGAGCTCTGGCCGGAGCATACTTATCGACAAGGCGACGAGGCCTTGCTCGTTCCCCATCAGTGGACTCCGGCACGCGTCGGTATCGCGGGGTTCAGTCACGTGTTCAGGGCGGGGTCGCGCATTCGCGTCTCGGTCGACACGCCTGGCGACAGCCGCGCTGCTTGGCAGTTCGGTCTGAAGACCTTCCCGGGAACGGTCTCGTACGACATCGCGCACGACGCGACGCATCCATCGAGCGTCGTTTTGCCGGTTCTCCAAGCGGTTTCATCCTCGACTCCGCTGCCTCCTTGTCCGTCGCTCCGCGCCCAGCAATGCCGAGCGTACGCGGCGTACACCAACGTCCCGTCTTCTCCCTGAGCAGTCGTCTTCAGCGCCTCTCTTTGCGGTGAGAGGCGCTGCTCTTCGGCCAATCAGCCACGCCTGCGTCGCGAGGGTGGCTGCGACTTCGAATCGATGACCGCGAGCGGCTCGAGCGCCGACAGATCGTCGAGGGTCGCGACGTAGGCACGGAGATAGCTCGGCGACAGATTGGCCAGCGCGCCGAGCGCCTGAGCTGCGAGTGCTTGTGTGTTGTAGGGCCCCGCGCTCTCGGGCACGTTGTCGGTTGCGCGAGCGACGGCGATCGTCGCGCGCGTGCTCGCGATCGAGTCGTCGAAGAGCGCGCGCGAGACTTCGGCGGCGAGCGCGCGAATCTCTCCGTCGACTCCTCTCGCCGAGGGCGGCTGGTCGACGAATGCATCGACTCTGCGAGCGAGATCTCTCGGGAGCCGCACCGCACGCGTACGCGCTTTGGCGGCGATCGAAAGAGCCCAGCGCGGGACGGCGGAGCGCGCGTCGGCTTCGACGTGACCGAGTGCCACGATCGCGAGGCGACGTGCGACGCGGTAATCACCTTCATCGATCGCTCTCGTCAGATCGGCGCCGATACGCGCTTCGAAGAGCTTCAGCCTCGCGAGGAGCGCTTCTGCCTCGCGTCCGGCTTCAGCGTGATCCTGTTCGAGCTTTTCGACGCGGAGGCTCGCACGCATTTCGAGCCCACCTTCGATGAGTCGTGAAATGAAGCGAAAGCCCTCCGGATCGAATCGAACCGCGCCACGTCGAGCGAGCGCGTCGAGGCGAGCCTCGAGTGCGCTCACGGCTCCGGCTTTCGTTGCTTGGGGATCGGCGCAATCTCCACGCGACGGTTCTTGGCCCGATTCTCAGGCGTATCGTTGGGGGCGACGGGATGAGTTTCACCGAAGCCGGCGGCGAACATCGCGTCTTCGGGTACGCCTGCTCGCGTGAGCGCGCGCGTGACGGTCAGCGCGCGCTGGGCAGAGAGCTCCCAGTTGTCTTTGTATCCCGGCCCCGAGCCATTCAGCGGCGAGCTGTCGGTGAACCCCGAGATCATGATTGTCTCGTCGTGTTGCTCGAGATAGACGCGCAGCGGCTTCGCGAGGTGAATCAAGAGCGCAGCGCCTTCGGGCTCCAAGTCAGCCGATTTCAGGTCGAAGAGCACGCTCCCTCGAATGCCGATCTTTCCGTCGACGAGCGTGATGCGACCTTCGGCGAGCGGGCCGGCGAGCGCGCTCTCGAGCGCCGCGAGACGCGCGCTCTCGGCGGCGTGCCGAGCCGCTTCGTCGGCACGCGTCTTTCGTTCCGCATCGAGATCGCGACTCAGATCGACCTGGAACGCGATCGCCCATACGAAGAACAAAACGAAGAGGCCGAACAGACAGGCCATCAGGTCGCCGAAAACCGCCCAGACCGGGGTGGCCTGGAGAGTCTCCTCTTCGGGGGAGTCGATCACTCGCTGGTCCTCGCGCGCAGCGCACGGAGCTCGGTGAACAGCTCGCGCTGAAAGGCGAGCGAGTGATCGAACACCTCGCGTGTCTGGTCGAGATAGGCGCCGAGCAGATCGACGGGCTCGCCTCCTTGGCCCTTCTTCTCCACGGCGGCTTCGATGGTCGAGAGGCTGTCGAGCCACTTCTCGCTCGCACCGCAATAGCGGTCGACGGCTCCGGTGAACATCTCGGCCACGGCGGTCATTTCGGTGCCGCCGGCATGTACCAAGCCGACCGCATCGCGCACCATGCTCGCCGTGGCTTGGAGGCTCTCTCCAACCCCTTGCGCGTGCGCGGAGAGCTTCTCGGCGAGCACGAGGGCCGTCGCATCGCGCTCTCGGCCGAGGCGAGAATCGAAGTCGGCGAGGCGCTCGGCCTGCTCGGCCGACCGCGAGACGAGCGCGCTCGAAACCGAGTCGAGGCTCGAGAGCAGCGCATCGAACCGAGCGTCGCGGTCTCGATCGGAGCTCTCACGCATTGCCAGACGGTCGCGCTCGGCCTCGACCAGGCGTGCGACTGCTTCGGGGCCCGCTTGTGTGGCTCTGGCAGCTTCGGTGAGGGGCCCCGCGAGGCTTGCGCCGAGCGCCGCGAGGTGATGATCGAGCTTCTCGTCGATCGAACCGAGCACCGCATGAGCGGCCTCGGCACGCGCCGCATCGAGCACCACGACGCGCTCTGCGTGCGCCGCCATCGTCTCCGAGAAATCTTTCGCGCGTGCCTCGATTCGAGCGGTGACATCGCCGACGACGAGGAGTCGTTCGACGTCGCGCTCGTCGGCGCGTTTGGAGGCTCGATCGATCTCGACCACCATTCGCGTGGCAGCCTCGCCGAGAGCGCCGAGCCTTTCGGCGTCCCGCTCGTCTACGCGCTTCTGCACGGCCGTCATCTCGACCGCGATTCGCGTCGCCGATTCACCGATCGCGAGGAGGCGCTTCGCGTCACGCTCGTCTGCCCGCTCCTGGGCTCGCTCGATCTCGAGCGTCATTTGCGTCGCAGCGTCGGCCACCAACGCGAGGCGCTCGCCGTCGCGCTCGTGGGTGCGCTTCACCGCGCGCTCCAGCTCGACGATCATGCGCGTAGCAGCGTCGCCGACGGCCTCGAGTCGCTTCGTCTCGCGCTCGTCTGCACGCTTTTGAGCCCTCTCGACCCCGACGATCACCTCGCCGATACGGGTCGTGAGAGCCAGCGCCGTAGCCTCTTCCCGCTCGGTGAGGCTCGTGAGCGAATCGGTGACGCGGGCGACGACCTTTCCCAGGCTCTGGTCGAGCTCACTCAGTCGCTCGCGCTCGACGGCGGCCATCGCCCCGAGCCCCGCGGCGGCGACCCGAGCAAGCTCGTCACGATGGGCTCGCTCCTCGGCTCGACGAGCGTCGGCGTCTCCATCGAGCTTGCGTGACCACGCGCTGAGCTCGGCGCTCGCGACCTCGGAAGCGCGCGATACCGCACGATCGAGCAACGGAGCCACGGCCTCGGCGGCGAGCGCGACGCCTGCGCGAACGTCGGTGCGTATCTCGGTCGCCGCGCTCTGAAAGGCGAGCGCCGCCGCCGAGCTTGCCTCCGATTGCTGGAGCACGAGCGATTTCTCGAGGGCCTGGAGGCGGAGGCTCGCCTTCTCCATCGCTTTGGCTGCGCGTGGGAGGGCGTCGCGGTTCTCGACGAGCGCCTCGAGGGCTGCGATCTGACGTCCGGCGAGAGTGAGCGGGAAGAGCGAGCCAGAAGCGAGCGAGGCGAGCTTCGCGGTGACGCGGCTCTCGGCGCGGCGCACGAAGACGGCGGCGAGGCCGAGCATCGCAGATGCAGATACACCTGCAGCGGAGGTACCAAAGGCTCGCGACAAGCCCTTCATTGGTGCTGCCAAGCCCTCGCGAAGCGCCGTCACGTCTCCGCTCGCCGTCAGCGCCTCGCGCGCGCCACGCAGCGTCTCGAAGAGCCCCATGAACGTGCCGAGCAGTCCGAGCATCACGAGCAAGCCCAGGAGGTACGGCGTGAACACCGCGGCGCCCACGCTCGAGGGCATTCCCACGAGGCGCGCACCGAGGAGCGTTCGAAGCGCCGACGGGCAGGCGTCGACGTCGGCACGCGTCGGCGAGGACGCAAGCGAATCGATCGCGCGGGCGAGCGAGGCGACGAAGCTCGCGCGGGTCAAGAGCTCGATTACCCCGAGCACCAGCCCGATGCCGATGAGGATCACCAGGGGGTAGGCGAGGGGATCGACCCCGCGATAGAACATCGCAGCGCGCGCGACCAACGCGAGCCCGATCGCGCCTGCGAGGAGAACGGCGGCGCGCGTCATCCGCGAGACGCTGCCTCGACCAATGCGTGCAGACGGTCGGCCTCGAAGTCGAGCGCTCCCATCACGACCTTCTCGAGCGACATGACGGCACCACGAATCGGGCCGCGTGCCGACAACCAAGACCTGAGCGCGGCGGGTTCGGCGTCTCGCGGAAGCGCTTCCATCGCGGCGCCGAGAGCGCGTGTGAAGATGATCTTGGTCGCTGGAATCATTCGCGCGATTCGACCGTCGACGCCGGCTTCGGTCGCCGTTCCGAGGAGTGAGTCGAGTCGCTCGAGGCGCGCCGCGCTCGGGCTGAGAGCCGCGATGTCGGGGCCCAGCTCCTTGCGCAGTGCTCGGAACTGATGACGCAGATGTGTCAGCTCACGCGACGCTTCATCGGCGAGCGGCGCCCAAATCGTCTCGGCCACCGAAGCAATCGCGCGTGGGGACGGCCCGTTCGTGGCTGAGGAGATCAGCGTCGAGAGCTCGCAGAGCTCGTCGGGGAGCTTCGTCACCCAACGCTGGCAAGTGCGCTCCGTCTGAGCCCGAAGGCCGCTCACTTCGTCTCGAACGAGCTCGCGAAGCCTCCTGGCCGTTCCGTCGTCGGCCACGACGCTAGCGTCGGCTCGGGCGCGCCGCTCGATCGTCGAGAGCGCGCGCGCGAGCTCGACGCTGCCTCGCAGATCGAGCAACCGAGCGAGCACCGCCGATGCTTCGACCGAAGCCGCTCCGCCCGGTGAAGTCGACCGGCCTTCGACGTGCTCGAGCATGGGCCGGACCGCGCTTGCCAGCGGACCCGAGCGAGAGACCAGACTTCTTTGCACGACACCGCGCGTAGCGGTCGATTGGCTGTGCGGCAAGCCTTTCCGCAAACGTGAAGGGCCGCCGCGCGGGGCTATTCGTACCAGACCTTCACGATGGTGACTTCGGTCGGTCCTTTCGGGCGTTGAATCAACGCGACCTCCCCCTCGGCTTTGCCGAGGAGTGCCTGCGCGACCGGCGAAGCGACGCTGATCTTCCGCGCGGCGAGATCGATCTCGTCGGTGCCGACGACTCGATAGGTCATCTCTTTGCCCTCTTCGTCTTCGATCGTGAACCACGCCCCGAAGAAGACTTTGCCGAGCTGTGATTTGGCGGGTGTGACGACTGTGACGACGTCGAGACGCTTCGTGAGAAAGCGAATGCGTCGATCGATTTCTCGCAGCTTCTTCTTGCCGTAAATGTATTCGGCATTCTCGCTTCGATCGCCTTGAGCTGCCGCGGTCGACACCTCGTCGGTGATCTTCGGACGGTCGACCTCCCAGAGCTTCTTCAGCTCCATCTGAAGGGCCCGGTGGCCCTCCGCGGTGATGTGCTGGGTGCCTTTCGGTCGCGGAGCGTCCTCGAGCGGATCCTTGTCGGTGTCGCCGTCGCTCTCCTTCGTGAACGCCTTGTTCATCCGCCGGCCGTCATCGCCGCGTTCGTCGCCTGCGTGAGCAGGTCTTGAATTCGCTTCACGAGCTTCGCGGGGTCTTCGATGACGCCCTCGGCCAGTAGCGCCTGATCGAAGAGCATCTCGCAGTATTCTTTCACCTTCGCTTTCGCGTCTTCTTTGGTGGCGAGGAGCGCGATGTTCTTCACGATGACATGCTTCGGATTGACCTCGAGAATGCGCTTCTTCTCCTGCGCGCGGTCGTCGATCATTCGCATGATCCGCTCCATGTTCGCGCCTGGATCGCCTTCCTCCGAGACCAGGCAGCTGGCGCTGTCGGTGAGCCGCTTCGAGAAGCGAACCTCGCGCACGCGGTCTCCCAGCGCGTCGCGGAGGGCTGCGAGTGCTTCGGTGGGATCTTTCTCGCCGAGCTCGTCGTCCTTGGTCGCTTCTTCGCCTAGATCGAGATCGCCGTGGGTCACGCTCTTGAGCTTGTGCTTGTCGTATTCGGTGAGCGCCTGCACGACCCATTCGTCGATCGGATCGGTCAAAAACAGCACGTCGTAGCCCTTTTTCCGGAACGCCTCGACGTGAGGGCTCGTCTCGATGGCGCGTCGGTTCATTCCGGTGAGGTAATAGATGTCGGTCTGCCCTTCGGGCATTGCCTCGACGTACGCCTTGAGCGAGCTGAGCTCTCCCTCGGGCTTCTTCATCGTCTCGAAGCGACAGAGCTCGGCGATGGCGTCTTTGTTCTTGAAGTCGAGGGTCATTCCCTCTTTGAAGACCTTGCCGAACAGCCGCCAGAACTCTTTGTATTTGTCCGGCTCGCTCTCGGAGAGATCACGCAGGCTCTTCAACACCTGCTTCACGATCTGCTGCTCGATCTGCGCGAGCGCCCTGCTCTCTTG